>JAUCSE010000041.1 GCA_030445275.1 Mucilaginibacter sp.
TCCTACGAATATTCGCCTGCGTTAATCAAAATAGACCCTATGAAAAAAATTATCAGAAAGTAGTTGCTTAAATCATAGAAATCGAACGAGGTACGAGGAGAAACTATCTCTTGAGCGATAGCGAAAAATCTTATACAATATGCTATTATGGACAGCATTGAGTATAAGATTTCTCCTCACCCACCACTTTGTCCATCGCCGTTCGTCGAAATGACATTTAGAATTTTCTTCTTTTGGCGTAAGTCTTGTACAAAGGGGGCTTTACCGGGCGTTCTTTTTCCTTTCCTTCAGCAGATCATCAATGATGAATTCTATTTCCAGAAACTTGTAGGCAAGATCCATGATGATAGCTTCCAGATTTTCGTTGTCAAGGGTAACCCAGCCCTCCATTAAGGTTAAGGGGCCAAAATTTACACTGACATTTGGCCATCTTTTTTCAAAAGGCTTGAATCTTGTCCTGAAAGCATCGGCAAATTCCCTGCTTTTGATGGAATAGCCTATCAGCTCTCTTAATTTTAAAGCATGTGTGTTATAATATAATTTACCACTCTGTATTAACTCATCACTTAACCAAACCGAAAAGAAGATCGATTCCTCAAATGGCCTTGCCGTGCGAGAGGCGTTAATCCAGGACTTTTTCTGGATTTTTAGTGCCACTGACTGGAGCCATACTCCCACCTTACATTCCAGCTTTTTCTGGCTAAACTGTTCCATGTTAAAGTGGTCAACACTTTTTTGAAATTTATCTAAATAGCTTGGTGTTTCCATTCACGTTCTTATTTAGTTCTGATGGCATATTGATGTTTTAAATTTAATTATAAAAATGCCATCAGTTCAAACTGAAACACTATCATTTATAGTTACGAAGCCTTTCTGCTGGCTACAATCCTTTGGCGGTGCTGCAGGCCCCATTTTTTCAATTCCCCTACAACAGGTTCCAATGATTGGCTGTAAGGAGTAAGCTCGTAGGTAATTGTAACCGGCGTTGTAGAAAAAACCCTGCGCACTACAAATTCATTTAATTCCAGCTCCCTTAACTCTTTGGACAGTATTTTGGGAGTGATCTCAACCAGGGCGCGCTGTATATCATTAAAGCGTTGAGGGCCATTGGATAGCGCCGCGATGAGGGGTAGTTTCCATTTACCATTTAATACATAAAGGGCATCTCTTACCGCGCCAACGGCTACAGTGCATGCTTCGGAGGTGTGTTGTATTTGTTCTGCCTGAGCTTCCATTTTTTCCTGATCGCTATCCCAAAGGATACCACTATCCTTTGGGATAGTAGTATCTTTTTAATAGTAAAGGTAGTTAAGTTTGCAGAAAAAAGAAAAATGAAAGCATTAAAAATCACTTATTGGATAACCACAGGCATAGTAACGTTAATGATGCTATTTTCCACTTACGCCTATTTAACGCAGCCTACCGTAGCAGCCGGTTTTAAACACCTGGGCTACCCGGATTATTTCAGGATTGAACTGGCCATAGCCAAACTGCTCGGGGCTATTTTTTTATTGATGCCGGGTGTAGCAAGAGTAAAAGAGTGGGCTTACGCCGGCTTTTTATTCACCTTTATCTCGGCATCTATAGCACATACTCTATCTGGCGATGCTATATCTAACCGTATAATGCCGCTTGTTATTCTGGTGATTCTGGCTGTTTCTTATATCACCTATCATAAGATCAATCAGCCTTCATTAACTACGACCAAAAGCCCTGTACTTTAATTTGCCCCGATGGATATCCCTGGTACTTGAGCAGTTTACGCAGTTGCGACACCATGGTATTATTACCTACCAGGTAAAAAACCGTATTCTCTAAACTGTAATGCTGCTCAAGCACCCACTCCATCAAACTATGATGACCAAAAACATCCTTGCGCTCAACAGGCTCCAATGGCGACCAAAAATATTCGTGAAAAAGCATACGGTGGCGCTCATTACCAATCAGCAAACCGCCCGAAAAACGGGTGTGTGGCAGTACCATTTTTTGTAATGCCAGCAAATGGCCCATGCTGCTTTCGTCGCCCAGCGCCACCACGGCCGATGTAGCCACCGGGCTATGATTTGTTGTACCTATTTTGAGGTAGCTAATGGTATCATTCCTTTTTAGCTGCCGTGCCCATTTACTACCGGGGCCGTTATGTGCCGCGTCAATATAAATGGTGCAGGTGCGGGTTTCGGCATCCCAGCCTGATGGGGTGTAGTCCCTGAAAATAAGATCGTCAACCCTGAATTTGATGTAGGGAATTTCGTTCCATTGTGTTATATCGGCAAAAGGCAGGTGCAGATCAATCTCAATAAGTGTTGATGGTTCCCATACCCTTACCTCCAGCACCCTCCCCGTTTGTAACCGGTGTTCAAACAGCTTTGCAGCTCTTTCTTTAAGCCTTTTAAAAGTGGATGTTTTCATGTGTAGTATTTTGATAATACAAAGAAACAAGCTATTGAGGCCTAAATCAATGGCAACCTTGGGGTAATGATTGGACTATTTACGGTAGCTGGCGCGAAATAGCAAGGGTGTGGTACCTTCTGCTTTTTTAAATAACCGCGAAAAATAGGTATGGTCACAATATCCCAGCGAATGGGCAATTTCCTTTACATTCAGCTGGCTGTAATACAGCAAGCGTTTGGCTTCAAGCATTATTTCCTGCTGTATCCAGTAACTTACCGAAAAGCCGGTTACTTTTTTTAAGGCCTCATTTAAATAGGTTTCTGAGACATGCAGCATAGAGGCATAAGCCGAAGGACTTTTAACCTGACGGATATTATCGGGCAGTAGTTTTTTAAACCGAAGCGCCAGTTGCACCGGCCTCGACACCATTAACTGCGGGGTACTGAATTCGCTGAAACAATTTGCTGCTATACCTACAAACGCTTGCAGCAGCGAGTGTACCACCTGTAAATAAAAAGGACTTGAATTATCCTCTGAGTATTTTTCCTGCAGCAGGCACAGTACTTCCTGACATTGCCGCAGGAGCACATCATTTAATAAAAAAGGTTGTTGCAAAACCAACTGGCTTTCAAATATGCTTCTATAGTCGGGCGCTATTAACAGCGAATCAATAGCGATAAACCAACCATAAGCTACCTTGTTGTGGATACGATGATGCACCTGCCCGGGTAATATATAGTAAAGTGATGCTCCGGAAAAAGACAGCTGATGAAAATCGATCATGAGCGATGCAGTACCTTCTTCAATCACAAAGAAAATATAATGATCATCGCGATGAGCGCCCAGGGTATCCGTTTCATAAGGAATATCGCCGGGTGTAAACCGCATTATCTCCATACCAGAGCTTACCCGCTCCTTTAACTGATGTACTGGGATGTCCTTCATTTACTATGGCCAATTTATGGGTATTTGTATCAAAGGCCTTCTGAAAATTAAAAATAAATTATCGCCCCAATATTATCAGACTGTTTCTTTTAACTTGGGTATGGCGGGCTTCACCTGCTTAACAACCGGTTTTTTACTTTTCTTATTACCTTTTTTCCGTTTGCCCCACCATATTAAAAAGCCGGTAACGGGCAGCGTGGCACAAAGTAAACTGGCCAAAAATGCCAGAACCTGGGTGGGCCAGCCAAACAACCTGCCGGTATGAATTTGTTTATTGGAGTTTCGCCATTTAAGGGCCAACGATTTTTGCGATTGCAGCAGCTTGTCAAAAAGCTTTCCGGTACGCATATCCAGGTAGTAATAGCTGATGTTGTACCAGTTATCGGTTTTATATTTTGGATAAACTATGGCCATAACCACTTTCTCCTTTTTCTTGGGCAGTGTTAAAGTAATACCGGTATAGTTGCCCTTCAGCTCCTGTTGCAGGTTGGCAAATGCTATATTCAATTTTTTACCGGTAGTATCGGCAGTGGTAATTACGGGCGCTTTACGCTCAATGGATGGTCGTCCTTTTGAGCCCATCAGGCTATAAATACCATTCTCCCACCATTTAAATGCCCAGGTTAATCCGGTTATAGCAATAATCATGGCTACCGGTAATACCCAAAAGCCAAAGCTGCTGTGCATGTCATAGTTTACGCGTTTCCATTTGGCGTTCCATTTAATACTGATGCTTTGTTTTAGCTGTTTCAGGTTTTTGGGCAGCCAGATGATGAAACCAGTTACCATCATCAGTAGGAACAATAAAACACATGACCCTACTATTATGGTACCTACCGGTTTAACCAATAGCAGCTGACGGTGCAGTTGCTCAACCACATTAAAAAACTCATAACGACTATCAATAATAGCCAAAACCTTGCCCGTGTATGGATTTACGTAAACATCATCGTTATACTTAAACTGGCTAAAGTAGGTAATCCCGGTTTCCTCGGGTTTAGCCGGCTTATTGGCCGTGAATATATAGCTATCTTCTGCCTCGCCTACTTTAATACTGGTGATCTTCTTTTTTTCGCCAACAGCTTTTTGAGCTATGGCCATTAACTCAGTAACCGGTTTTGGCGCACCGGCTACTTCAACCTTAACCAGGTCATGATGAAAAACATCAAACAACTCTTCATCAAATACCTGTATACAGCCTGTAACCGAAACAATGACCACCACAATGCCCGTAACCAAACCAGTCCACAAATGCAGCCACCCGGCTATGGATTTAACTTTTTTCCAGATCATGTTTTAGTTAAGCGTGTAATTAACGTTATCAAATCGTGCAGGCGACTGTTTTTATATATCTATCTTGAATGGTTCTAAGAACGATTCTAAATTGCGCAAATAAACGGAATTTATTTAGAACCATTCAAAATAATTTAAAAAGATGTTGAAATGTTACAGTATGGAGCCTTATCCCAGGATCGCATGTTCAAGCGTCTTTCGCTTGAACATGCCCTGCGTTAAGCATCCACGCTTAATGCCTATTAAAAGTAAGCGTGGACGCTTACTCTCGTATAAGTTCAAGCGAAGGACGCTTGAACTGGCGGGAGTGTAAGACGCTTGAGAGTAAACTATAAGCCATACTAATGCTGCGAAGTTCAAATTCCCTCCCGTTGGGCTACTGTGTGTACACATCTTTTTAATTCAAATTTTGAAAGAGCAACCACCCTTGATATACGCTATAGAATTTAGCCAGGCCTTTTTGTAAAACAATTGGGCCTGGTTTTCTCTGTGATGCATATCCTTTCCAAGCGGCCATTCGTGCAATTATCCATGTTGCCCATTTCAATGTATTCACTTTAGCCGGGTTCTTTCGTTTTTCAGTTGCTCCATCCATCTTTTTACCTATCATTTGCAAACATTTTTGCTCCTGTTCGTCAAATACTTCATCTATAGATTGCTCATTATCATCTAAATAAGCAAGCATCATCTGCAATATTCGAAGACTTGCCATCATCGCCAGCAAAGTTAGTTTACGAATAGCCCACCCTTGTTCCAATTGTGACCTTTCGATCTTAAACCCATCCGTTTTCAATAATCGGTGGATCTGTTCAATATGCCACCGTTCCTTATACCAACAGATGATCTGCAAAGCTTGTTCTGCTGTATTTACTTCATGTGTGGTCAATATCCTCCAGTGAATACCTTTCTTCCTGTCTTGTTCAATCGCCTCCACTACCTATACTTCCTGGGTTTTTGAAAGCACTTCATCCCTGCAGGAAACGGGCTTTAATAACTCAACCCTGGTCCACTTTAATCCCATTTCGGCAATACGCTTAGTAGCATTTTGCCTAATATCGCCAGTAACAGACAGATTGTAATTATACATTACAGGCAACCCGTTCAGGCAAGTGCTTAGCTTTAGTTTCCCCTTTATCTGCCGGTCATGATTGGAACGAATAAGCAGGTGTACTTTGTCTTTTTTAACTACCCCAAACAAATCATAAATATCACTTTCCCTATCTGCAACGATCGTTATCATGTTTGCTTGTTTCAATAAATCCTTACTTTGAATAGCGGATTCTATCCATTTGTAAGACTCCTTTTCTTTGATGGGTAGATGCTGGTAATCACGCTCTAATTTCTTCGGTGTATCCGCCGGCCTTTCCCATACTTTAATGGATGAATAACCCAAAGCATGACTTCTGTCAGCATCAACTACCAAACTGGTATGCAACATAAATCCCAGGATATCTTCTCTTGAAGTAGTTCCTAAGCCACTTTTTGACTTTATCCGCCCTCGTTTCGACGAAAAGTTAAATTCAGTAGTATCCTGTATACATAATAAATGCCGCCCTAAGCTTAAATCCTTACAACGACCTGTGATACTTTTTACTATCCCGGATTCACTAAAACTCTCATTATTAAATAACCGATAAATGCTACGCTGCTCAGCTTCATCTTCTGTAATTTCACGCAAACTACGACTACGTCCTGTGGTTAGTTTTCGCAATACCTGTGTTGCGCGCTTTCCTATTCGCTTGTCTCCAAAGACTCCTTCAAAATCAGGGTTAGAATGGATTGCTTCCGTCATCCCGTAAAAGTCCAACTTTTTCTTAAACTTATGTACACTCAGTAGCCCAACGGGAGGGTGTAGGGAGGGGTTTATGCTACCAGTATCATGAACAAACCCTTCCCAGCCACTACACAATCTATCGCGCCTCTCCCCAAGGGGGGAACTTATCTGTTAAATACCCCGTTTGCCTTACTCTCCGCCAGCTGGCGGGGACTGGGGAGCTTCTGCAATTTCTTTGATTACCCTATTGCGTTTTTTTAAAAGCAGGGTCATGTATCTTTTTAAAAAAAGCACATCAAGGATGGTGCCCATCGGCGATTCGAACCTGAAAATATCCTTCATCAGCGTCTGATCTTTTATGACATAAAAGTAATGCTCGTGTCTGAAATTCTTGAATGCGCCCTGAACCATTTCGTCGGTAAAAAAGTTAGGGTACTCCATTTCGGTGATCTTTGAGGTAAGCGTTTGCCATACGCCCAAGTGCTTGGCCCGCCAGGTAACGGATTCGCCCAATTCAATTAGCCCGCTGGTGCGGCCTGCTATAGCCGTTTCGCCAGTATGCCGGGTTGAAGCTACATGCACATCAATGCTCCTGGCGAGGTCAAAACATTGGCCTATGGGGGCATTGATGTGCGTAGCTAATTCAATTAAGGGCATATAGGCTTAGCTTATTAATTTATGTCATTGTTGTTTTAGAGCCTCACCCAACCCTTTCCAAAGGAGAGGGCTTTAGAATATTTTGAAAAGTCTCCCCTCTTTGGGGGAGATTTAGAGGGGGCTCCTCACAATAACAGACTTTTTATAAATCACCAATTAAAACTCCGCATTTTTCGGGAATCTTGGGAAAGGGATCACATCGCGGATATTACCCATGCCGGTTACAAATAGTACCAGGCGCTCAAAACCCAAACCAAAACCTGCATGCGGACAAGAACCAAAACGGCGGGTATCCAGGTACCACCACAATTCATCTTTAGGGATACCCATTTCGTCCATACGTTGTTCCAGTTTATCCAAACGCTCTTCACGTGCTGACCCGCCTATAATCTCACCAATACCCGGGAACAGGATATCCATAGCGCCAACAGTTTTGCCGTCGTCGTTTTGGCGCATGTAAAATGCTTTGATCTCTTTTGGATAATCAGTCAGGATAACCGGTTTTTTAAAGTGTTTCTCTACCAGGTAACGCTCATGTTCTGATTGCAGATCGGTTCCCCAACCTTCAATAGGATAAACAAACTTTTTCTTTTTGTTTGGGGTCGATTCCTTTAGGATCTCGATAGCTTCCGTATAAGTAAGACGCTCAAAATCATGATTTAAACAAAACTGCAGCTTTTCGAGCAGACTCATTTCAGAGCGTTCGTTCTGCGGCTTTTGTTTTTCCTCTTCCTCCAGGCGTTGGGTTAAAAACTCAATATCCTCGGCGTTTTTATCCAACGCGTATTTGATCACATATTTAAGCATGTCCTCGGCAAGGTCCATGTTATCTGTCAGATCGTTAAAGGCTACTTCGGGCTCTATCATCCAAAACTCGGCCAGGTGGCGGGTAGTGTTGGAGTTTTCGGCACGGAAGGTGGGGCCAAAGGTGTATACATCGCTCAATGCCATAGCGCCAAGTTCGCCTTCCAGCTGCCCGGATACGGTAAGGTTGGTGGCTGCGCCAAAAAAGTCTTGTTTAAAATCAACCTCGCCTGTATCTGTTTTAGGGATGTTGGTCAGGTCGAAATTAGTTACGTGGAAAGCCTCACCTGCACCCTCAGCATCAGATTGTGTAATAACTGGTGTATGCAGGTAAATAAAACCACGCTCCTGAAAAAACTGGTGTACCGCGAATGCCAGTGTGTTGCGCACCCGGAATATTGCCCCGAAAGTACTGGTACGGAAACGCAGGTGGGCATTCTCCCTTAAAAACTCCAGACTGTGTTTTTTGGGTTGGATAGGATATTTGTCAGGGTCGCTGTCGCCCAGAATTTCAATATCAGTTGCTATAACTTCAACAGTTTGACCTTTGCCTTGTGAAGCCACCAGTTTACCGGCAACGCTTAAAGCAGCGCCAACAGTTATGCGTTTTAACAGGGCAGGGTCGGTATTTTCAAAGTCAACAACAATTTGAATGTTATTATTGGTTGAGCCATCATTCAAAGCAATAAAACGATTAGAACGGAATGCACGCACCCATCCTTTTACTGTTACATCCACATCGGTTTGCTGGCTCTGCAGCAATGCTTTGATCTTTACTCGCTGGCTCATATAATATATTTATTTTAGAGCCGCAAAAATACAATTATTTATATAACCAAGCAGTGCGGTACAAAGCTATTTTATTGCCACGTTGCTTTAAAAATGCCACTTTTAAAGCTAAGCGTATCTGCAACTGCATTTGTTGGCATACTGTAAAAACGTTTAAAGTATAAGGAGAATGTACCTTCAATAATTTTACTATCGGTATTTATGGGAGATGAAAAAACATTGGCTTTTGATTTATCTAAATTATATTGGCTGCCCAGGGCATCTTGCCCAATAGTGATGAAATAGGTTGCATCAATTAGGTTGTAACTATTTGATGCTGTTCTTTTAAGCGTAATATTCAAAGTTTCTTCACCAATATGTCCGCTTAATATTACGGTATCAGTAGCAGTTGGTGTTTTATATATTTGTGAAGGGGCATTCCATTTGGCATTGTTCTTTAATGCGGAAATATAGTTGGGAACTTTAGGTAATACGCAGCAATAAACAGTCTTTTTGCATGCGCTATTTAGTAAGACAGGAAGCAGGAGTAAGGTAAAGTATAGTTTTTTCATGGTGATAGGTTTTTTTTAATATTACGTAAAAGAAAATGTTTTTGATACATACAATACAAATTACCAATTAAATATTTATTAAAAGCCCATTTGCTTAAGTTTGCTGCTTATCCTCTTATTCCTCATGAACCCTAAAGTAAGCCTGGTTATTGGCATTTTGTGTATATCGTTTTCGCCAATATTTGTAAAGCTTGCCGGTGTACCCCCTGTTACAGCCGCTTTTTACCGGGTATTTTTAGCCTGGCTGGTACTGGCATCCTATTGCCTGGCAAAGGTGAATCTTAAAATAAATCGTACGGATTTGTTAACCGCTATGTTAGGCGGACTTATTTTTGCATCGGATATTACGGTGTGGAATATTTCGTTAGGACATATCAGCGCCACGGTATCAACGCTACTGGCTAACCTGGCGCCTGTTTGGGTGGGACTGATCAGCTTTTTTGTATTTCGTAAAAGATCGGGACTATTATTTTGGATTGGTACGGGTGTTGCGATAGCCGGCATGATTGTTTTGGTAGGATATCAAAATATTATTCACCTGCAATTTAATATTGGTATTGTTCTGGCTCTTTTAGCCAGCTTGTTATACTCTATTTACATTGTGATCACCAACAATATTTTACAGCGCATAAGTACCCTGTCGTTTATGTTTTATAATATGCTGGCGGCAAGTGTATTCCTGTTGCTGATCAGTACCTGGCAAGGTAATAACATAATCGATTTCTCTTTAAATGCCTGGCTATGTTTTTTAGGTATGAGCCTGCTTTGCCAGTTAACCGGTTGGATAACGATCAACTACTCGCTCAAGTTTTTGGAAGGAACCAAGGTATCTATAGCCTTGCTTGGGCAAACGGTTATTGCCGGTTTTATGGCGGTACTTTTATTGCACGAGGCTTTGCAGCTGAAAGAAATAATTGGGAGTGTAATTATACTTGCCGGAATTGCCATAACATTTTTAAAGCCATCACAATCAATTAAATAAAATTGTATATTAACGATTGTTGTTATCAATTGATGATTTGCCCTACATTTGCATTAGCACATGATCATTAAATCTACCATCGACCGTATAATGGAAGCCACCGATATTGTGGAGGTGATAGGGGAATTTGTGCAGTTAAAAAAACGTGGGGCCAACTATGTGGGCCTGTCGCCGTTTGCCAATGAGCGTACCCCATCGTTTACGGTATCACCTGCAAAAGGCATCTTTAAGGATTTTTCTACGGGTAAAGGTGGCTCGGCAGTTACCTTTTTAATGGAACTGGAAAAGTTTTCTTATCCCGAAGCATTAAAATGGCTGGCCAAAAAGTACGGCATCGAGGTAGAGGAAACCGTTGAGGCTCCCGAAAACCGCGAAGAAGATCAGCGCCGGGAAAGCCTCATGATTGTTACGGCTTTTGCCGCTAAGTTTTTTCATGAAAGTTTGTTGTATACAGACGAGGGTAAAAGCATTGGTCTGAGTTATTTTAAGGAACGTGGTTTCAGCACTGAAACCATTAAAAAGTTCGAACTGGGTTACTCACCCGATCAATGGGAAGCCTTTACTGGCACCGCCATCAAAGAGGGCTACCAACAACAATTTTTAGAAGAAAGCGGCCTATCCGTTAAGCGCGATAATGGTACTTTATATGACCGTTACCGTGGTCGGGTAATGTTCCCGATACATAGTTTTACAGGCCGGGTGATTGCCTTTGGCGGGCGTACGCTTAAAAAGGATAAGAATGTACCCAAATATGTAAACTCGCCCGAGTCGGAGATCTACCATAAGTCAAATGTGCTTTATGGCCTGTATTTTGCCAAGAAAGCTATCCGCGAGGAAGATAATTGTTATTTGGTGGAGGGTTATGCCGATGTGCTGTCTGTTCACCAGGCGGGTATCGAAAATGTGGTGGCATCATCAGGTACATCCCTAACATCTGAGCAGATCAGGCTGATCAGTCGGTTTACTCAAAATATCACCATTTTGTATGACGGCGATGCGGCAGGTATCAAAGCATCCCTGCGCGGATTGGATATGATATTGGAAGCAGGGCTCAATGTAAAAGTTGTTTCGTTCCCTGACGGACACGATCCCGACTCTTATGTACGCCTGGTAGGTACCAACGCGTTCAAAAAGCACATTGAGGAAAGCAAAAAAGATTTTATCCTGTATAAAGCCAATCTGCTTTTAAAAGATGCCGGTAACGATCCGATAAAAAAAGCCGAGATCATTCGCGAGATCGTGGAGAGCATTGCCAAGATACCCGACTCTATCAAAGCATCGGTATTCATTAAAGAGTGCAGCTATCTATTACAGATTGATGAGCGCTCCCTGCTATCTGAGTTGAATAAAATGCGCCAGGCCAAGGCCAAAAAGGATGGCCAGCAGCAGCAAAACCAAAATTCAAGATTTGGCCCCCCGCCTGACGAACCCAACTTTTTTGATGAGCCCGAGGTAAAGGAGGCTAAGGATGAAAGCAGCCAGGAAAAAGAAATTATCAGACTGTTATTATTATACGGCAATAAAATGATTGATTGGGATGGCATTGCCAACACCTATATCGGTCCGTTCATGATAGCCGAATTGGGTGATGTTACCTTTGAACATGATACCTGTAAAATGTTTACAGAAATTTACCGGCAGGAAGTTGAAAATGGGGTACTGCCTGATGAAACGCATTTTATACATCATAAGGATAAAGGCATTGTTGACCTTACGGTAACCATGCTGGCTACCAAATATACTTTGAGCGAAAACTGGTATGAAATGCACAAAATACTGGTAAATGATGAGCAAAGTAACATGAAAGCGACCATTTTAGGTGCTATTTTTCACCTAAAAAAGCATAAAGTGGGCAAAATACTGGATAATTTACGCAATGAATTGCAGAAAGCTGATACTGAAGCCGACCAGGAAATACTGCTTAATCAGTACATCCGCATGAAAAAGGTTGAAAAAACGATCTCCGATTTTCTGGGGTCGGTAATTATCAAATAATGGCCCAACATCTAGAACTGGGCCGCACCGGCGAAACCTTAGCCAAAAATCACCTGGAAAAAGCCGGTTACGAAATACTGGACGAGAACTGGACCCATGGCAAAGCCGAAATAGACCTTATTGCATATAAAGACAAGGTTATTATATTTACCGAAGTTAAAACCCGTACAGGCAATGCTTTTGGCGAGCCTGAAGATTTTGTAGATGCCCCTAAACAAAAATTACTGGCCCAGGCGGCAGATGAATATATTTACCTCATGAACCACCAGGACGATGTGCGTTTTGATATTATTGCTATTTTGTTTGACAGGGATAAAAATTATATACTAAACCATATTGAAGATGCGTTTTGGCCATCGGCTACTTAAATACTATGAATAATAAAATTAAAGGTCTTTTTGCCGCTTGTGCTTTACTGGCATTTGGCTGCAGCTGTAATAATAAACCAAAAGATAGCGGCACTGATTATACCATCAGTCCAGAGGCCGGTACCTCCTACAAATCTGGCGATGAAGTAAAGGTTAAAGTGAGCTTGCCTGCCGATAGTAAGCCTGATTCTATCGTATATATGCTGGATGCCCTGAAATTGGGAGTGGCTAAAGACTCGGCCGATATCAGCATCAAAACAGATACTATTCCGCTGGGTATAAAAGTGATTACCGCGAAAGTGTACGCCGGTGGTAAAGATCAGGAGGTAACTACCAACATTATTTTGCTGGCCGCCAGAGCACCTGAATTATTGACCTATAAGGTTGAAAAAGTATTTCCTCATGATACCAGTGCCTACACCGAAGGGCTACAATATGCAGATAGGGTTCTGTACGAAAGTACGGGTGATACCGGCCACTCCACAATTAGGAAAGTTGATCTGCAAACGGGTAAAATATTACAACAGACTAAGCTTGAAGATAAATATTTTGGTGAAGGCTTATCGGTAGTCGGTAATAAGGTTGTTCAGCTTACTTACAGGGAAAAGGTGGGTTTTGTGTATGATAAAAGTAACCTGAAGTTGCTAAGCACTTTTGCCAACAACGTAGGTGTAGAAGGCTGGGGTATGTGCTTTGATGGAAAAAAATTATATATGGACGATAGTACCAACCGTATCTGGTTCCTGGATAAGGATACCTATCAGCAAAAAGGCTACATTGATGTTTATGACAATAAAGCCAAGGTAGATTCCGTAAACGAATTGGAATATATTGATGGTAAGCTGTATGCTAATGTTTACCAAAAAGATGATTTACTGGTAATTAACCCTAAAACTGGTGCTGTATTGCAAAAGATTGATCTGAGTAATTTATACCCGGAGGCAAGTAGAAACCCCAATGCGGATGTACTCAATGGCATAGCCTATGATGCTGCTACCAAGCGTTTGTTTGTAACCGGCAAAAAGTGGCCGCATTTGTACCAGATAAAGATTGTCCCCCTAACTCCCGTCAATTGACGGGGGAATTGATAGTCCTGACAACAAAATAATTTAAAATAGAAAAGCCTGCAATTGCAGGCTTTTTCGGTTAATGAATATGCGAATCAAAAGCTCCCCCTTTAGGGGCCAGGGGGCTTACCTCCAGGCCTTATACTGATTGATCAAACCGTTGGTTGATGAATCGTGGCTGCTGATCTCATTGTTATCTTTTAGCTCAGGTAATATTTTACCGGCCAGTTGCTTGCCCAGTTCAACACCCCATTGGTCAAAGCTGTATATGTTCCAGATAATGCCCTGTACAAATATTTTATGCTCGTACATAGCTATCAGCGAACCTAAGCTGCGCGGAGTTATCTTTTTAAGCAGGAACGAGTTAGTAGGGCGATTGCCTTCAAATACTTTAAATGGCGCTATCTTAGCTATCTCAGCGTCTGATTTACCGGCGGCTTTCAGCTCAGCTATCACTTCTTCCTCTGTTTTACCGTTCATCAATGCCTCGGTTTGGGCGAAGAAGTTTGATAGCAGCATGTTGTGGTGTTCACCAAGCGGGTTGTGTGATTGTGCCGGGGCTATAAAGTCACAAGGAATCAGTTTGGTGCCCTGGTGAATCAGCTGGTAAAAAGCGTGCTGACCATTGGTGCCAGGCTCGCCCCAAATGATCGGGCCGGTTGAATAATCAACCTCCTGGCCATTACGGTCAACATGTTTACCGTTGCTTTCCATATCTCCTTGTTGAAAATACGCAGCAAAGCGGTGCATGTATTGATCATATGGTAATATGGCATTGGTTTCAGATTCAAAAAAGTTGTTGTACCAGATACCGATCAGGGCAAGTGTAACCGGGATATTCTGCTCAAACTCGGCAGTACGGAAATGTTCGTCAGCAGCATGAGCACCTTCCAGTAGTTCAACAAAGTTATCAAAACCTATGCTTAGGGCTATTGAAAGACCAATGGCGCTCCATAATGAATAGCGGCCACCAACCCAATCCCAAAACTCAAACATGTTTTTAATGTCGATGCCAAATTTTTCTACGGCGGCAGCATTGGTTGATAAGGCCGCAAAGTGTTTGGCCACATCAGCCTCTTTGGCACCGGCAGCTAAAAACCAGTCGCGTGCGCTGTGAGCGTTGCTCATGGTTTCCTGCGTGGTAAATGTTTTTGATGCGATCAGGAAAAGGGTTGTTTCCGGATCAACCACTTTTAATGTTTCGGCAATATGCGTTCCGTCAACATTACTTACAAAATGCATGGTCAGGTGGTTCTTGTAGGCCTTTAGCGCCTCGGTAACCATTACCGGGCCAAGATCTGAACCGCCAATACCGATGTTAACCACATCGGTGATAGGTTTGCCGGTATAACCTTTCCATGCACCTGATATAATGGCATGGCTAAAATCCTTCATATGGTCAAGTACTTTATTTACATCGGGCATTACATCTTTGCCATCAACGTAAATTGGTTTGTTGCTGCGGTTACGCAGGGCAATGTGCAGTACTGGGCGATCTTCTGTAACATTGATCCTTTCGCCTGCAAACATGGCTTCAATTGCCTTATTTACTGAACATTCCTTAGCTAACTGTATCAGTAAAGCAAGGGTTTGCTCATTAATACGGTTCTTGGAATAATCCAGTAAAATGTCCTCAAACTGAATGGAGAATTTTTTAAATCGTTGATTATCAGCATCAAAAAGCTCTTTCAGGCTTGTTGATACAATATCAATGTAATGGTCTGTTAAATATTTATAACTCTGGGTGGTGGTAAAATCGATATTTGGCAGCATAATTGAGTGGTTTTTTACAAAAGTAACAAGTTAATTGTTAGGTGAATATTAAATTCAAAACTAACAATTGTTAGTGTTATTTAAACACCATTTACATAGTGTTTGTTTTACACTTGAAAATTACGATAATTTTAAAAATATTTGACAATTGTTTTGATATTTCAAATGATTATTTGATATATTTGTCTTGTTGGTAATCAAATGCATGATTTATCATCAATTTGTAAATTTTAAGTAAAATAGAGGAAGTTATGTTTGAGAAACTTTTTTTGCTTGTAAAAAATAACGCCGGGACGGCTGTTGTTAACAACCCTTTAATTCCTGCAAAACACCACGATGCAGTGATGATAGAAGCCTCAAGTTCAATTATTGAGGTTTTAAAAGGCCAGATGGAAAATGGCAAGTTGAAAGAACTGGTAAAGTACTTTCAATCGTCGGGTATTTACAATCATTCATTAGTTTCGAGTATCGTTAACCGTTTTGCCAATCGTTTAAACACTTTTTATCATATTGAGCCTACACAAGCACTGGCAACAGCAAACGCCCTGATACCCCCGGTTATGCAGGAGCTGGTAAAAGCATCAAAAAGCGAACAGATCAAGGAATTTGGTTTAACCAATATGCTAACCAAACTAAATGGTAACCGTGCCGACCTGAGTTTGCTGGTTAACAAACTAATGGTTGCTTAAAAATATATAGTCTACCTTGAATAAGGCCTGCAGATTGATAAAACAATTTGGAGGCCTTTTTATTTAAGCCGATTATCAAATTGTATATATTTGCCAAATGACTAAAGAACAGATTCAGGATTTAAGGGATAGAGCAGCTTCCCTGAGGAGGCATCTTTGACATCGACAAGAAGCTTGATCAATTACAAATAGAACAGGATATTACTGTTGGTCCGCATTTTTGGGATCATCCAAAAGAGGCTGAAAAAGTGCTTGCCTCCATCAAAACAAAAAAAGTATGGACTGATGAATATCAGAAAGTATTATCGGTAATTGAAGATACCGGTGTATTGTTTGAATTTTACCAGGGAGGTGATGCTACCGAGGCCGAAATGCTGGAGCAATATAATGCAACCATCAAAGCAGTAGAAGAGCTGGAGTTTAAAAACATGCTCTCGGCCGAGGAAGACCAGTTTCATGCCGTGCTGCAAATTACTGCAGGCGCCGGTGGTACCGAAAGTTGCGACTGGGCGGGCATGCTGATGCGTATGTACATTATGTGGGGCGAAAAAAATGGCTATAAAGTTACTGAGCAGGATTACCAGCCAGGCGACGTAGCCGGTGTTAAAACTGTAACCCTGCAGCTGGAGGGCGATTTTGCTTATGGTTATTTAAAGGGCGAGAACGGTGTTCACCGCCTGGTACGGGTATCACCTTTTGATGCCAATGCCAAGCGCCATACCTCGTTTGCATCGGTATATGTTTATCCATTGGTTGATGATACCATTGAGATTGATATAAACCCTGCGGATATTGAGTTTGAAACCTTCCGCTCAGGTGGGGCTGGTGGGCAAAACGTAAACAAGGTAGAAACTGCGGTGCGTTTATACCACAAACCATCTGGTATCATTATTAAAAACCAGGAATCGCGCTCGCAACTTCAAAATAAGGATAACGCTATCCGTTTACTGAAATCGCAATTGTATGAAATTGAGATGCGTAAACGATTGGAAATAACCAATACCATTGAGGGCAACAAAAAGAAAATAGAATGGGGATCGCAGATCCGTAACTATGTACTGCACCCGTATAAACTGGTAAAAGACCTGCGTACAGATCATGAAACATCAAACGCAGCCGCCGTGTTGGATGGTGAGCTTAATGAGTTTTTAAAAGCATACCTGATGGAATTTGGCGGCCCTAAAAACTAAGTGAAAGGAAAATACATACCAGTCATCCCGTCCGCCGTTTGGCGGATCGGGATCCCACATGCCGGTTGCACAACCTGCAATTTTACTTTGCATATGGAATGCTGATCCACCAAACGGCGGACTGCATGACATTCTCTATTAAGTTAAACAAAAACGGTGCTTTCAGTTATGATAGCACCGTTTTTGTTTAAGGTTTAAAATATTGTAGTTTTGGTTTAACCAGTACTATACCTTAAAAATATGAAAATCATTTTATCAGTCTTTGTTTTGATTATCTCAGCAACTATCGCCAACAGCCAGGAAAAGCCCGTTCCTTTATATCCAAATGGGGTGCCTAATTCAAAAACCGCACTTGTCCCTTATGTAGAGCGAACAGATAGTAACTTTCATATCACCAAGGTGAGTCAACCCACAATTACACCGTATTTACCAGCTAAAGGGAAGGCCAATGGAACAGCGATAATAGTTTGTCCCGGTGGTGGATATGCTGTTCTGGCTTCGGCTCATGAAGGTACGGCCATTGCTCAGGAGTTTAATAAAATAGGGGTTACCGCCTTTGTGTTAAAATACCGTCTGCCCAGTGATGATATTATGCCGGATAAAGCTATCGGGCCACTGCAGGATGCACAAACTGCTATACAAATGGTTCGTAAGCGCGCCGCAGAATGGGGTATCGATCCTAATAAAATAGGTATCATCGGTTTTTCGGCAGGAGGGCACCTGGCCTCAACTGTCGGGACACATTTTGATAAACCGGTGATTGAAAATAAAGAAAATATTAGCTTGCGTCCCGATTTTATGATGCTCATTTATCCGGTTATAACCTTTACTGATCGGTTTGCTCATACGGGCTCAAGAAAAAACCTGATCGGTGTATCTCCATCAACAGTGCAGGTTGAGTTATATTCGAATGAATTACAGGTTAGGGCCAATACTCCTCCCACCTTTTTGGTGCATGCCCAGGATGATAAAACTGTACCAGTACAAAACAGTATCATGTTTTATGATGCTTTGGTTAAATATAGAGTAAAAGGCGAACTGCACGTATTCCAGGAAGGTGGCCACGGCTTTGGCTTAAACAATCCCAAAAACAAAGACAAATGGTTTGATTGGGCCACCAATTGGCTGGATGAGAATGGGTTTTTGAAGGGGAAGTAACTGTATTTAATGAAAAGTACCCCCGACTTCAATGCTAAATTGAGGTATCTTACTAAAGAAGCCGGAGGAAGATCAACCCCTGCATTTTCTGGTTACAGACCACAGGTTAAGTTTGCCTTCAGTGACATGCAGACCTCCGGTCAGCAAAAATTTCTCGATCGGGAAATAGTTTATCCGGGAGAAGAGGTTCTTGCTGAAATAACTATTATATCAACCCAACCTTTTGAGAAAAAACTATATCCGGGTCTTTGCTTCGACTTTCGGGAGGGCCCGAGGATAATAGGAAATGGAGAAATCATTGAAGTTTTAAATGCCGATCTGAAACAATAAGATCAAAAATCCTGATCGTCAATTATGCAATAAATGGTGGGGTGAAAACACCAACCATAAGCTAATGGAAATTAAAGAATGGATAAATTTAAAGCTTTCAAGGCTTGTTTTTTCAGAACAAAAGTTATTTATACAGGCATATTCTTTTTCATATACATTTTGTACAGATGGATCGGATGCCCACTGATTGATTACCTATGTGGGCAATCGTTGGAAGTTTTTGTTCCCATTTTTTTTATATTGGTATATTATACATTAATTGGTGGCTTGAGATTAACGCTAAGGTTTTTTGGCTAAGGTTTTTTGAAATATTTGATGTAAATATTACCGTAAAGAAATTGGTGATAATAGACCTCTTTGCCGAGTTCTTATTTTATGTTACAAGTGTTATGCTAATTTATGAAGAAGCATGGTTTCCCTATTTTTATTTTAGAACTTCTATTATAATTTTAATAAACCTCACTTTCGCTTTTTATGTATTTAGAAATGGTTTTATTTCAAGGTATAATTCATCAGAAGATACGACCGTCATTTCTTAAACCCGATTACTTATTGGGCTTCATGCAAAAAAACATGCTCCATACCATCTACCTCGTCCATTGCTTCACCAATTTTTGTAAAACCTAAATTGGCTATTAGTTTAAGCGAGGGAGTATTGTTTGGCGATACAGAGGCTATAAATTTATGTACACCAAATTGATGTTGTGCCCAGATCATCACGGCTTTTGCTGCCTCGGTCGCGTAATTCAATCTTCTGTATTCGCTGAAAATAAAGTAACCGATCTCTACAGCGTCGCGAACGAAATCATGCAAATATTCCGGATCGGGGCGAGTGTGAAAACGTATCATGCCAATCATTACCTGTTCCTGGGGTAAAATAATGGCCCGGGCCGACCAGGGCATATAATCCGGATCATTTTCCAGTTGTCGCTTATTGTAGCTGAAACTAGTGGCATGATCAAGCAACTCTTTTGAGATCTGAACCCCAAGTAATTGTTCAGCGGTCTGCAGGTTTTTTGACAAGCATACTTCAATAACTTCACTATTCATCAGGCGAAGTATAAGCCGGGGGGTAATAATATCATCTAAATCTGAAGGTATGAGCATGGAGACTTTTGCGGTTAAGACAAAATAATAATTCTTGTTTTCAAAAACGCCTCCGCCAGTTGGTGGAGGTAGGGGGGCTTACTCCAATATCGCCAATAGTTCATTCATCTCATTAACCTTTTCGGCTGACCCCAGGTTTTCATAGGCGCTGATCAGGTTGCGGAGCACCCTTTTTATGATCTCGTTGTTGGAGCAAGGCTCATAAAACTGTTTATCGTATTTTAAACTGAGCTGTTTTAAAAACATATCCACATCGCGGCGGCCAAATATAAAACCTTTGTTAAAGGCGTTGATGTAAAACAGTACGCCACCTTCAAATTCACTTTGCTGGCTTTCGTCTAAATAGGCTAAAATAAAATGTTGGGGCAGGTTTACGCCGTAAACCGGGATATCCAGTTTTTGGGCAATGATGGAGTAGATAATAGCCAGGGAGGGTTGGTTGCCCTTTTTAGTTTCGAGCACCTGACTCAAATAGCTGTTTTGAGGGTCGAGATGGTTGGAGGTATTGCCGCTAAAGCCATATATATTGTATAATACGTGGTTAATTAGTTTTATCTGCTCTTTAGGGCTGGCCTCATGCATCATCTGTATCCAGATATCGCGTTTTATGGCTTCTAACTGGTTAATGATCTTTTGTTCGTCAAGGTCAGGGTATTGGTAGCGGTTAATGATCAGTATGCCCTGCAGCAGGTCGAAAGCGCCGCTCTGGTGCCAAAGTTTAAGATCGTTTTTTAGGGTTCCGAATTGAATTTCATGTACCAGGTTGGCAATACGTTCCTGCTGTATGGCATCAAAAGCCTGCTCAAACGCGGTTTCCAGATAGGCAACGGCCTCAACACCGTACGATAATAGCTTTTCATGTACGTGCTCAAATATCTCACTATCAGGATCGTCAAGTAAGCGGATTAAAGAGTTTACTTCTGTCGGATTAATCATACGCTATAATGCTAAATTACTAAACCTTTATTTATTTTTACAGCGATGTTAAATTTTAGGTTCGTTAAGGATTACCTGTGGCACCGCTTCAGGGCAAAAAACAGGCATGGCCTACACTCTCCGTTCGTTTATAAGCTGGTTGACAGCACTATCTATAATTATGCCGACCAAAAAGTATATCATGAGATAGAAGATATCCGCAAAAATTTACTTGCCGATGACCGCGTAATTACCATAACCGATCTTGGCGCAGGCTCGCTGCTAAACAATAACAAGCGAAAGAGGGTAGGGGACATTGCCGCCAACGCCCTAAAGCAACCCAAGCTGGCACAACTGCTGTACCGGCTGGCTGCACATTTTAAACCCCGCAATATTATTGAACTGGGCACTTGCCTGGGTGTTACCACGCTTTACCTGCAAAATGCTGCTCCCAACGCCCATGTTTATACACTGGAGGGCTGTCCGCAAACAGCCGGGATAGCCCGTGAAACATTTGAGCAGGCCGGTTTTAGAGAAGTGGAACTGATAACAGGAAACTTTGACAGCAACCTACCGGCGGTAATTAAAAGCCTTTACCAGCTTGACTTTGTATTTGTTGATGGCAATCATCAGAAAGATGCTACGTTGAAATATTTTGAATGGTGCCTGCCCAAAGTACATGAGGATACCATCCTGATATTTGATGATATTTACTGGAGCGAAGGTATGAAGGAGGCCTGGGCACAGATCAAGGCACATCCGCAGGTAACGGTAACGGTTGATTTATTTTGGATAGGCCTGGTGTTCTTTAAATCGGGCAGAGTAAAGGAAGAATTTTTGATCAGATATTGATTAGATACAAGAAATAAGAGCCAGGAAACAGGATAACCATTGTTCTGTTCCGGATCTCAAATTAAGCCCTTGCTCGTCAACTGACGGATCAGGGGCTTTTTGTGTTATGCCTGTCTGTAAGTGTTCATATTTACACCCGTGAACGTTCATGAACACTAATGAACGCTTGGTAATCAAGTGTTTGAGTGTTTAGTCCTACTGGCAAAGCACTGTCACCACTTTCATTCCCTCTTGTTCTAAAAAAGCTTAATGGAATAAGCACAAGGTATTATTCCGAAGATATCACCAGTATGTCATTGCGAGGAGGAATGACGAAGCAATCGCGAACTATGCAAGGCCCTGTATAGCATGAGATTGCCACGCTACGCTCGCGATGACATATGGTTTTAATTTTATTCAATCATGTTACGGGCAAGTTTATACCGTTGGTATTAACATATCACGTCAAACGCACAACTCCTTAAAACGATTGCCCTAATCCTACATAAAAACCGCTTTGCCTGGCTTCGCCGGCAACTTTTTGGCCTATGCCGTAATCGGCACGTATGCTGAGGCCTTTTTCTATATCAAAAAAGTAACGCAGACCGCCGCCATAATTTGGTTTTAGTTCGGCAAAGGTGAAGGTTTTGTTAAAAACCTCGCCGGTGCCTACAAAACCAACCACGCCAATACGTTCGGTCAGGCGGTAACGTAGTTCGGTTTGACCAACCAGCAGGTTACGGTCGCGGTAGCGACCATTGTAATATCCCCGCATAATTTCGTCATTACCCATAGTTGGCATCAAATAAAACGGCGATTGGCCGCCAACCAGGCTCTGGTCTTGTATATCTATCCCGAGTACCAGCTTTTTAGTCAGCAAGAAAAACTGGCTGTATTCAATATTAAAAAAGCCGCCCTTATAATCAAGGCCAGATATACCTTTGATTAACTGCAGCGAGCTGGTGATCAATGCGCCGCGGGTAGTGTATGTATTATTGTTACGGCTGTCAAAAATAAGACTTGGACCTATATATACGCTGGTACCCCCATGCCTGAACTGCACCTGCGGATCAGTATAAAAAATACTGTTGGGCCGGCCATCGCTAAAGCTATAATGATCCCCGCCGGCAACAAGGCCCACATAAAAATTATCAGCCACCTTTGTTTCGGCGGCAAAATTAACCTTTAGTCGTTTCTGACCAATGCGGTCGGTGTTAGCTTTAAGTGTATTATTGCCAATACCATAAAAATCAAATGGAAAATTGATATAGCCTACACCGCCTGTAATATGATATTTATTTTGCGGTGTCCAGTAACTGGTGCTTAAGCTTAGCCTGCTTTGCCCTTTGGTGGTTAAGGTGGCGTAGCCAAAAATGTTGGATACCCGGGTATAGCGGCTTGCTGTATCGGTATAAAAAGAATATAAACCGGCCCCGCCTGCTTCAAGCCCGGTTTCGGGTGCCGAACTTAGTACGGGTAAAATAACAAAGCTGCTTTTTTTTGTGGTATCCTTATCAAAATACATTTTCCGGATAAACTTTGGTAGCAATTGCGTTTGCGAAAAGGCGGTTTGAACGCAAATAAATATAAGTAGGGTGGTTATTGTTTTTTTCATAGATGTATTCAGATGTGCAAATGTGCAGATTTTAGATGTGCAAATGTGTAGATTTCAGATGTGCAGATGATTTTTTTATCTGAACCAGGATTTATCGGATTTTGGGATTATTAGGATTTTTTGTCTGAACCAGGATTAAACAGATTTTTTGGACTACTATGATTTTGCTTGTCTGAACCAGAATTTTAATAATTGCATTTCAAATCCCTAAATCCTAAAAATCTGTTTAATCCTGGTTCAGACAAAATCATTTGCACATCTGCACATTTGAAATCTGCACATCTATCATCCGCACATCGTAAAAATCCCTACTTTTGTGCCGAATTTTATTGACATACTATGAGCATCACAAGAGGACCCATTTCGCAGTTTATTGAAAAAAACTATCTGCACTTTAATTCAGCAGCATTAATGGATGCCGCGAAAGGATATGAAACACACCTTGACGAAGGCGGTAAAATGATGGTAACCCTTGCCGGTGCCATGAGTACGGCAGAGCTGGGTATTTCGCTGGCCGAGATGATCCGCCAGGATAAAATTGCCATCATCTCCTGCACAGGTGCCAACCTGGAAGAGGATATTATGAACCTGGTAGCGCACTCGCACTACAAAAGAGTTCCTAATTACCGCGACCTGAGTCCACAGGAAGAGTGGGACCTGCTCGAAAACCACTACAACCGTGTTACCGATACTTGTATCCCTGAGGAAGAGGCTTTCCGTCGTTTGCAAAAACATATCCACAAAATATGGAAAGATGCTGATAACGCTGGTGAGCGTTATTTTCCGCATGAGTACATGTACAAAATATTACTAAGCGGCGAGCTGGAGCAGTATTATGAAATTGATCCTAAAAATTCATGGATGCTGGCTGCTGCCGAAAAAAATCTGCCTATTGTTGTACCCGGATGGGAAGACAGTACCATGGGTAATATATTTGCTTCGTACCTGATCAAAGGTGAGCTGAAGGCATCCACCATGAAAAGTGGTATTGAGTATATGGCCTGGCTTGCCGACTGGTATACCAAAAACTCATCGGGCAAAGGAATTGGCTTTTTCCAGATAGGTGGCGGTATAGCCGGCGACTTCCCGATATGTGTGGTGCCTATGCTTTACCAGGATATGGAGATGCATGATGTTCCGTTCTGGAGCTATTTTTGCCAGATATCTGATTCAACAACATCATACGGGTCCTATTCAGGCGCTGTACCAAACGAAAAAATTACCTGGGGTAAGCTGGATATACACACCCCTAAGTTTATTGTAGAGAGCGATGCAACCATTGTTGCACCATTGATATTTGCCTGGATATTAAAACAATAATTTAAAATTTTCATAATACGATAATGCAATCGTTGATCAAAAAAATCGCATTATCGACCAAAAAGCCCTCCTGTGTTGTTGAAAGGGCTTTTTGGATTTATTTAGAACGATTATAAATTATAGGTTACTGTCATTTATGTGTCAGCGATACTGTAATAAATTTTACTTTTGTGCCTGAAATAATCAGATGGAAAGCATACATCTAATTGCGGTTTCAAACATTAATATAAAAACTATTTAGCATAAATACACTTTATGAGAAGTTTCTCATTGATTTTTAAACAATTCTCAAGGTCGGTTCTACTGATTGCCGGGTTTGCTTTTTGGGGTTTTTCTAATGCTTACGCACAAACCGATGCGGCTAAAGGCGAAGCAATATTCAAATCCAAATGTACTACCTGTCATAAGATCGACCAGCAATTAATTGGCCCTGCGTTGGGTCCGCAACTTACTGAAGAAACGGACGACAAGTATCTGGTGCAATGGATTCAGAACAACCAGGCCCTGATCGCAGCTAAAAACCCAAAGGCTTTAGCGATCTACAACAAGTTTAACCAGGCAGGCATGACGGTGTTTACCGAGCTTTCTGACGGTGATGTAGGTAATGTTTTAACCTATGTGCGCACCGAATGGAAAACTATGCAGGCTGCACCAAAAGCAGCTGCTGGAACAGGTGCTGCAGCGGCAGACGCTGGTCCTAGCAGTATGGTTATTTGGGGCTTAGTTGCAGTTATCATCATCGCGTTTATCGTTATCCTGGTATTAAACAGGGTAGTGGCTACTTTAGAGCGCCTGCTGTTAAAAGGTAAAGGTGTTGTAATTGAAGACGAAGGTGAAGGCGGTGAAGAAACCGTTGATAAGAAAAAAGAATTCATTAAAAGGGTATTGAAAAACAAGAAATTGGTATTCTTTATCCTGGTATGCGGTACCATTGCTATGGGCAGCTGGGGATGGGTTACTTTGTGGAACACTAACGTGCACACAGGTTACCAGCCGGTACAGCCAATCAAATATTCGCATGAGTTACATGCAGGCACCATGAAAATTGATTGCCAGTACTGCCACTCAGGCGCATACAAATCAAAAAATGCTTCCATACCATCATTAAACGTATGTATGAACTGCCACAAGGTTGTTAAAACCGAGTCGCCAGAGATTCATAAAATATATGATGCTTTAGGATATGATCCTAAAACCATGAAGTACGATAGCACACAAGCTAAACCAATCCAATGGATACGTGTTCATAACCTGCCAGATCTGGCTTACTTTAATCACTCACAACACGTAAAGGTTGGTGGTATTAAATGTCAAAGCTGCCATGGTCCGGTTGAAACCATGAAAGAGGTTTATCAGTACTCACCATTAACAATGAAATGGTGTATACAGTGCCACAAACGTACCGAAGTTAACGGTAAAGGAAACGCTTACTATGATAGCATACTTGCTGCTCATGACAAGATCAAGAAGGGCGAGAAAGTTACTGCCGCAGTATTAGGTGGTATCGAGTGCGGTAAATGTCACTATTAATAAATAAGAATTTTTGCATTACAGTTTATATAGCTTAAATGGACAACAATAAAAAATACTGGAAAGGTTTAGAAGAACTAGACAGAACACCAGAATTTGTTGAGAAAAATAAAAACGAATTTGCCGAGCCGATTCCAATTGAGGAAATACTTAGCGGTGATGGTTTATCGGCTAAAACTCCACGTCGCGACTTTTTAAAGGCGCTTGGATTTGGTGTTGGTGCTGTTACCCTGGCTGCTTGTCAACGCGTGCCGGTACATAAATCAATCCCTTACCTTATAAAACCTGAAGAGGTTACACCTGGTGTAGCCAACTACTATTCTTCAACTTATGAGGGACAGGCTATATTGGTTAAAACACGTGAAGGTCGCCCTATTAAAGTAGAAGGTAACCCGAATGATGTTTTTGCAAAAGGCGGTTTAAGCGCGCAGGCCCAGGCTTCGGTTCTGGACCTGTATGATGTAACCCGTTTAAAAGATCCAAAACTAAATGGCAGCGATGCCGGATGGTCAGAGGTTGATGCTTTCGTGATAAAAGAGCTTGCTGCTATTAAAGCTGCCGGTAAAAATATCCGTTTAGTAACATCAACTATCCACAGCCCATCAACATTAGCGGTTATTGCCGATTTTATTAAGCAATACCCAACTGCTAAACATATCACTTACGACGCGGTATCTTATACAGGTATTATACAGGCTAACCAAAACAGTTTTGGCAAAGCGGTATTGCCTCACTATAATTTTGATAAGGCTGATGTAATTGTAAGCTTTGGCGCCGACTTTTTAGGCACCTGGATATCAGGCGAGGAGTTTACCCGCCAGTACGTATCAAACCGTAACAATAAATCGCTTGAAAGCAAAAAGATGTCGCGCCACATCCAGTTTGAAAGTGGAATGAGCTTAACCGGTACTAATGCCGATAACCGTTTCCCGATCAAACCATCTGAAGAAGGTATCGCGATCATCAGCCTTTACAATGCTATTTCAGGTACTACTTTACCTGGTTCAAAAAAATTAGCTAACAAATCTGTTGATAACGCCATAACTATAGTGGCTAAGGAGTTGGTTGCCGCTAAAGGAAAAGCTTTAGTAGTTGCAGGTTCAAATGATGTTGCTACACAGGTTTTGGTTAACGCTATCAACTCTCTATTAGGCAGCTACGGTACTACTATTGATCTGGACAACCCATCAAAACAATACGCCGGTAACGACGCTGAGTTTGTTGAATTTGTACATGAATTAGGTCGTGGTGAGGTAGCAGCAGCATTATTCTTAAATGTTAACCCTGCTTACGATTACTTTAAAGGAAAAGAATTTAAAGATGCGCTTAGCAAAGTGCGTTTAAAGTTATCATTCTCTGACCATGATGATGAAACCGCCCAGCTATCAAATGTAGTGGCGCCAAATCACCATTACCTGGAGTCATGGGGTGATGCTAACGCAGTTGAAGGCTACTATACTGTTATACAACCAACTATTAACCCGGTTTATAACACCCGCCAGGCTGAGCATAGCTTATTAGTATGGGCCGAAAATCCAGTTAAAGACTATTACACCTATGTACGCAATACCTGGAATAATGGTTTGCTGGCTAAAGGTGGTTTATCAGGCCAAAAAGGTTGGGAAACCCTGTTGCAAACAGGTATGATCAATACTCCGGCTAATACCGCTGGCAGCTATACTTTTAGCCGTGATCTGAATGCTGTTGCACAAACTATTTTAACCCACAGCGCTTCATTGGTAGCTGGTGATGGTAAATATGAATTACAGGTTTATCAATCACAGGCAATTGGTGATGGTAAACGTGCCAACAACCCTTGGTTGCAGGAATTGCCTGATCCCGTTTCGAAAGTTACCTGGGATAACTTTGCAGCTATTTCAGTTGCCGATATCAAGAAACTGAAACTGCAGGAAGGTGATGTAATCAGGGTTGAAGCAAATGGTTACACTGTTGATTTACCAGTATTGGCACAACCAGGACAAGCTCAGGGAACCATTTCTATAGCTGTTGGTTATGGCCGTACAAATGCTGGCCCGGTTGGTGATAATGTAGGTAAAAACGCATATCCTTTCTACAGCTTCCGTAACGGAACTTTCCAAACCACTGCTATTGCATCATTTACTGATACAGGTATCAAATCGCCGCTTGCGCAAACACAAACGCACCACTCTTATGAGGGCCGTAGTGTAATACGCGAAGCTAATTTTACCGAGTACAAAAAGAACCCTGCCACGCACAGTGGAAACGAGGGTGGACATAAGGACTATAACAAAGAAAGCTTATGGGATGACCATGACCGCCCTGTTTATGACTGGGTTATGGCCATTGACCTTAACGCCTGCACCGGTTGCGGTGCCTGCGTGGTTGCCTGTAACGCCGAAAACAACATTCCTGTTGTAGGTAAAGACGAAGTACGCCGCCGTCGCGAAATGCACTGGATACGTATTGACCGTTACTACAGCTACCAGGAAGAAGGTAAATCAGAATCAATTACTGAGGAGTATGAAATTGATAAACTGAGCAATTTTGACAGAGTAACCGTTGTACACCAACCTATGCTTTGCCAGCACTGTGACCACGCACCTTGCGAAACAGTTTGCCCGGTATTAGCTACAGTTCACTCATCAGAAGGTTTAAACCAAATGGCATACAACCGTTGTGTTGGTACACGTTATTGCGCAAATAACTGTCCATACAAAGTACGTCGCTTTAACTGGTTTAACTACTGGAACGATTCACGTTTTGATAACTACCTGAACAATGAGCATACTCAACTGGTATTAAACCCTGATGTAGTAACCCGTTTCCGTGGGGTAATGGAAAAATGCTCTATGTGTGTTCAACGTATACAAGCTGGTAAGCTGAAAGCTAAAATTGACAAACGTCCGCTTAAGGATGGCGAAGTTAAAATGGCTTGTCAGCAAACATGTTCAGCAAACGCTATAGTTTTCGGTAACAGAAATGATCCTAACTCAGAAGTTTCAAAAGCACTGAAGAGCGAAAGAACTTACTACGTACTGGAAGAATTAAACGTACAGCCAGGTATAGGTTACCAGGTAAAAGTTAGAAACGTATCTGAATTAGAGGCTTAAAATTTTTATATACAGAGATTAAAATATATGGCATCTCATAGTGAATCAATAATAAGGGAACCGTTAATAACGGGTAAAAACATTACCTATGGTCAGATCACTGACGATATATTACGTCCCGTAGAAAATATGCCAGGGAAAGCCTGGTGGATAGGTTTTAGTGTAGCATCATTGGGCGCCCTGCTTTGGGTAGTATCCATCAGCTACACATTCTGGTTCGGAATTGGATCATGGGGACTAAACAAAACAGTAGGATGGGCCTGGGATATCACCGGTTTCGTATGGTGGGTAGGTATTGGTCACGCCGGTACACTAATCTCGGCCGTATTGTTACTGTTCCGTCAAAACTGGCGTAACTCCATCAACCGCTCGGCCGAGGCGATGACCATCTTTGCGGTAATTTGCGCGGCCACTTATATCGGCGCTCACATGGGGCGCCCGTGGATGGCTCTTTACTCATTGCCTTTACCAAACCAGTACGGTTCTTTATGGGTTAACTTTAACTCACCGCTTATCTGGGACGTATTCGCGATATCAACTTACTTCTCGGTTTCACTGGTATTCTGGTATACAGGTTTATTACCTGATATGGCTTCTATCCGTGACCGTGCAACAGGTTTACGCCGCCGTATTTATTCGGTAGCATCATTCGGATGGACAGGTTCTGTTAAAACATGGCAGCGTTTTGAAACTGTGTCATTAATATTGGCAGGTTTATCAACACCACTGGTACTTTCGGTACACACCATTGTATCTATGGACTTTGCAACCTCGCTTGAACCGGGATGGCATACTACCATTTTCCCTCCATACTTCGTTGCGGGAGCTATCTTCTCAGGTTTTGCCATGGTGCAAACACTGTTGTTGGTGACCCGTAAAGTATTAGGACTGGAAAATTATATTACCATGTTCCACATCGAATCCATGAATAAAATTATTCTGGTAACGGGTTCAGTGGTAGGTGTGGCTTATATCACTGAGTTCTTTATCGCTTACTATTCAGGTGGCGAGTATGAGCAATATACTTTCTTAAACAGGTTTATTGGTCCATACTGGTGGGCTGCCTGTATGATGTACGGCTGTAACGTATTGATGACCCAAATGATGTGGTCAAAAAAGGTGAGGACAAACATTCCAATTTCATGGGTGCTATCCATCATCGTAAATATAGGTATGTGGTTTGAGCGTTTTGTGATCATTGTTACTTCATTACACCGTGATTACCTTCCTTCAAGCTGGGCTATGTTTTACCCAACCTGGGTTGATGTAGGTGTGTTTGTTGGCTCAATCGGTATATTCTTCACCATGTTCCTGCTGTTTATAAGGGTAATGCCTTCTGTAGCTATAGCCGAAGTGAAGCTACTGTTGAAGAGCGCGAGCGAGCAGGCTAAGAAGAAACAAATTGCAGAAGGCCACCTTGAACCGGCTCACGTTGAGTTTTACAAGGATAATCTGATTAAGTTTGATAGTATTGACCATTCTGAATACGAAAAAGCATAAAACCGATGAGCAGCACTAAATATATATTAGGCATTTTTGATGATCCCGATGAACTGATGCACGGGATTGACAAACTACAAAAAAATAGTATTCCTATTTATGATGTTTACACGCCAATGCCAATACACGGTATCGACGCTAAACTGGGTATCAAGGATTCAAGATTAGGTTATGCAGCCTTTATGTTTGGCTGTATGGGCGGTACAACCATCTTTACGCTGGTTTATTACTTCCTGGCGCATGACTGGCCAATGAACATCGGTGGTAAAAACTTTTTTCCAATTCCCGATTTTATCCCGGTAACCTTTGAATGGACGGTATTATTTGCTTCATATGGTATGGCATTTACCTTCTTCTTTGCAACACACCTTTTCCCGGGCCGTGCGCCAAGGGTAATGGATTTAAGGGCAACAAACGATAAATTTGTAATTGCTATTGATGCCAAAGGAGATGTACCACACGAAGATATTAACACTATATTAAAAGAAGCAGGAGCTGTTGAAGTTAAGCATAACGACAGAAAATATGTTAGCTATGAATAAATTTAGAATATTAGGAACGGTAGTTATCGTTATCGCAGCTTCGATAGTAGTTACGTCGTGCAAAGATAAAAGGAGTACCGGATGGGAGTACGCGCCTAATATGTACGAGCATATCGCATACGATCCGGATCAAAAAAACCCGAACTTTAAGGACGGAAAAACAGCACAAGTGCCACCAGCCGGAACAATTCCGGTAGGTTTTACCAAGTTTGATTATCCAAATACAAAGGATGGTTATGAACTGGCAAGTGTTGAGGTTAAAACCGTATTGGCCCAAACCCAGGCAAACTATAAAGATGGCAAAATTTTGTTTGAGCACTTTTGCTCTCCTTGCCATGGTGTTAACGGCCAGGGCGATGGTTTGGTAGTGCAGCACGGTTATCCGGCTCCGCCATCATACTCTAAAGGCCAGTCATCACGCGGTGGCGCCATGAAAGACTTAACAGACGGTAAAATATATCATACCATTACTTACGGTGTAAATGCAATGGGATCTTACGCTTCGCAGCTGGCTCCTGAAGAACGCTGGAAAGTGATCATGTATGTTCACCATTTACAAACTTTATAAGAATTAGAATTGAATGAATACTCATAATAGTTTTGACGAGCAATTTGAATTTACCGGTAAGGTAAAAACATATAGCCTGGCTGCCATAGCAGTGGGGGTTATAACCATACTTGCTGGGTTTTTAACAAATAACGGTGAGCGAACATTTGCAAATTTATTGCTGATGGGTTACTACTTTGCCTGCGTTTGTATAGCCGGTGTGTTTTTCTGCGCTTTACAATATGTGGCGCAAGCCGGATGGTCAGCTTCGCTGATCCGCATACCTCAGGCATTTGCTAAGGTGCTACCTGTAGCCGCTATTTTATTATTGATTATCATAATAGCAGGCTTAACGCTTACGCATACTACTGAAATAGAAGGTAAGCAGGTTATAGCTCCTTATTTATATAAAGTATGGCATCAAGCTGGTGTTACTACTCCAGGTAGCGAAAATTACGACCCTATTTTGGCAGGTAAATCAGGATTTCTGAATATGAAATTCTTCCTTGTCCGTTTAGTGTTATTTTTAGGTGGTTACACCATTTTTGGATTGTTATTGGCTAAGTACTCTGAAACGGAAGATGATTTGGGTGGTTTGTTCTATTACAAAAAGAGCTTTACCATTTCGGCTGCATTCCTGGTGGTTTTTGGATTTACTCAACCTATATTTTCTTTTGATGTGATCATGTCATTAGAAGCACATTGGTTTTCGACCATGTTTGGCTGGTATAACTTTGCAGCCATGTGGGTAAGCAGTTTAGCAGTGATTACTTTGGTGATCATCTGGTTAAGAACTCAGGGTTATATGCAATGGATAACACAAGATCACCTGCATAGCCTTGGACAGTTAATATTTGGTTTCTCTATATTCTGGACCTATGTTTGGTTTGCACAGTTCTTGCTTATTTACTATGCCAACTTACCAGAAGAATCTGTTTATTTCTTCAGAAGATGGGAACCTGAATTTAAACCATGGTTCTGGTTAACTATCGTGCTTAACTTTATGGCTCCGTTGTTAATCATTATGGCCCGCGATTCAAAACGTATCACAGGTGTATTAAAAACTACTTGTATCATTTTAGTTATTGGTCACTGGCTTGATTATTTTATAATGATAATGCCTGGTACCGTAGGCCCGCAGTCTGAATGGTATACAGAAATTGGCTTGATAGAATTAGGTGTTTTTGTTGGCTTTGCCGGGTTGTTTATTTTCCTGACATTGAACGCTTTGAGTAAATTCAAATCGCTTATTCCTAAAAAACATCCGTTCCTACAGGAGAGCCTTCATCATCACATATAATAATTGTTATTTTTGCAACAAAATACAGAATACCAAACTGACATTAAAATGGGATTCAGAAAATTTATAAATTCTAAAACATTACTATCGTTTATCACTGCGTTTATACTCCTGGGCACAAACCTGCTGATGGCGCAAACTGAAGCAGCTGCAGGTGCCGCTGGTCAAGCCGAGGCTCCACAGGTTGACTGGACAGGTGTTTCATATTATTTGCTGTTATTTTTCCTGGTATGCCTTGGTGTAGCCGTAATAGGTAAGATCTTGAAAATATATGATCTGACACTTAAAATACAAGGTAAAAAAGGCATGAAATGGAATACCGTAATGGCTGTAATTTGCCTGGTTTTCTTATTAGCCGGTATATATGGCGCTTACTGGTCATTCACTGTTCAAGGCAGCATGACCTTACCTGAGGCAGCATCTGTTCATGGTGTTAAAATTGACGAGATGTTTACCGTTACTACGGTTTTAACCATGATCGTGTTTTTTATAACCCAGATATTATTGTTTGGATTTTTATTTAACTACAGACATTCTGATAAACGCCGCGCGCACTTTTTACCACATAACAATACCATTGAAAAGGTTTGGACAATTGCACCAGCCATTGTGTTAACTGTATTGGTTGTATTTGGATTTTTCACCTGGCAAACAATCATGAACACTACTAATGTTAAGGGTGATATAAACATCGATATCACTGGTCATCAGTTTGCATGGGAGTTACGTTATCCTGGTAAAGACGGTAAATTAGGTCCTAAAAACTTCAGATTTGTAACTGCAGCAAATAAATTAGGTGTAAACTTTAAAAAACGCAGCAGTTTTGATGATTTACAGGCCGATACCATGTATTTACCTGTTAACAGACCTGTAAGGTTAAATATAGAGGCGCAGGATGTAATACATAGTGTTTATATGCCTCATTTCAGGGTTCAGCTTAACGCGGTACCGGGATTGCCTACTTTCTTTAAATTTACTCCAACTATTACAACAGCGCAGATGCGCAGCAAATTGGACGATTCTAAATTTGAGTATTTAGTTTACTGTAATAAAATATGCGGTGGCGGTCACTACAACATGCAAAAAGTTGTTCGTGTGGTTACCGAAGCCGAATACCAGTCATGGTTATCAAGACAAAAACCTTATTTAACTGATCAGTTAAGAAAAGAGCTGCATTTTGCTGCCGCAGATCAGCCAAAAACAGGGGAACAAAATAGGTTAGCGTTAAATAATTAATATAAGAATTAAGATAAGCGATATGTCAACATTAGCAGTTCACGACCACGGAGTAGCACATCACGACGATCACGGTCACGAACATCATCATAATCAATCTTTCCTGTCTAAATACGTATTTAGCATGGATCACAAAATGATTGCCAAACAATTCCTGATCACAGGGATCACTATGGCAGTTATTGCAATGATATTATCTATTCTGTTCAGGATCCAGTTAGCATATCCTGATAAAACATTCCCATTGTTAACCACACTATTAGGTCGTTTTGCACCTAACGGACGTATAAGCGCCGATTTTTATCTGTCGCTGGTTACCATACACGGTACCATCATGGTATTCTTTGTGTTAACAGCCGGATTGAGCGGTACTTTTGCCAACTTGCTGATACCTCTTCAGGTAGGCGCCCGTGATATGGCATCGCCATTCATGAACATGCTGTCATACTGGTTTTTCTTTATGGCAAGCGTTGTTATGCTATCATCGTTCCTGGTGCAAAAAGGGCCCGCCAGTGGGGGCTGGACTATCTATCCCCCGTTGTCGGCATTGCCAAAAGCGATGCCTGGCTCTGGTGAGGGTATGACTTTGTGGCTTATCAGTATGGTGATGTTTGTGGCATCATCGCTAATGGGTGGTATCAACTACGTGAGTACGGTATTAAACATGCGTACAAAAGGTATGGACCTTTGGAAAATGCCTTTAACTATATGGGCCTTATTCCTTACCGCTATTTTAGGTGTTTTGGCATTCCCTGTATTAGTTGCGGGTGTGGTGTTATTGATATTTGACCGTAGCTTTGGTACCAGCTTTTATCTTTCTGATATTGTGTTGAACGGTGTGCAACAACCTTTTGAAGGTGGTAGCCCAATTTTGTTCCAGCACTTATTCTGGTTCCTGGGCCACCCGGAGGTATACATCGTAATTATGCCGGCAATGGGTATCTCATCTGAGATTATGTCTGTAAATTCACGTAAACCAATATTTGGTTACCATGCCATGGTTTACTCGCTTGTAGGTATCACCGTATTATCATTTATAGTATGGGGTCACCACATGTTTGTAACCGGTATGAACCCTTTCCTGGGTGGTGTGTTCATGATCACCACATTGATCATCGCGGTACCATCGGCAGTAAAAACATTCAACTGGCTGGCTACTTTATGGCGCGGTAATATCAGGTTTACGCCTGCTATGCTGTTTGCCATAGGCATGGTGTCATTCTTTATATCAGGCGGTTTAACAGGTATATTTCTGGGTAATGCGGCACTGGATATTAACCTGCACGATACTTACTTTGTGGTAGCTCACTTCCACCTGGTAATGGGTTCGGCAGCTATATTTGGTATGCTTGCGGGTGTTTACCACTGGTTCCCTAAAATGTTTGGCAGAATGATGGACGAGAAATTGGGCTATCTGCACTTCTGGTTAACCTTTATTGGTGCTTACCTGGTGTTTTTCCCGATGCACTTTATGGGGCTTGATGGTGTACCACGCCGTTACTATGCCTTTACCGAGTTTGTAAGCATGCAACGCTGGTTAACCGTAAATACCTTTATTACATGGGCAGCTATTATGGCAGCTTGTGCACAGGTAGCTTTCTTATATAATTTTATCACTTCGATATTTATTGGTAAAAAGGCAACTCAAAATCCATGGGAATCAAATACCCTGGAATGGACTACTCCGGTTGAGCATTTACATGGTAACTGGCCTGGCGAAATACCAACTGTTTACCGTTGGCCATATGACTACAGCAAGCCAGGTGCCGAAGAGGATTACATTCCTCAAACAGTTCCTTTCTCACAAACCATGAGCTCAAATCAGGCTCATGACTTTGAAGATAATCCTAAAGGTTTAGAGGAACTGAACAAGTTTACAAGTACGCTGAAAGCAAACGAGCAAGTAAAATAATTTTAATACTTATCTGATCTTTTAGGGTATCTGTATTAAGTTGTAAGTCTTAAGTTCTGAGTCTTGAGTTTTTTAACTTAGAACTTTGGACTCAGAACTTTAAACTTATCCTACGGGTACCCTAAATTTTTAGAAATATTTAAATGAGCATATCCGCATCTAAAAATAGGTTCCAAAAGATCAATCTCACAACAATCGTTCTGCTTTTTGTTTTGATACTGGCTGGAGGTGTAGTGCGTAGTTCAGGCTCAGGAATGGGTTGTCCTGATTGGCCAAAGTGTTTTGGCAGGTATATTCCACCTACAAGCAGCGCCGATTTGCCAAAAGACTACAAGCAAAAATATGTAGATAAGCGATTGGCAAAAAATGAGCGCTTTGCCAAAACATTGGATGTATTTGGTTATAGCGAACTGGCCAAGCGTATCCGCGATGATAAGTCCATATTACTGCCCGAAGAATTTAACGTCAGCAAAACCTGGACAGAGTATATTAATCGCCTTATTGGCGCCATATCAGGGGTATTCCTGTTCTTATCAGCAATATACGCTTTCAGTTATTGGAAAAGTAGTAAAAGGATAGCTATTTTAAGCATATTGAATGTGATACTGGTAGGTTTTCAGGCTTGGCTTGGCTCCATCGTGGTATCAACTAACTTACTGGCCTGGGTAGTTACTGTACACATGCTACTGGCCCTTGCTATATTAGCCATCGTGATATATACCTATCACCGGGCAAAAGTGTTAAATAACAATATATTAAAAACCAGTGCGCTGATATACATCATTACACTGATAGCTTTAGTATTAAGTACTTTACAAATAGCCTTTGGTACCGAGGTACGGGAAAAAATAGACGAAGTGGCTACCCAGTTTCAGGGCGGTTACCGAAACAACTGGATCACGAGCGCGGGCGATATATTTTCGCAACACCGCGATATGGCCATACTGGTATTTATTATCAATATAATGCTGTATGCTTTAATACGCAAACATTTTAGCAGGCATTCTATACATCAGCAGTTAATGAGCTTTACCTTTCTCATGATCATGCTGCAGATAGTTACCGGTATATTATTATCATACTGGGCATTGCCACCGTTTGCACAGGCAGCACATATTGTATTGGCCAGTCTGATATTTGGGGCTCAGTTTTATTTGCTGTTGAATTTGCATCAGTCGGTTAACGTTAAGGGAGTAAGTAAATGAAATGGAGTGATTTTTTGAAACTGATCAAGGCACGGCTCACTTTTTTAGTGGTGTTTTCGGCATCCATATCATTTTTGATAGGCAGCAGGGCAAATGGTCATATCGACTGGGTAAACTGGGTTAAATTGATTGTAGGGGGCTTTCTAGTAACCTCGGCAGCCAATGCTTTTAACGAGATTATAGAAAAAGACCTGGATAAGCTGATGAAGCGCACCATGGATCGCCCTATCCCGTCAGGAAAAATGAATACCGGGCAAGCCCTGGTTTTAGGTTTAGGTATGGGTATGGCCGGTACTTATTTGTTAGGCAGCCTTAACCTGTTAACCGGTTTATTGTCTGTATTCTCTATTTTACTGTATGCATTTGCCTATACACCGTTAAAGCGTAAATCGCCTATTGCGGTATTTGTAGGTGCTATACCAGGGGCATTGCCACCACTTATCGGCTATGTAGCAGCTACAACAAGTGTAGCTCATCCGATTGGTATAATTGATGAAACAGCTCTGATATTGTTCGGTGTCCAGTTTGTATGGCAGTTCCCTCATTTTTGGGCCATTGCCTGGGTTTTGGATGATGATTACAAGCTGGCCGGTTTCAGGCTATTGCCAACGGGTAACCGTAATTTAGGAAGTGCGGTAATTACCTTTATATTTACATTGATATTGGTGCCGGTAAGTTTACTACCAACATTGTACCACCATGCAGGCTATTGGTTATTTGGAGTATCCCTGGCATGTAGTTTAGTGTTTTTGTACCAGGCTTTTGGTCTGTTGCGCGCCCAGTCAATTGAGGCAGCCCGTAAATTAATGTTTGGCTCCTTTATGTATTTACCGGTAGTGCAAATAATGTTTTTAGTTGATTTTATAGGAAAAGTGAAATGATGGCTCAGATACAGAAAAATAACGACAGGCTTGATCTGGCTCCCAAAAAGTTTAACATGTGGATCTTTATATTCACATCGTTTATGTTTTTTGCGGCGTTAACCAGCGGGTTTATTGTTTATAGTGGCGGCAGGGGGCATGGGCTTAATGTAATTATGCCCAGTGCATTTTTATACAGTACCATTATCATCGCGATTAGCAGTGGTACATTGTTTTTAGCGCAAAAGGCCGCGAAAGGTTTGCAGTTTAGTAAACAAAGAATGTTTTTATGGATCACTTTTATATTAGGTGTGGCATTTTTTATAAACCAGGTATATGCCTGGTATGTGCTAACCTACAGAATGAATGTGTATCTTACAGATACTAACGCATCGCGTTCGTTTGTTTACATATTTACTGGCATGCATTTGGTGCACATTATTGCAGCCATATTGTTATTATTAAACACCCTTAGGGGGACATACAAGAATATTCCGCAGGTGCGAAACCTGTTTAAAATGGAAATGACCTCTATTTTTTGGCATTTTCTCGGAATTATATGGATTTATCTGTATGTTTTTTTACTTTTGAACCAAAATTAATACACCCATATATTAAGTACAAATGAGTACAACAGTTTCCCAAATTGATGAAGTAAAAACAACTCCGTGGTCAGGAGGAAGGTCTCCCTTCAATGTGGAGTACGGAAAAATGATGATGTGGTTCTTTCTCCTTTCGGATGCATTTACCTTTTCGTCGTTATTGATCTCTTACGGCTCATTGCGTTTCAGCGCAAGTGTATGGCCTGCGGCTGATAAGGTTTTCCAATCGGTACCCGGCCTACTTGATCATGGCGCACCATTAGTTTTCGTAGGTATAATGACCTTTATACTGATCCTTAGTTCAGTTACCATGGTATTGGCTGTTGAAGCGGGCCATCGTAACGCGAAAAAAGAAGTGGTTTGGTGGATGATAGCTACTGTTATAGGTGGTTTCATGTTCCTGGGTTGCCAGGCTTTAGAGTGGGCACACTTACATCATGAAGGTTTCTGGTGGGGCAGCACTCCTCCTTTGGAAGAGTTAGGCAAATTTTTTCATGAAGGTGGTACTGAAGCCGCAAGGCACATGACTGCGCAGGAGTTTGCTAACCTATTTTTTACCATAACAGGTTTCCACGGTTTCCACGTATTTACAGGGGTAATTATCAATATCATTATTACAGTTAACGTATTGTTAGGTACTTACGAAAAACGCGGCAGCTATTTAATGGTCGAAAAAGTAGGCCTTTACTGGCACTTTGTAGATCTTGTTTGGGTATTCGTATTTACATTCTTTTACTTAGTATAAAAACATTATATATGTCAACAGATACACATGAAGTTCACCACGAAGGCGGCGAACACGAAACAATGACCAAGGGAAGGATATTAAAAGTGGCTGGTATTTTATCAGCTATTACTGCAGTGGAATTTGTTATAGCACTGCTACTGGTACCGAAAGGCATTATTCCAATAGAGTATGCAAACCCGGTTTATATCGTTTTAACGTTATTTAAAGCATTTTATATAGTGGCTTACTTTATGCACTTAAAGTTCGAGAAACTGGGTTTAGCATTAGCCATCATAGTGCCTATACTATTTATTATCGGTTTAATTCTGGTACTTACTAACGAGAGCCACCACTGGGTTAACCTGCGGGGATAATGAAGGCCACTATAGGAAAAAAAATTATAATCCTGGTGCTCATACTAGCAGTACCAGGATTTTTATATTATTTACTTACCGCTAAAGGGAAAAACAGGTATAAACCACTGGCCATTTACGGGCCTAAAGTGGTACAAAAAACAGGTCATCAGTTTCACGGCAGGTTTATACCCGATACCATTTACCACCAGCTGCCCGCCTTTACACTTACTGACCAGGATGGTAAGCAGGTATCTGAAGCAACCTTTAAGGGGAAAATATTTGTAGCTGGATTTTTTTATACACATTGCCCGGCAGTATGCGCCACCATCAACCGGAATATGAGTTATATGGTTGATACCTACCGGAAAAACAAAATGGTGTACTTTGCATCCATTACCGTTGACCCTGAACATGATTCAACAGTTGTATTAAAAAAATATGCCGCAAGCCTGCAACCTGCTTCAAACCGCTGGTTGTTTTTAACGGGCGATACCACCTCCATTTACAGCCTGGCCCGCAAGGGTTTTTTGGTTGATGCCCTGAAGGCCGGTGATAACGATTATATATACAGCGATAAACTGATCCTGATTGATCAGGAAAAACGCATCAGGGGATATTACTCGGGCGCTAATACCAATGATATTAATCGCCTTACTGACGAAATTAAAGTACTCATAGCCGAAGAGCTGCGTAAAGTTGATAAAGCTTTGTATTAGATATAAGAAACAAGATGTAAGAATCAAGAACGAATATTGGGGATGCTTACACTAATGAAAAAACAAAAAATGAATCTTGACTCTTTCGTCTTGATTTCTGATTCTTAAAAGAATGACCGATAAATTTATAATCCGCTTTGTTGCGGCTGTAACCATATTTGTAATTACAGTTGTTATTGTGCTCAACAGGCACCTGATTCCGGGGCCGGCGGTGGCTCCGGCATTTACGCCGTATTTACCCATGCTTAACGCCTTCTTGAATGGCACCTGCACAATATTGTTGCTTACCTCTTTATATTTTATTAAACAAGGTAATATTACGGTTCATAAAAGGCTTAACATCATTACTTTCTGCTTTTCGTCATTATTCTTGGTGTCGTATATTCTGTTCCATTACCTGATGCGCAATGATACCCTATATGGTGATGCTAATTTTGACGGCGTGTTATCGCCGGATGAACGTGCTTCGGCTGGTGGTTTACGTACTTTGTACTTATGCATATTGGTACCGCACATTGTACTAGCAGCCGGTGTTTTACCGCTCATTTTGTTAAGTTTTTATCGCGGATTACAAATGCAGGTTGAAAAACATAAGAAATTAGTAAGATGGGCGTTCCCTATATGGCTATACGTTACAGTTACCGGCGTTATTGTTTATTTGATGATACGGCCTTATTACCATTTTTAATTAATAATTAGTTAATTTTGTCCATATGAAAACAGGTTTTAAAATTATATTGGTTGCAGTTGCCCTGGGGCTTTTGGTAGGCATTAGGCAGCCTGTAAAAGCACAATGCGCACAATGTGCCGCCACCGTTGAAACCAATTCAAAAAACGGCGGTGATGCAGCTAAAGGACTAAATAATGGCATTTTATTTTTATTAGGCGCACCATACCTTGCTGTCGGAGTTGTTGGCTTTATATGGTACAAAAAATATCGTCGTAAAAATGTGGATATCAGTATGCGTAACGAAAAGCTGCATTTGAACTAAGGTGCGTGTTTCGTGTTGCCGGGTTTGTGTTTATCATGTGCCCGAGCCACACACCTCGAACCTCGAACCACACAAAACCTACAACATTATGTCTCAGACGCCAAAGTCGTGGGCTATGCTTCACTGTAAATGCCCGCGTTGCCGTAGGGGGGATATGTTTCAGGGTGGAGCTTATAGCTTTTCGAACAAAATAAACCTCAACTGCCCGCATTGCAATTTGCACTTTGAAATAGAGCCGGGATATTTTTATGCTGCTATGTATGTAAGTTATGCCTTAAATGTGGGTGAGGCATTGGGGCTTGCCTGGCTTACTTACCTGATAAGCCATAATACCGATTCGCCCTGGTTGTATTTAAGTGTCATAATTTTAGGTTGCTTTGCATTGGCACCTATAAATTTCAGATATTCGCGTGTGTTTTTGTTATATTGGTTATCGCCAAAAATACATTACCAGCCATATTTAGATACCGATGATACAACAGGAAAGTCTTGAATTTTTAAAAGATCTCGTTAATAACAATAATCGCGAATGGTTTTTGGTCAATAAAGAGCGGTATGATAAAGCCCGCGAAAACATAATTGATTTTACAGGCCAGCTATTAAAAACCATGCACAAGGTTGACCCCGGCATTGATGAGGCCCTTGATCCCAAGAAATGCGTGATGCGTATTTACCGCGATGTCCGTTTCAGAAAAGATAAAACACCTTATAAAAATAACTTTGGTATAAGCCTGCCCACACAAGGTTTAAGGTTAGGGGGGGCCGAGTATTATTTGCAAATACAGCCTGATGGTAACTCGTTTATTGCCGGTGGCTATTGGATGCCCGAGGCCGCGCACTTAAAAGCCATACGCCAGGAAATTGATTATAACGCCCATGACCTGCGGAAGATCATTGACGACAAAGAATTTATTAAACTATTCGGCGATTTTAAGCAGCAGGAGCAACTAAAAACTGTTCCGCGGGAATATGGTGCCGATAATGAAAATATCGACCTGTTGAAGCTTAAAAGCTTTATAGCCTGGCATAAGATAGCAGATAAGGATATAGTTAAAAGCAACGCCACGGAAAATATTGCTGATATATGCCGGCATATATACCCGCTTAATGTTTTTTTAAGAAATGCACTTGCATAATACATTTACATAAATCCTATATTACAATTACCATGAAGATTCAATATTATCTGTTTGCCGCCCTGTTGTGTCTTAGTTTATATTCATGCAAGATCATGTCGCCTAAAGCATACAAGGCGCTGATCGCGGAGCGCGATTCCTTAACTACCCGTACCGAAACGCTGGAAACCCAGGTTTTTCAGCTAAAAGCCGATACCATGCGCTTACACCGCGAATTGTTTAACCTACAGAACAACAACAGCGCACTGAATAGTAACCTGAATACCAGCTCATCAAAATTAAAACGTTTAGCGGCTGATTTGGAAAAGCGTGAAGCCCGTTTAAAGGAAGTGGAAGATATTTTGCATAAACGTGATGAGGCTGCTAACGCCCTGAAAAATAAATTGCAGCAAGCCTTGCTTGGCTTTCAGCAAAGTGGCTTAACGGTTGATATCCGTAACGGAAAGGTATACGTTTCATTGGCTGATAAACTACTGTTCCCATCAGGTAGTATTGTTATTGATGATAAAGGTAAGGCAGCCTTAAAGCAACTGGCTGTAGTGCTCAATAAAGAACCAGATATTAACATGGCCATTGAAGGCCATACCGACGATAAAAAGGTAATAAACCTGGGCCAGATCAAAGACAACTGGGATCTGAGCGTTTTACGCGCCACCTCAGTAACCCGGTATTTAACCGAAGTTGAAAAAGTTGATCCGCACCGGTTAACAGCCACAGGTAAAAGCGAGTTCCAGCCTATTGACCCGGCGCCAACCAACGAGGCACGTGCCAAAAACAGGCGCATTGAAATTGTGCTGACACCAAAACTGGATGAGTTGTATAACCTCATCACTAAATAAAGAAAAAGGCTCCCGGTTACCAGGAGCCTTTTTCTTTATACACTATATATCTGCGTCATTGCGAGGAACGAAGCAATCTCTATGCTGTACAGAGCGATCGCAATGACGTATTTGATAAAATAAAATGTCATGCTGAACGAAGTGAAGCATCTATTGACCACAATTCATATCGCCGAATAGATCCTTCACTTCGTTCAGGATGACAAGATGGGTAAAAGAAATTACTCAATAACCTCCATCAGTGTATTAAACATCACGAACTTTTCAGGAAACTGTTCCTGGTGGATAGCCTGGAATTTGTGCAGGTGGTTCATGTAATATTGCTGAAACTGGTGAATGTTATCGGCATTGTATTGAATACAGTAGGTAACCCCCTCATTGGGCGAGTCAATAACTGTTAAAATTTTATAAGAGCTGAAAAGCCCGGTAGCCATTATAGCTGGTATGTGAACGGTTTTTATCCAGTTAAGCCATTCTTCCCGAATGGTTTCGTCTAGTATTATAGTATCGTTATATACAATCATCGTGTTGCAAAAATAGTTATTTAGTTGAGTAAGTTCGATTGAGTTGATTAGGTTAGATTGAGTTGAGGGAGTTTGATATATTAACTACTCACTTATTCAGCCTAATCAACTCAATCTAACCTAATCAACTCAATCAACCGATCACGAATCTGCCTTATCACCCCTCAGTAACCTGAAACGTTTGCGGGCTTCATTAATCCAGAGGCTGCCGGGGTAATTGGTAATAATTTTCTGGTACCATGCTTTGGCGCTCACTTTATCATTTAGGCGGTTATCATAAATATCGCCCAGCATGAAAACCGCGTCGTCGGCCCATAGGTCGTTGGGATGTTCGTCGGCTATCTTTTTTAACAATGGTACGGCATCCGTATAATTCTTTTGTTGGATTAGTATCCGCGATTTCGACATCAGTATATCATCGCTTAAACTATTGTTCGGGAATTTTTTATCAATACTGTCCAGGGTCATGATGGCTTTGGCGGGCTGCTCGGCAAATATCTGCAGATCGGCACGAGCGTACATCTTCAGAGCCCCAGCCACACTATCGGCTAAAGTGTTATCAGCTATCAGCAGCTGTAAATTTAACGCGTCATTAGCAATTAGTTGTGACGTAGCTGCCTTTAATACATTAAGCTGTCCCTTTGCCCAGGTAAAATCGCCGGTATAGTAAGCCAGCTTGGCATTCCTGAATTTAGCATCCTGGTTTATATCGGTATTAGGAAAATCTTTTTCAACCTGGCTGTATAATAGGGTAGCCTCCCAGGGCTGGTTATTCATTAAATATATATCGCCAAGATCTAGCTTACAGGAAGCCAGCAGTTCGGGTCTGATACCGGGGATACTTACAGCATCTTCCAGTAATTTTTGCGCATCATTAAGTTTATGCAGTTTAAATGCCTGCAATTGAGCCAGCTTTTGCATGGCAAAAACTGTACTGCTGTTACGACCAAATTCAGTAAGCAGATCATTATAATCCTGTTCAAGGCTAAGCAGATCGGCGGGCAGGTATTTGTCAGATGTTACCTTTAAATTTTTGGTGTTGATGAGCTCAATTTTTGAGGCAATATACAAGGGATTTGTTTTTCCTTTGCTGATGATGTATTCGTACCCCCGTATGGCTGCATCATAAGCCTCGTTAGAGTTGAGGGTGCGGCACAGCTCAAAAATGCTGGAGCCATCGTCATTTTGCCTGCGGCTTAATGCCAGCGACTGGTTAAGGGCAAGATCAAACTCCTTTTGCTGCATATATTGCCAGGTAAGTAGCTGGGTATAAATAACTTGCTGCGGATCGCTCTGTATACGTCTTAACAAAGCGCTTTTAAGCATATTATAATCGGCATCGCCCTCATACACGGTGGCAAAGGAATTTTCGGCCTGGGTAATAAAGTTGGGGTTAGCCGGTAAAAAGTTCAGGTATTCTTCGGTAAGAGCTGTCTTATCTCTTTTATAACGGTAAAGGGTTATCAGTTCGTTGGCAAATTCTGTATTGCTATTTAATATTTTACGGCCCTGTAAAAATATTTTTATAGTATAATCAATATTTGAGCTTTGATAAAATTGCCCGGCCAGGTTAGCTATCTCATTACGATCAGCAGGCAGGTTTTGTATCAGGTTATCATAAATGGCATTGGCTTTATTCAAACTGCCCTGCTGGGTATAAATAGTGCCTAGCATAATCTGGTATTCATGTGCCTCCGGGTGTTTGCGTGCTAACTTTTTAACGGTACTCTCGGCCTCATCAAATTTTTTAAGGCTTAGCAGCGTGTTAACATAGTAGGAGTAATAAGCCTCGTTATTCTGCTTATACAGCTTTTGGTATATTTCAAGGGCCTTTTGCGGTTCGCCGTTAGTATTGTACTGTTTGGCCAGCTGCAAGTCGTTATCCTGCGCAAAAAGGCAGGTAACCATGGTTAAAATAATAATTGCAATACTAAACAAAGCCCTCATCTGTTCAAAAATAATCAATTATTTTTAGTAACAAATAGTTAGTATCAAGTATCAAGACAGTTGCATTTATTTTATAAGAACCTCAAAAGTCCTGATACTTGGTACTGGCTACTTGATACTATGTTAACGGGTAAAATTGTAGTGACATTTTGATAACATAAAGTTATTTTAAGTAATTTGACCAGAATAATAAAATGGGACAAATTTACCATGTTGGGCCGAGTGAGATATTTACTGTTTGTTGTTTTTATAATAACCTTTTGTTCCTGCAAGAATAAAGTAAGGCAAATACCTATTGCCGATTTTTTTAAGAATCCTGAAAAAAGCTTTTATAAATTATCTCCTGACGGTAAATATGTATCTTATTTAAAACAGTATAAAGATAAGCAGAACCTTTTTGTACAATCGCTTGCTGATGGCAGCGAGCATACGGTAACGTCATTTGATGATTTTTCGGTACGGCCTGATTATTTCTGGACGTATAATAATCAATTGGTTTTTAATAAGGGAAGTGCTGATTTCGATAGTTTAAAAATGTACGCTATTGATCTGGCTTCCCTTAAAATACGGTCAATCCTGTCATTAGGAAAGGTAAAGGTGGGACTGCTTAATCGTAATAAGCAGCAGCCAGATGTAATTACCATCAAAATGAACAACCGTGACCCCGGAAATTTTGATATCTATCGCCTTAATATAAAAACTGGCGAGCTAAAGCCTTATCTGATAAACCCGGGTAATATAACCGAGTGGTTTCCTGATGCCGATGGCAAAATACGTTTGGTTAAAGCATCTGACGGGGTAAATGAAACTATTTTATACCGGCCCGATGACGGAGTTCCTTTTAAACCCATCATTGAAAATAATTTTAAAAACTCAGTAAAACCAATTGCTTTTACAGGGGTGAAAAATTATTTCTATGCTTTATCAAACGTTAACCGCGACAAAACAGCCCTGGTTGAGATCAATGCCGAAAATGGAAAAGAAGAAAAGACTATTTTTAGCTGTAGCAAGGCCGATATATTAAATGTTGAATATTCCAGGAACAAGCATAGGCCTGAGTTTGCCTCGTGGGAGGATTCAATACCGCATAAGCATTTTCTGATTCCCGCTGTTGAGCAAATATATAACAACCTGCTGCAACGGCCCGAGCTGAAGGGTAATGAAATAAGGGTGATGGATCGGGATAGCACCGAAAACAAATTTATCTTGAATACTTATACTGATCGTAATCCCGGCTCCTTTTATTTGTATGAAAAAAATACAGATAAACTGACCAAACTGGGCGATGTTAATCCAGTTTTAACACCTGATAAGCTGTGTGCTATGCAAGCTATCTCCTACAAGGCGAGTGACGGTTTGCTGCTAAACGGGTATTTAACATTACCTCAGGGTAGTAAACGTACTAATTTACCCGTAGTAGTCATACCACACGATGAACTTTGGCGTAACCGCGACTCCTGGGGATATGATGAGCGCGTGCAGTTTTTAGCTAACCGGGGATACGCTGTTTTCCAGGTGAACTATCGTGGTTCAACCGGATATGGCAAAGCTTTCAGGAGTGCCGGATTTAAGCAGGTTGGCGGTAAAATACAGGACGACATAACCGATGGCGTACATTGGCTTATAGCGCAAAAAATAGCCAATCCTAAAAAGATAGCCATTTTTGGTAATGGCTTTGGCGGCTTTTCGGCATTGTATGGTATATCATTTCATCCCGAACTTTATAATTGTGCTGTTGTACAAAATGGGCTCATTAACTTTTTTACTTTTATTAAGGATGCACCGCCGTTTTTAAAACCCTATTTGAAAATGATATATGAAATGGTTGGTAACCCCGAAACGGATGCTGATCAACTCAGAGCTATTTCTCCGGTGTTTCATACGGATAAGATAAAAGCACCGTTAATTATTTTCCAGGGAGCCAAAGATCAACGGGCCAATATCAGTGAGCTTAACCAATTTGTGCACGAACTACGTAAGCGTAATGTTGATGTAAAATATTTTTTAAAACCCAATGAACGAGCTTTTTTCAGAAATGAGCATAACCGTATGGAAATGTACGCCGAGATAGAAAAATTCCTGGATTATAACATGCGGGTTAAACCATAATACCCCTTATGCCTGTACATAAAAATGCTTACCGCAAAAGTTTTTTGCTGATCATCATATTTTTGGTGCTCATATCGGTAACTTTTGTGGTGGCGCTTTTTGTATCCTACAACCTTACGGCAAAATATGTGGAGAATGAATTTGGTTCAAAAAAAATTGAGGTACTTGAGCAAACTATAAAACCGTATTATGATTTTTATCAGAATAAAATCCCTGAGATCACCTCATACCAGGGTTTTTTAGATTCGGCATCGGCAGCTAAATATGCAACATCGGTTTTTCATGATTATAAATTTGTAAGAAAAGTTGTTTTTTATGATGTACTGATAGGCAGTAAAACACCCGTCACCATTCGCAGGAATAACCTGAACATATCGGTTAAAGCAGTATACATATATTGGCATAAAAAGGGGAAGGTTTTTGGAGCCAGGCAAGTAGCTCCCGCCGATGAATCTGATTTTAAGGAGATGGCGGTCAAGCTCAATAATTATATCGCTTTTTCTGATACATCTCGCGTATCCACTCAGGATGAATTGTTTAAAACATTTTGGGATGTGAAGCCCGATAAAATAAGTTATACCAACATATTGCGGCACGAGGATATAAAGATATACCGCGATCTGCAACAGCATAATACTCTTTCGGCATCATATAAGCAAAACATGATGACCTTTTACCTTGATCCGTATTTACTGAAAATAAGAAATCCGCATCATGAACTTTATCAAAATGTATCCATACAACCCGTAGTGTATGACCCAATTGATACCGAAGGTGATAAAATGATAACAGAAGTATCGTTTCCGGGGGCTTTTTCTGATTATAAGTTGTTTTTCAGTTCTGAACAAGGTTACCTTACTAACGAAATTAATAAGCGGTTTATGCCAATAGGCGCGGTAGTGTTGTTAATATCACTTTTTTTGGTACTCATAGGCTGGCTTATTTATCGTAACTTGAACGTTAATATTAAGCTGTTTAAACTGCAGTACGATTTTATAAACAATTTTACCCATGAGTTTAAAACGCCTGTTAGTGTAATAAAAATTGCAGGCTCAAATTTACGGGGCGACGGTGAACTTACCGAAAGGCAGCGAAAGCAATATGGTAAAATTCTGGATGAAGAGGCTGATAAGCTAAATGAGCTGATGAATAAGCTATTGTCATTTACACAGCTTGAAAATAAATCCATTACCCTAAAAAAGGAGGAAATTGTGATTGATGATTTTGTAAGCCGGTACACAGATACGTTTAAAATTAAGTATCCCGATTTTAAACTGCATTGTAAAGTAGTTGGTGTGCAAACATTTTATACCGATCCGGTATTGTTAGGTAGTGTATTTCAGAACCTGATTGAAAACGCTTATAAATACTCACATCCGCAGAAAAAGGAACTTAACATAAATATTACACATGAAAAGAGGAATATCGTGTTTTCGTTTGTTGACAAAGGTATAGGCATCCCGAAGGAGGAGCTAAATAATATATTTAAAAAATTTTACAGGATCGAGAACCAGTATAACCAAAACGGGAGTGTAGGTTTAGGTTTGGCATTTTGTAAAGAACTGGTTAATTTTATGGATGGTGAAATAACAGTTCACAGTAAAGTTAATGAGGGTTCGGAATTTAGAGTTACGCTTCCATATGAAAATTAAAATATGAACAAAGAAATTAAAATTGCGCTGGTTGAAGATGATGAAAACCTGCGTTTCCTGGTAGCAGAGCGTTTGCAATCAGAAGGATACAAAGTATTGGAAGCCGATAACGGCGACGATGCCGAGAGTATGATACTGGAAGAACAACCTGACATTGTACTGCTGGATTGGATGCTGCCAGGTAAGCCTGGATCGCAGGTATGCGCCAACATCAGGGAAAAAGGGTATGATAAACTGATTATCATGATGACCGCCAAGGCTCAGGATGTTGACAAGATTGAGGCCTATAACTTTGGTGTATCTGATTATATTACAAAGCCATTCAATATGGATGTATTGGTAGCGATGATTGATAATAAGATCAAGTTTTCGCTGAATAGCGAAAAATCTGAATCGTACCGCTTTGCCAATATGGAGCATTTGCCCAATACCCACCTGCTGATCAGGGATAACCGCAAAATTGAACTGACCATATTGGAGAACAGGATACTGCTATACTTCCTGAAAAACAAGAACAAGGTAATTAACCGCGAAGAACTGATGATGGAAGTTTGGGGCTACAATGCCGACGTAAACACCCGCACGCTGGATATGCACATTGTTCGCCTGCGTAAAAAAATTGAAACCAATGCCGATTCACCACAATACCTGCAAACGGTAAGGGGAATTGGGTATAAGTTTGTTTATAATCAGTAAAGTCTCCATTATTTCTCCACGCGTCATTGCGTAGCGTGGCAATCCCCAATAAGCAGGGCCGCGCGCTGTAAGTAGGGGATTGCCACGCTACGCTCGTAATGACGAAATTTTTATTTGTGCCGTTGTTGGCGTTGTCAGCAACAACTTTTCAACCCGCCCTATACACCCTCGCCACCATAAAATCATAAAAAAAAGTTTTTTTTTCAATAACATTATACCCATTAATGGTAAAATAAGCAGCTATTTCCGGTAATTTACTGGCTTCAATGCCGCAAACTATTCTGAAAAAAACAAACATGCTTTTCAGTAAAACCTGCTGCCACCATTTGCCGGTAAGCTGAAAATCGGCATTGAGCCATAGGCCATCGGGTTTTAGCGATTGATGGATATGGGTAAATACGGTTTTAAGCGTATGCTCTGTAAAATTATCAAACAGAAAAGGGGTGATCACCGCATCGAAGTCAGATGGAAGTATTACATGTTCGATAGCATCATTGATATATATTACCTCGTTTTTGCCAGTATTCCTTTTTTGTGATAATGTCATCATGCCGGCAGCAACCTCAACATAGGTAATACACAGGTCGGATGGATGAAGCTTGGTTAGCTCTTCCAGTATCCAGCCGGTGCCGCCACCCACAATCAATATATTGCTACCCGGTTTAATGAATTGAAGTAAGTACAGCTGGGAGTTTACCAGGGCTTTACCATACACCAGGCGCGAAAGCCTATCATAAAACCATGCGGAGTTGTTAAAGTTAGCCGCCATTATTTAATGAGCTGCCAGGATGCGGAATGCCATGAGTACTACGTATTGCAGTATGAGCACACCATCCATAAAAAAGAAATAATAGTATTCGTCTTTTTTCCAGGCCGATTTAAATATGAGCCAACCGGTTAAAACAACGGTAAGCGTTAATGCCCAAAAATCGGTACTGAATCCATTTTGCCTGAAAAGGAATAGCAAAACCACATAGCCGGCAAGCAATACCTGGCAAAATAAGTACGCGTTTTTTTCGCCCCAGGCTACCGGGATGGTTTTAAGCCCGTGATTGCGGTCATCAAACAGGTCACGAATATCAAAGGGAATAGTGAGCGCGCCAATAAACAAAAAACGTTTAGCTATCAGTATAGTGGTATCGCGCATGGATATATCATTGGTATGCAGGTGCAACACCTCAAGTACCGGGAACAATACACAGCTCATGGTCCATACCAGGGTGATCAAAAATGGCTTTAATCCTGGAATGTTACGAAGGCCAAATTTATGATCGCCGATGGTAAACAGGGGCAACCCATAACTAAAGGATAAAATGCCCAGGAAAATGAGTAATATTTTTGATTCGGTTGTAATTAAAAAGAACAATGGGATAAGGGAAAGCAGCGAAACAATGGTAAAGGTTACCATGAGCCGGTAATGCGCAAAAAACCAGCGTACCCGCTTGTATTGCGACGATTGAGGCTGTGCAGGCCGGGTGATCAGTATGCAAAAATTATAAATGCCCAGGGTAGATGTAAATAGCAAACCCAAAACAGCAGGCATTGGTTTTTCGCCTATAAGCTGAAACGTTAGCAGGGCTTGTGCAACGGCACAAAGCGACATGAAAATATTACTGAACAGCAGAAAATCAAAAACAGATTGAAATATTTTTTTCATTTAGTGATCAATATCTGCCTGCATTAATCTTTACGATTCTATTGTAGAGGAATTTTGGCCGGCTTTTAATGTAAATATCGTAATCTCCGGTAATATTCCAACCCTGCCCGCAAAACCAATAAAACCATAGCCCACATTTACATATAATTGCTGGTGACTTTCCTGATACAGCCCAGCCCATTCTTTATATACATACTCAATAGGGCTCCATTGAAAACTTTCGGTGCGTACCCCAAACTGCATACCATGCGTATGGCCCGAAAACATGGCATCTATCTGCGGATATTTAGGTAATACCTCACCACGCCAATGCGACGGATCATGTGACAATAGCAGCTTTACCGGGACGTCATCCGTATTTTTAATAGCCTGGTCCAGGCAGGCGTATTTAGGAAAAGTACTTAGCTTGCTCCAGTTTTCAACACCCAGTATGCCAATCTCCTCGCCATTTACTTTTAAGCGGCGATGCTCATTAAGTAACAGATCCCAGCCCATGTTTTTGTGGGTGGCTATCAAATCGGCATGGTTTTTATGTTTAGCGACATATGATGGCCATTTTTCATAATCGCCATAGTCATGGTTACCCAATGAGCTGTAAACTCCCAGCGGGGCTCTTACCTTCGAAAAAATATCCTGGTAGTTGAGCATTTCGGATGCCAGTCCGTTAACCAGGTCGCCGGTAAAAAATATAAGATCAGGCTTTTCCTTTAGCAGCATTTCAACACCGCCAAGCACCGCCTTTTTATTATAAAAGCTGCCTGAATGAATATCCGATATCTGGCCTAGTTTTATACCATCAAACGCCTTGGGTAAATTAGGCAGATGCATGGTTTGATACCGTACATGATAATCATACAAACCCTTGGGCATATTAATTTTGATAGCGGCCAATGGTACAGCCCCGGCAAGTAATCCTGCCTTCATCAAAAACGCTGAACGGGGTATAGCATGCTCTTTTGGAGGGATACTGATATCTGTTGCTTTTCTGTTTAACCTTTCACGTCTTAGTATCAGCATCCGCCTCAGGTCATCCATCATCAAGAAGGGTAAAAAGGATATTTTGCCTATGAATATCAGGGAGAAGGCCAGCAGGAACGCAGCTCTTAAACCAAGACCTAAATTGGTGTAAATGGATAGCAGTAAACCTGCAATTAAAGAAACGCTTATCAACCAGTAAAAAAAAGTAAAGTCGCCCGAGTGGGGCAACTTCCACTTTTTGAATGCGCCACGGATGCCGTGTAATACATACAGGTCAATAAGCAGCAGTATCGCAATTATAAGTATAATATCAAGTGCTTGTTCCGTCATTCACCGCTAATATAAGTTAATAACGGTCATCGTCAAGATCCAGATCGTCTTCATCAGGCTGCAGGTTAAACAGGCTGTTAAACATATCTGAAAACGCAAAGCCATTATCCAAAAATCCTTTATTTAATTGCGAAAACTCTGACAGGCCGTGCAATACGAACTCCATCAGCAGCAATTGTTGGTTTTCAGTAAGGCGGGGGTGTATCTTTTTAACCAGATCTTTTAGGCCTGCAACTTCATTAAGCGCTTTTTTGTAATCCTGTAATGACATATCATCAACCAGGGCCACATTATTACCTTCGCCGAACCAATTAATAATACTGGTATAAGGGTTAGAGGCCTTTGTTTTTTTTGCTTTTTCAGGATCAGGGAAGAACTCCAATAGTGAGGATTTAATAGCTTTGCCTATTAGTATATTGGCCACCTTACCCGGGCCTTCCAGCTCGCCTTCATATACCAGTTCAATTTTACCGGTAATGGCAGGTATTACCCCTAAAAAGTCGGTTATACGTACAAAGGTGCTTGTTTCGTTATTGATGATCATGCGGCGCTCGGCATTGCTGATCAGGTTTTCATAGGCTGAAATAGTTAAACGTGCCGATACGCCTGATTTTTTATCGACATATTCAGAGTTACGAGCTTCAAAAGCAATTTGTTCTATTAAGTTTTTCACCAAACTATCGGCCTCAACAGTAGTGCGCTGCTCGTCAGTAAGTGATGCTTCCTGTTGGGTAATCTTTCTTGAAATTTCAACCGAACGTGGATAGTGCGTTAATATCTGGCTTTCAATACGATCCTTAAGTGGGGTAACTATCGAACCTCGGTTGGTGTAATCTTCAGGGTTGGCAGTAAATACAAACTGGATATCCAACGGCAAACGCAGTTTAAAACCACGGATCTGGATATCTCTTTCCTGGAGGATGTTAAATAACGATACCTGGATACGAGCTTGTAAGTCGGGCAGTTCGTTGATCACGAAGATACCACGATGCGCACGTGGGATCAGTCCAAAATGGATCACCCGCTCATCAGAGTAGGTCAATTTTAGGGTAGCTGCTTTAATAGGGTCAACATCACCTATCAGGTCGGCAACTGTAACATCAGGGGTAGCCAGTTTTTCGGTATAACGTTCTGAGCGGTGTATCCAGCCGATAGGCGTATTATCACCCTTTTCTGTTATCGCGCTATGACCATACCATGAAATAGGATTGTAGGGGTCATCAAACAGGTCTGATCCTTCAATATAGGGTACATATTCGTCTAGCAGGTTAACCAGCAAGCGTGCAATACGGGTTTTGGCCTGACCGCGTAAACCCAATAGCAAAATATTATGCCTTGATAATATAGCGGTTTGCAGATCAGGGATAACGGTATCTTCAAAGCCAATAATGCCCTGAAATCCACCTTCACGTTTTTTTAGCTGGGTTATTAAATTGGCACGTAATTCGTCTTTAACCGATCGGCTTTTATAACCAGTTTTTTTTAGCTGACCAAGGGTTTTTATATCAAGTAATTTACTCATGTAATGCTCTATTGTTATAATATATAATTACTAACCTCGATCAGGTTTTGATCGGGATCGCGAAAATAAACTGATCGTATTTTGCCGGTAGCTCCGGTACGTTCAAATATTCCCTCTGTTTGTATGTGCTTATTTTCGAGTTCTGTTTTAATTTCATCAACCGCATCAGCTGTAATAAAACAAATATCAATAGCACCGGGTGTAGGATGATCAGCCTTTGGCTCAAACTCCTTCCCTTTTTGATGCAGGTTAAGCTTTTGATTGCCAAACTTCAGGGCTTTTCTATTATCCCCAAATGTTTCCACTTCCATACCCAATACATTGGTATAAAACGTGCAAGTTTCCTCTATATTTTTTACGGTTAAAACCAGGTGATCAATACGGTCAATTTTCATGGTATCATTAATATCTGCACATCCGCACATTTTTATCTTACCGTTTTTCTCCTGTTTCTGGCGTAATCCTCAAAAATATATTCACCTAAATTATTTAATGAACTGTAAAAAGCCTTGCCGCCGTTTGTTTCTGTGAATTTACGAACAAACTGCTGTAAATAAGGATCTTTAGCTATCATAAAAGTGGTGATGGGGATTTTTAAACGCTTGCACTGAGCGGCCATGTTCAGGGTTTTGTTCACCACTTTCCTATCAAGTCCGATGCTGTTTTTATAATATTTGGTACCTTCCTTTAAGCAGGTGGGCTTACCATCAGTGATCATAAATATTTGCTTGTTGTGTGTTTTGCGCCTGCGTAGCAGGTCAGTTGCTAGCTCCAGCCCGGCATAGGTATTGGTATGGTAAGGGCCCACTTGCAAATACGGCAGATCCTGCAGAGTTATCGGCCAGGCATCATTACCAAAAACAACAATATCTAAAGTATCCTTTGGGTATTTGGTACGGATGAGCTCGGCAAGGGCCATAGCCACTTTTTTGGCTGGGGTAATCCTGTCTTCACCATATAAAATCATAGAATGCGATATATCGATCATCAGCACGGTTGAGGTAAGGGTTTTATAGTCCATTTCCTCCACTTCCAGGTCGCGTTCGGTCATCATAAAATCGCCGATACCGTGGTTAACCTGGGCATTATGGATAGATTGGGTCATATCAATCTGATCCAGGCTATCACCAAATTCAAACTCGCGGCGTTCGGCATTTTTTTCATCGCCCTGGCCCGATTGGGGGGTGCGGTGATTGCCTTTACCTGATTTTTTTAATTTACCGAAGATCTCCTCCAAAGCCGACTGGCGGATGCTTTGCTCCGTTTTAGCAGTGATGTTAAAACCACCATTTTGCTGATCCTCATCAAGGTAGCCTTTTTGTTTTAGCTCGTCAATAAAATCGCCCATACCATAATCATCATTGGTAAGGTTGTATTGTTTATCGAGTTCGTTTAGCCAGGCTAAAGCTTCGCCTGCATCGCCCGCGGTATAGTTGAGCAATTCCAGGAATAACTTTAATAATTCTTCAAATCCGCCTTTGGGAATCTGGTTGGGCTTAAACTTTGAAAATCCAAAACCACGCATATCTTATCCTTTCTACACATAAAGAAACGGATAATTATTCTTAAAAGTTTCGTATAGCAGGTATTAAAACAAATTGTTAGGTAAGTATGACAAAAGGTTGATGTGCGGGTGGATGTGCAGATGTGCGGATTTTAAATGTGCAGATTGAAACTAATCAAAAAGCACGTCATTGCGAGGTACGAAGCAATCTCTATACTATACAGGGCAGATAATGTCTATCGCTTTTTGTCTGAACCATGATTAAATGGACTAAAGGATTCCCACGATTAAAACTCACCCTGTCATTCTGAGCGTAGCGAAGAACTATCCCTTGAATGAAGTGAAAAATCTAATCGTAGAATAGATCCTTCGTTCCTCAGGATGACAATCTTCAAAAAGACATATAGAGTTTAGAATTTTTAGAGTTTCAACGAACTATAAATAGGCTAAACTATTCAATAATTCGGGTGTATAAATCGGGTTGGCACCGCGCTGACTGGCTACGTACGCCCCTACGGAGCATGCCTTGTCTACTACGGTTTGCATAGGTTGTTTGGAAAGTACTCCGGCCACAAGGGTAGCCAGGAATGCATCACCGGCGCCTACGGAGTCGCCTACTTTTACGGGGCAACCGGGGCTTTCGTAAAACTCATGATCATGCCATATGATAGCGCCGTTTTCGCCGCGGGTTACGCAAATGGTTTGATTATGGTATTTGGAACGGAACTCGTTGATCTGATCTCGTAGCGAACGGCTGCTGCCACCGATCAGCAAGTTGGCTTCTTCTTCGTTCATCTTTACTACGTTGGCACGGGCCGTCAGCGTTTCGATGGTCGACAAGGTATAGTGGGGTGGCCTCAGGTTTACATCAAATATTTTGAGCGCCGTTGTTTCGTCAAGTAGGTTTAACAGGGTTTCGCGGGTGGTAGTATTGCGGCAGGCCAGGCTGCCGTATACAATGGCCGATACTTTTTTGCCCGCTTCAGTTAACTCGTCTGTTGTTTGGATATTATCCCAGGATACGGGTTCAGGTATAATATAGGTGGCCTGGTTATTTTCATCAAGCTGTACAGTAACCTCACAGGTGGGTAATTCATCGTCGCGTTGAATGAGGGGTGAATTTAAGCCGCTTTTTTGCAAAAAGTTTACTAAGCTATCGCCGCTGCTATCCATACCAACTGAGCTGGCAAAAGTAACACTAACGCCCTGTTGCACCAGGTGTCTGGCCACATTCATCGGGGCGCCACCAGCCTTTTTACCGTCGCCAAAGGCATCCCATAAAACTTCGCCGAAGCTTAATACCTGATTTTTCATAAAGCCAATGTTAAGTTTGATGTAGTAAGTTTCAAATATAACAGGATTTTTTTGAGATTTTGTCTGAACCGGGATTTGTCTGAACCAGGATTTATCAGATTTTTGGATTTAACAGATTTTATTTATAATCGTAATAATCCCTTAATCGTGCGAATCCCGGTTCCGACAAAATCATATTCCGACAATTTTTCTATATTTAGTTCATGAAAAAGTACATCTTATCTTGTTTCCTGATACTTGTTTCTTGTATCTCCTATGCTCAGGACAGGCAGGCCATAATAAAAGTGATGCATACTCAGCAGCTGGCCTGGAATCGGGGTGATATCAATGGCTTTATGCAAGGATATTGGAAATCTGATTCGCTGCTGTTTGTAGGTAAAACTGCACCAACCTATGGCTGGCAAACTACCCTTGAACATTACAAGAAAACATATCCGAACAAGGCAGCCATGGGGCAGCTTACCTTTACCTTTTTACAGGTAAAAGTGCTTGATGGCACCAATGCCTTCCTGTTAGGTGGTTGGAAACTTAAACGCGCCAAAGATGCTCCCGGTGGTTATTATACCCTATGGTTCAAAAAAATAAAGGGGGAGTGGAAGATAGTGTGCGACCATACATCGTAGTTAATAATCCATTCTCTTTAAACAAAAATGGTGATGAATTCATGCATCGCCATTTAAATGTTTTATGACTTAAAACTCTACAACGGTTTTCCGGCGGCAAGCTCGCGATTGGCCCATTTTACGGCCAGTTCTTCGCGGAATTTGGCGTATTTTTCTTTAAAGGCCATTTTCAATACGCTATCAACTCCGCCTTTGATGGCCAGGTTATACAGACTGGCGGCTTTGCGACTTAGGGAAGCATCCCAGGCGCGCAGACTCAGGGAGTATGAACCGTCAATATATTTCATCCAGTGCCAGTAGCCGGTTGGCATAAACAGGGTATCGCCATGTTCTAAAAATACCTCTATGCCTTCAACACCGTCAAGTGCGGGGAATTTTTTAACATCTGGATTTGCTACATCATAATCTTCCAGCGCGTAAGTAGCGTTTGGTATACAGTATAAGCGGCGTTTCCATTTGTTTTCGAACAAGATCACGTGTTTGCGCCCGCCAAAGTGGGTATGAAAAATATGCGGCAAGTCAATATCATAATGTAAAAAGGTAACCGAATTAGAGCCACCGAAAAACATAGCTGGCATGCTTTCTAAAAAGCCACCCATCAGGTCTTTTGGTAATACAATATCATCCAAAAGTTGTGGGGCTTGTTTGAAAATGTTGAAGAAAAATATCCTCAGCTCGGTAGGTTGGCTACGGATCATATCGATGTACTCATCAAAGGGCATTTCCGTTGCTGATGAGTTGATGGGTTTTGAAGGATCGGCTTTTGAATTATCATACAAAGGCACTACTTTTTTGCCAACTACCTGTTTCAGATATTCCGGGGTCCATTTTTCGCGGGCAGGCCAGCTTTTGGTAAGCCCTTTTATTACCAGCGGACGGCGCGGATCTAAATAATTCTTCTTAAAATCTTCAGGAGAAATATTTTCAACAGTATCAATAGGGCGGAGGATAAAACTCATATTGTAATTGCTTTTTCGGCTGTTTTATTTAAATTAATTTAACTTAAATACCGAAAAGCAAACAAAATAACGAAATAAAACCCCAAAAGGTATAAGGTTTTGTGTTAAAAAATGTAATTAATGTCTATCGGCGATTGACTCACCCTGTCATCTCCGCCAGCCGGCGGATCGACATCCCTCTCTTCGCCTGCGGCGGAAAGAGGGAATCGAATCAGTACATCAGCTTTATTTTGTAAGACATCGCCTATCAGGTATTACAGTTTATTACTGATACAAATTATTAACCAGTAGTGTATAAAAAAAGCCCGCTGCTTTCACACCTGGGCTTTCTATTAATTTATTTGGATGTTTAACTTAATTAGGCATTAATACCGCGTTTACTACATGTATTACACCGTTGCTTTGGTTTACATCGGCAATGGTGATCCATGATTTGCCGCCTTTTTCGTCAATCAGGTATAATTTGGCACCTTGCGACATAACGGTCAGGGTGCCACCGCTTACAGTACTTAGTTCGGCCTTACCTTTGCCTTCTTTTACTTTAGTCAGTAAATCAGCAGCGCTTAGTTTTCCTGCAACCACATGATAGGTTAAAAGTTTTATTAAAGTTGCTTTGTTAGCTGGTTTAACCAGGTTATCAACGGTACCGGCCGGCAGTTTGTTAAAAGCCTCATTTGTTGGGGCAAACACAGTGAACGGTCCTGCTGATGATAAAGTTGGTACCAGGCCAGCGGCTTTAACAGCTGCTACCAGGGTAGTGTGGTCTTTTGAGTTTACTGCATTTTCAACAATATTTTTATTGGGGTACATGGCTGCGCCACCTACCATTTTTGTCTGAGCGTTAACTTTAGGCGCAATTGCAAAAGCTGCTAATGCAAACGCCGCGATAATTATTTTTTTCATTATAGTGATTAGTTTATCAATGTTTTAAATGACACTTGGTAGTGCTTGTCCGTTTTTAAAGATAACAAAGCTATCACGAGCTCTTGATAGTTTATTAAGTTTATCATATTTGTTACTTACAACAAGATACGGGCAGTTTGACATGGCGGTTTTTATTTGGTTTAATATTTCTTACAACTAATAGCTTTACCACTAATTTATTCATAAGTACTATTAAAAAAATAAACCTGCCGCTATATTATCGGCATAAAGTTTACCTGTGGGAGTCAGGTATAAAGTATTATCTTTTTGTGTTAGCCAACCGTTGTCAAAATAACGACGGGCTGCAATAAGCAATTCATCAGCCGATGCTTTGGCTATCATATTAAGTTTATCCAAATCAAGGCCCCACATGGTGCGTATGGAGGTCATGATATATTCGTTCAGGCGGTTCTCCTCGGTCAGCGTTTCCGTTTCGGAGGGTAATTTACCGGTTTCAATAACCTGTATGTATTTGGCATTATTAGCAATATTCCATTGCCGGGCTTCGCTGTTGTATGAATGCGCAGACGGCCCTATACCCAGGTATTTTACACCCTGCCAGTAGTTGGAGTTATGCCTTGAATAATGGCCTGGTTTACAAAAGTTTGATATTTCATAATGCTCAAAGCCATGATCATTCATGGCATCCATCAGTACAGTAAACTGTGCCGCGCTTTGCTGATCATTCATTGGTGACTGTTTCTTTTTGCTGATGAATGCTGCCAGCGCGGTTTGTGGCTCAACCGTCATGGAATAGGCCGATACATGGGGAATGCCCAGCTCAAATAACTTATGCAGATTTTGCTTCCACTTGGTATCGGTTAATAAAGGGTAACCGTATATCAGATCGGCAGTAATATTTTCAAAACCTGCATCCTGCGCTCTTTTTACGGAAGATTCGGCATGCCGACTGCGGTGCGCGCGGTTCATCCACATCAGGTCCTCGTCAAAAAACGATTGGATGCCAATGCTAAAGCGGTTTACATCGGTTTGTCGCAGGGCTTTTATTTTGGTATCGTTCAGATCATCCGGATTAGCCTCCAGTGTTATTTCGGCATTTGACGATACGGTATGCAACTCGGTAATGGTATTGATGAGCAGGTTTATTTCATCAGCCTCCAGCAACGATGGTGTGCCGCCACCAAAATATATGGTTTCAATGGTTTCATTGTTCAGGTAGCTTTTTTGCAATCGTATCTCTTTTACCAGAGCACGCAGCAGCTCGTCCTTATATTTTAACGAGGTACTGAAATGGAAATCGCAGTAATGGCATGCCTGTTTGCAAAAAGGAATATGTATGTAGATGCCTGCCATTTGGCAAAGGTAAGTGCAATTGAGGGTTTCTTAATATTTATCTGAATAACACTATGCTGTTCCGGGCACCCGTATCACTGAGTTGGACAAAGATAATCTTAAGATTATAAATGTACTTCGCAATAAAAGAGATAACGAGTTGAGTTTTTCAGACCAAGGTTATAAGCAACCTGTCAAAATAAATTATAACCTGTTATGCTATTTCGATCAACGTTTGGCCAAGAAATTTAATTATAAATTGGAATGCCTTATTATTCACCTTAAGAGGTATTTCACCAAAACAGATGTTTTAGTTCAGTACGTAGATGAAGATTTATTAGACAACTTTCAAAGTTACCTACTTAACCAGGTCAGTAGAAATACCACCAATGCGTATTTATCCGTTTTTCGGCAACATTTTAATAAGATGGTAGTTAAAGGCGTAATTACAGCATCGCCGTTCTTCAAGCCTTTTACTGATCTGTAAATGACCCCATACTGGCTAAATAAACCACATAATAAATAAAGGGCAGCAGGTCATGATTCATATTTACCTGGTCTGCAATAACACGATCAAAGGATAGCAACATGGTATGTTCAACTGTTTCGGATTTATCAAATCCAGTAAGCATCAGACTATAGTGTGCTTTTAGCTGCTCTAAATCTGTAACTGAACCATCTTCATCCTGGCCATCAATTACTTCAAGATACATGTTTTTAATAATCTCCTCATTTTCAGTAAAAAGATCATTGTATACTTCAAAAGATGTGTCAGGGGCTTTATTTGCTGCTTCGTCCCCATAAAGCATACTTGTGATTTTTAAATTGTCGGCATCGCCATAAACAGTTTCATGCGCACAGTAAAAGGTCATGATGATGTACAGCAGAAAAGTAAAGGTAAATGAATCACCATAGCCATCTTCTGCCAGAACCTTCATTATTCTCTCTGAAATAAGCGAACTGAGTTTCTTTACATCATTATTAGTAAAATCCGGCTCATATAAATTATACTGTATGCTGTTATTGGGAAAATTCATAAAAAAATCCTTTCCCACATAATTTTCAGGAGGCTGTCCGGATGGTTTTAATGCTAAATAGTTGCTTAACTGTATGTGCAGCTCATCGCCAAACTGATCTTTATCGGCCGCATTACATTCAAAAGCAAACCGAATATTATCGCCCTGATCGTTGTTTAGAGCAATATATATGGCACCTATATTTCCGTTTTGTGTATGTTTAGATACAAAGGGCCTTAAAAAATCTGACACGAACTGCTGCCAGCTATCGTTCGCATAAAAAACAGAAATTCGGATGCGGTTATTTAACGTTCCGTTGTTCATTGCAAAAATATTGGATTGTTGTAATCAAAGTTTTTGTAAACCGTTCCGCTACCGATAGCGTTTAAATTAGGCCTGATGGTTTTCTGAGCCAGGTTTTGCTGCATTTTTGTGCGATTATAAGTTTCGGAATAAAACATAATAGCATTTTCTATAGATTGCTTATCATATATGGTATGAAAATCAAAAATATCGGTATCGCTTTTCAGGCGGATACTATCTTCATTAATGTTTTGTGCGGTATAGATAAGGTTATTTTGTGCCGACATTAAATTCAGGCCTTCCGGAGGGCCGGTTTGTACAGTGCCTTTAACCCAATTGCCCTCATCAATGGTGATCATGTTGATGCCATGTTCAGCAAATCTGATTGATTTGTCAGCCGCATTTCGGTTTTGTTCTTTGGTTATGGTAGCCATTGCGTAATTGCCATTTAAAAACAGGAGCAGCATTTTACTTGTAGACGGACCAATATAGTGTATCATCACGCTTTTAATATTTTTGTACGGAAACTCCTCCGTAATCCTATCAACCAGATCATGCCTGATCACGTTCAAAAAAACATCGTCTGTAATGAGTTTTTTTTCAACACCGGCTAATACCAGGCGGTTCACCAGGTCAAAATCTTCAAAGCCGTAATTAACCATATCTTCATCATAACCACCTATTTCCCAAAAATCCTTTGGCCGCATACATATTCTGCCTCCAATATCAGAATAGGATATCTTATCAAATTGCCCTCCGGCACACATAAACAGGTTACCCTCTCCGGAAAACGCTTTAGTCAAATACGCCGAGAAGGAGGGCCCTGTAAAATTATCAGCATCAACATTACAAACAAGGTTGCCCGAGGCCAATCTGAAAGCCATATTACGGGAGTGGCTGCGCTGAAAATATTGAGGCTCAAATGTTTTGTAATAAGTAAATAAGCCACTTTCGATATATTGCGAAAGATTATCTTTTACCCATTGCTCCAGATCATCGTTTGAATTATAATCCAATAAAATAAATTCTACGGTAGCATCATCCTTATTATCCTGAATATTTCTAAGAATCGTTTGTTTGTAGTGGTTAGCTCTGTTTTTACAAACGGTACATAATGACACGGCCATTGATATAATTAATTTAAACGTTTAACAAATTTCTTTTATCCTGATGATCATTAATTCAATAAGCCCGTGCTTTCAAGAGTACTGCGATGATCTGTTATTACGCATGCGGTAATAAAACATATTCATCGGGAATATACAATTGGTATTCTATAATACTTATTTAACAATTGAATTAATAGAATAAAAACCATGTCATTCCGATGAGGTATAAGGAGGAGCTACTTTTGAGCAACAGCAAAAAACTGTTGCCCGCCTGGCTCAATTCCATCCCTGATTCGTCGAAATGATACGATTAATGTGTAATGAATTTTCATCGCTCAACACATTATATAAATATAGAAGTATTAATTATAACTGGTCAACCCTGTATGATAATAAATATGAGCTATTATTTTATCTATCTGTATCTAATTATATTACAATGCGTTTATATTAGTATTCTGTAAAAACCATAGTTAAACCTGCGTCAATTACGTATTTTAAATAATATTCTATGAGTAAAAAGGTTTCTGTTTTGCCTCCTGTTAATATTAATGATGAAGACGCTTCGCTTTTTTTACCTTATTTATCATTTGAGCTGAGCCCTTTAAAGGTAAAAAGACTCACAAACGCATTTGTTACCCATACGGGCTTTTGTGTAACAGAAAATGGATTGCTGAAAGAATCGCATCATGACTATCCGCCGCAATTTGATTATTTTTTAAAACTGGCCACTGTAAGTTATGAGGAAGCTTATGAAAACCCTGATAATCTTGTAGTGTTAGATGATGATAATACTTACTTATCCATTCACCATCCCTGGTTTATGTATTATCATTGGATCTGCGAGTCTGTTTTTCGTATCTGGAGGGTAAAAGACAAAATTGACCAAATGGTATTGTTGTTACCAGAATCTTATAAAAAAAGCGAGTTTGTTATGAGCTCTCTTGAGCCGTTCAGGTTTAAGGATATATTTTTTATTCCGGAACATAAAAGTATCCTGGTCCGAAAACTGTGTATGCCTCAAATTAAGCCCCTCATGGAGGTGTATGATTATGGTATGATGAAAGAGGTAAGAGCGTTTTATCTGAACTATGTTTTAAATGAAAAAAATATCAATATCAATTGTGGCGAGCGGATATACCTGAGCCGTAAAAAGGCCGATAGAAGAAAGGTTGATAATGAAGATGAGGTTGTCAGTATATTGCTCAGGTATAACTTTACCATTTTATATAACGAGGAATACAGTTTTTTTGAGCAGGTGGCTATTTATGGTCATGCAAAGTATTTGGTATCTATACACGGTTCTGGGCTTACCAATATGTTGTTTATGCCTAAAAATGCTTCGTTATTTGAGTTGCACAAGAAAAGGACCAACTTACATGATTGGCATAGTTTAATTTTTTGGTATATGGCAGGTACCCTCGGGCACCGATATTACCATCAGATTTGTACTCCCACGGATATTGATCAGGATATTTTCCAGGCAAATCTTATAGTTGATACAGCCCTGTTAGAAAAAAATTTATCTATTATGTTTCCTTCCTGATATATTGGCCTTATAAGTGCAGGGCATTCGGCAAACAAAAATCTGAAGAATCATGTGCTTTGACTCACTTAAATGCGAAGTCTCACGAATACCCCTAAAAAATTTAACTATGAGTATCCTCTCTAAAGGATTACCATGTTTATTAAAACTATGATTGTTATTCAGCCTAAAGCTGGAGTTGCCGTTATACAATCAAAGTCTTCTCTTTTCATAAATTCATTTTTTTTATATCGTTCGCGATTTTCTTTAAAAAAATAAGCGCTTCTCTTCAGATTCAAATAAATAAAAATGGGGATTTATACATATAACTCTCCTGTATTCAGGACAAATGTAGTAAACTCTAAATTGGGAGATTTCGACAAAGTATTCTGATTTAATCTGAATTGTTCTAATGTGTTTATCTCGTATTTTTTTATAGAATTAAAAAAATAGAAAAAAATGTAACTTTAGAGTCTTTCATATTGTCTCCCTCATAATTATATGGACGCAGAGCTTTACAAAATTTTTTTGAGTAGCCAGGCAAAGCTTTACCGGTTTGCTTTTTCGCTTGTCAAAAATGTAAATGATGCCGAGGACATTCACCAGGAAACGCTTATGAAGATATGGCAACTGCGTGAGGAATGGATCAAGTGGATCAATTTTGAAGCTTATGCCATGCGTATAGTCCGGAATGCCTGTTTAAATTTTAATAAAAAAAAGCGGAATCACTTGTATTTGGTATTGGATGAGGTAATTGAAAAGCCTTCACAAAACGATACCGAAACGAACATCGTTTTAGACGATTTAAAATACAGATTCAATGTGCTGATTGGTAAATTACCTGAAATACAACAAAATATCTTGTATCTAAGGGAGATCGAGGAATTGGAATATAAAGAGATCGCTGAGATTCTCGATATATCCGAATCACAGGTTAAAGTTTATCTTTTCAGGGGGAGACAATTTCTAAAAAGTAAATATCAAAAAAATGAAACCAGATGAAGTACGCGTTTTGCTTGACAGATATTATCATGCAGAGACAACCATAACCGAAGAAAAAACACTCAAAGAATATTTTGCTCAGCATGATCTGCCTGATTTTGAGGATCAGGACCTTTTTAAGGTGATTAGCGAATTCAAAAACATTAGTCATGAGGTAGTATCCTTTACCGGAACTTCGCAAACTAGCAGTCAGAAAAAAGCCTGGATAAAAATGCTTCCCCGGGTAGCCGCAGTACTTGTGCTGGGCTCTCTTATCACCGTATTGAGTGTTAGTTACATCCGCCATGAACAGGCAAATAGGGAGTTGGAATTGCAGCAAAAATCCGAAGCAGATTTATTGGCGTTGTCAAAGATTTTGAATGACGGCTATAATGACATGAATAAATCAGTTGAGCACATGGTTGAATACAAGCCGACAAAAAACTAAATATGAAAACGTACATGATTTTGCTATGTGTTATATTAATATCGGTGAATAACACCTATGGTCAGGAAAAAGTGGTTGATAGTTCAAATGATACAATGATTGATAAATACTTTAGCGGTTATTCCAAGCAGCCGGGGTTTGAAGTGAAGCAGATGAGTGAGGCAATGATAAATAGATCAAATGAAACCGGGATGTGGAAGCACCCGGCTATTGCCAGGATTATGAAGCAGATAAGGTTTTATAAATATTTGGATATGCCAGCTTCGCAGGAGTTTGTTACGAAAGTCCTGGATCAGGTAAACCAAAAAGTAAAAAAAGACCATGTATACGATGAATACTTCAGATGGGAGCAAAATGGCAATACATCGGTTATTATTTATACCCGGGGTAAGAAAGCAATTACAGAACTGGTTACTGTATCAATACAATGGGGAAACATGCATGTGAGCAGTTTTGTTGGTGATGCTATTGATATAGAAAGTGTAAAAGCCCTAACAACAAATCCATAACTAATTAATAAACTCAGACACAGGCTGCTAATAACATGCAGACACCGGTGCTGTTTCAGATAAATCTGTTCTATATATAACCTATGAAAAAAATTATTTATTGTTTTGCTGGAATTCTATTGCCCTTATTTTGCCTGGCGCAACAAGGTTCAAATATCAGACTTAAGGGATTTGTAACAGACAGCGCCACCCATCAGCCGCTTAGTTTTACTACCATTGCTCTATATCCTTACAATAGCGTAAAAGCCATGAAAATGCAAACCGATGAAAAAGGCTATTTTACAATGAGCAACTTAAAACCCGGGCGATATAAACTGATGTTAAGTTATACCGGTTATAAAGATTTAGAGAAAACAATTGATCTGCAAGGCGGCACAAAGGATACCGTGGTTCACCTTGCCTTGTCATCAAAATCTATTGATCTGTCGCAAGTTACGGTGAGTGGCAAAAAAAATTTAATCGAAAGCTTCGGAGGCGGTTTTCAATTTAACCCGAAAGACGCCAGTGTGAACCGGACGGGTTCGGCAGTTGATTTATTAGCCCAGGTCCCCGGAGTGATTGTTGACGGAGGTGACGATATTAAACTTAAAGGGAATGTTGCCAGAATATTGGTAAACGGTAAGCTTATCAACCTTTCAGGACAGGAGCTTCAAAACTACCTTAAATCTATCTCTGCCGACCGGATAATTAATATCACCGTGAATACCAATCCTTCATCAAAATATGATGCGGCATCCGCCGGGGGACTAATCGACATCAAGTTAAAAAACAAGTTTGATCAGGGGTTGTCGGGTTCCGTTTCATCCAAATATGAAACCCTGCCCGGCACCTGGGATGCATTGAATGTTGATTATACAAAAAACAAATTCACTTACTCCTTTGGACTTACTTATTTGTATCGGAAGGACATTTATCTGAGGGATAATTATATCATTAATAAAAGCGGAGATGCATCTAATTATATCAATATCCAGCGGGCAACAATGCCACAAAAACAGGAGGTGTTTAATCCCCGGGTAGAGATTAATTACTCCATAGATACCACTAGTTTTATAAACGTTGCCATAAATTTCCCATTCTTCTCCAATAAATTCCCATCAATGCTGCGTTCTGATAATCAGAATAAGTCGGGAATGCCTATTAACTACTTTTTGCAGAATGAAACGGTTGATTATAAAGGAAACTATTATACCTACAATCTTAATTATGTTAAAAACTTCAAGAAAAAAGACGAACAGTTAAGCATCGGAGGATTTTATACTAAAACTATTTTTAATCCTTTCGACAGTTTTACCCGCAATTACTTTCTTGTGAATAATCAACCTGATGCCTCGGAGGATATTGTGCAACAAAGCAATTCCGACCGGATATACAGATCGTCACAGGTACAGGCCGACTTTACGCTACCATTCACCAAAAGCCGTAAGCTTGCTTTGGGATTAAAAAACTCACATTCACTATTAAACAATAGCAATTCCATCGAAAACATTGATTCAGCAACTCAGCACTTTGTTGAAAACACTGCTTTATCCAATAACCTCAGATATAGGGAAAATATAGCCGCAGTATATGCTCTGTTTAGCCAAAGTTTAAAAAAAATAAGCTTTGGCCTGGGGTTAAGGTATGAATATAGTGCTATAAATGTAAACAGCAGTATCAATAACCAGGATTATGGCCAGCATTATAGTAATTTGTTTCCAAATGTAAATTTCTCTTATAAGCTGACAGATTTTCAGAGCATTGACTTTTCATTTGCACGCAAGATTGATCGCCCACCTTATTTTTTGCTGGACCCTTTTGTTAATACTTCTGATCCGAATAATTACATGAAAGGAAACCCTTATTTAAAGCCTTCTTATATTAATAGCCTTGAGCTTCAGTATTCAAAACAATGGAATTCTGCAAACTCTGCGATCGTAACACTTGCCTATACTGATAACACAGGAGTTTACAATAATCAAATAACAACTTATAGTCCTGTTTATAATCATGTTATAACAACCAATACCAATGCTAATAATTTGAAAAATCTGTCCCTGTCAATTATTGCTAATAATAAATTAAATGATTGGTGGCAGATTAATTCATACCTCGGTCTTTCATCGGCTAGCCTGGTAACAGATAGTGTCAACAATTTTTATTATAAGCCAAAACCTTATTTTTCAGGTTCAATCAGAAATACCTTTTCTATATCAAAAAACGCCCTGATTCGTCTTACCGGTTTTTATAATTCGGCGAGTTATGAATTTCAGGCCAAGAGAAAAGGATTGGGCAGCATTAGCGCTGGATTTCAGCAAACCATGCTTAACAAACGCCTAACGCTAAATTTGGATATTTATGATATTTTCAAAACTAAAAAATACACCTATACCATGAACTCGGTGTATTACTATCAAAACTCGTATACAACTATCAAATCCAGGTATATGTCAGCCGCCTTGAGTTATTCATTCGGAAAATCATTTAATAAACCAGATGTTAAAAAACTCAATAATGAGAGAATTGAATAATCATCATGCTATCATAATAAATTCAAAAAATCAATGCAACTGTAAATATTTTAATTATTACCAGATGAAAAAGCAGGGAAAAATCGTTTTTTTAATCATTATCCTGAACACTATCGTAATCGCTAATGTAATGGCAGCCAATAATATGAAGGACAGTACAAAACTTATAAGTCAGGAACGCACCTTAAAGGCCTTTAATTCTATTACTTCCGGGGCTCCGGTTGATTTTAATATCAGTCAAGGAAACACGGGGTCTGTTACTATAAAAGTACCTGATGCAGGAATGTTAAACTACATCAAGACAGAACTGCGGGATGGTGTTTTGAGCGTGTATGTGGTGAAGAATAATAAATTTAACTGGGAAAACAGCGGTAGTTTTACAGGAGGAACCAGCGGAGGCCGGCCTAATAAAATCACCATCTTCATAACAGTAAAACAATTAAGCTCTATTCACCTGTCGGGTTCGGCAATTGTATATTTTATTCAGGATATATCGGCCAGCGGCCTCAGTCTTGATATTAGCGGTTCTGCGGGTGTTAAGGGAGCAATCAAGGTGCATCAGCTTTTCGGAAAACTATCTGGCTCGGCAGATGTTGCTATTACAGGCCAGGTGGATAATATGGATATGAACCTGGAGGGAAGTGCTACAATTAATGCAGCTCATCTGTTAACTTCCAATGCTCGTGTAAATATGCAGGGATCCAGTATTGCTAAAGTTAAAGTATCTACCCAACTCATTGCTCAGGCAGCAGGAAACAGCAGCTTAAGCTACGTGGGAAAAGCAACACACCAGGCATTCAATACGTCAGGTAATGCGACAATTAAACAAATGGTTAACGATAAGTAGTTTGTATTTATGATTAGCTAATAATACAATTGTAATAATATACCAACCAGCTGGTAATAATATAGCTGGAAATAGTAAAAAGGGTAAAGTAAAAAAAATATTGTTTTTGCTTTACCCTTTTTAATTTCTCTTTCTTAAAGTTGTGGGTGAGTAACCGTTACTGTGGTTACCGTTGTGGGGTCTGTTTCACCTATATTGCCAAAATTAAATGAGTTTTTAAAGCCGGCAATAACCTTGATTTTTAATGGTTTTGATCTTCTCTTTTTCATAGCTTTTTCTTGAAGTTATACATCACTTTTCGCATAGATAATAATATTACACCAATCCCATATTTATCTATACAAAATCTATGTATTTTAGCCATATAATTTATGTACGGATGCCCTCAATTAAAACTATTAGGATCCATTTTATTTCCTGGTTAATATTTATTCTCTATGAATTGTTGGTGAGTTATTCATTTGGGGGTAGTTTACCTTCTTTTTATGATACAGCAGGGCATTATATATTGAATATCAGCGTCTTTTACATTCATTTTGAAATTCTCGAAAAATGCTTTTCTAACAATAAGCGCTCATTTAAACTTTCCGTTTTTCTGGTTCTGTTAGAACTTGCCGTTTATTTAGGCCTTAAATATCTCCTGTACGTTATTTTAATAAAATTTAATATTTTTAAAAGCAACGAATTGGCTGATCTTGGCAAGCTTGTTGTTCACGGGTTATGGCGGGCCGTTTATTTCATAGGCTTAAGTACAGGTTTCTGGTTTGCGGTAACAAGATCAAGGGCGGAAAAAATCATCGTAGAGCTTGAGAATTTCGGATTAAGAAGCATTCTGGAAAAAGAAAGCCTGGAAAAGAAATTACTGATATCCGAAAACTCCTATCTGAAGGCACAAATCAACCCGCATTTTTTGTTTAATGTACTGGGATTTATACATAATAATATTTCAGGGATTTCTGAAACAGCCGGAGAAATGATAATTATTTTATCGGATATGATGAGATATGCTTTAAATAAACAACAGGACGATAATCTTGTTAATCTCTCATCAGAAATTGAATATATTGAGAATTATATCCGAATAAACCAACTACGTTTTAACCATCATCTGAATTTGAATTTTTCATATTCGGGAAACATAACTGAAGTTAGGGTGCCGGCTTTATTATTCATGACTATAGTCGAAAATGTATTTAAATATGCAGATCTGTCTGATTTACATTTCCCGGCTTATATCGGCTTTGTTATCAAAGAAGAGCAGCTGATGTTCGAGATTAGAAACAAGAAGAGTAAATCAAAAACACTTCTGGGGCATGGTATCGGGATGGCAAATGTTGTTAGCAGGTTAAATTTGGAATATGGCAATAAATATGAACTAACGGTAGATAACCGTGATTTTGAGTATTATTTAAACCTTTTAATACCGCTTAAAAATGATTAGCTGCGTAATTGTAGACGATGAATCCTACGTTATTGATACGCTTACTCAATACCTTAGTAAAACCAATGATTGCCATCTTTTGGCTACATTTTCAGATCCATTAGCAGCGCTACAGGAAATTAAAGGAGGACTAATTCCTGATATTTTATTTTTAGATGTAGATATGCCGGAGTTATCAGGCTTTGAACTGGCGTCATTATTGCCACCGCAAATCGCTATAGTTTATGTCACGGCCCATGATGATTATGCCCTTCAGGCATTTGAAACAAATGTTTATGATTTTTTATTGAAGCCCGTTTCTTTCAGTAAGTTCCTAAAATCTGTTCAGAAAATAAAAGGTATACTTGAGTCACGGTTGGCTAATGATACCCGAAACAATACCGATTATATATTTATTAATCCAGGAATTAAAGGAAAAGTAATCAAATTGTATTTTCAGGAAATAATTTATGTTGAGGGACTTAAAAATTATGTCATATTTAATATGCATAAAGGCAAGCATGTTACTTATCTAACCATGAAGGAGATAGAAGAAGCGTTATCTTCCAGATATTTTGTGAGAATTCACAAATCTTATATTATAAATTTTTCAAAAGTTCAGGCAATTGAAGGTAACATGGTGATTTTGCCTGGTAATTTACAGTTACCTTTGGGAGGCAACTATAAAGAAAAACTAATGAAGATGGTTGCGAATAATTCCGTTATCTCTAACCGGAAAGATTAGTTGATAAATGTAGATGATTGGTAATGTTTTTTTAACAAGTAATAATAAATAAACTCTTGTTTACGCGGATCATCTGCCAACATTCTGTTAATATGTAAGTGTATGATATCAGCATACAGTTGCTGCTTCAACTCCGTATTCGTTTCGGCAAGCCTTTCATTAAGCACGCGCAAGGCTCCCATGAAGCGTTTGTTTTCGGTAAGTTTTATAAAGTGCTTTTGTTGGAGTATACTTAAATAACCATGAAGTGATCGTTTCACTTTTCGGTATTTTTCATCTAATTGCCGGGAAAGCTCTTTATGGAAATGGTGTTCTTTTCCAAATTGGTCGGCCAGCGTTTTGCAAAAATTTAATTTATCGGGCAAGTGTTGGCTGTACATACCGATTATATTATCGAGTGACATCACCATTAATTTGAACTCCGATTGTTCATCCTGCTTTTTCAGTTTTAAAAGGCGAATTACCAAAGAGCTGCTTTCACTGAATATTTGTTCAATGTTTGCGATAAGAAAAGGTGGATACCTTTCTATTTCCCGTTCATAAGTATCTATCGTTAACTTAAAAACCTGGCCAGAAGCCAGTTTATCACTAAAAACGTTATTAAACATTGCGATGAAATCCCCTGTGATGATTTTGTCTGGTTTAAACCTTACCCTGAGGTGGTAATCAGGGTCTTTATAGCGAAGAAAAAACCAGGTAAAAGCTACCTGCTGCTTATTTAAATAACGAATAATTTTTGCCAATTCCTGTTCAATGATCTCATCTGATGAGCCAGGCACACAATATATTTTATAATAAATCCACTCATCTGCCGGTGGGAAGGTGCGTTTTGTACTTTGTTTTCTTTGGCTATCAACAGCCTTTGCCGGTAAATAAACGGCTTCCTGGTTTAATACAGCGGCTACCATCTCGGTGGTGTAGGAATTGTTATTCAAGTCATGGATGCCGGACGTTTCTGAAAGTAGCGCTTCTTTCAGCGTAATAGGTTTGTTTTTGGCCACTGACCGGATAAACATGGCAAGATCGTCCTCGCTGTCTCTGTCAAAATACAGATGATTATCAGAGTCCGTTAATAAAAAGAACCGGGTTAAAGATATATCCGTGAAAATTTTATGTAAACTGGTTAGCGGATCTTTACTTGAGAGGCATTGCTGAATAGTTGATTCGGAAATTATCCAGGTAGCGGGATGTAAAATACAAGATTTGAATATGATCCGAGGGTAAAAACGCAGCCCTGGAATTAGTTTTTGGAGATTTAATGACAGATCTGATTTTATACCCTGATATTGCAAATCGCATAAAAAACGGAATAGCCCAAGTTCATGATGGTTAAAATTATAGGCCGAGCTGAATCTGGGAATAATTCTTTTGTTTAACTTTAATGAATGTAATATAATTTCATCATTTACAACAGATATATACAAGTCATTTGGTTGAATTTGGAAAGGCGCAGACGACGAAGCTGGTGTCAATAAGCATATCTCATAATCATAAAGCCTTTTCCTTGTGGTTACATTTGCCACGCTATCTTCCATATTGCAGGATAGCTCAGCAAACAAAACCTGGTTATTCGTTGTCTGCTCTGCTTTGCAAATTGCCCTGGCGGCCTCATATATCTGGTCATTAAACAGGGTAAATCGTGCCAATAAAGCACCCGCAGAACATCCTCCCGCATGAATAACTTGTATAAAGCTGCCATATTCACGAAAGAGCACCGATATGCTGGGAGAGATCTTTCCCTGATTTTCTTTTTGTAAAGGGAGCAGATCTTCTGTACTTAAAAAAACAGGTTCAAGAGGGGCGCCGGTGCTGATCTTATCTATTAACAGGCTATTCACATTTGTCCATTGAATTTTATCCTTTTTTTTAAGAACAGAAAACTTGACATCATCAAATTCTGAGGATTTAATTTTGTAGCCCAGGTTTGAGTAATTAATGCCCGAAATGGGGTCAAGGGCTTTTAATAATGGAACCTCCTGATTATCAAATCTTTTTTTGAAATTGTCTTTAAACGTTTCCAAGCCGTGGACAGGCGCAGGAGCAGATAGACAATCTAAACATACCAGGGCATCAAGCAGTTTTTCTTTAAAATCAGTATTGACACCGCCTTGTAAGGTAGCAAAGGTGTTAACATAATATTTATCTTGCGCTGTTGCTGCTACAGGAAACGGCCATTTGAGCCTATATAGATTTTCAAAAGGGAATGCTCTAACAGGAAAAAGTGATATAAACATTTTCCATGATTTCGGGACAATGCCGGTTTTAGGATGCTTTGCGATTAAATAAGGCACTTTAAGAACATAAGAATCACCCAGATAGTTTGGCAGGTCCTGAGCTAACAGGATCCCTGAAGATATCAATTGTTCCAAAAGTTCATTTGCTACATCATGCCCTATTAAACTTCTGATCTCTTTTATAGTCCTTTCTGTCTCACAAAATTGCAAAAGCTTCGTTACAAAAGAATCTGGCTGAAAAGAAAGAAGCTCATATTTAAGTGTGTTCAGTCTGTCAAAACGTAAATAAAACGCATTTTTATGAACCCGATATATCGTATTATTGGCAATGAACCGGGCATTTTCTCCCATTACAATTTGCAGGTGTACGGACAAAGCAGACAATAAACGAAAATCCGGAACAACACTAACCTGCCGTCCTGTAAGCCTTAACGGTGTTTTCGAAAAGCTCCATTCGGCTATAGATGCTGCTGAAAATAATCCAAATGGTGTAGCTCTGAAACACAGTCTGTTATAGTATTTTTTTAGACTGAGTTTTTGCCGGTCGGATAAATTTTCATACAGGAAGCTGTGCTTTTTGAGCTCGTTGAACAAAACAGGGCTGGCAAGGAAGATTGTGGCCTGGAAAAGCGTGTCTTTTAAAAGGTGTGTGAGATTATTATAGTCAAAATTTGAATAAGATCCGGCAGCTGTCCTGATAAAAACATGATTTCCAAACCTTAAATTCATTATCTTACCAGATCATATTTGAATTGATGACAGAAATAAAAGAGATCATATTTTAAACTAAAAAGGTATGGTAAGATCATTAAACAGCCTTCCTGTTTTCCTTAATGGTAAACAGATCTTTTCTGCCTACCTTTTGGGCCTCCAGAATACCCTTTGACTTTAAACCAGATAGGATTCCTGATATCTGTACCTTAACTTTGCCAGGCTCAAGTTCAGGTTGAAGTTCTGATATCTTATTTGCGATGTCTTCGGCAAAACCACTTTGAATTTGGTTAAGGGCATAAATAACCTTCCCGTTTAGCTTTAGACCAGATGAAAAAACCTTTGGAATCTCAACAGGTTTCCTTGGCTTTTTTTGAGCTGGCAAGCCCTTACTGCCAGTTTCCCGGCGTCCGGGTTGTTTAAGTTTAATCCGCTCTCTTCCGGTTGGCTGGTCTTCCTGTAAATCTCCCCCGCTTGTAAAAGCAAGTAAAATATTTTCTATTCTTTTGGCTTCGCTGTAATGGAACTTTATTTTATCTTCAAGATGGTTGATAATATCTTTATCAGTAATGTTGGTCATGATCTAAAATAGAGGCTTGTCAATAACTTTTCAACTCCTGTGTAAACAAATATACCTATTTTTAAATAAATACATATATTCTAGAGATGATGAGTATCGCCGGCCGGTACTTGACCTGATTAGCTGTAGCATTTGGTATAATCACTCACCGGGTTATTTAATTCTTCATCTATTTGTAATAGACTGCCGCGCCCAAGTGTTAATTCTAATAATAAAGTCTTTAATTCTATAATTTTAGAATTAAAGACTTTTAGCATAAATTTACTATTTCGTATCGCAAATAACCAATTACGTGTAATAATATATCGGGCTAATTAAGCATTCCATAAATTCATTTTATAAAACATTAAATAATTCATTGTAACCTTCTTGTAATTCAAAGCAGTTAACAGCTGTTGAATAGATCGGATCTGTTTTCAATAAACTGTCATGGCTGTGCCGTAGAATATATTGACTACGGAAGTTTACAAGGGTTATAAGGGTTACAGAGAATGAACAGTAAATCAAGGCGCTCTTGAATTAAAAATTAATAATAACTATGAAATCAAAAATCAAATTCACCCAGAAGCTTTCTTTAAATAAAGAAACCATTGCTAAAATGAACGAAAAACAAATGCAAAAAGTTGCAGGCGGTAAAAATTTATTCACCAGCGGTGGTGTTTGTTATACCGCTTACACCGGCTCTTGTTAATTTCCCGCTTCTAAGCGATCTGTAATTTGTTTTACCCAGCCCAGGCAATCCTGATATTTGTTCTTTAAAGATCATTCCGGAATGTACTGATGGTAGCATTTGCTCCATACAGACCGTTAAAATTTGGAAAGCAGAATCAACATTAAATTGGCTAAAGGCCAGAAAAGATTTCCATCGTCATCAAAAACATGGATCTAGAAAAGTATAAGGACAATTGTCCTTATACTTTTTTACTATTTTACCCATAATTAAGAATTATGATAAGGGTTACCTTTTGTACTGTTTGCATGAACAGGCTCCACCATTTGAAAATCACACTGCCCAAAAATATTAAAGATCATCAACACAATGAAAATGCCCGCTTTTTATTACTGGATTATAATTCAGTTGACGGTTTAGAGGAGTGGGTAAATACACACTTGGCTGATGAAATCGCCTCGCAAAAAGTGACCTACTATAAAACGCTTGAGCCCCAATCGTTCGACAGAAGCCATTCCAGGAATTTAGCGTTCAAACTGGCACCGGAAGGTTTAATCTGTAATGTAGATGCGGATAATTTTACAGGGCCGGATTTTTATCAATATATAGCACAGGTGTTTACCAGAAATAGTGAGTGTGTGCTGGGTGTGGACAGAATGAACCTGAAAGAAGGAGTTCTCCGTGACGTTGTTGGCAGAATATGCTTACGAAAGGAAGACTTTACAAACGTTCGGGGATTTGATGAAGATATGCAGGATTATGGTTTTGAAGATGTTGACCTGGTGAGCAGGGTAAGGGCTTCAGGGAAAAAGCTAGTTTATATTGATAAAAAGAAGTTTTTAAAAGCCATTCCTCACTCCAATATAGAACGATACGCCGAAGAGTCGATCACCAAAAAGATGTTTGATGTGCTCATTAGTCATCTGTCGCCTCAGCAAACAGATATCATTTTATTATACAATGATCAATCGTTTGAAAAGGGGACCTTATGTGATAATATTAATTATTACTTTGAGGATTCAACGGAGGAAATAATTGCGAACAAACAAAATTATCCACGATATTTGATCCAGGGCGATTGGGAAAGCGGAACCTGGAGACTTTCAGGTGAGCAGCTTATATTAGAATCGGGCACAGGGGCAACGACTATAGTGCAGCAAAGGGAGAATGACAATTTTGTAAATGATCATGCCCCGGATTTTCAATATATCTCTGTCATTAAAAACAGTTCACTACTTTCTCAGATCAAGGAGTTTTACTCTAGTATGAACAATTGGAAAAAAATGACCGAAAATGAAAACCGGCCCAATAATGCTATCAATCAGAATGGATACGGTAAAGGAATTGTATTTAAGAATTTCAGTGCCGAGCCGCTGATTATTAACTAAGCATCCACACATTGAAGGGCTTATTGTTTGAACTCATTACTGAAGTTGAAGCCAGTGAAAACCTGGGTTATCTTCACCAGGAAGGCTTGTCCAATGGAATGGCAGGCTTGGCATATTATTATTATCATCTCTTTAAAATAACACAACACCGGCCTTTCCTTGATAAATCAATATCCTATATTGAAAGGGTGCTTTTTTTAGTAGGTAAAGAAGAACAGTTAATTACCTACTATGCCTCCAACCTGGCGTTCGGGCTATCCGGGTTAGCATTTACCATTAATGAGTTTGATCAAAAAAACGAGCTTTTATTTTCGGTAAGATCGATGATCCGGGATATTGATGATTTGATTGGCCAGGCTATGCTCCAACAGCTTGGATATGGTCATTTCAGCATATTGTTTGGGTTCTCAGGGTCATTATTTTACTTTAATTGCAAAAGTGATAAAGCTGCAGTGAAAATGATAACTGATACTCTGGAACAATTATTATTGCAAACCGGTTTCCGGAATTTTAAGTCATTGGAAGAGTATTTCACTAAAACGTTCCGGTCGGCAACTGCCAGCCTTAACTTTTCATTTATTCATGGTTTAAGCGGCTTATTCTATGTGCTTTTACTTATTGCTATCAAACATAAAAATGTCGATAGCAAGTTTAACCTTAAAGCCGTATTGCATAGTTTTCTGAGTTATTTGCTTGAAAACTATCTTAGCGATGAATCACAATCAAATATCTTTAACGTTTACCGTAACAAAATCAATGCGCCCCCACAGCGTCAGCAAATTTTTGCGGCACACCTGAACGATTTGTATATGCTTATTTTTATAAAAAAATACAGTATGTTTTACAATGACCGATCTTTTAAAACAACAACAGATGTGCTTATTACTAAGGCAATAAGGAATAATAGCTTTATACAGCAAAACCTTGTAGAAGAAATTGCCCTTGTAGAGGCAACAACTATTACTGAACTTTTAAAAAAACTGCTTGTTTATACGGATGATCCTGAGCTATGGAAAACATATCAATTGATGAATGCCGTTATTGATAAATGTATAGCGTTGAGGTTTAAAAAAGAGACGACATGGGATCAAAAACTGAAATTAATTAATGGATATCCATCAGTAATACTTAACCGGGCAAGTCACTTCTATCCGGAAAAGGCAACCTCTTGGAGTAAAGTTTTAATGTTATGATGGCCGAAATAATGTTGGAGGTGTTGGTTATATCTGATCAGGATGCAGAATTGAGTATCTATAACAATTGTGATGAGGAGGGGCTGCCTTCTTCAACTATTAATATAAGACGAGACCATGTGACTGATGCTGATTCCACAGTCAGCTCATTAAGCATGTCGCTAAATTCTGGTCTTCGAAAGTCATCCGGTGATATCTGCTTAGTTGCTGATAGCCACGTGCAGCTATATCCTGATTTTAAAAAAAGAATTATGGAGGCATACTGGCGCTATCCTGACTATGATATCATAACCTTCCGATTAAGTTCAACAGAAAATGACCTGATTCCACATTGTCATTACCCTAAGCCGAATAAACCACGCGAGCAACAGTTGTATCTGAACTTTTACGAAATCTCGTTCAGGAAAACCTGCATTGAAAAACAGGTTTGGTTTGATGAGGATTTTGGAGCAGGTACTGATTTTTCATTTGGTGAATCTTTTACTTTTCTTCAACGTGCGCTGAGGAGTGGTTTAAAGGTGTTTCATTCAGAAGAATACATAGGTCAGCATCCAGAAAGATATCTGTATGCCGTAACGGATGAATTGAATAAACTTAAATCAATTGGCGCTATAGACTATAAATTACATGGATGGAATTACGTTATTAATTACATCAACGTTTCTATGAAAAAACTTGAAAAACGTGAAGCATCATACGGAACTGGTCTTGAAATACTTAATAAACTCAATGTTTACTTATTGGGAGCCAAAGAGTTTAAAGACAAGGAGTTGAGTTAGCCGTGCAGCCCTGAGCTACTTAATTCAACGTTTCCAATTCCAATTGATTTTTGATAAGCTTATAATATTGTTTTTTTGACCAAAGCAGCTCCTGATGACTTCCCATCTCAATGATCTCGCCATCAGACAACACCACAATCTGGTGGGCGTTCCTGATCGTACTTAACCTGTGGGCAACAATAACTACTGTTTTTCCTTTAAAAAAATCGCCCAGGTTTTTTAAAATCTGGCTTTCATTATTTGCATCCAGTGAGTTTGTCGCTTCGTCAAAAAATAAAAAATCCGGGTTTTTATAAACGGCCCTTGCAATCAGTATTCTTTGTCGTTGCCCTTGGCTAAGACCAACCCCTTCGTTTCCTATTTTGGTATTATATCCCAATGGTAATGAGTCAATAAAATCATTTATTGCGGCTATTTTTACCGCATGTTTCATTTTTGCCATATCAACATCATCGTCAATTAATGAAATATTTTTAAGGATAGAATCGGAAAAAATGTACCCATCCTGCAGAACCGTACCACAGTTTAACCGCCAGGTTGAAGGGCTTATACTTTGAAAAGACTCATCGCCAATTTTTATTTCACCGGTAGTTGCCTGGTGGCTTTTCAAAAGGAGTTTGAGTAAAGTGGTTTTCCCGCTGCCGCTGGATCCTACTATCGCGGTTATCTTTCCCTGGGGAATATGAAGATTAATGTTTTTTAGTACCATTTGATTTTCAACTCCAGGATAAGAAAAGCTAACATTTTTCATGGTAAGGTTCTTATCCGTACCTAATTGGTACGAAAACCTATTTCCGGTGGGCTCTTCATCACTTAATGAATTGATATCAGAAAGTCTTTCCAAACTTAATTTAGCATCTTGACCGCTTTGCAAAAAGTTTACTAGCTGTTCAATGGGGCCATTCAAAATTCCTACAATATATTCAATGGCTACCATCTGGCCAAGCGTAAGATCGCCCTTGATCACTGACGTTGCAGCAATAAAAGTGATGAATATATTTTTGGCCTGATTAATAAATGTGGCGCCCTGCTGCTGGTAAGTATTTAAACTCAGGCTTTTTATATTCAGTTTAAACAAGCGTGCCTGCAGGCTTTCCCATTCCCATCTTTTAGAAACCTCGCACAGGTTCATTTTTATTTCTTCCATACCGGTTATCAGCTCTACTGTTTTATTCTGGCTGATAGCAGCGATCTCAAACTTTTGATAATCGATCTTTTTTCTCTTTTTCATAAATAGGAGCACCCAGGCTACGTAAAAAATACTGCCGGCCAGGAAAATCAAAAAAATTATTTTGTTATAAATCAGTAATACCAGGCCAAAAAAAAGCAGGTTTACCAAGGAGAAAAAAGTATTGATGGAGGTACCGGTCAGAAAAGACTCAATTCTTTTATGGTCGTTGATCCTTTGCATGATATCGCCGATCAGCTTGGTGTCAAAAAAAGAAACGGGGAGTCGCATTAATTTGGCAAGGAAATCAGACAGGATATTTACATTGATCCGTGAACTAATATGCAGTAGTATCCATACCCTAAAAAAATCAAGCGACATGCTCCCCAGGAAAAGCGATAGCTGTGCCAGCAAAATGATGTATATATAATTTATTTGCCGCGTAAGAATCCCTTTATCTACAATTGATTGGGTTAAGAACGGGAAAATGAACTGAAGAACGCTTGCAGTAAATATGGTAATGCATAATTGATATAATAATTTTTTGTGGCGTTGCAGGTATTTAAGCAATAACGAAAATCCATTTACGCCATCTTCCTTTTCGCCTTGATTTTCCAACAGCCGGTCTGTCGGCTCCAGAAACAAAACTACTCCTTCACCTTCGCCATTATTACTTGTACTAATCCAGCTTTTCAGGAAATCAGCTTTTTTGTATACGATTTTTCCCTTACCAGGATCGGCTATATAAAAGCGCTGACGGGATATTTTATAAAGTACAACAAAATGGTTTTGGTTCCAATGGAGTATGCAGGGAAGAAGGGCGTGATTAACCAATGTTTCGTAAGTGATTTTTGCCCCCGTTGATTTAAAGCCGAGTGATTCCGACGCTTTGCTAATGCTCAGCATAGATACACCATCTTTACTTACCTTGGTTAGTCTTTTCAAGTTGGCCATTGAAAAAGTGCACCCGTAGTGCTTCGCTATCATACGTATACATGACGGACCGCAATCCATGGTGTCATGTTGTTGATAAAATGGAAATCTCATGTTTAAGGGATAAGTAAGGAAGTCCAGTTATTAATTTGCCGATTGTACCGTTCATCCAGAAGAAATAATTTAGCGCCGGCGCTGCCATTCAGCAGTGCACCTGATGCCTTACCATATCCGGGGTCGCTGGCAAAGTATGTATTAGTTTCGTCCAGCCAATAGCGGTAGCTTTCATGGTAATGCCCCGAAGCCGTCATTTGGTAAAGCTTTTTGTAAACAGCAGCCAGGCCTGATGTACCATGGCAAAAGAATGGGTTATCAACTTTGGTTTCAACCCCGTGTTTTCTTTTAGTAGTTACTTGTCCTGTTTCGTTACCTATGGCCAGAAGCTCCTTTTCATTCAGTAACATACCAGCCTTGGTAAATAAATAAGCCATATTTAAATCGCCTATGCACCAGGCCAGGCGTGATTTGTACCATTCTTTGTAGTGCTGGCCATCATTAATATCGGGATCCTTTATAAATGAAGGGAAAATACAAAATTCACCCTCATTAAAGCGGATTGGCTTTTTATGAGCCAGTATATAATCTAAAGCGGTAAGTAAATAACTTCGCAGGTTGGCATTAGGAGCATCCTGGTAATAATTCAGTAATACGTTAATTAAGCCGGAAAGTCCGTGCGACATGCTGAAGTTAATATAGTGCTGCGTGATGCCCAGCTTTACCAGGTGAACCGGTTCGCTAGGATAATGAAACCCTTTCTCCTGACTTAAAGTTCTAGACATAACACGATCGATCAGATCGCCCGAGAGTGATTTAGTTGATGATATTCTGCTGAAGTAATGCAATACACCTGATACACCGTTAGAGAATCCCAGGTTGCCATCATGTACTGCATCAAGGCTCAATTCATAGATTAGCTGGTCAAACCCAGGAATGATATCATCTATTTCTATATCAATGATATCTAATTCTTTTAAATAAGATAAGGTGTATCCAAGGCCGCTTAATCCGTAAGAGATAGATATGTTACTTAGGGTAGATTCCGTCTCAAGATTTTCTACCACTTTGTTTAAAATAGCAACACCTTTATTATAAGACTTTACGTCTTTGTAAGTCATAAAATGATAGAAATGATATATAGACATGCCTAAATTTCCATCAAATAGCCCATCCTCAGGCAGATACGATAAATCCATTAATTTTTTTTTATTTTCCAAGATATAGTTTATAAAATATAGAATTAAAAATCATAGATTAGTATTCCCTAATATAGATATCAATTTAGATTTTAAAGACTTTTTATTATAAATAATTTATTAATGTTTTTACAATCACCCGAATTTTACCTTTTACGAACACCTGTCAATACTATCAATCGTTTATCTGCTACTAAAGATAAATCTGCCGATAATTTATTAGAAACATTCTCTGTTGATCCAGTTTTTATGGAAGGGCTCTTTGTAGCATCTCCCGAATTGTATCATAGCTATCAAAAATATCTTTTGGGCGACAGCCTAAACCCGGCAGCTAAAGAAAAATTGTTCAACGCTGTTTATAAATATTTTATCAGGTATTGTTCAAAATCTACACCTTTTGGCCTCTTTGCCGGATTTGCTTATGGTGTATTTGTCAATGAAGAAAACATTAAATTAAAAAAACCGCATCAGCATACTCGCAGCCTCAGGCTGGATATGAGTTATGTGGTGGCCCTATGCGATGCATTAGGTAGGATGCCGCAAATCAGGGAGCAGGTAAAATACTATCCTAACAATACAAGTTATAAGCTGGAAGATAAGCTGTTCTATATCGATTTTTCGGTTGATGAGTTTATAAAAACTTACCGGCTTTCTTCGGTAGACGCATCTGAATACCTGGAGGGTATAGCCGCAATTTGCAAGAAAGGGAGCCCCCTGGAGGGTATATATTCATTCCTGGAAGAAAAGGGCATTTCCCACCCGCAGGCCGTGAGCTATGTTGACGAGCTCATCGATAATAAAATTCTACTTAGCGAACTTGAGCCTACAGTTGTTGGCTTGAATAACCTGGATAAAGTGATCAGTATTGTCTGCTCTTTTAAAGGGATTGATCACATTAAAGATATTCTTTCAGCTATTAGTCATTTGATGTTATCATCTGGTGATATGTTAACCAAAAGCCAGGAAGTTAAAAAGTTACTGTCTGAGCTCATTGTAGTTGACAATGATAAAAACCTGTTTCAGCTGGATCTGGAATTGGAAACCGCGAGTAACAAAATTAGTCGGGAAACTATAGATAGGTTCAGGCCAGAGCTGGAGGCTGTTTTTTTGGCATTGGCTTACCCATATAAAAATAGCAGGCTGGAAGAGTTTAAACGCGCCTACCTGGAAAGATATGAAGGGAACGAAATGCCACTGTCACAGGTGCTCGACCCTGTTTACGGCCTGGGATACGATCCGGAGTCAAGCTCAGATGAAGTGGATGATATTGATCTGATCAAAGATCTGCCGGCCGGAACACCGCAAAAAAAAGAACATCAGACCGACCGGTTAAGTGAACTGAGGCTGAAAAAACTTGCAGAAGCTTTAAAATATGGCAGGCATTCCGTAACTGTAACAGCCGAGGAGCTGACTCAATTAAAGCAGGACATTCCTTACAATAAGCTGCCCGAGTCGTTTTACATCGCAGGCTCACTTATAAAAATTAATGGCGAGGAAAATTCCGGTTACAAGCTATCGCTTCCGTTATTTATCGGCTCATCGGGAGCCAACCTTCTCAATCGCTTTGCTTCTGCCAGCCCGGCAAACCGTCAGAAAATAAAGCGCTATATAAAGGTTGAAGAATCTTTTCAAAAAGAAAAGATCTATGCCGAGATAGTTCATCTGCCGCAACCCAGGATAGGGAATGTTTTGTTGAGACCCAGTACCCGGGCGTATGAAATTCCTTATCTAGGAGCATCAAACCTGCCTGCAGACAATCAGATACTTATAAGCGATCTGCTCGTTTCTATTAACAAAGGCAAGGTGGTTTTAAGATCGATAAAACATAATCGGGAGGTTTTACCTAAACTCACTACCGCCCACATGTACATGACGGGGCTTAACGTGTACAAGTTTCTGGGCGATGTGCAAAAGCAGGATGTATATGATTATTATACATGGGATTGGAAAGAATTGACTAATCATGAGTTTTTGCCACGCATAGAGACCCGAAGTATTATCCTGTCGCCGGCGAGGTGGCGGATATCCCGGGAGATGGTAAAGGCTAATACATCGGTTGCCGAATTTGCCGAAAAACTCCGGGCTATTACTCCGGTATTACCAAGGTGGTTCTTTGTTATCGAAGTTGATCTGGAGCTACTGATTGACCTGGAAAACGGCCATAGTTTAGGTATTTTGCTTAACCTGCTTCAGAAATATCCTAAGCTGGAATTAAAAGAATGCACTCAGGACCCCGAAAACAGCCTGGCGACATCAGCCCTAGGCGGGCATTTTCATGAGTTCATTATACCTTATCATAAAATTCCCCTTCCTATACCCGAGAATGTATCGCTGCTAAAAAAAACAAGCCGCCCAGCGAGCATCAACATCCCAATGGCTTACGCACTGGGATCAGAATGGTTATTCTTAAAGATATATTGTGGAACCGAGACCGCTGACTTTATTCTGAATGCCCTGCGGCCATATATCGAAAAATGGCTTCATTTTGGCATCATTGATAAATGGTTTTTTATCAGATATCATGACCCTGGATATCATCTCCGCATTCGCTTTCATAGCCATCTGGTTGATTTTTATGGATTTATCATCCGGGATATCAATCAACTGATCCAACCTTTGACGGAGTCGGGTAAGGTTGCTTCATTGGTAACAGGCAATTATGTGAGGGAGATAGCCAGATACGGAGCCGAAAACATGAACAGCTTTGAAGAGTTGAGTTTTTGGGATAGCATGACAGTGGTTAATGTATTGTATCAGTTAAAGAAAAACACGCAGGAACACTTACGATGGCTGCTGATCCTGAAAAACATAGATGCCTTGCTGAATGATCTGGGCTTTGATCTTCATCAAAAACTTGAGTACGTAAAAAGATATAAAACAGGCTTGTTTAATGAAATTAATGCCGATAACAGCCTGAATAAAGAGCTCAATATGCAATACCGTCAGCGCGATCAACAGGTATCATCCTTTCTTGACGGGAAGCAGGATAAGCAAAACGGGCTGCTCTCTTATACCCGGTATTTTAAAAAACGGGCACAACAATCCAGGAAGTATTTTAAGGAGATTATGGCGAATGAAAAAAAATCAGGAAATCAATATTTAAAAGAAATACAGTTTGGAATTATTCATTTGTCAATAAACAGGTTGTGTAAATCAGCTCCGCGGCAGCACGAGCTCGTATTTTATCATCACCTTGAGGTTTATTACACCATTCAGATCAACAAACAAAAAAGCAATAAAAAAGCGGATGCCACAGCTTACGGAACAACCATACAGCAACCAGTTTAACGATATTATTGGCGAACCACCAGGATGGATCATACGTGGCGGAGTGCTGGCGGTGCTACTGGTTTGGCTGGTTGTGTTCCTGATCAGTATAGCGCTGCCTGTTCCGGAAGCAGCCCAATCGGCTATACGCATCATACCTGATACACAGGCGGGCCTGATCATCAATCAGGAAGATTCTGTTCGTATCTCATTGGCCAGGATAAGCAATCATGTCCGTGTTAAAAAAGGAGAAGACCTGTTTGTTTTGGAAGGAAAAAACAGACGGGTGATCAGGAGCCCTAAAGACGGATGGGTTTTATTTGAACAATACAACTCACCGGATTCCTATCTCAAAAAAGGGGACACTATAGCTACCATTATTAATCCGCCGGCTTATTATTACGGTTATACTCAAATAGGTGCTGATCAGGGAAAAAGTATTTGTAAGGGCGATAATGTTAACATTTCTTTATTTGGTTACCCACCAATGGAATACGGTTACATTAAAGGAACCGTATATGAGGTTTTGTTAAAGGAAAGCGGTAGGGTATGCTACGTACAGGTAAGGATTCCCGGATCGCTGGTCACTACTTTTCATAAAAACATCCCGTTTAATACTGTAATGACAGGGCAATCGAATTTTATATTTAAAGGCAAAAGCATTTTTCAACATTTAACGCAATAATAACATGATCATTTATATTTCGCTGTTTTATTCAAAGTCATATTGGGGTGCCCTGGCCCGGTCTGTTATCACAGCGATGAACATGCTGGAAAAGCAAAAACAGATCAAAGCATTTAATGTCATTTTCGGTACCGAACGGGGAGACAATATCAGCCTGGTGATCTATACAGCGGGAGTAAACGAAAAAAAAGCATGTTTGGATTATTTAAAACCCTACTTCCACGAGTTTTTCACAAAGCAACCGTCCCCTCAAAACAACTCTGGATTAGCCCGCACGGAATTATTCATGAACTTTCCTAACAATTCCATACAATTTAATCTTTATAAGAACGACTTTATCCCAGAGAATCAAGAACCAGACCTTACCGTTGAACACTTTGCCGGTCTTTCCAGGCTGTTTTTAGCCAACCTGCCCAAAAAAAGCTTTAGGCAATGGCTGAGTGAGCCGGTAACAGGTTTATTCATTAGCCAGGCGCTACTACTGAAAGCTTTTGAAGTTGATCCGGATGAAGGGCGCCGGATTTTTAAATATTTGCTTTTACAGGTTAACCGCGAACTTCGTTACTATGATACCCTGTATTTAGGTACGGTTGAATCAACAGCGGCTATGACTCAAAAAAACATGCAGCTTGAATTTGAACAGAACAGCGAATTTTTAACCGATGTGCTTGTTTCTATATTTGATACTCCGGCCGATGACCTGGTATTTGATGATGATTTTTATAATACCTACTACCGGTTATGCTGCAATTCATATTCCGGATTTTTAGCGCAGCATCGAATAAGCGGCAAATTAACGGAAAGCCAGCAAAAAAAGAAAAAAAACTGGTTACAGCAGGTTATAAGATCGCAGATCGGGTTACTTGGGCTTCCGCCGGCCAATGAATTATTACTGTTCTATTTTTCAAAAAAAGCTTTTCATGTTTACCACGAACTGGAGGTATCCTGATAAGACCGGAGTTTATATTAAGCAGCCATAAAATATTTCTACTATTAATTCAGCAACTATGAATACAATTCAGGAACAGGAAGTAATTTCTTTTGAAGATTCCATCAGAAGGCACCTGTATTTTTCTATGATAGAGGTGAAAAAAAACTTTTTAGATTTCGAAAGTGAAAACTTGTACTGGGCCTTTAACGATGTTGACCGCCAGTTATGTATCGCTCTATTTGGCAAAGCCGGGAGTGAGGGCTTATCTGAAAATGAGATCTATGAGATTATTGATGGGCGAAGGACCAACGCTGTAGATCTGATCGCTTATAAAGATACTGCCTCTGCAGCCTTTTTACAACAGTCGTCATTTACAAAAACAGCATCCATATTTTATAATCTTTTTGATACGGATGGTTTATCGGCCGAAAATGTGCTTGCTGCTGATGGGTTTAATTTGAAAAATATTGATGGATCAGAAGATCTGAAAGCGATGCTGAAGGCCTATCCGGAATTTCCCGCCGAGAATACTATAGAAGGCCTCGACTCGCTATTCACCAAACCCTATTTTTCGGCCTTGAGTTTCGCTAACGATAAAGTCGGCGATACGACGCTGGCCTTGCTATGTTTCAGCTTTGAGGATCTGGTTGTGGCCGAATTGCTGGAATTATCCGGTTTGGCCAGCGATCATATGGAAATGATCATAGAAAGTCTTAAAATCAAGCTTAATATAAATAATAAACCACTACTGCTTGTTACCACAAAGGATATTATACCGGTTTTGGGCAAGGAAACACCCTATGCAAGTATAGTGCTTGACCACTTTACCTGTATAGGTAAAATAAAAAAAGAAGAGGTTCCTGTTACGATGCCGCTTTGTGGTGTGCTTAAAAAGAAACTGGACTATTTTGAAAGCCTGTACTATCTGAGTCAGTCGGGTTTACCAAAACATAATGATCTGCCAAAAAACTGGGACTCTTTCGCAGCCTTATCGGCAATTATGAACCATACTGCTGTCAACCGGAAATCAAATATACTTGATGCCGGCGGCGAATACTACTCGGCCATTATGCATCAGCTGGCTTCTTTTGACTTTGAAAATTTATACTGTATCAATACGGTTTTCAAAAAGCCCTCATCAATAGGCAGGATAAAATATATTCCGGGTGATGTAACCGCGACAGATTTCGAAGATAAAACCTTTAAGGCCATAACTTGTCTTAGCGTGATTGAACACGGAGTTAATATCGAAATGTTTTTTGCCGAAAGCAGCAGGATACTTACCGACGATGGCCTTTTGTTTATTTCAACAGATTACTGGAACACCCCTGTTAAAACAGATGGTAAAGAAGCTTATGGTGTGCCGGTTAAAATATTTGATCAGCAGAATATGGAGCAAATGGTACTGACAGCCGAAAAGTATGGCTTATATCTGGCGGAGCCCATTAATTATAAATGCGGGCATAAGGTAGTTCAATGGGAAGAAATGAGATATACCTTTATTTACCTCACCTTTTACAAAAAAGCTCAGTAAGAAATATTACTGAGCTTTTGTTAAAACTTAATTATCCTGAAACAGTAAATGTGCAAGCCTTAGTATGATCTGTTATTCAAAGATTTGAACATTAATTAGTGAATCGAGCATTAAAGAGTCGTTCTTCTTAGCGCTTGTTCTTTCCAGTATCTTACTGATCTTTGCCGAGCTCAATGCATCAAGCTCCTGACTTAACTTAAAATAATAGTTAAAGTGAGGCCTGTTCCAGGTATTTTTTCCATGATAGGTATATATATACAGGTTAGGAACCTCATCTAACGGAAATAAATAGTGATTGTTAAAAAGATAATTAACCAGGTCCGAGTCTTCACTTTTTTTCTTATTGGCATATTTATGCTCCTGGAGTTGTTCTTTTGAGCACATCAAACTGCCTTCCCAAAGCCTTGAGATGGACAGGTATGCTTTCTTGAACTTTTCATCATAAATGATCCACTGAGTTAGTATGCAACCCTTCATCCCTGTATCACGGATCACGGCTTGCTGAAATTCCAGCCGGCCCATATGGTACCAATCGTCATCATCCCATTGGCATATCAGTTCCCCGTTTGCTTTGCTAATGCCCAGATTTCTAAGCGCCCCCAAAGTTAAATTTAGTCGTCCGGGTATTTTGATCGCGATGATCTTTTTAGATGAGGTCTCATTAACTACTTCTTCTGTAAGTGAGTCTTCTTCTTCAAAAACGATCAACAGCTCTTTATTTACATAAGTTTGCTTGTTAAAACAACTAATAGCACGCCTTAACAAAGCTGGTCGGTTTTTGGTTACACAGATACAGGAAATCAATGGCAGAGTTGAACTTATCATAAGTTTTTCTTAGGCTGTTAAAGGTTTAATTAATCAGTTTAATTGGGTTGGCAACGTATTAAAGTAGATTGTTTTTTGCTGGTTTATCAATTTAATTACACCAATTTCATAATGGTCAATACCAAATTTTCCTGTGAGCTTTTTAGATACAAATATGGCGCCGGGGAACGGCGTGATACTGTATCTGTAAACCTTAATAAGCCGTGTTTGTTATATGCCGGGAAACTGGCGCAGGGACCTAGCCAATAAATTCTTTCAGTGTGTTTTTAAGCTCTTTCACATTGCTGCTCCAATTTAGCCTCTGATTGAAAGCCGCACGGGCCGATTCAAATAAAAACGTATAGTTTTTATTAAAATTGATGTTTAATTGCAAAATGGTATCAAAAGCTTTTTTTACAAATTCAGAACGGTTAAAAAGAAAGCCATTTTGGCCCTCAGCAACAATGGTTTTTAAACCTTCGGTGCGGGTGCCGATTACTGGAATGCCATAAGCATTGGCCTCGCACAAAACAATTCCAAATGGTTCAGAAACAGCCGGGTGCAACAGGAAATGGGTGTTTTGCATAATATCTTCAATGAGCTTAACATCCTTTGATATGGCTTTATTTAAAAAACCATAATGGCTTACAAACGGAGAATTGTCTATGCCCTTTATCTCCGGCTCACAACCTACGATACTTAAGTGGGAAGCGATACCTGCCCAGTTAAGCTTTTTAACCAGTAGAAAAGCATTATCTAAGCCCTTTCTTTTCCAGTCCTTACCAATAAAAGTAAAATTAAGGCTGCTGCTTTTGAGCCGGTTTTGCAATATCCGTTTCATAAGATCATTATCGGGCCAATACTGTAAATTGGCGCCAAAGGGAATAACCCTGATCTTTGGAGCCGGAATACCATAATATTTTACACAGGCCTCGGCCACATAGTCTGATGAAAACAATAAGAGGTCGGCCCTGTCAAATGCTTTTTTATCCCATGCATATAAATTCGGGTAATCAAATCTGAACTCCTCAAAGCTTTTCTGACCTTTATAACCTTGTAAAAAAGTTTGCCAACTACTGTCATGCCAATAAGCAATTGGTGTGGCATGCTTATAATAGGGCACAGCGGTATTGCCGCCCTGGCATAGTACAAAGTCTGATTTAATCTGATTATCCCGGATAAAATCCGTAAGTTTTTTGCCAAATGGTTTGAGGCCAGCACTCACCCCGGAATTGATCACTGTTTTTACATCTTCTATTGATTCTATAATGCTGAATCCTACTACTTCTTCAAATTCTTCCTCAATGGCCTTTTTCATAAAAAAAGAAGTACCAGAGAAATGGTTGATATCGCTTGAGTCTTTATGATCTACTAATATTAACTTCATTAAAAAATAATAAGATATAATTCCTGGTAAGATGCCACTCGCTATGAAGAAAAGTAAATATAACTTTAAATATTATTATTGACCAAGCTATAGAATTTTAATGCAGTATTCTCTGTAGGGAATTTCGAGGTTTCTAAAGCTTTTTTACCTCGGTGGGTGTTAAGCCCGTATAGGATTTAAACTCTTTAATAAAGTGTGCCTGGTCAAAATAACCACATTCAAAAGCAATGGAAGTAAAGGATCGGGGGGATGAGCGTACCAGTTCGAGGCTTTTGTTAAACCGGTGGACAGAGAAAAACTTTTTAGGATTGATGCCGCAACCCAGTCCATAAAAAGTTTTTGAATATAACGCTCCGAAACACCGTAACGGGCAGACAATTCCTATATATTAAATACAGATTCACCGGAAATATGGTTGCACAAACATTCAATCAGTTTCAACTGGCGATCGCCTTTTTGATAGTTCGTTAGGCGTTGAATTAAAAACTCTTCCAAAACGGCTACTGAGCAAATCAAACACTAAATACAATGAAAAATCAAAGCATCAATTACAAAACCGTCAATGTAAATGGGATCAACACGATGAAATAATGCGTTCGCCACAGCTTTCTCCAGTGCAGCATGAGGATAATTCCAAATACGTGTTGCTTCTGCCTTGTCAGCTTGCTTAATGACTTTGTCTTTTAAAAAATTTGTTTTTAATAAGTCCAGTGTTTTTCTGATTAAAGTAGGTACTGGGCCTGTGATACGGGGGTACTCAGCAAATTCCGATTCCTCTTCACCCTTTGGAAAATATACGACATCCACCCAAGTGGCAGGAAAGAATTTTTCCGGGTGTTCATTAAACATCATCAATGCCACATTCCGGGGAAAGCGGTGTTCGGGAGGGCCATCAACCAGGAGCATCTGTTCTAATATTTCCGTTTTGGTATACTGATCGGAGGCTTCCATCAATTTACTGCCTATCAAGCGCAAATGATCCTGAATGAGTATCATTGAAATATCATCTATACTAGCATATTGGTTAGAACGGTCATCAAAGGGAATCTGGTTGGCGAGACTAATCAGTTCTTGCTGAGTTTCCATATCTGCAACAGCAGAACTGGCATACCTACGAACATATAGGAATATCTTTTTTGTTTGGCCGTAATTTGTTCAGGCACTTCATAAGGGCGGTTGGAGCCTCCTGGCACCCAAATAACTAAAATTTGCTGGCCATCCACTGTTTCAATAAAGAGTTTGGGATGGTAAACCGGGTTAATCAGGTTATTATAGCCGATCATCTCTTTTTGAATAGAGGCAATCTTGGAGGTACTTAAACCTACAACGGGTCGCTTGGCAATCCCGTTTTCTTCTTCCACGCCAATTAATATATAGCCACCACCCACATTTTCAAAATCATTCGCAAAAGCACAAATTGAACGGCATATGGCATCAGGATTCCATCCCTCTTTAAATTCGAGTCGTTCCGATTCAACAGAACGGGCGTTTAATAAATCTTCAATATTGACGTGTAATGGCATGTTGTAAAAATAAGGAGGAATGTCATAGTATCGAATTAAAATTTAATTCTCCATTTTAAAGCCCGCGCGATAAATCTTCTATCACAGTGTTACTTATTTGTTGCTTTTTGAATGTAACTAATTGTGATACAGTTATAAATTCAATTCCTGCCATCGGGAGGGCAAAGTTAAGAAGTTTTGGCATAGTATTTCATGATACCTTGCGCTTTGATGTCTAAGCGGGAAGTGGGAGAACTGGTATAGCATGTTTGTATAAAAATACTTGTATGCTGTAATTTTTTAGTGCGCTATGATTCTGATATATTTAAAAAGTTAATTCATTCGTAACACGGATCATGAAATTTATAAATTTCGGCACACAACTTTTTAATAGTAAGATGGATTATCCGTTAAGGTATCAATCGAAGTATTTACTCAAGATTGTGTTGATCCAGTTTTTATTGATTTTTGTTACCCTCTACTTATTTAAACCATTTACTGTAAATGTGTCAGAACAAAAATTAAATTATTTAACAATCTGCTGCTTGCATGCACTATCACCTGCATTGATCGTTTACCTGTACATCAGTGCACTTACCCGTTTCAAAAAAAGGCATCCAATAAATGACTGGACACTAAAAAAAGAATTTTTTCATACAGCAGTTGTATTTTTAATTATAGGCTTATCAGGCTTTTTATTACGGGGCGTTATCTATACTAATCCGGACAATGTTTCATGGCGCTATTTGTGGGTAGAAATAAAAAATGCTTATTTAGCAGGCATAGTATTCTGCTTTTATTTAATTTTTACTAAATTTTATGTTAACGCCACTATCGATAAATCTTCCGGTTATCATGCTGCTGCGGTTACTTTAGAACCTGCAAAGCAGGATTTAACGGCACCCTTAATATTTATTAAAGCGCACGTTAGGATTGATGATTTCTATTTTAAAGCCGATGACCTGCTATTCGCCAAGGCAGAGGGAAATTATATTTCCTTAACGACAGTCAAAGATGGCTTTATAAAAAGTGAACTTAAAAGAATCTCCTTAAAACAATTGGAAATACAACTTGCTGCTTATCCTTACTTATTGCGGTGTCATCGTGCGTATCTATTGAATGTTCAGCGGGTAACTAAGCTTTCAGGTAATTCACAAGGATATTTAATTTCATTTGATAGAACGGAAGATAAAGTACCCGTTTCACGGGCATACTTAAATGTGTTTGATCAGGTTTATCGGCAGGCCATATAGACTGTTAGTTGGTGTCCTTGTCATCCATCACAAAATATAGTTACTCATCACAACCTTTTAGTATAGCTTTTTAGTTCATGTATTTTTGAAGAGTCAATGCAGCAGCAATTACTGTGGCTTTGGTTTTCTCAACAAAATCATGAAAAACATAAAAAATACATCTTTAATTATTCTTCTATTTTGTGTGATAGAGTTAATCGTACACTTGATTGCTGATTATAATTCGGGATTTCATGGGGATGAATTGTTGCACATCGCAACTGGGAACCATCCTGCCTTTGGTTATATGGAGTTCCCACCAGTAATTGGCTGGTTGGCCTGGATACAGAATCAATTTGGATCAACTTCGGTCTTTGTCCATCACATTTTTACCCACATTGCCACTATACTAATTTTGATTCTGATAGGATTAACCACTGTAGAATTGGGTGGAAAATCGAAAGCAGTCTTTATCGCGCTACTTTGTATTATGATCTCGCCTGGGTTTGACAGATCGCATCAATTGTTCCAGCCGGTTGTATTCAGCGAACTTTTTTGGGTGCTGACTTTTTACCTGCTGGCGAGGTTTGTAAAAGGGCCAAATAACAAAAATTTATTTTACTTAACCGTTGCCCTCGCGTTTGGCTTTTTGACCAAGTACGATATCGTGTTTTTTATAGCAGGGATTTGCAGCCTTTTCTTTTTTAAAAACACGCAAAAGATATTATTAAGCAAGCAGGTATGGAAATTTATCTTACTATTCTTCGTTATGGTAGCGCCTAATTTATGGTGGCAATATGCGCATGGTTTCCCCATGTTCCAAATGTTTTCGCGCTTATATGAAACACAACTGGATAAGTTGAGCGTTGGCGGTGTTATCGGCGAATTAATAATTGACCTTAACCCCCTTACGCTGTTAATATGGTTGCCAGGTTTGTTTTATATGTTTAATAGAAAATTTAAAGCAACCGATCGGCCTTTAGCCGTTTGCATCGCATTAACGATACTGTTTTTATCACTGGCAAAAAGCAAGCATTACTACTTTTTTTCGACCATCCTATTTTTGATCCTATTTGGCAGTATCTGGTTCGAGCAAATAGTACTGGCCAGGCGAAAGTGGCTGTTATATCCTGTTAGCGCGCTGTTTATTTTGACTGGGTTGTTCCTGCTTCCATGGGGGTTAATGGTATTGCCCTTGAATAGTTTTATCAGTGTTTACAAGTTAAAAAAGAAGGAAAACAGGTACGAGATACCTTTTGATGAATATTACACGAAAAGCAAATGGATGAAAACGATGACGGCCATAAAGGCTGTTTATGATAGTTTACCTGCTAAAGAAAAGCAACGTTGTTTAATTTGGGGGAAACATTATAGCCAGGCCGGTGCGGTGAATCTGTTTGGCGGCGCTTATGGTTTACCCAAAGCTTTTTCTTATCATGGCAGTTTTTACTTATGGGCGCCTGGTGGGCAAATGCCTGAAACGGTTATAGGCTTTACAAATGGTGAAGCAACTATTGATTTCTTTGAATCCTATTTCAACTCAGTTGTTGCGGTAAAAAAAGTCTATAATCCTTATGCGGATTTTGATAAGGATATGTACCAAACTATTTATATCTGCAAAAGTCCTAAGCAGAGTTTTGATGGGTTAAAAGTGCTTTTTAAGAAAAGGGTTTTTGAGTAAATAATTACCACACTATGATACTTAATTAATATAAAGTACTGTATATCAAAGGATAACTGCATTTCTGCCATCGTGGCAAAGGTAAGAAAGGCAGATGGTCTTATTGCTGCTTCGGCTGTGCCCTTGATTGTTCAATTAGCTACTTACTGAACGATCATTTCTCGCTTTTTCAAATCAAATGTAACTTGTTTCCCGATCCAGTTTAAGCATACTATGCCATCATAAATTAGTCCACTGATAAAGGAAGCTTTCACATCCTGGCACTGAACAGCAGGTGAAGCCTTGGTGGTTATAGATTTAACATTGGCCTGGTAAATAGTGGTCTTAAGCTTAGGGTCAAACTCGCTGGGGATAGCTATTTTAGTAGCGCTTGCAGTATCAATGCCTAAAGCCGAAATATACTTTGAGTTTATACGATATACATTACTCCCCGCCCCACTATCAATTAAAAACTGTAAGGTTAACTTGTTGTTCACAATAAAATAAGCAGCTATTGTTAGCGCTTTATCTCTTGAGTCCTCCAGCTGCAATGGAATATTATGCCCTGTTTTGCGAATTGCAGACATGCTTTTATCTGTTTCAAAGATTAGCCTTTTGTTGGTGTAATCAATGGTAAAAGGTTGTTCTCTAAAACTCATCAAAGAGATCAAGCCATCAATAGGGCCAAGAGGGCCAAAGTCTACATCAAAAATGGTTAGTACCGGGTTGTGCTCCACAAAGTTTCCTAAGGTTACTGTTTGAGCATCATACAGGTCGGCTGTTAATTTCTCGCCGGTAGCGCGAAAAGCAGTGTAACTACCATCCTGTTTATGCAGCTTGCCTATCTTATCAGCAAAGGTTTTGGTTATTAACGTTAGGCCTGCGCCTGTATCAAATATGAAGTTTCCCTCTACTCCGTTGATCTTAGCTTTGACTATTATATGATCTCGCGATGTCAGTTCAAACGGTATGGAGGACTGTGCATAGCCTGTGCTCGTTATTGTCAATATAAGCAGGAAAAGAAAAAGAAACTTTGAGCGGGTAAAAACAACTGGAAGCATTGTATAAGGCGTTTATTTGAATTGCAATTTAATTATAAAGTTGATAAAATGATAAATAAAATAAGGTAAATAAGAGAAAAGCCACTCAACTGAGCGGCTTTTCTCTTATTTATAATAGTCTGTTTTCCAGATATGTTATCTTGGATAATATTTTTTCATATAGGCAGCATCTGTAGTTGTAATAGTGGTGTTATTAGAAGCTATTGCTACACCATCTGTTGTAAATCTGGCTGGAACCGGATAGTGCATAATAGATAATTTATCATATGCCAACAGGTTGCTACCGGCTCTGGGGCCAACCCATAGCACGTTAAAATCAATAGCGTCCTTGGTCCAGAAGTTAGGAGCACCCTCATAATAAGCATACACCGCATCTTTATTCCATTTTATATTGGCATCCGGATGAGCTTGTTCATGTTGCAAACCCAGCACATGGCCAAATTCATGCGTAGTGGTCCGCCTAAATTCTTCATCAGAGGTATTGTTGTCAAACCATCCAAAGTTTACAGATTGGGCCTGGCCACGACCATCTATGCCAACGTATGCCCATGATCCCTGATCGCCATTGTGTTTAAAACCTACGGTCAGGTCGGCAGCCGCATTATCTGCCACAAACTGAAATACCAGGTTAGCACTGGTTTCCCAGCTTTTGGCATATTGTTGTACTTTACCGCGCACAAACGAGGTTCCTTCGCCGCTAATAAAGCGTACTTTAATCGTTTTGCCATTTGCCCATAATTTATTACTAGGACCCCAACTTTCGGTTGCAGGTCCTTTTGTCAGGGTTTTCATTTGGCACGTAAAGTCTGAATAAAGTGCCTGTTTTGCCACGGCGCTTTTTTCCGGTGCATTTTCTTCATTGTTGTTTTTTTTACACCCGGTGGCAGCCAGCAAGGCCAGGGAGAATAGCAGGAGATGTGTTTTTTTCATAAATTAAGATTTACTATTTAGTAAGTATTATAAATATTTATAAGTGATAAACTTTGTGATAAAATCAATATGGCTTTAATAGAAATCACTAGCTAAGGGAGCGAGTTACTCTTGATATGGCCTTGTTCAATGCGATGGAGCATGAAATTATATAATTTAATACTGATAATAATTGGTTGGTATTGATGGTGATAAATACGAATCTAAATAAAATAATGATATATTATTATGTTTTTATAATAATATCTAACAAATATTCTAAAACGAACCTTTGTTAGATATTATTCATCTTGATTTGGTCCATACGCCATAAATAAAAAAGCCTGCCCGAGATAATGAGGGCACTGAAAAAGTAGTTCAATAACACGGATTACAAAAAGCGATCAAGAGAAAGGCAACTTTACTTGGTCGCTTTTTTGTTCTGATTATTTTGTGGAGGTAGCTTGTTGTGAAAGATATGGGGC
>JAUCSE010000134.1 GCA_030445275.1 Mucilaginibacter sp.
ATCCTTGCCGATGACATTCACAACAAAGCCGGACATTCTGCATCCATGAAATATGATGCCGTGCTTATTGCAGGCCCCACCGCCAGCGGCAAGTCCGACGCCGCGCTGGCGCTGGCGGAGCGCATCAATGGCGTGATCATCAATGCCGATTCCATGCAGGTGTACCGCGAAGCGCCCATCCTGACGGCGCAGCCCGGCGTCGCCGACAAGGTGCGCGCGCCGCATCTGCTCTATGGCCATGTCGGGGTGCGCGAGGTGTATTCGGTGGGACGCTGGCGCGATGATGCGATGGCGGCGCTGGACAGGCTGGAAGGCCGCACACCGATATTCGTCGGCGGCACCGGAATGTATTTCATGGCGCTGACCGAAGGCCTGGCCGCCATTCCCGCCATACCGGCGGATGTGCGCGATGGCGCGCGTGCGCTGCTGGAAGAGATCGGCGTCGAAGCGCTGCATGCCAGGTTGGCCGCGCGCGATCCGCTGACCGCGGCGAAGCTGCGGCCCAGCGATCCCCAGCGCACCTTGCGGGCCTACGAAGTGTTCGAAGCCACCGGCCGTCCGCTGGCGGCATGGCAGGACGCGCCGGCGCAGCCGGTGCTGAAGGACAAACGCATCGCTGCCTTTGTACTCGACCCGCCGCGGCCCATCCTGCGCGCCCGCATCGCCGCGCGCTTCGCCGCGATGATGGAGCAGGGCGGCCTGGCGGAAGCGGTGGCGCTGACCGGGCTGGACCCGGCACTGCCGGCCGCCAAGCTGCTGGGACTGGCGCCGCTGCAGGCGCTGGCGGCAGGAACCCGGTCAAAAGCCCAGGCACTGGAGGCCGCCATCACGGGGACCCGGCAATTCGCAAAACGCCAGATGACGTGGTTTCGACACCGTATGCCACATTATGGCTGGTACGACCCTCTTAAGAGCAATATTATTGCTGAATATGACAGAATTCGCGAATGAAATTGCTTGACGGGGCAGCGCGGCAACCTTAAGTTCCGCCGCCATGAACGCAATGCTTGTAATTATCGCTGCCGCCCACCCGCGAAGCTAAAGGCTTCGCTCGGGACGGGTGGTTATGGGCAAGGGGCGGAAACGCCCCTTTATCTTTTCAGCGGTTACAGGCATCGGACAGCAAGGTACGCGACGTTATGGACAAGGACGATACATTACAGCAGGCACTGGCCGCGCAGGCCGCGCCTGATGCCATGTTGGGCGCCATGAACGGGACCATGACCGGCGCGCAGATGGTCATCCAAGCCCTGCGCGACCAGGGCGTCACTCATATCTTCGGTTACCCCGGCGGCGCGGTGCTGCCCATCTATGATGCGCTGTTCCAGGTCGAAGGCATCACCCATGTGCTGGTGCGCCACGAACAGGGCGCCGTCCATGCCGCCGAAGGCTATGCCCGCTCCACCGGCAAGCCTGGCGTGGTGCTGGTCACGTCAGGTCCCGGCGCCACCAATGCCGTCACCGGGCTGACCGATGCGCTGATGGATTCCATTCCGCTGGTGGTGCTGACCGGCCAGGTGCCGTCGCACCTGATCGGCACCGATGCCTTCCAGGAATGCGATACCGTGGGCATCACCCGGCCCTGCACCAAGCACAACTGGCTGGTGAAGCATGTCGGCGACCTCAGCCGCGTGCTGCATGAAGCCTTCCAGATCGCCACCACCGGCCGCCCCGGCCCCGTGGTGGTGGACATCCCCAAGGATGTGCAGTTCCAGACCGGCTCCTATATCGGGCCGCAGGCGGTGCATCACCGCACCTACAAGCCCAAGACCGATCCCGACCTGGGCGCCATCGTGCGCGCCGTCGAGATGATGGCGGCGGCGAAGAAACCTGTTTTCTACACCGGCGGCGGCATCATCAATTCCGGGCCGGAAGCCAGCGCGTTGCTGCGCGAATTGGTGGACCTGACCGGTTTCCCGGTCACCTCCACGCTGATGGGCCTGGGCGCTTTCCCGGCTGCGCGTCCCGAATGGCTGGGCATGCTGGGCATGCACGGCACCTGGGAAGCCAATCACGCCATGCATGATTGCGACCTGATGATCTGCCTGGGGGCGCGCTTTGATGACCGCGTCACCGGCCTGGTCAAGAAATTCTCGCCCGACAGCAAGAAGATTCACCTGGATATCGACGCCTCGCAGATCAACAAGATCGTGCGCGTGGACCTGCCCATCGTCGCCGACGCCACCAAGGCGCTGCGCGAGATGGTGCGCTTCTGGAAGGCGCAGAAGCACAAGGTCGACGCCCCGGCGCTGAAGGAGTGGTGGCAGCAGATCGACCATTGGCGCACCAAGAAGTCGCTGGGCTATCGCAATTCCGAAACCATCATCAAGCCGCAATATGCCATCGACCGGCTGTACGCGCTGACGAAGCATCGCGATGTCTATGTCACCACCGAAGTCGGCCAGCACCAGATGTGGGCGGCGCAGCGCTTCCACTTCCAGGAGCCCAATCGCTGGATGACCTCGGGCGGCCTGGGCACCATGGGCTATGGCCTGCCGGCGGCGCTGGGCGTGCAGATGGCGCATCCCGATGCGCTGGTGATCGACATTGCCGGCGAGGCCAGCATCCAGATGTGCATGCAGGAAATGAGCACGGCCCTGCAGTATGACCTGCCGGTCAAGATCTTCATCCTGAACAACGAATATATGGGCATGGTGCGCCAGTGGCAGGAACTGCTGCACGGCAAGCGCTATTCGCATTCCTATTCCGAAGCACTGCCCGATTTCGTCAAGCTGGCGGACGCCTTTGGCTGCGTCGGCCTGCGTGCCGACAAGCCGTCCGAGCTGGACGACAAGATCCAGGAAATGATCAGCGTGCGCCGCCCTGTCCTGTTCGACTGCCGCGTCGATCCCACCGAGAATTGCTATCCCATGATCCCGTCGGGCGCCGCGCACAATGACATGATCCTGTCGCCCGATGACGGCGGCGAGATCAGCGACGCCGGCAAGATGCTGGTGTGATGACGATGCACGATACCAAGATCAAGCTGAGCGACGAGACCGAAAGGCACACCCTGACGGTGCTGGTCGACAATGAAGCCGGCGTGCTGGCCCGGGTGGTCGGCCTGTTCTCGGGCCGCGGCTACAATATCGAAAGCCTGACCGTGGCCGAGGTCGATCCCATGGCCCGCACCAGCCGTATCACCATCGTGACCAGCGGCACGCCGGACGTGATCGAGCAGATCGAGGCGCAGTTGCGCCGCCTGGTCCCCACCCACAAGGTCACCAACTGGACCAGCGCCGACACCGGCATCGAGCGCGAAATGGCGCTGGTGAAGGTGTCGGGCACCGGCGAGAAGCGGGTGGAAGCGCTGCGCATGGCCGACGCCTTCCGCGCCCGCCCGGTGGACACCACGCATTCGAGTTTCGTGTTCGAGATCACCGGCTCGCCCCACAAGATCGACAGCTTCGTCGACCTGATGCGTCCGCTGGGCCTGGTGGATGTTTCGCGCACCGGCGTCGCCGCGATCAGTCGCGGTCCGGAAGCGATGTAGGGCGATGATCTATATTTTTGTAGATGCGAACGTCCTGCTGAGCTTTTACGCATACACGTCCGATGACATTGCACAGCTCGAAAAGCTCGTCCAAGAAGTCAAAGCGGGTAACGTTAAGCTTTTGGTTTCAGATCAGCTAAAGAGTGAAGTTTGGCGCAACAGAGAGGCCAAAATCGCGGAAACAATTAAGAACTTTTACTCAGATAAAGATGTGGGCCAGTTTCCGAATGTGGTTCAGGCTTACCCTGAATTTCAGCAGATAAACGCTGCTGCAGCTTCTTATAAGACTTTAAGGGCAGTCATCCGAAAAAAACTTGATCAAGATATCAAGGATAAAACTCTTCCTGCCGACAAGATTTTGTCGGAGATGCTTACGGTAGGTGTAACGGAAACCACCACAGAAATTATTGAAGCTGCCCGAAACCGTGTCGATCGAGGCAATCCTCCAGGCAAAAAGGGCTCATTAGGAGATGCGATTAATTGGGAGCATCTGCTCAAGCATTGCCCGATTAACACCGATGTGTATTTCGTAACAAACGACAAAGATTATATGTCACCAGTTGATCAGAGTCGATTTTCTCAATTTTTGATCGATGAGTGGCGAGAGGCCAACGGAGGCGAGGTTTTCTTTTTCCGTAGCCTTCGTGAACTTCTTAAACAAGTTATCCCCCAAATCGAATTGTCCGCTGCGCTAGCTGAAGTGGACTGGAGTTGGGCAGATGAGGATGACGAGATCCGTCCAGTGGAGTTCCCTGAGACTGTCCTTCAACATCTTCATGAGCGCAGAGAAATCAACCCGGTAGAAGAGGCGGTTTCCAATCTAGAAGGCTCTGCGTCGTTCAGAGGCACACATGCATCCATCGAGCGAATGCCCGATGTCCGCTTGTTGCACCCGGATCAAATCAAAAGATTGTTTCGAGCGGCAGTGCAGAACTCACAAATCTACTCAATAGCAACGGATGACGATGTATCTGTCTTCTTTAAGAACCTGTATCAGACATGGGGCGAACTGATTGATCCAGAGGTCAAAGAAGAGTTTGAAGCCAGCTATATGTGATTGCGACCAAACTTACTGAACTAGAAAAGGAACTTAAAATGCGCGTGTATTACGATCGGGATGCCGATCTCAACCTGATCAAGAACAAGAAGGTCGCCGTCATCGGCTTCGGCTCGCAGGGCCATGCCCATGCCCAGAACATGCGCGACAGCGGCGTCAAGGATCTCGTCATCGCGGTGCGCCCCGGCGCCTCGGCCAAGAAGGCGGAAGCCGCCGGCTTCAAGGTGCTCAGCGTCGCCGACGCCGCCAAGTGGGCGGACGTGCTGATGATGGCCACGCCTGACGAACTGCAGGCTGACATCTATCGCGACGACCTGAAGGACAACATGAAGGAAGGCGCGGCGCTCTTGTTCGCCCACGGCTTCAATGTGCATTTCAAGCTGATCGAACCCCGCCCCGACATGGACGTGCTGATGGTCGCCCCCAAGGGCCCCGGCCACACCGTGCGCGGCGAATATCTCAAGGGCGGCGGCGTGCCCTGCCTGATCGCCGTCCACCAGGATGCTTCGGGCAATGCCCATGACCTGGGCCTCAGCTACGCCAGCGCCATCGGCGGCGGCCGCGCCGGCATCATCGAGACCAACTTCAAGGAAGAATGCGAAACCGACCTGTTCGGCGAGCAGGTCGTCCTGTGCGGCGGGCTCGTGGAACTGTTCCGCGCCGGCTTCGAGACGCTGGTGGAAGCCGGTTATGCGCCGGAGATGGCCTATTTCGAATGCCTGCACGAAGTGAAGCTGATCGTGGACCTGATCTATGAAGGCGGCATCGCCAACATGAACTACTCCATCAGCAACACTGCCGAGTATGGCGAGTATGTCACCGGCCCCCGCATCATCACGCCGGAAACCAAGGCCGAGATGAAGAAGGTCCTCACCGACATCCAGCAGGGCAAATTCGCCCGCGACTGGGTCTTGGAGAACAAGG
>JAUCSE010000078.1 GCA_030445275.1 Mucilaginibacter sp.
CGTATCCGGCTATGCTACTGGAAACAGTGGAAGAAGGTGAAGACCCGTGTCAGGCAACTGGAAAAGTTGGGAATAAACCCCAACCAAGCCTACCAATGGGGCAATACCCGAAAGAATCACTGGCGAACGGTACATAGTCCAATCCTTACCAGAGCCTTAAACAACGCACTTCTAAAGAGAACGGGGTTTGTAAGTCTGAAAGACATCACAACCCCGCTGAAAACTGTTAATGTTTAATGAACCGCCGTATGCCGAACGGCATGTACGGTGGTGTGAGAGGACAGTAAGGGAAATAATCCCTTACTTCCTACTCGATTTTAACTATTTTGCAATCTTCATTTAGAGCGAATTTGGGCATGTTTTGGTTCGAGCCCATGCTGGTTTTTAAGATCGACCTGATTGATCACCCCGATTCATACAAATGACCTGCGAAAATTAATTCACGTCAAAAATCATACTATTTGGTTATTAATAAAGAGATGTTTGCCTAATCAGTTATGAGATTGGCGACGGGAAATTTAATATCACTTGTAATTTTAAATATGATATTTTCGTAGTATTATCACAATACTATTGATGTTTCGCAAAGAATGAAAAGTTTAATTATGAAAAATAATATGATTTTCGGCATGGTGGTTTTAACGATACTCTCTTTTACTGCCTGTAAAACAAAAAAAGGAGCCACTAAAGATAATGGCACTACAAGCAGCGAAGCTGCCTTAATCACCGTAAGCGGTAAGATTACCAATATGGAAAACGGTAAAGATGGTTATACTGCAACATTAGCAGGTGACGATAATCAAAAGTACGAGGCCGTAATTAGTCGCGTTAATCTCGCGGGAAATGCGGGCACGGAAAAACAATACAAGGTTGGAGACAGCATTACGTTAACGGGATCTTTTTGGACAGATGAAAAAAAGGTGAAACATATCACCGTAAGGCAAATTAAATAGATTGGATTAAGGGAGCCACTGGTCAGCGGGTCTGTAGGCATTAATCGATGGTTGCCTACATCCGGTTATTTATCCGGCGATGCACAGGCATAGGACTATGCGGGGATTGAAGCATAGTACCGGCTAATATTCCTGATCTTATTCTGTATTATGCATGGACAGTGATTCTGTTAACAATAAATCACCTAATCGAACCCGTCTGCGATGTCGATAAATTCTTGCGTTTCCAATTACTTTGCGGTCTTGAAATAATTCTCTGCAAGAGCGATAATAAACTACAATAAAGCCCGTGAATTTTTTATTTACAGGCTATATTGCTTTGCTGGGGAAACAAATGATTCAGCAGCCATTCCGGTGTTCGGGAAATATGTTAGGTTCCGAGTTGGAAGTATAACATATCGTCTCCGTTTTCTTTTGTTAAGAAATGTTGCTCCGACCCGGACAATCCTGGATAAATAACACCTGTTAGTTTAGGTAAGAATTGACATAACTACACTCCGTCAAAAACAGAACGATTCCGTTTTGGATACAATAATGTACGTTTTGGAAACATCATCAAAAATGGAGTGATATAATTTTGTCTGTCAAATCAGATTAAAAAAATGGAATCAATTATCAAAAATGACCAGGGCAGAACATCGATAAAAAAGGTCACTTTCAAATCTAATGGTTTGAACATTGCGGGTCTTCTTTATTCACCTATAGATATTGATGCTAAACATGAGCTGGTCCCGGCAATTGTTGTCGGCCATCCTGGCAGTGGTGTAAAAGAGCAAACCGCGTCTTTATATGCTACCCTATTGGCAGAAAGAGGATTTATAGCCATAACTTTTGGTGCAGCTTATCAGGGAGAGAGCGAAGGTACTCCCCGTGGAATGGAGGATTCGGCTCAACGAGTAGAGGACATCAAATGTGCAGTTTCGTTCTTAAATACCGTAAAAGAAGTTAATGCAGAGAAAATAGGTGTACTGGGGATATGCGCTTCAGGTGGTTATGGGTTATCAGCTGCTGCTACCGACCATCGTATAAAAGCGATCGCGACCGTTAGCGCTACCGATATGGGAAGACAATTTAGAAACGGAGGAGACGGCAAGCAAGATCCGGGTATTATTCAGGCTATGTTGGATGCGGCTGCTGCCGACAGGACGGAAGAAGCAAAAGGAAAAGAACCAGGTTATTTTCCAATATTTCCAGAAAGTGAAGCACGGGCAAAGGCCATGGGAGATCATGTTTTTGAAGGCTGGGAATACTATTGTACGGATCGTGGGCAGCACCCTCGCTCTGCCAAGGCTTTCCCCTGGAACAGTGTGGATAGGATGGCAGGCTTCGATACATTTAGATTTGCTCATCTGATTACTCCTCGTCCCTTGCTGATGATCGCCGGTTCTGAAGCAGTAACTTTTTGGCAGACTAAAGAAGCTTATGAGATAGCAAATGAGCCTAAAGAAGTTTTTTTAATTAATGGCGCCAGCCACGTAGCACTTTATGATAAAATGGAGTTTGTTAGTCCTGCCATCTCCAGATTAGAAGAGTTTTTTAAATCAACTTTAGAATAACGACGATGTCGGTTATCGAGTTCTGGTATAGTGCTACCACCGCTTATAGCACAGCTGAGGTTAACTGTCGGATGTAACTATACAACCGGCAGTTAATTAATATTGTAAATTTAGAGAAGTATTAAAATGAAACAAAACTGTAAATTTAGGTGATGAAGAGGGAAATTCGTGAACCATATGTTTTTAGCTCTATTTCTGAACTGCACCGTGCTCTGAATTTGCCCAAACCACTGCACCCGCTTATAAGCTTAGTTGATTATAGCAAGGTAAAATCAATACCCAGTGAGTTTGAAACTCCTTTAATGCTCAATTTTTATAAGATATCCTACAAGAGCAATTTTTATGGAAAAATTAAATATGGACAAAGTTATTATGACTTTGATGAAGGTGGTTTGTTTTTCATTGCCCTTAACCAGATCCTCTCAAGCTCTTTAGAAGAAAAGAAATATGCGGGATATACTTTGTTGATCCACCCAGACTTTTTCCGGAATTACGCATTAGGGAAAAACATCAAAAACTATCACTTCTTTTCTTATTCGGCAAATGAAGCACTGCATCTTTCGGAAAAAGAAAAGAACATTATATTTTCAGTATTTGAAAACATTGAACGGGAATTAACCGCGGCTATCGATGACTTTAGTCAGGATGTAATGATTTCCTATATTGAAGTATTGCCTAATTATAGTAATCGTTTTTATAAAAGGCAATTTATTACCAGAAAAGCAGTCAATAATGATTTACTGGAGAAAGTAGAACAATTATTGAACAGCTATTTTCGTGATGAGATTGCGGTAATGAAGGGATTGCCAACCGTACAATTTCTGTCGGATGAATTAAATGTTTCACCACATTATCTGAGTGATGTCCTGCGTTCGCTAACCGCACTCAATGCACAGCAGCACATCCATCAAAGGCTAATTGAAGAAGCAAAAGAACACCTATCCTCTACAAACTTAACGGTGGCAGAAATTGCTTATCGATTAGGCTTTGAACGTCCGCAATCATTCAATAAGTTATTTAAGAACAAAACCCGTTTGTCTCCGCTGGAGTTTAGGGAATCGTTTAATTAGTTATAGACTTTTCCCGGTTGCCCATGAACCGATTCCTGAAGGGCCGGGGATGATATCTCCGCTGGGGTATTCCAATCCAATTTTGAATCCGCTTTTGAAATGTCGCGATCCGACTCGGACAAAATCGGATAGATAGCACCCATTCATTGCCAGCGTATCCAGGTAATGGTTGAAAGTTTTGACAGAGATAAAATCGCTTTGTCTTTTCTATTTTTTTCTAATTTTATAAAATGATTAGTGCAAAAGAGGAAATGTTCGAATTACTTGCCAAAGGCGGCAAAGATTATCGGGCTAATGTATCTGTTGATAATGTTATTTTCGGGTATCATGAAAAGGAACTGAAAGTCCTGTTATTCCATAATATCCATTTATCCCTGTGGATGCTCCCGAGTGGTTATATTAAAAAATCTGAAGATGCAGAAACGGCCGCGGCAAGGGTAGCCCGGCAACGTACCGGTCTTGATAGCCTGTTCTTGCAGCAGTTTAAGATATTTAGTGACCCTGGTAGAAATGTAGATCCTCTTTTCACTCCTGAGATACTGGGCAAACTTGCAGGATACCCTATTGACCAAAACCATTGGATATTTGATGCGGTAATTTCTATAGGGTTTTATACGCTGACAGAATTTTCAAAAGTCAATATAAATGCTGGTTACTTTTCAGAGGAAGCTAAATGGTGGGATTTAGCTGATTTGCCCCGTCTCTTTCTTGATCACCAACTGATTATTAATGAAGCTCTGAAGTCACTAAGACTAAATCTCTACCATTATCCCATCGGTTACGAGCTACTCCCTGAGAAGTTCACCCTACCTGAAATACGCATCTTATACGAGACTATTTTAGGTAAACAGATGGATGACCGCAATTTTGCCAGAAAACTGACATCACTTGGCATCATAGTAAAGCTGGACGAATTGAAACAAATGCATGGCCATCGTTTGCCTTACCTTTATAAATTTAATAAAGAAGTATACCAACAGGCGTTGACGGAAGGGATATTTATTTCATAATTTGAAGAATATCCTTAATAATCCTATCAAAAAATATGCTGAAGAGCGAATATCTATTAAAATAAATCTTTTCCCACAATCATTTAGAGTCTGTTTAAAAATGTATGAATCCTTATAAAAGAGGCACAAGCATAATTTTAAACAAACCCAGATTTCCACAAGTCAGCTTAAGTTCCGCATGCAAATATTGTGTTTACATGGTTTACATAATTTATGGTTTGCATTATTATAATTACTTGTAAGTAAGGTGGTTATTGAAAAATTTGAAATAAAAGTGCGTTTACACGTAAACGCACTTTTATTGATCAAAATATAGCAAGTGGGCCCCCATAAACAAGATTTGTTACCCCTCCGATATCATCGGTATAACGGCATTTGATCAATCACTTTAATACTAAACCCGCATTTATTTAATTCTACCCTATAACGTAATAGCTTGGGGCAAACCTGTTTTTATCATAAAAACATGAATGAAAAGCTCATTTATATTTTTTGAGTGAAAAATTTTGTTTTTAATAAAATATAAATAGCTTTACGTCATAATGACGTAAAGCTATTTGCGTTCACCACCAATTCTAAACCAATTATATATGAGAAAAATTTTTACTATTAAAATGTCCTTGCTCATAATTTGTTCATTTATGTTACAACTTAGAGTTACCGGCCAAACCGTGAAGGATTCAACCCGTGTCATCAATAGAGCAGATTCTCTTGGCAAAAGTAAAGAAGAGAAAAACAGGAATGTGATGTTGAACGCGGATGCCAATACCGGTCCCCGTAATGTAAACATCGGCTTACCTTTTCAGGGCGACATCATTATCCTCGAAAACGACATCCCCGTGGTATATACTTTCTATCCTCAAATACCTATAGGAGTCTGGAGGTATGATAACAGTCTCGGAAGAATAGGATTGCTTTCCTTTGCCGAAGGAGCATTGCTTTGGGGCAAGGTTGGGTTCGCCGTAAATAGTTACGACAGGAATGCAGGATCCACGTTTAAAGGTTACGCCTCAGTTTATACGAACAGCTGGGGCTCCTCCCGCTATGATGTAACGCTAACAGGGCCCTTAAAAAAGGGCTGGGGCTATGATGTCAGCGTGTTTGAGAATTACGATCGTTTTAACGGGACTAATTTTATGTTTACGCCCTGGGGCGACAGGACTTCAATCGTTAAGGCGGGTATTTCTAAAAAGTATAAAAATGGTTATGTAAAGCTTCTTTGGAAACATTCTGAAAGCCGCACGGTGTTAACAAATTTCTATCCGTTAACCTATAATGGCAATGGCAAAACATCCCCTTTATCAAATTTTCAGCTGGGACGGGATAGTTATTTACTTGCCGATGGCAATGCCCCTTATTATGATCTCAAGACCGGTAAACCAGGGTTTGTTAACGTGAACAGCGATGATGCAAGTAAAAACATTGCCAATTCTTTTTATCTGACGGGTGACCACAAATTTGGCAATGGCATCAACATGACGTATTCTTCTATGTTCATGAAGGCGAAAGCCACATCTTCCGGGCAGTTTCCGATTAGCCTTCAAATTCAGGATCCGGACCAACAGGCAGCTTCAGGCTCAATTTTTAAGCTGCACAACAGCAATACGGTTTATAATGGTTCGGCACAGCTGGTTTCCAATATATTTCAACCCCGATCCGACATTACCACACTGATCAGTCGTATTGAATTCACCAAAAAAATCAGCAATCACGACCTGCGTCTTGGTTTTACCCAACAATACAATAATATTGGACCTACACAGGTAAACTTTGGCGTATTCTATCAAACTGTTGAGCCCAACCCCAGATTATTGGATTTTTATGTCAAAACAGCGCCGGGAACCAATTACCAGGTAACCAATGATTTTGGTTTGCTTCCTTCAGCCGGTGTCGGCGGCTATAGTGAAATGAAAACGAAAAAGTATGCCATCTACGGATCGGATGATTTTTCAATTAACAAATGGTGGACCGCAGGACTGGGTGCGAGAATCGAACTGGAGAATGATCATGAAGTCTACGATCCGTATCTGAACTCATTTATTAATGACAGGCCTTTAATCAGCAGGGATTTTAATAACAATTGGAACAAAGTTTTTTTAGCGAGCACGGTGATCAAGGCTACAGCAAAGTTTGGCTTTTTGGCTGATTTTACTTACAACGACTGGTATAACAGGTATTGGGATTATGCCTATAAAGATGCTAATGGTAACCCGATTCCCGCACCCGGATCGCCCGCAGGTGCCACTCCTTTAAATAACGTACCCATAGCAGGCCGGCAGAAGGTTATAAATTATGGTGGGGGAATTTATTTTAACTGGGGGGATGCTTTAAGTCTGGTATCAAAAGTAACGAAGATTACCAAAGAAAATAACGTGGCAACTGCCAATATTACTAATCCTGCTGATCCAACACAGGTAGCCACCTTTTATCCTATACTATATAATATCGAAACTATTGGCTGGACTACAGATATCGTGTCAAGACCGATGAAAGGACTCAGTATACATTATTTGTTAACCATACAAAACCCGCAATACAAAAATTATCAATATAGTGCCTTTGGCGTGAATTACAATATCAGTAACAATGTGATTCCCGAACTTTCAAAGGTACTGATGGAGTTTGACCCCAGCTATACCTTTATGAAGGGTTCGCTCCGGGCCTGGGTTAGTGTCCGGTATTTCGGGAAACAATATGCCAACCAAACGAATGCATTTTTTTATAACGGATGGATTGAAAATTTTGGAGGGCTGGATTATCGCATGAGCCGAAGTATTGACTTTAAGTTCCAGGTAACCAATTTCCTGGATCAGAAAGGGGTAAAAGGTGCCATACAAGGAGCTGACCAGATTACTGACGTTACGCCTTACATCAACAGAAAAATTGTAGCCTCGGCCATACGTCCAAGAACATTTGAGCTCACGGCAAATTTCAAGTTTTAAAGTCAAGTTTTTAAAGTTTCACATTTTATACAATTACATCATGAAGAAGTTACCATTAGTTTTAGCGAGCCTGTTTTTTGTCTTACTTTTTTCGGGTACCGCGAGTGCGCAGCAAAAAAGTTTTTTTATTGGGAAATGGGATGTACTCGTTGTGGGTACCCCTAAAGGAGACGCCAGGATACTTGTAGAGTTTGTTGCTAAAGATAGCACCACCTTAATGGGACGCATCACAGATCCGGCAACCAAAAAAGTCACTAAGATTGATAAAATTGAGGCCAAGGATAAAAGTATTACAGCTTATTTTATTGCAGAGGGTAATAACATTTATCTTTTTTTGGAAAAGAAAGATGAAGATAAGGTAACCGGCAGTTTAATGGATATGTTCGATGCAAGTGGCTCACGGGTTAAATAGTACCGGTACTTACGGGTGGGAAATTTTACCCGTTTTCATGCCGCTCTCACTTTCAATGGCTTTCATAAGAAATAATAATCTGCTCAAAGGAATTTAGTTAACAAATGAAATCAGATCTGGCATGTCTTGTTCTCCTTGTTTTTTTGGTTACCGGCTTCGTATCGGCAATTCCAATCAAACCATAATATTAATATTTAATGAATTCAAAATCCAATTATCCGTAACAATTAAAAATAAAAATCATGTTAAAAAAAACATTTATCTCCGTAGCCATAGTGCTTTTATTTGTAACCGTTTGTTTTGCCGAAGATTTAATCAGCGGCCATTGGGCAGGCAAGGTCATGGATACATATGATCTTGCTTTTGATTTTAAAGCAGATGGTACTAAACTTACCGGTACCATGTCAGCGACCGATGGTAAACCATCCCCAATTTCTGATGGAGTTATCAAAGCCGATTCCGTATTCTTTAAAATACTCTCCCACACCGGCGATTTGGTACCTGTTAAAGGAAAGATAAAAGGGGATGTATTATCCATCGCATTTACTACCTCCGGCATGGACATTACCTGCGATCTTAAAAAATCTCCTAAATAAAAATACGGTTTAGGTAATTTCCTTCAGGAAGTTTAAAGAAATAAACTTTCTGAAGGAAATTTAAGCTCAGGAAAAAACTTAACTAAAACAATAACAATGAAAAAAATATTTTTAAATCTACTCATCGTATTCTCTACTACTATAACCGTGTTTGGTCAAACGCAGGGGAATTGGTGGAAAGACACATTTATATACCAGATATATCCCAGAAGTTTTCAGGATAGTAATGGAGATGGAATTGGAGATTTGAAGGGAATTACTTCAAGGTTGGATTACCTGAAAAGCCTTGGGGTGGAAACGATCTGGCTTTCTCCTATTTTTAAATCACCGATGGATGACATGGGCTATGACATCTCTAACTACACCATGATAGACCCGATATTCGGTACAATGGCCGACTTTGACGAGATGTTAGCCGGGATGAAAAAAAGAAATATCCGCCTGATTCTCGACCTTGTCGTAAATCATACTTCGGACGAACATCCCTGGTTTAAAGAGGCCCGTAAGTCTAAAGATAATCCATATCATGACTATTACATCTGGAAATCAGGTACAAAAGGTGTGCCGCCCAATAATTGGTTTAGTCTTTTTGGCGGCAGCGCATGGGAATGGAACGAGGCAACACAAGAATACTTCTTGCATTTTTTCTCTAAGAAACAAGTCGACTTAAACTGGCAAAACCCTAAAATGAGGGATGAGATTTATAAAGCTATGACCTTTTGGCTCAACAAAGGGGTTAGCGGGTATCGTATGGATGTGATTACCTTCATATCTAAAAGCCCCACTTTTGAAAACATTAAGTTCTCTTCTAATAGAGCAGAAATGTTAAACGGCCTGAACGGTGTAGTATTTAATGGCCCGCATATTCATGAATATCTAAAAGAAATGAACGACCGTGTGCTAAGTAAATATAACCTATACACCGTGGGCGAAGGGGCGGGGATATCACTAAACAATATTGATCCGTTCATAAATCCCGAAAATCATGAACTACAAACTTTTTATACGTTCGACCACATGTATCTGGACAAGGACATGATGACCAATAAACCAACGAAACTGGACCTTGTTAAGTTCAAAGCAGCCTTGTCTGCATGGGGCAATAAATTAGACACAAGGGGGCTGAATACTATTTACCTCGGAAATCATGACCAGGTCAGAAGTTTGTCCCGGTTTGGCGATGATAAAGTATATCGGAACGAGTCTGGCAAAATGTTGGCAACATTGCTTTTCACTCAAGCCAATATTCCGTTCTTTTTGCAGGGCGATGAGCTGGGCATGAGTAATACCACATTCAAGGGTAAAGAAGAACTGAGGGATGTTTTTGCAATCAATGCTTATAATCAGGCGATTAAACGTTTCCCTGTTGATTCGGTTATGAAGAGTATAAGCGCAATAACAAGAGACCAAAGCCGAACTCCGTTTCAATGGGATAACTCGGCAAACGCTGGATTTTCTTCTGGTCAGCCCTGGTTAAAAGTAAATTCAAACTACACCACGGTTAATGTCAAAAATGAAAAAACAGACCCGAATTCCATATTTAATTTCTACAAAAAGGTTATTAAGTTAAGAAAGGGAAACCCCGCACTTATACAGGGAGCGTTTAACGACATTGCCCCAGAACACCCCGAAGTGTATGCCTATACTCGTGAACTTAACAGTGAGAAGTGCCTGATCATACTCAATTTGACTTCAAAAAACACCATTTTTAGCTATAAGCCCGGGAAACTTATTTTAAGCAATTATACAGATGACAAGGGCGAAGCGTTGCGACCCTATGAAGCGAAAGTATATAAAATTCAATGATCATCAGGCAGGCCCAAATTAAATCAATATTGACTACGCTTTTTAACCGGAATTAACTGATGTCAAAAGTAATTGCCGTAAGGGTAATGAGGCAGAAGGGCCTGGAAAGCTCAAATGCTTGTTAATAAGGCTACCAGGCCTAATTAAATAAATAACTTATTTCAACTTTAATACTAACCTTTCAATGGTTATGAAAAAATACATTTGCTTTCTTATTCTTTCTCTTTTCACTTTATCGTTAAAGGCCAAAATTCGCCTGCCAAATATATTGAGTAGCAATATGGTGCTGCAACAGCAAGCAACCACTCAACTATGGGGTTGGGCTAAAGCTACCGAGCGGATAAAAGTAACTACGTCATGGGACAATAAAATTATTGAAACAAGAACCGATGGAAATGCTAACTGGAAAGTTGACATTCAAACACCGCAGGCGGGTGGCCCCTATACCATTACCCTGCAGGGTGAAAATACAATTGTACTCGAAAATATCCTGATTGGTGAAGTGTGGGTATGTGGCGGTCAATCAAATATGGAATGGGATTATAACCGTGGCATTACTATGGTAAAAGAAGACTTTGATAAACTCAGCAAACTTAAGATCAGATTTTTTAACGTCCCCAGGATAACTTCAAAAACGACACAGGATGATTGCGGCGGTAATTGGACAGCTTGCGACAGCAACACGCTCAAGTCATTCAGCGCCGTGGGCTATTATTTTGGCAAATACCTCAACCAGGATTTGAATGTGCCTATTGGACTTATCAGCAGCAACTGGGGAGGCACACCGGCTGAAATTTGGACGCCGGAAAACCTGGTGGAAAGCAATACGATACTAAAAGATGCAGCTACAAAAAATAAACCTACACCATTTGCCCCCGTTACCCCAGGCTATGCGTATAATGCTATGATTGCACCTATAGTTAATTATAATATCGAAGGTGTAATTTGGTACCAGGGTGAAAGTAACAAGGAGGCCCCTGCGAGTTATGCCGAATTAATGGATATAATGATAAATGCATGGCGTAAGGCCTGGAACAAAGAGTTTCCATTTTATTACGTACAAATTGCACCGTTTAAATACGAAAGACACAATATAGGCGCACTGGTACGGGAAGCTCAGGCCAAAAATCTCTCCATAAAAAATACCGGGATGATTGTTATTTCTGATCTGGTTAATGATACATTGAATATCCACCCTCCCAATAAAAAGGATGTTGGCCTTCGTCTTGCCAATTTAGCTTTGGGCGAAACTTATGGTATAAAAAAAGATGTTTATAAGAGTCCGCTTTTAAAAGCTTTCAAAGTAAATGGAAGCCATATCGTCATTGATTTTGATAATGCAGAGACGGGGTTAATGTTTAAAGGAGAAAGCCCAAAAGAAATTTTTATAGCTGGTGTCGACAGGATTTTTTTTCCGGCAATGGTTAAAATAAAGGGAGAGAAAATCATTGTTTCAAACAAGGCGGTAAAAACACCAGTTGCTGTCCGTTATCAATTTAGTAATACAGGGATTGGCAACCTTTTTAACAAAGCCGGGTTGCCTGTTGGCCCTTTCAGGACAGATGACTGGGAGGTTGACACCAGTAAGCTTAAATATAAGAAATAAAGTTTTTGGTCTGTGTGTGATCTCAAACCCATGTGTCCCAAACGTTTCCTTTGGAAGAAATGGCCAAAGCCCATTCACTCATCCAAACAAAAAGTGCGGTGGGCAAGATTATCGTAACGGTGTAAACAACGGAAGGAATAAGCGAATATTGTTCGCTTATTCTTTGCTATTTGAAAGATAAGGGGAAACGCATCGACGTTTCTATTGCAAGATCGCTGCGTCTGACACTTGAGCTGGGATTATCTGACTGAAAAAGTTGAAGCCTCACCCGACTGTTTTTCTGTTTTCCATCACGTGAGGGTTGGCGCCCGTAATTACTTTTTCCAGGTAAGTACGATTTTGATCTCCCCAATGATTCATTGCATCAATCACTAACATGAGTGATTCTCCTAATGGTGTTAAGGAATATTCAACTTTTAGCGGCAACTGATGATAAATTTTTTTTGCTATGATCCCATGTTCTTCCAGTTGTTTCAACTGTAAGTTTAATACGCGTTTTGTTGCGTCGGGCAGCGCTCTTTGCAACTCACTTGGTCTTTTAATCCCTTCACATATGGCATAAACAAGGCTGACTTTCCATTTTCCGTTTAAAACTTCTTTTGTCAAGTGAAGGCCGCAATCAATGGGCAATGGGATTTTTCTTTCGTACATCTGGAAACGTTCTTACAAAGATAACCATAAGTACATCATAGTGATATAGGGGATTAATTTGTCCCTATAGGAATAAATAGCCCCTTATTGCGATAATGGTGATGGTGTTTCATTTTTGACTTAAATAAAAAACACGAAAATGCAAAATCAAGAACCACTTTTAACAACATATCAAATGGGTGATATTCTGCTCCCTAACAGGGTAGTGATGACATCTTTAACCCGCTGCAGGGCCACCAATCCTGATCTTGCGCCTACCGACTTACACGTTGAATATTATGCCCAGCGGGCCTCTGCAGGCTTTATACTTACCGAAGGTACCTGGATAAGTGAAAGAGCCGTTGGATTTATTAATATTCCCGGCATCTACAGTAAAACGCAGACAGAGGCCTGGAAACGGGTAACCGATGCGGTACACGAAAAAAATGGGAAGATATTTGTGCAGTTGGTCCATAGCGGATCGGTGTCCCATCCTGATTTTCTTCAGGGAGAGTTGCCGCTGGGACCGTCGGCCATTAATCCGCAGGAGAAAGCTTTCACCCCTCTGGGTTTTAAAGACACCCTGACACCTGCTGAATACACCACTGTGCAGATTAAGGAAACCATAGGGGAATACAGACTGGCAGCAGAAAACGCGAAGAAGGCAGGATTTGACGGTTTGGAAATTCACGCGCAGATATTCACGCTGATCCCGCAATTCTTAAGTGAAGCCACTAATCAGCGTACCGATGAATACGGCGGCAGTATAGAAAACCGGGCGAGGCTGCTATTTGAAATTCTGGATACCGTAAAAAAGGTATATCCAGCAAAGCGGATCGGTGTTAAATTTACACCCGCAGCCTTCAATCCGGGAATCATTAAACCGGATATTACCACAATTACGATGTTCGATTATATTCTTGAAAAGTTGAACGGTTATCATCTTGCATATGTAGAACTTGTAGGCCCTGCGGTAGATTTAACGGGAACACCTTTAGACCTTTTAAAAGACAATTACTTTGAGCACTTCAGAAATATCTATAATGGAACAATAATGGCTAACCTGGGTTTCACACAGGAAAGCGGCAATGCAATTATCAGCAAGGGAACTGCTGACCTGGTCTCATTTGGCACCCTCTATATTGCCAATCCCGATCTGGTACAGCGTTTCGAGCAAAATAGTCTATTATCAAAAGGCGACCCTGACACTTATTATGCTGGGGAAGCCAAAGGTTTTACCGATTATCCTTTCGTCACGAGTTAAACCATGGTGGATATTACAGGAGGCCTGACCTTGCGATTCATCTTACACAACTTCATATAGTTGTGTAAGATGAATCATTAAGCTTTACTGGATGTAAGATTATTAGCTTGTTTTTCCAGACGATTATGAGTACATTCGGTTTTGCTTCCCTGATGGCCCTGTACGATACGCTTACTGATGTTGAATTGACCGCTTTTTTACGGGATGGTGATCATACGGCTTTCAACGAAATTTACGAACGTTATTGGCAGACCCTTTACCAAACGGCTTATAATCTGCTTAAAGATAACGACGGCGCGCATGATGTTGTGCAGGAAATTTTTGTTTGGCTATGGACAAACCGAGACCGCCAGCTTACCGATTCGTTGCAACCCTACCTCCGTGCCGCAGTTAAATACCAGATTGCTAAGCTTGTGCGCCATGGCAAGGTGAAAGCCGCCTTTTATAACCGCACGGTAGCCAATTATGAGCCTGTCGCGTCAAGCGATCAAAACTACGAAGTACGCGAACTACAGGCTATAATTGCCGCCTTCACCCAATCGCTGCCTGACAAAGCCCGCGAGATATATCGCCTTAGCCGCGAAGAATTGCTAACCAACAAGGAGATCGCTATCCGCCTGAATATCTCGGAAAAAACTGTTGAGAACCAGATGACCATTAACCTGCGCAAATTGCGCCTGGCCCTGGGTAAAATGTCTTTCTGGAGTATCCTGCTTTAACCCCATATTAAATTCCTGTAAAATTATTTTAAATTCCTTTGGGGGTAAAGGCCCCGAAGCGGTATCTGTTGTTATAACGCCCTCAATAAAGGCGCATTACACAAATGAATAAACAAGAATTTGACAAGCTTGCCGCAAATATTGCCGATGGGACAGCAACCCCGGCCGAGGTGGAACAGTATAACGCCTGGTTTAACACCTATGCAGATGGACAAACCTGGGACACAGGCGAACTTGGCGAACCCGAAACCATTAAACACCAATTGCTGACTGACATACATGCCGAGATAAAACGAAGGGAACCAGCCAAAGTGCGACCAATATATTACAGGATAGCTGCGGCCGCATCAATTCTTCTTATAATTTCGGCAGGAGCTTATTTTATTTTGCGTAAGCCCGCCACAAAACCAGAAATCCTCGCGCATGCTTATTATAATGATATAGCCCCCGGCCACAACCAGGCTACGCTGACATTGGCCAACGGGCAAAAGATAATCCTTGCCAAAGGAATTAATGGAACGCTGGCGCAGCAAGGACAAACAGTTATTACCGCAAATGATCAAAATATCGTATACTCTACCGGCCAACAACAGGATACAAAAGATCTGTATAACACATTAACAACTGCAAGGGGTGAAAAATCGCCTTATCCGCTGGTACTGGCTGATGGTACTAAGGTTTGGCTGAATGCCGAATCGAGCCTTAGCTTTCCTGTGGCCTTTAATGGTAAAGAGCGTATCGTAAAATTGACCGGCGAAGCATATTTTGAAGTTAAACATAATGCCAGTCAGCTTTTTAAAGTACAGACCGAAAAGCAGACCATTGAAGATATTGGCACCAGCTTTAACGTTAACGCGTATGCCGATGAACCAAAAACAGCCACTACCCTGGTAGAAGGCAGCGTTAAAATAAATAACATAACCTTGAAGCCAGGTGAGCAGACCGACGGAAGCAAGGTTAGCGATGTTAATATAGCCCAATTCCTGGCCTGGAAAAATAATGATTTTGATTTTGAGGGCGACCGCATAGAGACAGTTATGCGCCAGCTTACCCGTTGGTACAATATAGAAGTAGCCTATGAAGGAACCCCAACCAATGAAGTGTTTTACGCTACCCTTACCCGGCAGCGCCCTATCAGCAGCGTGTTAAAAGCGCTTGAAAAAACCAAAGGTGTGCATTTTAGGATCGAAGGAAGGAGGGTCATTGTATCGAAGTAAACTAATACGATTAAACACTCCGGCTCTAAATAAAAAGTCATCCTGCGGGAGTGCCGGATGACTAAGAATGAATTTATGAACCGCCTGCACCGACCTGTCTGGAAAACTAACGGTACAAGCACAAAATCCAAACTCCGCAAATGTACGATTTTTACAAACGATTTGTACGGTCATGCCGTACGCCTAAAATACTGTTGGTCATGAAACTCACAACGCTGTTGATGATCCTTATGATTATGCAAGTAAGCGCCATTACCCTTGCGCAGAAAGTAACGCTGGCTGTGCGCAATGCGCCGCTTACTACTGTATTTCAACAGTTACGCAAACAAACCGGTTATGATTTTGCCTATACCGGTAAAACCCTGGAAGATGCTAAAACCGTTACCATCAACGCCAAAAACGAGGAATTGAAAACCGTGCTTGACAAAATTTTTGCTGGTCAGCCACTTGATTATTCCATTGAAGATAAGCTTGTTGTGGTTTCGATTAAAGAAACTAGGTCCCTGGATTATCTTAAAGCTGTTTTTGCTGCTATTGATGTTCAGGGCCATATTTTCGATGAAAGAGGACAGCCATTGTCTGGCGCGACGATCAAAGTAAAAAATAGGACCCAGGTAACAACTACAGATAAAGACGGGTATTTCCTTTTAAAAAGTGTAGATGAGAACGCAGTTTTAGTTATCACATTTATAGGTTTTAAAAGGCTTGAAGTTGGTGCTAAGGCCGATCTGGGAAAAGTTACGTTAGAGGTTGAATCGGGCAAATTAAATGAGGTAAACGTGGTAAGCAACGGTTACCAAACCCTTGCCAGGGAAAGAAGCGCCGGCTCGTTTGCCAAACCGGATATGGCCGTGATAGCAAACCGCTCTTTCAGTACTAACATCCTGCAGCGTTTGGATGGCCTGGTACCCGGCTTAACCATTAATAACGCTCCTGCCGAAAGCCAGTATCTTATTCGCGGGCTCACTACGGTATCAACCAACACGCTTCCCTTATATGTGGTAGACGGTATCCAGGTTACGGATGTATCTACTATAAATCCGCAGGATATTGAGGATATATCGATACTTAAGGATGCGACAGCGGCTTCTATCTGGGGCGCCAAAGCTGCCAATGGGGTAATTGTTATTGTTACCAAAAAAGGGGTTAAGGGCGAAAAGATGAGAGTGACTTATGACGCCTTTGTTAATTTTCAGGGTAAACCAAACCTTAATTATCTCCCTTCACTTAATAGCCGGCAATTTATCCAGGCGGCTAAAGAAACTTTTGACCCGGTAGCTTACCCTTATACAACAGTGACCTTACCAACGGCCGGCTCAGGACTGGCACCGCACGAGGTGATCTTATACAACCAATCGCTGGGTAAAACTACAGCGGCGCAGGCTAATGCCGGCCTGGATAGTTTGGCATCTATTAATAATAATCAACAGGTAAAAGATTTGTTTTACCGCAATGCCATGCTAATGAACCATACGCTTTCGGTTTCAGGCGGCCAAAAAAGTTATGCGGTTTACGGCTCTATGGCTTATACCGACAACCTGAACAACAGCCCGGGGCAAACGAATAATACGTATAAAATTAACCTGCGTCAGGATTTTACGGTAAGTAAGCGCATCCAACTTACCTTAATTACCGACCTGAATAATAGCTTTACCTATAGTCCGCGTAATATTAACGTAACCAACCAGTTTTTCCCTTACCAGTTATTCAAGGATAATGCAGGCAACAACATACTGATGGATTATATGATGGGCCTACCCGAAGCTACCCGGTTAGATTATCAAACCCGCAGCCGCATTAACCTGGATTACAGCCCGCTTGATGAAGTAAATCGTAGCTATACTAAAGGCGATAACCTGCAGATACGTAATGTTTTTAATGCTAATGTGAAACTGTTTGATGGTTTAACCTTTGAGGGTAGCTATGGCTACTTAAAAGGCAGCAGCCGGACCCGGAATTATGATGATGCCTTAAGCTTTAAAGTGAGGCAGCAAACGGTACAGTTTACAGTTGCACCAACAGCGGCTTCTACGCCGGTTTATAACCTGCCTGCAACCGGCGGTAACTACCAGGTTGGGAATACCAACAATCGCAACTGGACCATACGCGATCAATTAAGCTATAATAAAAACTGGAAAGATGGCTTGCACCAGCTAACTATGCTGGCAGGACAGGAAGCACAGGAGCAATACAGCATTATTAATATCAGTAGGTTTAAAGGCTGGGATCCTTTACTGCAAACCTCAGCCCTGCTTGATTATAAAACGTTAACTTCAAGTCCCGTACTGGGGGTTTGGCCTAACTATACGGGGCCGTTCAGTCTTTTATCGGCATCTGAATCGCCATCGGGAGAACAGGAAGCCCCGATCAGCCGGTTTGTATCTTATTACGGAAATGCGGCTTATACTTATAACCATAAATACACCATTAACGGCAGTTACCGTATAGATAAAAGCAACAACTTTGGCATTGACAAATCAGCGCAGAATAAACCTGTTTGGAGCGCAGGCGCTAAATGGATATTAACCGAAGAGTCATTTATGAAGGCTGCAACCTGGGCAGATAATTTAGCCCTGCGTGTAACTTATGGTTTAACAGGTAACGCGCCTAACCCGGGTACTGCTGCCTCTTACGATATTGTGCGCGCACAGTTAAGTTCCTTCCTGCCTAACGGCCGCGGGCTGGTTATTTCCACACCGGCCAACAGGAAACTAAGCTGGGAAAGAACCGCGACAATTAACCTAGGTATTGATTTTGCCATACTGAAAAACAGGTTAAGCGGAAGTATAGATATCTACCAGAAAAAGACCACCGATTTGCTGGGTAACGTAACTACAGATGGCTTTACCGGGTATCCAACCATTTTCGGCAACATAGGCGACCTGAAAAATAAAGGCATAGAAGTTGGCATCACATCGGTAAACGTACGCAGCAAAAATTTTAGGTGGAGTACTACGCTTAACGGTGCTTATAATAAAAACCTGATCACCCATTTAAATGTCTCTGCACCTATAACTACTGGTGCCGGGCAGGTAAATGCACAACTATTGGCGGGTTACACAGCATATTCGTTATTCGCGTACCAATTTGCCGGGTTGGATAACCTGGGCGATCCGCAGATCCGTTTAGCCAATGGCACAGTTACTAAAGCACCCAACGTAAGTAAGCCTGGTGATATTAAATATATGGGTACTACGCAACCACCCTGGAGCGGCGGCTTTTCAAATAACTTCAATTACAAATCTTTCGGCCTTAGCTTTAATGCTGTATTTAATTTAGGCTATGTAATGCGCAGGGATGTAGATAATTTCTATAGCGGGCGGTTGTCGGCCCAGGCGCAAACATTTACAACTGAAAATATAAATCCTGAGTTTTTGAACAGGTGGAAGAAGCCTGGAGATGAAGCGACAACCAACATACCATCTTTTGTAGCTAATTCAACCACCAGTGCCGCGCGCCGTAACCTTTCCTACTATACACTTAGCGATATTAACGTAACCAGTGCATCGTTTGTAAAAATGCGCGATATCACCTTTACCTATAGCCTGCCCCAGTCCTTAGTTAAAAAGATCAACGTCGATGGGATTACCCTGCGTGCGCAGGTGTCAAACGTAATGCTTTGGAAGGCTAATAAATATGGTATCGATCCGGAGTTCCAGTATGCCTTTAACGGTACTAGATTTTTGCCGACCGGCCAAAATACGGTATCGTTTGGGATAAATGTAAGACTTTAAAATATTCAGAAAATGAAACGCACATATTATAAAATAGCGCTTATCGCGGTATTGCTGGTAGTTACCTCAACCGCTTGTAAAAAGAGTTTTTTGGAAACTATCCCGAAAGGCCAATTAATAGCCCGAACATCGGCCGATTATTCGGGACTACTGAGCAACCTTGACCTGATCAATATAAACACAACCAACGCGCAGGTATTGATGGGTGACGAAGTAGCAGCGGTTGATCCGTACTTTACCTCGGCGGATCTAAAAACACAAAGATGTTTCCGCTGGGACCCGGTAATTTACGAACCAGCGGATGATGCCGGCGAAACAACCATCCCGCTTAAAAATATATACCTTTTTAATAAGATAATTAACGAAGTGCCCAACGCTACCGGCGGCACCGAGGCCGTAAACCTTTCCATAGCTGCCGAGGCAAGGGCCGGCCGGGCATGGACGTATTTTTTACTAATCAACTATTACGGCAAACCTTACAGCGTTGCCACCGCTGCAAACGACCCTGGTTTCCCTATTATTGAAGCAGCGGATGTGACTGTTACCAAATTTGATAGGGCAAGTGTTCAGGCAGTTTATGATTTTATCATCAAAGACCTGGTGACTGCTATCCCTAATCTACCGGTGCAGATAACTAACCGTACCCGCATGTCTAAAGCTGCAGCCGAAGGCATTTTGGGCAAAGTTTATACCTATATGGGCAGGTTTAAAGACGCGCTGCCTATGTTAAATGCGGCTATTACCGATATGGCTAACCAAACCACCCCGGTAAGGTTGTATGATTATAATGTTGAATTTGCCACAGGCGGGGTCTTTTTGCCTATCAATGCCACATCGGGGCCTACTTTTATTTTAGTTGTTAACAATTACGAAAACGTTTTTGCAAAACAGTTTGTTAACGGATGGGCGTCAAGCTATGACGAAATTGTGATCACTCCACAAACCGCGGCTTTATTCGGATCATCCGATCTGCGTAATAACTTTTATGCTAATTCAACTTACAGCACTAAGTTAGCCTACCCGGTACCTGGTGTTTTAAGAAAACAGGGGTATGGCCAAATATCATTTGGTGTGCTTGTGCCCGATCTTTATTTATTAAGTGCAGAATGCAAATGCCGTAACAATGACCTGGCGGGAGCTAAGGCCGATGTGGAAGCATTACGTGTAAAAAGGATGCCTGCTGCCGACGCCCCTGTGCCTGCAGCTACGGCCGGTGTGCAGTTGTCTCTCCTTAAGTTTATCCTGGATGAGCGTATCCGCGAATATGCAGTGCAAGGCTCCCGTTGGTTTGATATGCGGAGACTCTCTGTCGATCCTCTTTTCCCGGCAGCTACTTATACTCATACGTTGTACTCGGCTACGGGTGCCACAACGGTATATACATTGAAGCCGGAGCGGCTAACGTTGCGCCTGCCGCAGAAGCTGATAGATCAAAATCCAAACATGGAGAATAATCCATAATTGCATTATATTTTATAAACTTAAAAGCAGCTGATATGAAAAAATGTAACAAAGCGCTATTGATAGGCATGTTTTGCCTGTCAATGGCTATGTGGTCATGTAAAAAAGATTCATCGGATAGTACCGTAGCACCTACCCTGAGCGGAGATAACCGGACATTGAACGTTACAACCAACGGGCAATTATCAACAACGGGGACCATAAATCCGCTGTGGGGATTGGGAAGTGTACTTCAAGCCAATACAAGTTTAGATAAACCCTATTCATGGTATATAGATCAATATACAACCGGCACGTATTGGGATATTAACTGTGGGCCGGCATCGGTAACCATGGCTATTAAATGGGCCGACCCCACTTTTAGTAAAACCGCGGTTGATGCCCGCAATACTTATCGGTCAACCGGCGGTTGGTGGTACACTAGCGATGTTGCCAACTACCTTACCTTGTACGGTATTAACTGGCGCTATACAAGTTTGCCGGATGAATACCAGACCATGATGAAATACCTTGACCAGGGCGATATCATGATCCTGTGCCTTGATAGTTATTACCTTACTTATAATGCCAATCCCGCGCAGCATGTAGGTGCATATGATCGGGTAAGTACAACAGGTTCGGGGCATTTTATAGTAATAAAAGGTTATAAAATTGTGGATAGCAAGGTTTATTTTGACGCCTATAACCCATGGTCTCTCGGGGATACCTATCCCGACGGCTCCGGTTTAAAAGGCCTTGACCGTTACTACACTAGTGCTGATCTGTCGCAAGCAACTACAGTGTGGTGGGATTATGCCATTATAATAGCCCCTAAAGGGAAGCAAGTTACCGCGGTAGCAGGACTGCACACTTTCGCGTTGCCAACACAGGTGCCTGAACAAAAAGGGCGCTAACGGAAAAAACAAATCAATTATCAACTATATGAAAAAAATAATTTTAGCAGTAGTCTGGCTATTCCCGCTTGCGGGAATGGCACAAGGCGCATACACTATTTCCGGAAAAATGTCAGGGTTAAAAGTCCCTGCGAAGGCCTATCTGGTAACCAGACAAGGCGACGAATTTAAAGACAAGGATTCGGTAGAAATAAAAGATGGCAAGTTCCGGTTTACAGGAACCGTAGAAGAGCCCCAGTATGCTATAATTGCCATTAGGCCCAAAGGGGTGCCAAAAACAAGAAACCAGCGTGACTATATAGATTTCTTTCTTGAAAATTCAAAAATTTCTATTGTTGGTGCCGATTCCATAAAAAACGCAACTGTCAGCGGTTCAGAATCCGATACGGAGAACCGGGAACTGGAGGCATTAATTACACCTTTCACTGACAAGATCATCAAACTGCAGCACGAGTTTTCAAGAGGAGGTAAAAACCCGGCTAATAAAACTGCTGAAGAGCGCAAAGTTGCGTCGGACAGCCTAAACAGTTATGTAAAACAGATCAAGGACATTAATCTAAAATTTGTTAAATCTCATCTTAACTCATTTATGGGTTTGTACACGTTTAATTTCTCTATTCTTGACAGCCATTTCAACCCTGCAGAGGTAAAGCCATTGTTTTATAAATTCTCCCCCCAGCTTCAGTCGTCATTATTAGGCAAACTATCTATAGATAGGATCATATCATCCGAAAGGCGTGGGGTAGGTGTAAAGATCTTCGATTTTTCACAGACTGACGTTAACGGCAATATTTTTAAGATCGCATCATTACGTGGTAAATATGTATTTGTAGATTTTTGGGCAAGCTGGTGTCACTGGTGCCGTGTGGAAAACCCTAACGTGTTAAAGGCATATGAGCAACTCAAGGACAGGAATCTTGAAATAGTAAGCGTATCGTTTGATGAAAGTAAAGCTGCCTGGGAAAACGCGGTAAAACAAGATAAACTTCCGTGGTTACAGGTGTCTGACCTTAAAGGGATGAAAGTAAGAGATGGGTTAGCAGCGATGTTAGACATTAATGCGATACCGCAAAACCTGTTGATCAATCCTGAAGGTATTATCATAGCCGCAAACCTACGTGGCGAGGACCTCCCGGCGAAATTATCTGCATTAATTAAATAAATCATTACCATCTGTCAATTCATCTAAATAAACATCAAAATGAACATTAAAAAAATTATCACCATACTGTTTTTATTGCCCGCCGGCTTCTGTATGGCGCAGGATAAATTTGAAATATCAGGGAAGCTCCCCCAGGCTGGGAATGAAAAAATGGTGGTCCTGGACTATGTAAACAGTGCGGGAAAGGACGCAAAAGATAGTACCCTATTGAAAGACGGTAAATTCACCTTAACCGGTACTACGGCTTTTGGCAACAGGGCTTACCTGTATTTGGTGCCCCTTAAAAAAGATACTGCTAAGCGTCGCCCGCAACCAGATGACCAAACGTTTTATTTGGAAAAAGGAAAGTACAGTGTAATGGGTACCGATAGTATGGCAACTGCAAAAATTACAGGTACGCAAGCCCAAACCGACCACCTTTTATATACCAGCCAGATGGACACTTTGATGGTGCACTATAGGTTGTTAGTGAAGCGATATTTCAAGGCAAGCTCGGCCAAAGATACTGCCGAGATCAAAAGAATACAAAGCGAGGGCAAACCGCTGGGGGGTAGAATGAATGCCGCTCAGGATGCCTTTATTTTTAGTCACCCTGATTCTTATGTGACGCTTGATATTGTTGTCAATGATAAGGCTATGGTTATTGATCCCAAAGTTTTTGATCCCTACTATAAACCGCTTAGCAAAAGAGTGCTGAGCAGCTTTACCGGGCAAAAATTGGTGGCTAAATACCAAAAAGCCATGCAGCTATCCATAGGTAAAACATTGGATTTTACACAAACGGATGATAAAGGTAAGGAGTTTAAGCTCTCTTCATTAAAAGGGAAATATGTGTTGGTTGATTTTTGGGCCAGCTGGTGCGGACCATGTCGCGCGGAGAACCCTAATTTATTAAAGGCTTACAACGCGCTGAAAGATAAAAAATTCGAAATCGTAGGCATCTCCCTGGATGAAACCAAAGGAGCCTGGCTAAAGGCCGTGACTGCTGACGGAATGCCCTGGGCACAGGTAAGCGACCTTAAAGGCTTTAAAAATGATGTTGCAGTTAGATTTGGTATTACTGCTATACCTCAAAACGTCTTAATAGATCCTAATGGTGTGATCATTGCAAAAAACCTGCGCGGTGAGACTGTTTTAACCGAGCTTTCAAATTTTATAAAATAAAATTAAACGGGTTCGATCAATTCACGAAATAATTTCTAACCGTTCAATTTTTATCTTCTCCGTACTAAATATTCTCATGAAAAATTTGAAAAAGATCGGTTTACCGGTACTTTACATGGCAGGTTTGGTAATGTGTTGCAGCCTGACCGCACATGCCCAGAAAAAAACAAAAAATTCCAAACCTCCTGTAGGAGTAGATACGGCAAAGGCCAAAAGCCCGGTGCAACCGGTGGCTGCCAGGCCTGCGATGACCCTTAAGCCCTATAAAGAAGTAATACCGGCAACAGCCAAAACCATGAAAAGCTTTATAACAGTACATCTCGTGGCGGACCGGTACCTGTTTGAAATACCGGATTCGATGATGAAGCGGGATATACTGATCGTTTCACGTGTGGATAAAAGCCCGGCAGGAGTGATGAAACCTTCAAACGACATTGGCTATGCCGGTGACGAGGCTGGTCGGGCAGTTATTGCTTTTGAAAAGATACCGGGTGATAAGATAGCCCTGCGTTCACTGGTTTTTGACCAGTTTTCAAACGATACTACCCAAAATGGCATGTCCAGAACATTGCCCGGAAGTAACTACCAAACCATACTGGGAACTTTTCCGATAAAAGCCGTGCATAAAGAAGCTAAGAGTACGGTGATTGACGTTACCGACTTTATCAATGGCGATAATAGTGTAGTTTCATTCAGTATTCCTTTTCCACGAAATAATTTGGGAGGGTTAATTCCTGATCGCTCTTATATTGATAACATTCATGCTTTTCCGAACAATATAGAGATCAAATCGGTAAAAACTTACTTTCCGAAGCCAAGCCCGGCTGGCACACTGCCGCCGCTTAGTTATGTGTTTAACAACTCGCTTGTGCTGCTGCCAAACGATTTAATGAAACCCCGGTTCGCTGATCCACGCATCGGCTTTTTCAGCAATGCTTATGTTGATTTTGATGCTAACCCGCATGGGGTAACTACAACCAAATATATCCTGCGCTGGCGCATGGAACCCAGGCCGGAGGACATGGGAAAATACAAGCGCGGAGAATTGGTTGAGCCTCAAAAGCCCATCGTGATTTATATCGACCCTACAACGCCCAGGAAATGGGTACCCTATCTGATCCAGGGAATCAATGACTGGCAGGTAACCTTTGAAAAAGCCGGCTTTAAAAATGCCATCATCGGCAAAGCAGCCCCGGTAAATGACACCACCTGGAGTTTGGATGATGCCCGCCACTCGGTGCTGGTGTATAAGCCATCGACTGTAGCTAATGCCAGTGGCCCCAATGTTAACGATCCTCGTACCGGCGAAATACTGGAAACACATATCAACTGGTACCACAGTGTAATGACGCTGGTGCAAAACTGGTATACCATACAAGCTGCCGCAATTAGACCCGCGTGCGCGTAAACCGGATATGGATGACGAACTGATGGGGCAATTGATACGCTTTGTTTCTTCTCATGAGATCGGTCATACCTTAGGCCTAATGCACAACTTCGGAGCATCATCAACCGTTCCGGTGGCTAACCTTCGCAATAAGGCCTGGGTTGAGGAGCACGGGCACACGCCATCCATTATGGACTATGCACGGTTTAACTATGTGGCGCAGCCGGAAGATCATATCAGCGAAAAAGGTATATTCCCACGCATCGGCGATTACGACAAATGGGCCATTGAATGGGGCTACAAACTGATACCGGATGCCAAAACCGCTGCCGAAGAAAAACCGATATTAAACAAATGGTTGGTTAATAAGCTGGCCTCGGGCAAGCAATATTTTTACGGTAGCCAGTTAAATCCAATTACCAATGATTTCCCAATAGGCAGTAATGATCCTCGTGACCAAAGCGAAGATCTGGGAGACGATGCCATGCTGGCCAGCAGTTATGGCATAAAAAACCTTAAAAGAGTTGAACCCAACCTGATGACCTGGCTGAAAAAACCGGGTGAAAGTTATGACCGGGTAGCTGCTGCTTACAGCGAACTGGTTACCGAATACAGTCGTTTTATGGGCCATGTATCAAAGAACATAGGCGGTATTTACGAAACCCCGAAAACCGTGGAGCAGCCAGGACCTGCATATCTCATTGAAGACAAAGGCAAACAAAAACGCGCCATGGCCTTTTTACAGCAACAATTATTTGCCACCCCCTATTGGCTGATGGATAATAAGCTGTACAGTGTCAGCCAGACCAATTTTACCATGGTGACCAATGTGCAACAAATGGTGCTACTAAGCCTGCTGAGTGCCCCGAAGATAAGCCTGTTGTTGCGTGAAGAAAATTCTTACCCTGGCAAGACTTACACGGCTGTCGAGATGTTGAACGATCTGCGCAGGGGCGTATTTTCTGAACTTATGGCAAACAAACCGGTAAGTGTTCACCGCCGCAGCCTGCAAAAAGCCTATGTGGAGGGTGTGATTAACTTATTGGATCCAAAAACTGCCGTAGGGTATAGCGACGCGTTATCCATTGCTAAGGCACATGCCAGAATGTTGGAAGCAGAACTGAAAAAAGCATCTCATACTTCAGGTAGTATAACCCGGGATCATTTTATTGATTTGACTGAAAGGTTGGATTTGGCGTTACATCCTAAGTCTTAAATAGTTGTAACTGTAGCAAATCTGCAAATTTAAAAATGTCGGATGTATCAGGAGGGGCTAAAAAACTTAATCAGAAACCTGTTTTACAGGCTACAAGCCCATTAGCAGATTAAAAAAACTTTTATCAATTAATAATCAATGTTATGAAAAAACTACTGTTTTTGGCTATGGTCATTTTATTTACCGTATGTCTCGTCCTGGTTTTACTTGTTGTATATTAGATACAGTAGAAAACTATGTAATTGGGGCACTTGTGTCAACAACTAATAGTACTGCTTTTTATATTTTCACGCACACGACCGTTAATATTACCTCAGTTGTAAGTCATAGCTTAATATAGTTACGCACAAATTATGTACGCACAAGGCTACTTAATGAATAAATAGTTCGTCTTGATGGTGCCCTCATTTATCTTATTTGATGATAGGAGATGGTAAATAAGTGTTCTTCACCCGTTAGGGGGGGATATTTTATTATCTAATTAACAGGAAGAGGAGAATCAGAGACGCTATATTTTTAAAGGCAATCCTCAGGTGTTTCAAGGCAACAGTGAGTTGATTTTCGACAGTTTTTTTCGAAACACCCAGTCGGTCAGCAATATCCTGATTTGACAGATGCTCTATCCTGCTTAAATGAAATATTTCGTGACAGCGCTTTGGCAATTGATGGAGATACTTGTCCAGCTCTCTTTCCAAATCAAAATCCCGGAAGCGAATATCGCCTGCATTTAGTTCGAATAAATGCTCCGTTTCTACCAAATCAGCCTTATATACCAGGGAAAGTTTGGGTGTTTTTAAACGGTTATATATTTGATATCTGATTGCTGTTAATAAAAAATTTGGAAACGCATTTATTTCCAAAACCTTTCGCCTTTCCCATAAACTTACAAAAACGTCGTGTACAATTTCCAGGCTGCTAGCTTCTTCATTTAACTGGCGGAACGCGACCTTATACATCCGGGCCCAATACCGATTAAAGAGCACATCAAAAGCCAACCCGTCATCATCACGAATATCATTCCATAAATCGGAATCGCTCTTTAAGGTTCTGAACATGTAATTGGTTTGATAAAAGTAGAAAAAAGTAAGTATATGTATTCTTAACATAAAAAAAATCAACAATTATTTTACAATCTATGGGTGTTAGTTCCGGAAATGCATACTATCTAAGTATAGACCCACTTGTAAATTTTAATGATTAACCCTAATGATTACCAAAGAAGAGTTTCTTTTTCTTTTTGAAAAAAAATTATCAGGACAATGTACACCTGAGGAAAAGCGATTATTGGAATCATATGAGGATGATATGATCATGCCGGATGATCAATGGGGGGCCGATCTGGGTGAAAAGAAGCGGCTTCATGGTATACTTAAAGCAAGCCTGTCACAAAGCATTCCCGAAAAAAATATTTTACGTAAGTCAAATCAATTCCCCTGGTTAAGGGCCGTAGCCGCTATTATCATTCTGCTAAGCGTTGGGGTTTTGATCTGGAGATCACAACAGCCGGTAATCAAACAAAAAATTGATGCAGTTGCCCCTGTACCTTATAAGATACTCCCGGGTGGTAACAAGGCTTATCTTACAATGGCGAATGGCAATGTTATTACATTAAATGGTCTTAAAAACGGAACGCTTGCTACACAAACCGGTGTGCAGATCAACAAGGTAAAAGACGGAGTTTTAGCGTATAGCAAGAAATCCACGTCCGGACCACAGGAGTTGGCTTATAATATGATTAATACCCCTCGCGGTGGCCAATACCAATTAGTATTGGCGGACGGCACCAGGGTGTGGTTAAATTCAGCCTCCTCATTGAAATACTCTACTGCTTTTTATGGCAAGGAGCGTAAGGTTGAGCTCTCCGGAGAAGCTTATTTTGAGGTTGCCAAAAATCCATCCAAGCCCTTTACGGTAAATGTAAATGGTATGGGCGTGCAGGTTTTGGGTACCCATTTTAATATTATGGCTTATAATGACGAAAAAGATATCAAAACAACCTTGCTGGAAGGTTCTGTTAAATTAATCAATCAGGATCACCTTGCTCTGTTAAAACCGGGTCAACAAGGATCGTTCAACGAGCAGCAAAGAGCGTTTAGTATTAAAAATGTGGATGTAGAAGACGCGGTGGCCTGGAAGAACGGATTTTTTGTATTTGATAATGAAGATATTCAAACAATCATGAAACGTATTTCCAGGTGGTATGATGTTGATGTAATATTCCCTGAAAAGTTCAGAAGAAAAAACTTTGGAGGAACGGTATCCAGATTTAATGACGTTTCCCAGGTATTACGCTCTCTGGAGCTTACAGGATCTGTTCATTTCAAAACGGAAGGAAGGAGGATAACTGTGATGCCATAATTACGCTTATAAACATTATGTTATCTTAAAAAACTAACCAGGGGAAGTCGAGCGCCCCCGGTCAGTACGCCATAAGGCATTTAAGGTAACATAATCAATCGTTACGAACAACCAATTATTAATTAACCTCAAATCAAATGTATAAAATTATTAATGCATTTCTGTGCATGCGGAATTCTCGTGTCTTTTATAAATCGTTGCTGATCATGAAACTTATTATCATATTATTGACTGCTTCTATTTTACAGGTCAGCGCGTCAACCTACGCGCAGCAGATCAGTATCAACGTCAAGGATGCTTCATTACAGCAGGTTTTTAAGAAACTCAGAAAGCAAAGCGGCTATAATTTTTTGTATGACAGCGATATGCTCAATAATGCCAGGCCCGTAAGCTTTAGTTTTGATAAGGCTTCTTTAGATGATGTGCTGAAAGCGTGTTTCGCTGGCCAGACGTTAACCTACGTCATCAATCAAAATACTGTCATTATCAAGGCCAGGTCGGTACCTGTCGCAAATACGGCACAGGAGGTTACGGTAAAGGGCAAAGTGGTCGACGAGAAAGGCCTCCCGGTACCTGGCGTAAGTGTTCAAATAAAGGGGACCAATACGGGTGCTATAACTGATATATCAGGTGCTTATGCGGTTAAGTTGCCGACCGGCAATGAAACGTTGGTGTTCAGCTTTATAGGCTATGCCTCACAGGAAATACCGGTAGCAGGACGTACCCAATTAGATGTTACCCTAAAAGAAATGCAATCAGCTCTGAATGAAGTGGTTGTTGTTGGATACGGAACGCAGAAAAGGGCCGATGTGAACGGCGCGATATCTTCTGTTGGCGCCAGTAAACTGAAGGATCAGCCGGTAACCAATTTGCAGGGTGCCCTGGAAGGCAAGACATCGGGTGTGCAGATCATCCAAAATTCAGGTTCACCAGGTTCTACAGCACAGGTACGTATACGGGGATTTACATCCTTAAGCAATTCTGACCCTTTATATGTTGTCGATGGTATTCCACTCGCATCAAATGACATCAACATCATTGATCCCAATAACATTGAATCTATTGATATTTTGAAAGACGCATCAGCACAGGCTATTTATGGTTCGCGTGGTGCAAATGGTGTCGTGCTGGTTAAAACAAAAAGAGGCAAAAAGGATAATTCAGTCATATCCTTTGATACTTATCAGGGTGTGTCAACAGTCCGCAAAACATTAGATATGCTGAGTGCTTCGGATTATGCCAAGCTCAATAACGAGGCTTATAAAAATGCAGGTCAGGCCTTGCAGTTACCAACCGATCTTACAGCCGCTTCACCAACAACCGATTGGCAAAAAGCATTGTTCAGAACCGCTTATTTGCAAAACTATAACGTGGCACTAAGTGGTGGCAGTCAAAATGTTACCTACCGGGTTAGCGGCGGCTATTTAAAACAACAAGGAACTATAGTTGGCACAGATTATAACAGGTTAAACATATCAAACAACCTGGTTTTTACACCAAAATCGAATCTGGAATTTGGGGAAAGCTTTGCATTAAACAAATCCCTGACGCACAATGTGCAAACCGACTCTAATGGAAATTTGGTCAACGACACGTTTGCGGAAGATCCTACCATACCTGTCACTAACCCCGACGGCAGTTACACCGCTACCAAATATTCTGACATCGTAAATCCTTTAGCCAAGGTCCATTATTTGTATGCTAATCGCCCGTACAATCAATGGGGGCTATTGGGTAATACGTACCTGCAATACAAGCCTATAAAAGGATTAACGCTGAAAATATCTTATAGTATTGATATTAAATTTGCTGATAATAAGCAGTTTACCCCCACGTATGATGTGGCTCCCAACTTCAGGAACCCTAATCCTCAGCTCTATCAGCAAAAGGACCAAACGAATCACTGGACCTGGGATAACACTGCAACTTATGATTTCACCCTGGGGAAAGACCATCATTTTGATGTTTTGGCGGGTGTGTCCGAAGAAAGGTTTACCTATAATAATGTGTACGGCCAAAATCAGGGCCAGCCGGGTAATGATCCGTTTCTCCAGTACCTTGACGCGGGTATAAGCAACCCGGTGACCGGCGGCAGCCAGCAACAATGGGATTTATTGTCATACATCGGGCGCTTAAACTACAACTACCAGAACAAATATTATTTAACGGCAACTCTCCGTCGTGACGGATCGTCCAAATTTGGCGCCAATAACCAATTTGGTAATTTTCCTTCTGTTGCTTTGGGATGGAACCTGACCAATGAATCCTTTTTTCCGAAAAACAACACACTCAGCTATTTAAAACTTCGCGGAAGCTGGGGTATATTAGGTAATCAGTCTGTATTAGGATATTATGATTATGCGGCCAATATCAATACGGGCTATTATGCTATAGGCCTTCCGGCAACGGCGACACCAACCGCGGGTCCAAATGGTCTGCCGAACCCGGATATCAGGTGGGAACAAACTAAGCAATGGAACGCTGGATTTGACTACCAGCTATTCAACGGCAAAATAACAGGTTCTTTTGATTATTATGAAAAGACAGCTGAAAATATGCTGTTAGTTCTGAATATACCATCCATATCCGGATTTACACAAAGCCCTCGTGAAAACGCGGGTTCAATGAAAAACTCCGGTATTGAATTCTCTGCAGATTACAATACGGAAATCACTAAAGACCTACACTTTAATGCGGGACTGCATTTTGCTACCGTTAAAAATAATGTATTAAGTCTGGAACAAACCGGTGAGAAGATCTATAGCGGTAATATTAAGCCAGGCCAAACAGAATTAACAGAGGTAGGCCATCCTATCGCTTCTTTTTATGGCTACGTTGCCGATGGTATATTCCAAACCCCAGCTGATGTTACTAATCATGCCAAGCAGGAAACTGGTACTGCTCCCGGCGATATCAGGTTCAAGGACCTAAACGGTGATGGAGTTATTGACCAAAATGATCAAACATTTTTGGGTTCACCGATCCCTAAATTGACCTATGGATTTAACTTTGGAGCCAGCTATAAGGGCTTTGACTTGAACCTGGCCTTTTCGGGTGTTTACGGCAATAAGATTCTGGCTGCATATAAATACTATACCGATGGTTTCTTTATTTCCAATTATAATATGGAAAAAGAAGCATTGGGTCGTTGGACCGGTCCGGGTACCAGTAATACCTTACCTCGCTTAATCGCCAGCGATCCTAATAATAACTCACGGGTATCCAGTTTTTATCTGCAAAGCGGTTCTTACCTCCGTTTGCAAAATCTCACTTTCGGTTATACGCTTCCACAGAAATTCCTGGAAAGATCAAAGATCAAGTTGTTAAGATTTTATTTTTCTGCTCAAAACCTGTTAACATTTACCAAGTATACCGGGTATGATCCGGAGATCGGTCAGCAATACAGCGGAGCCGGTGGAAGTCTCGACCTGGGTATTGATAACGGCAATTATCCGCAAAGCAGAACGCTTTCACTGGGTGCCAATCTATCTTTTTAACGATGTACAATTTTAAAGTTATTATCATGAAATATCAATATATTATCCTCGGTGCCTTATTGATGATCGGCCTTGGGGGATGCAAAAAATTCCTGGATGAAACGCCTACCGCGCATCAGTCCACATCCAGCTTTTATAAAACCAGTGACGATGCGGTGAGAGCTGTGACTGATTCCTACAGATTGTTGAAGGATCAGGCTTACGGCGGGTATTCGCCCTCATCTTTTGGAGATATTATGTCTGACGATGCCAATAAGGGCGGAGGTGGTGCATCTGACCAGGGACTGATACAACAGCTGAAGATCTTTACCGCGAAAGCGGATAATGGTTATGTGTACAATGCCTGGAGAGACAACTTTAAAGGCGTATACCTGGCCAATCTGGTTTTACAAAAAGTTCCGCCTATTGTTATGGACGATAAATTGAAGGCGCAAATACTCGCCGAAGCACAATTTTTACGTGGGTATTATTATTTGCAGCTGGTCAGATTATTTGGCCGTGTACCATTGGTTACCACGCCCCTGGAGAATGGTGATTTCAACGTTAAGCAATCTACTGCTGATCAGATATTTGCTCAAATAGAGGCAGATGCCAACGCGGCCATTAGCGCCTTGCCCAATAAAACGGACCAGGCAGCAACTGATCGTGGCAGGGCAACCAAAGGGGCAGCCCAGGCCCTGCTTTTAGAAACTTATATGTGGGAAAAGAAATGGGGGCCGGCCCAGCAATTGGGCGACCAGATCATCTCTTCCGGTCAATATACGCTTGCCCCGGATGTGACCCAAATCTGGACCCTGGAGGGAGAGTTTGGCCCGGAGTCTATTTTTGAAGTGAATAATGAGGATATCCCCGGCAAAGACGTGGGTAACCTGTTGAACTTGTTTGACGCACCAAGAAATACCTGGGGATACGGTTTTACGGTTCCTTCCCAATCTTTGGTTGATGAGTTTGAACCAGGGGATCCGAGGTTACACGCTACGGCGATATTTAATAACGAAAAGATGCCTGATGGAACGGTAGCTAATACCAATACCAGCGAAACAGGTTATTGGAACAGGAAATACTGGCTAGAGGTAAGCGAAATCCCTACCAACAATGGCGGTGGTGCCGGGGATGGACCAACTAATGACCGTGTATATGGCCTTGCACAAGTGATGCTCTGGACCGCGGAAGCTGCTTTTCAAAACGGTAATGCGTCACACGCTACAGACCTGGTTAATCAGATCAGGGCGAGGGCCAGGAAAAGCGGTGGTAATACGGATACTTCTATTTTACCAGCCTACGGAACAGCTACCTTGACCAATATTTACCATGAAATGCGTGTAGAAAGCGCATTAGGTGAACACCGCCGTTTCTATGAACTGGTAAGAACCGGGAGGGCGGCCGCCCTGCTTCCAGGGTTTAAAGTGGGTATCAACGAGCATGTGCCTATTCCTTTAACCGAGATTCAGCTAAGCGGCGGGGTGTTGACGCAAAATTCTGGCTATTAGATGTTTATGAAAGATGATAAGATTTATATAAACTGGTGATTGAAAAAGGTTTAATTAGTGTGGATTGATAATTTTACCAAATTAACGGGGCCGCTAATAAGGCACCTGGTTAATTTGGTAAATTACTTTTCGATTTTTGGCAAAGGACCGGATGATGTATTGTAAGAGACTTAAATTACATGATTATAATACGATAGCATAGCAATTAGTCAAATCATGAAGCAGGGTTATACTTTTGCTTGGTTGTAATGGAACAAACTTTTATTTAATTATCGCAATTTTATAACAATTTGTATTCTTGTACTAGTGGATTTTAAAAAAAAACTAAATTTCCTGATATAACCTAATATTTATTTTATTGCAGTTTTATGGAGAAAGACCTACCCCCGAAAGTGTTTTTTGGGGTCGAAATATGTACACCCTTGTTCCAGAGAATCGCCATAAATCTGTTAAACGGATTTAACACCTTCAGCTGAACGTTTATGGCGGATTACAGTTTGCATACGGACGACTCTATTACCTTTTTATTCAAAGAGGGTGATCAGGCTGCGTACACTGAAATATATAAAAGGTACTGGAAAAAAATGTTTTTGATTGCCTGGAATCACAGTAATGATGAAGTAGTTTCTAAGGATATTGTGCATGAAGTATTTATGTCTTTATGGGAAAGGAGAGATATAGTTGATATTAAAGATCTCAAATCATTTTTGACTACGGCTGCCAGATTCAGCATATTTAAGCACTATCAAAGGGAAAAACACAGGTCAGAGCTGTTTAATAAAAACTATGAATACAATGAATTAGCAAATGACGAAAGCAAGCTTGACGCTCTATTTCTGCAGGAGTATATTGATGGTATTGTTGAAGAGATGCCTAAAAAATGCCGTTTGGTGTTTCGGTATAGCCGGGAGATGGGAATGAAAAACACTGAAATCGCTGACAAAATAAATATCACAGAAAAAGGTGTCGAAGCCACACTTACCCGTGCATTGAAAATTATACGGATCGAACTTAAGAATTACGGATTGATTATTTTTGCAATCTTACATATCATCAATAAATTACTCCACTAGATAAGTATAACTTTTATTATAGGGGGCTAAATTATAATGTATTAACTATTTATACAATACCTACATATAGCACCCCGCAGCCGATTGGACCAGATAAGAACTTATACTTTAATTTTATCCATAATGCAATTAGGTCGATAACATCGTTCGTTATTATTTAATTTTTTAAAAAAAATGTAGGGAGAAATCTTTTCTATAGTACTTACATATATAAACCACTCAATAACCAATTGAACCAGGAACGTATTTACACTTTAATTCAAAAGTACAGCGACAAGACAGCAACGGCGGCTGAAAAAGAAGAATTGCTTAAATGGTATCGCGAAAAAGCATATCATGATGCAGAATTTCCGGGAAGCGAAGATACCGTGGGCGATATGATGTTGGACCGTCTCCAACGGGAAATAAAGCCGGGAGTGAAGGGCGGAGCTTATTCCAAATGGTTATTAGCGGCATCTATTCTGCTGGTAGCCGGGATAACATATTGGTTATTTACTAAAACTTTTGAAAGCTTTAACAAGCCCCCCGCTTCCATAGCACAGGTCGAGAATATTCATCCGGGTAGTAATAAGGCGACATTAATTTTAGCTGACGGTTCCAGGCTTTCATTGACGGATGCAGGTAACGGAAGAATTGCTAAACAGAGTGGCGTTCAGATTGCCAAAACGGCCAACGGACAGCTTGTCTACACTATTAAAGAGCCCACTGGTACAACGCCAATATCGAGTGCAGGCGGGTCCGTTGTACTTTATAATACCATTGAGACACCCCAGGGGGGGCAGTACCAGGTCATCTTGCCCGATGGATCAAAAGTCTGGCTGAATGCCTTTTCTTCACTTAAGTTTCCGGTTAGCTTTTTATCACAAAAGGAACGCCGGGTAGAGTTAAGCGGTGAAGCATATTTTGAGGTTGAACACCGTAAAGATCTGCCTTTTAGGGTTGTAACCAACAAGCAGGTGGTGGAGGTTCTAGGAACCCATTTTGACATTAACGCGTATCCTGATGAAACACTTACTAGAACGGTATTATTACAGGGTGCGGTTAAGCTTACAGCGGGCAATAATACAGCTGTTCTAAAGCCAGGGCAACAGGCTGATCTTCAACGGGATATTAAGGTTACTTATGTAAACGCCGAAGATGCTGTAGCATGGAAAAACGGTTATTTCAAGTTTGATGATGAAAAGCTGGAAGCTATCATGGGAAGTGTAGCCAGATGGTATGATGTGAAAGTAATTTTCCTGGACGAAAACCTAAAAAATGAAAAATTTGGCGTAGTAACCACCCGATTTGCGAGCATTACAAGTTTACTTAGAATGATTGAACAAACCGGCGATGCGAGATTTAGCATGCAGGGTTCAACTATTACCGTGAGCAGAAAAGTAAAATAACAAGCTATAACCCAACCTAAATCCTAACCTAATTCATAACCAATTATTAAACTAAATTAAACCATGAAACAAAGAGAAATACCCACCTGAAAATGAAATGAAAATGGTTTATAAAGCAGAATGGAGGTATTGCAAGTACCCCCACTCAAAATGGCTTTATTTAATCAGAAAGCAATTGTCGTCACATTTCTTACTTAAAAACAGCCTTAACAAATGTATAAAAATTTTACTACAAACATTTGTACGCCTTCGGGCTACGCCAAGAAATTCCTGCTCATTATGAAGATCACCACTTTTATACTCTTCCTCGCATTTATGCAGGCAAGCGCAGCAGTCTTTTCACAAAAAATAACATACAAGGAAAAAGATGTTTCATTAAAACAAGTGCTTCGTGAATTGAATAAACAGACGGGGTACAATATTTTCTGGTCTTCAAAAAGCATTGAAAATGTGCCAAAATTGAATGTTAGTTTTGAAAACACCCCCCTTGAAGAAGCACTAAATATTGCCTTAAAAGGATTGCAGCTTACCTATGTAATTGAAGGGAAATCGGTAATTATTAAAGAAACATTACCTGTAAAGCCTCCTGAAAAAGCTAATCTAAACCTGGCCGATATCACCATTACGGGATCAGTTAAAGATATAAAAGGGCAAATCCTGCCGGGAGTGAGTATATCGTTGGTAGGTAAGTCCAGTCGGGGAACAGTCACCGACAATAACGGTAAATTTATCCTTGATGTTCCCATTGACGCTGTCGTCAAAGTATCCTTTGTGGGTTTCAAATCACAGACATTTACCGTGAGTTCGGTTAAAAAACTTTTTAACATTGTTCTGGAAGAGGATGTTACGCAAGCGGAAGAAGTTGTTATTACAGCATATGGTAAAAGGGAACGAAAAGAAGCGATCGTGGGTTCTGTTACAAGCATCAAACCCGGAGAACTGAAAATACCTGCAAGTAACTTAACTACCGCTTTAGCGGGACAAGCGGCGGGTATTATTGCCTTTCAGGGCAGCGGGCAGCCAGGCCAGGATAATGCCCGCTTTTTTATAAGAGGGGTAACTACCTTCGGTTACAAAGTTGACCCACTTATTTTGATTGATAACATCGAACTGACAACCAATGATCTGGCCCGTCTGCAGGTTGATGACATCGCTAGTTTTTCCATATTAAAGGATGCGAGCGCCACCGCACTATATGGAGCTAGGGGGGCAAATGGGGTGATCCTGGTAAGTACGAAGGTAGGAAAGATCGGAAAACCTCAGCTCAGTTTCCGCGCGGAAAACTCCATATCCCAGAATGCACAGTCCATAAAAATAGCTGATCCCATTACCTACATGAATCTTTTTAATGAGGCTACATTATCAAGAGACCCGACACAACCTACGCCTTTTAGCCAGGATAAAATATTAAATACCCAAAACACCATTAATAAAGGTCCGGGTTATAATCCTTATGTATATCCGGCGGTTGACTGGGTAGGGTTGCTGATTAAAAAACGGACATCCACGCAAAGAGGTAATTTAAGTATAAGCGGGGGGACACCATTTGCCCGGTATTATGTGGCAGGTTCTTACAATGTGGATCACGGAAACCTGGCGGAGGACAAATTAAACAATAACAGCAATAATATCAAAAACACCAATTATCAGTTACGTTCAAATGTAAACCTCAACCTCACCAAAACAACAGAAGCGATATTGCGGTTTTCAGGAACTTTTAATGATTATACAGGACCTTTAACAGCCGATGGGTCGTTTAATTCAGATGTATATAAAATGGCCCTGCATACAAGCCCGGTTTTATTCCCTGCCTATTTTCCCGCCGATTCAGCCAATAGAGGAACCCAACATATCTTGTTTGGCGCGCCTGCAGATAATGGAATTATATATAATAATCCCTATGCACTTCTTTTACGGGGGCATAAAACCTCTTCCGAATCAAGGGTGCTTGCGCAGATAGAGTTAAACCAGGGTTTAAATTTTATTACAGAAGGGTTGAACTTTCATGGCATATTCAGCACCAATCGTTATTCTTTCTTTAGTACCAATTTAGCTTACAAACCTTTTTACTACAATGTCTCCAGTTACAATAAGGTCAATAATACCTATACCTTATTCTGGACCAATCCCAAACCTGGTGATGCCATTGAATATTTGGAATATTTTCCGGGAACACCGGACATAAGCAATCAAATATACCTGCAGGGAAACCTGGATTACAGTAAACAGTTAAAAAAACACAATATTTCTGTGAATCTGGTTTTTACCAGGCAACAAACTGTTTATTCCAATGCGATTAATCCTGATACTAAACTCCCGGACCTTCAGTATGCGCTGCCACACCGTAATCTAGGTATAGCCGGGAGGGCGGGATACAACTATTTAGGCCGTTATTTCTTTGAATTCAACTTCGGGTATAATGGTTCTGAACGTTTTGATAGCAGGCATCGTTATGGTTTCTTTCCAACTGTTGGCGGAGGATGGATGGTATCCGATGAAAAATTCTTTGAACCATTAACCAATATCTTCAACAGGGTTAAAATAAGAGGAAGTTACGGTTTGGTAGGAAATGATGAGATTAGTTCCAGGCGTTTCTTTTATGCCTCCAATGTCAACCTGGGTAGTGGTGCGCCTGCGGCCTTCGGAACGAATGCCGGTTACACCCATGGCGGAGTGAGTATACTAAACTATGAGGACCCGAATGTAACCTGGGAAACTTCAAGGCAGGCCAATCTGGCCCTGGAATTAACTCTGATTAGAAATTTGAATATCACCGCCGAAATTTATAATTACAATCGTTCAAACATACTGCAAAAGAGAAGTGATGTCCCAACTACAGGACTCGAAGTGCCGGTTTATGCGAATATTGGCAAGGTGAATGCACGAGGGCTCGACCTTTCTGTCGATTATAAACAAACTTTCTCTAAATCTTTCTCAATGACGGGTCGCGGTAACTTTACGCTGGCTACTAATAAGTACACCTACTACGATGAGCCTAATTATGCGGAAGCGTACAGGCGTGTTACAGGTCAGCCCATAAATATGGGTTATGGGTATATAGCTGAACGTCTATTTGTGGATGATGCGGAAGCCGCAAGTTCGCCAAAACAAATCTTTTCTGCTAATGGAAAAGCGCCCAGGGGCGGCGATATCAAATATCGCGATCTGAATGGCGATGGTATAATTGACAACCGGGATCAGGTCTGGCTTGGTTATCCGCAGGTGCCGGAAATTGTATACGGGTATGGGGTTTCCGCCCAGTACAAAAACTTTGACCTTTCTGCATTTTTTCAAGGCCAGGCAAGGGTGTCATTTTTTATAGATCCCAACAGGGTTAGCCCGTTCATTCAAAGCAATGAAGATTACGTTTATGGCCAAACGCAATTATTAAAACAATTCGCGGACAGCCACTGGTCCGAAGAGAACCAAAATTTGTATGCGATGTACCCACGCTTAGGAGCGAATCGGGTGGATGTGGAGAATAATCTGCAGGGCAGTAGCTGGTGGTTGCGCAGCGGCGCGTTTATGCGCCTGAAATCCGCGGAGCTGGGTTATTCCTTACCATCATCGTTAACTAAGCGGTTAGGACTGAGGAACCTGCGTCTTTACTTTAACGGGTTAAACCTGATCACCTGGAGCTCATTTAAACTATGGGACCCTGAATTAGGTGGAAACGGGTTTAATTATCCAATACAAAAAGTATACAATATTGGCGTAAATGTTAATTTATAAATAGGATCAAGAACATGAAATTAGATTATAAATATTTCTGCTTAATTATTTTAATGGTATTAGGCGGATCCTGCAAAAAATACCTGGATGTTGTTCCACCTAACACCGGAACACTTGATTTTGCTTTCAGAAGCCGCGATGCCGCGGAAAACTACCTGTTTACCTGTTATTCGGCGTTACAACAATTCAATGACCAGAACAAGAGTCCGGGATTCACCACTTCAGGTGAAATTATTATACCATTCAATCTGCCCAATAACGCTATTAATATTTCGGGATACAGTATCATTACCGGCACGCAGACCAGCGGCAATCCCGGCTTGGATTATTGGACGGGTAATAGTAACGGTATCGACCTTTTTCAGGCGATAAGAAAATGTAATACCATGCTGGAGAACATTGATAAACCACAGGACCTGACCGGAGCCGAAAAGAAACGGTGGATAGCGGAATTGAAGTTCTTAAAAGCATATTATAATTATTACTTACTGAGGCTCTATGGCCCTATACCGATCATGGATGTTAACTTACCTGTAGAGGCGACTCCCACAGAGGTTAAGGTAAAACGTGCGCCTTTTGACGATGTAGTGAAATATGTAGTTGGCTTACTGGATGTGGCTATCCCTGATCTGCCGGTTACGATTGATAATCCGGCAAAAGAACTGGGCAGGGTTACCCAGCCTGCAGCCATGGCTATTAAAGCGGAGTTGCTAATGACTGTTGCCAGCCCTTTATTTAATGGCAACCCGGATTTTTCAGGTCTTAAAGACAAAAGTGGAACTCCGCTATTTTCTACGGCTTATGATGCTTCAAAATGGCAAGCTGCGGTTACCGCCTGTAAAGCGGCCATTGACGCTTGCGAGGTGGCGGGCCTTAAAATAAGCAATGATTTCGTACCTGCAGCCAACGTCGCTGTTGCTAACCTTCCTGATACTTTAAGACAGGTATTGAAATTTCAAAACGCGTTAACCGAAAAATGGGACACTAATCCGGAGTTGATATGGGCCTTAACTAATGTATTTCATGGTCAGGAATATTGTATTCCAAGATTAACACAGTTGGCTAATCAGAACGATAGCCAGAATCCTGAATATTATTCTGTACCGATTTCAACAACCGAGCTTTTTTATACCAATAACGGGGTTCCGATAGAAGAAGATAACAGTTGGGATTATACCAATAGGAATGGGCTGCGTACGGGTGATGCTGTTAACAAATGGTATATCAAACAAGGATACACCACTGTTAAATCGAATTTTGACCGGGAGCCACGCTACTATGGCAGTATTGCCTTTGACGGTGGCATATGGTTTGGTAACGGACGTAATGATGCCAAATCTACTGATAAGCCGCTCTATAGCGTGGCGGCCAGGGGAATTTCCTCTACCAGCGGACCCAAGGAGCCTCAAAAAACCAACATAACAGGTTATTGGCCCAAAAAACTGGCAAATTATCAAACCGTTTATGATGATGGCTTTTCATGGGTTGATTTTTCAATGCCCATGATGCGCATGGCCGGGTTATATTTACTTTACGCAGAAGCTTTAAATGAAGTGAATGGTCCTACACCTACAGCCATATCTTATATTGATAAAGTAAGGAGCCGTGCAGGTCTGAACGGTGTCATCAGTTCCTGGACTGCTCATTCAAAGAATCCAACAAAACCATCCACAAAAGAAGGTCTAAGGGCTATCATTCACCAGGAAAGAAGGATAGAATTGTGTTTTGAGGGACAAAGCGGATGGGATCTCAGACGATGGAAGGAGTTACAGCAGGTTTTAAGTGTTCCCTTAAAAGGCTGGAGCATTTATGAGGAGCAGGCTATCAATTATTATCGGGCAAGAAACGTAGAGATCCCGGTTTTTCAAACGAGGGACTACCTCTGGCCAATAGCATCCGGTACGTTGGAAACAGACGAGAACCTGGTACAAAACCCATTTTGGTAGGACAAATAATGCGTTAAAGAGTTTATTAACATTTTAATAAAAATACGATGAAATATAATTTCTCTCCATATATACGTTTGCTTGTGGGCATATTGCTTGTCGGAACCTGTTTATGCTCCTGTAAAAAGAATGATAAATACCAGGCACCGGAATCGATGGATAAAACAAAACCGGGCATTGTCACCAATATAAAAGTTCAAAACTTTAACGGAGGTGCCGTTTTAACTTATAGTTTACCAACGACGGAGAATTTACTATATGTAGTAGCTGACTATAAAATAAATGACAAAGTAGCCCGCCAAACAAAATCAAGCTATTTTTTGGACACGATCAGAGTAGAGGGTTTTCAAAAAAGTCAGGATTATACGATTACCCTCCATGCGGTGACGAGGGCCAATATTGCATCAGATCCGGTAACCATAACGGTACACCCGGATACGCCATTTTATCAATTGATTCGGAGGTCATTAAAATTAGCTCCTGACTTTGGTGGTTTACGTATCAGGAGTTTAAACCAGGCAAAAAGGGCAGTCGGTATTAATGTAGTCGGCATTGACCCGGCCGATAAAAAATTTGAGATCCAGGATAGGCACTTTACCAGTGCAGACACCATTGACTACGCGCTCAGGGGGTATGCTACTACGCCGACTAAATTTGGTGTTTATGTCACCGATCAGTTTGGTAATGTTTCGGACACTTCCATTGTTACGATTACCCCTTTGCCGGAGGTTCTGCTGGATAAAGGCAAGTTTTTCACTTATCCAAGTGTTACCGATGCTTACATTGGATACGGGGGGATATTACCTTATTTGTGGGATGGTTTTACCAAAGAAACAGGAGGCGCGGCCCCATGGCAAACAACCGTTGGACCTGTTCCAAGACAGATTCAGGGAACCTTTGGGGTTGGGCGTACTTACAAGTTAAGTCACTTTGTTATGTGGACAAGGGGTTATGGCTACGCTAATCCGAAGGACTTTACCATATGGGGCTCGAAGGCAGACAAACCGCAGGATGCAAATACACCTGGGGGGGCAGTTCCTGGAACTGTGGTAGGAGATTGGACCGTCGTGGGTAATTATCGTTTCCCTGATCCCCCATCGGGGCTTTCACAAGGACAAACCAATGCAGCGGATCAGGCTTTTATAGAAAAAGGGGTGAGTTTCGATGTTCCTTTTGATAGCCCGTCGGTAAAATATATCCGGGTTGTCGTAACGGATACCTGGTTTGGAAACAACTATACCTATATCGAGGAAATGTCTTTTTACGGAAATCCTCAATAATTTTTAAACGAAAAAGGAAATGAAAGTCAATGCTAAAAATATATTATGGTTACTGTTATTAGCAGTAACCATATCGGGCTGCTCCAAAAAAGATTTGAAGTATAAAGACCTGGTAAAAGGGGGCGAAATTTATTATCCGGGGGTGCCTGCTAATACCAATTATCGCGCTGGTGATCTGCGTACCATGCTGGTATGGAGCCCCAGCCCGGATCCCAATATTACAAAATATAAAATTTACTGGAATAATTTACAGGATTCAATGATCGTTAGTGCCACAAGTCATAATCCTAAAGATACGGTAAAAACGATAATCCCGAATTTACGGGAAGCCACCTATAATTTTATTGTCTATTCCATTGATAATGTCGGTCATGTTTCTATTCCGCTTAATATAAACGCTGTAAGGGTTTTTGGGGGGGTATACCGGAGTGGAATATTTAACAGGGGTTATGATGCCAGTGCTCCTTATAATGTAGACGTGATCAAGGGCAATGTGCAGTTAAAATTTAATGCTCCTGACAGCGTAAATGTAAAAACCGTCATTAATTATATTGATAATACCGGAAAAACAAATTCGGTTGTATTAAGGCCGGACAGTAATACCATAACATTAAACAATTTTAAATTTGGTACTAACGTAACTTATCAGTCAACCTATATGCCTAGTTCAACCGCGATTGATACTTTCACTGTTTCGCAACCGAGCACCTTTCCTAATATTACCAGGGCCGGAGATGTTACCCGTTATTTTATTAAAAACGCCGGTTATCCATTTGCCAGGGGAGATAATGGTAGCGGCAAATGGGGTACGCCGAAAGACTGGCAATATAACAGCAATGTGTTAAATCAGAATGGCAATACTGCTGGCGGATGGTCAACCGATGGGGGAGGGCTTATCCACTTTGAAGCTAAGGATTACTCTGGCGATGGTGTTAACAATGGCAAGGTTTATCAAACTTTTACACTGCCACCTGGAAGTTACGCGCTTGATATGGAAACCGGAGGGTATAACAGTTCATTTAAAGCCAATGAAATTGTGGCGATAGGTACAACGCTTCCTGATATCGATAATCTGGGCAACCCTTTAGCCATTTTCAGAGGCGATCAGAATAATATGGGCGGTGTACATACGCTTAATTTTACACTTACGCAATCAACTACGGTTACAATAGGCTGGGTTGTGAGTACCCAATCAACTACTTATCTGCAGTTTAAAGGTGTTAAAGTGAGAGTTTTATAAATTATTGATTTCCAGCTGCGCTTGTATATGGTGCAGCTGGAATTAATATGTCCTTAGTTCACTCATTACTTCAATAAATTATTCAAATATCATTTCTTAATGTTATCATCAACAGCGTTTAAAAAGGTTCCACTACACAAACAAGTAATTATTAAGATGTTAAAAATTTCCCAAAGAATCACATTATGCGTGTTTTATATAGCCTTGTCCTTTAGTGCGTTTGCGCAATCCAATATAGTCTATCTCAACACTTCAATTGATCAGCAATGGAAGGTTAAGCCTCAGGCTGATGTGGTCAATGATTTCGATAAAATTAAATCTGCCGATTACAATACCGATAATTGGGTTCAGGCAATAGTACCTGGAACCATTTTTGCATCATATGTAGCAGCGGGCTTAGAAAAGGATCCCAACTTTGGAGATAATATTTATAAAGTTGATCGCACTAAATATGACCGTAGTTTCTGGTACAGAACCGAGTTTGCTATTCCAACAAATTATACTAAAAAAAACATTTGGCTGAATTTTAAAGGTGTAAATCGCAAAGCTGATATTTATCTCAACGGTATAAAACTTGGGAGCCTTGATGGTTTTATGCAGCGCGGAATATTTGATATTACCAACCTGGCAAGCCGTAAAGAAAAAAATGTATTGACTGTTTTGGTTGCCATTCCTAAACAGCCTCTCGCCAACATGGGTAGCCCCAACTATGTATCAAGCGCTGGATGGGATTGGATGCCTTATGTGCCTGGTTTAAACTCAGGAATCACAGATAAGGTTTATCTGAGCAACACTGGCGACCTAACCATCCAAGACCCATGGATACAGACAAAATTGCCCACAAATGCAAGGGCCGATGTATCGGTAGCGCTGGAGGTCAAAAATAATTCGTTGAAAACCCAGCATGGGTTCTTAAAAGGTACTATTACACCGGGTAATATTGAATTTACCCAAGAGGTAACGATACCGGCTGAAAGTGTGTCCAGCATTAAATTAGATAAAAGATATTTCCCGCAACTGATGATCAATAGCCCCAAACTATGGTGGCCAAATGGTTACGGAGAGCCTAATCTTTACAATTGCCAATTGAGCCTGGTTATCGGGAATGAAACATCGGATGTTCAAAATCTTAAATTTGGTATAAAGCAGTGCAAATATGACACCATTGGGCACGTTTTGCACGTATCCATCAATGGGGCCAAAGTATTTATCAAAGGAGGTGACTGGGGGATGTCTGAATATATGCTTCGCTGCCGTGGTAAGGAATACGACACCCGGGTTCGTTTGCATAAGGAAATGAATTTTAATATGATCCGCAACTGGATAGGATCAACCACAGATGACGAATTTTATGAAGCCTGTGATAAATATGGTATCATGATATGGGATGATTTCTGGCTGAATGCTAATCCTAACCTGCCGGAAAACTTAAACGTATTCAATGCCAATGTGATCGAAAAGATCAAACGCTTCAGGAATCATCCAGCCATTGCGGTTTGGTGTGCGGAGAACGAAGGTTGGCCGGAAGCACCACTGAGTCCCTGGCTAAAGGAAAATGTAATCGCTTTTGATGGTGGTGACAGGTATTACCAGCCTAACTCTCATGCAGAAAACTTAACAGGTAGCGGCCCTTGGGATGCCAAGGACCCGAGGTATTATTTTACTGCTTACCCAACAGGTCTGGGGGGCAACAGAGGCTGGGGATTGCGTACTGAACTGGGTACGGCGGTGTTCACCAATTTTGAGAGTTTTAAAAAGTTTATGCCAAAGGATAAGTGGTGGCCTCGTAACGAAATGTGGAATAAGCATTTCTTTGGCCCACTGGCCTTTAATGCGGGTCCTGATGCCTATGATCAAAGCATTACTGTTGGCTACGGAGTTCCAAAGGGGATAGAAGATTATTGCCGGAAGGCCCAGTTTGTAAACCTGGAGAGTAACAAGGCGATGTTCGAAGGCTGGTTGGATCATATTGGAGAAGATGCCTCGGGCTTGATGACCTGGATGAGCCAGTCAACCTATCCATCTCTTGTGTGGCAAACCTATGATTACTATTATGACCTAACGGGAGCTTTCTGGGGAGCAAAAAAAGCCTGTGAGCCTTTGCATATCCAATGGAACCCAGTAACAAATACGATAAAAATTGTAAACACAACCCGCGCCGACATCGATAGCCTAACTGCCATAGTGGAAGTATATAACCTTGATAGTAAACTGGTAGGACAATATAGCCAATCCAAACAGGCAGATGCGCCAGCAAACAGCGCTACGCAGGTTTTCGACATCAAGTTTAACCCACACAAGCTTAATCTCGCGTTAAACAAAAAAGTGTATGCATCCTCAACCACTTACGGTGAGCCGACCTTGGTTAACGATGGTAAGGATGACACAAGGTGGTCAAGTGGGTCAAAAGATGACGAATGGATTTATGTAGATCTGGGTAAAGAAGAGGAAGTAAACGGTGTTGGCCTCACTTGGCAGGAGGCTTACGCTAAGACGTTTAAAATCCAGGTATCCAATGATAAAAGAGAATGGAAAGATGTATATAGTACAACCGACGGCCAGCCGGGGGAGCAGCAAATCGCGTTTCCGGAAATACGTGCCAGGTATGTTAGGATGCAGGGAATAGAGCGTGGCACTTATTGGGGGTATTCTCTGTATAACTTTGAAGTTTATAAAGGGAACGTACCCAGTGAAGGCCTCTCAGCTGTACACTTTATTAAACTGCAGCTAAAAAATAAGGCAGGAAACCTGGTATCCGACAATTTTTACTGGCGTGGTAATACAAGAAAAGATTATACCGCTTTAAACACGCTACCGAACGTGAATTTAGAGGTATCACATAAAATAGTTAAAGCTGATGGGAAATGTTTTATCAGTGCGCGGATCACTAATCCTGTATCATCAAATGCTGTTGCCTTTGGTATTCGTGTACAGGCAATAAAAATGCCAACGGGTGAACAGATCCTGCCGGCTATTATGAGCGATAACTACTTTTCTTTAATGAATGGCGAAACTAAAGAAGTACGCATTGAGTTTGACGCTGATGCATTGGGAAATGACACGATTCAATTAAAGGCCAAACCTTATAATAATGTACTACAGTAATTAATTGTAATGAGTGATTATAAGAAAAAGAAGCGGATAGAGGATGGTTTTACGGGACAACGCAAGTTTGTGTTGCCCCGTAAATCAAACATCTGTTTTGGATTTATTTATGGAGAAACGAAGGTCTTAAATTTTTTTTTAAGCTTTCTTTCTGTTTAATCGCCTTTAATGGCCAAAGACAAAGGCACTCCTCAATTGAAACTATAGGTATTGATCTCGCCTGTTACTAATGCAAATTTTGAGGCCGACCCCTGCAACAAATTCGCTGACGGTTATTTTCTTACCAAAAAATAAGACTATCATCGGTATGACGATGACGGCCACTTTTCTGCTTAATTTTCTCCTTTTGTCAGCTGCTATCGGACAAGCGTTAATCCCGGTAAAAAAATATACAGTATGTCTTTAGCGCCCGTATAGTTCATGCTGCTCATACAACTCATGCCCTGGATCGCTTGTTACCAAGTCTTCCACCCATTCCTTTAAATATTCGATAAAAGGGATCAGTTTCTGGCCGGATTCTGTTAACGTATATTCTACTTTTGGCGGCACTTCGACATAAACCTTACGGCTGACGAGTCTGTCGTTCTCTAATTCTCTCAACGTCTGGGTAAGCATTTTTGGGGTAATACCGCTGATGGCCTTTTTTAACTGGCCATAACGTAAGGTGCCGTGGACATGAATGCTGTAAATGATACGTCCCTTGTACTTTCCGCCGATACGCTGGAAGGCAAAGTCAACACAGCATTCGGGTGTCGGTTTGTGGATTGTCATAACTCAATTATAAGTACTTGATAATCTGTATGGTATATTTTTAGTATGTAGGATACCAAAAGGTGCATACTTGATACAAGTATACTATAAATCTAATTTTAAACAAAAAATAAATATAGAAAATGAAAGCAATTATATTAAAGGCTATAGGCGGCCCAGAAAACCTGGAGCTGGTCGAAATAGCCCTTCCATCGATAAAGGAAGATGAGGTTTTGGTAAAAGTAAAGGCAATCAGCATCAATCCGGTTGACGCTTATGCCCGGCGTAACCAGGAGTCCCTGAATAATGTATTACAGCTAAGGGGTGATGAAAAAAATATCATCCTGGGGTGGGACATAGCAGGAATGGTAACTGAAGCTGGTCCGGCGGTTACCAGGTTCAAAGTTGGTGATAAGGTATTTGGCATGGTCAAATTTGTAGGTCAGGCCAATGGTTACGCGGAATATGTTGCAGCACCAGAAAATGATCTGGCGCTAAAACCGGGTAATATTTCCTTTGAAGAAGCCGCAGGTGCCACACTGGCAGCACTCACTGCCTGGCAGTCGATAGTAACAAGCGGGAAGGTCAAAAAAGGAGATAAAGTGGTGATCACGGGCGCATCAGGTGGCGTAGGTCACTATGCCATACAGATCGCTAAACATTTCGGAGCATATGTGATCGCTGTAGCTTCAGCAGGGAACCGGGATTTTGTATTGGGTCTTGGCGCGGATGAATTTATTGATTACCAAACCCAGGCCTTTGAGAAACTTGTAACCGATGCCAACATGGTACATGATGCTGTTTGGAGCGATGATGAGCGTCATATCGAGCGGTCTTTAAAAGCAATCAAGCCAGGTGGCAGATTGCTTAGCCTGATCGTGAATCTCGATGATGAAATGTTAGAACAGCTTAAATCAAAAAATGTAACAGGCTACTGGGTCCGGGTACATAAGAGCGAAGATGATCTGGCTGCAATAGCAGAATTGTTAGCTACAGGTGATCTCAAAACCCATGTGTCCCAAACGTTTCCTTTGGAAGAAATGGCCAAAGCCCATTCGTTCATCCAAACAAAAAAAGCGGTGGGCAAGATTATCGTAACAGTGTAAGCAACAACAGTAGGATAAGCGAATATTGTTCGCTTATTCCTTTGCTATTTATATGTCATGGAAGCAAGCAAGATTTTACAACTTACAGCTAAGGTAAAGATCGCTCCGGCAGATCGTAACCGATTTATACAAATGACCGGCGAGCTTAAAGCAATTGTGGCTGAAGAAGGGTCCACGCAGGTATTAAGTTATGACTGCTATTTCAATAATGCAGTTGTAGGGGGATTTCTGATTACAGAGGCTTATGCTAATGAAGCGGCCCTGTTATTACATTTAAAGCTGATTGCACCGGTTTTAGCTAAATATCAAATATCCATGGAGGTAATCAGGTTTGAACTGTGCGGCGAATTAAGTCAAGTAACCCTTGCCTTATTTAAAGACACGTACAGCGATAGGTTTGAGTACTACGGTTTCAGGATATAGGTATTTGGACTGAACAATGTTTACGAACGTTGGAGCCTCCTGGGATGATCCAACGTGCTGGCAATGCTCACACCCTTAATCAACGACCGGATAACGTTTTTTCTGCTCTTACATATAATTTGAACGTAATCTGAAGGAGATGTAAAAAATCACTTTGGCTTTTCTATTTTTTTCTATTTTTGTAAAATGATTAGTGGAGACCAGGAAATGTTCAAATTATTTGCCGATGGCGGTAAAGATTATCTGATTAGCATGTCTGTTGATAATGTTATTTTCGGGTACCATGAGAAAGAACTGAAAGTCCTGTTATTCCATAGTACCCATTATCCCTCGTGGAGGCTCCCGGGTGGTTATATTAAGGCAGGTGATCAAAATAACTAATTGATTATCAAGTATTTGTGAATTTAAAACAAAACATAAAAATCACTATTTTATTTTCTTAAATATCTTTTTATCAGGTCTTTATAAATAAAATCAATCGGTATATTTATACTTTTTGTTACTATTAGAAAGTAATTCTGTTGCTTTTTTGGTTCCCAAATTATCTTTTGTTCCTCATTTTTAGGTTACCTATAAATCGTTGAGACTATCGGTAACCAAATACCTGAAGAAGACATACAGTTGTGTATTCAATTGATGTCTCCAATAGAGCTCAAATTTACAAACTTATGGTTTCAGCATAGAGGTAAATCGCAACGTGAAATTAGTAGGGAATTAAAAAAAGGAGAGAATCCAGCTTCTTAATAATGTTGTATTCATGTGTTCAAGCTCTTCGCCCTCCTGATCTTACCCAATGATTTTACCATGCCGCAGCCAGCGACCGCCATCAGTAACAGCGCAGTCACCCTGGTCCCGGCACAACTACTTTTCATACCCTAAAAATCCAAATAGCGCCAGGATTCGCTGATTATTACATCAAGAACGAAATCAGTTAACATCCTCCCGCTAGTATTGGCATTTAATATACAAAAAGCGACTTAAAAAAGCCCGGATCAATTAGTGGCCGTTGCGCAACAGGGCTTTAAATGGCTGAATAATTTAATTTGCAAAGCACATGGTTATTCAGCCATTTGCTTTTACGGCTGATTTTGAAAGAGCTTATTAGGATCTCTATGTTTTTAATCC
>JAUCSE010000137.1 GCA_030445275.1 Mucilaginibacter sp.
CAGCTCCGGATAACGGAGCAGAGCCGGCTCGGCGTCCTACGGGCCATATCCAAACGCTCGTCATGACCTTTCTCGTGATGACCGAAGGAGATATCTCCCCACCATATACGTAAGACGCCCCTGCAAATACTTGAAATTCCAATCAAAATGGAACAACCAGCAGTTTGGGCGCTTACCAGTGCATGGAATACGTTGAAACACACCGAACAGTGCTGGTTGTAGAGGATGAGGCCCTGATCCGGATGTGCTCCGTCTCGACGCTTGAAGATGCGGGTTACAACGTTGTTGAAGCTGGTAACAGCGCGGAAGCTCTCGCGATTCTGGCTCGGCCAAACTTGATCAGCATCATGATGACCGACGTGCAAATGCCCGGTACGGTGAATGGCCTGGGGCTTATTGCCCGCGTGCTGAATGACCGCCCCGATATTCGCTCCATTGTGGCTTCCGGAACCACGACGGCACAGGATGCCAGCGATGCGGGAGCGTTTGGCATGATTGCAAAACCATTCATGGCGCAAACCTTGGTTGACGCAATCCACGATACTATCTTGCGCCACTAGGCATCGAAGACAGATCTGCTCGATACGATAAGGAGCCCGCGCCAGCTCCACCGCTGTTTATTCGAATAGCTCAGCATGGGTACCCAGGCGTGTGAAAACAATCTTGGTCGCGGTTAGCTGGTAGATCAGCAGGAAATCGCCGCCGATATGGCATTCTTGAAACCCTTCCCAGTCGCCGCCCAGCGGATGCTCCAGCCATTCCGCACCGAGCGGTCCGGCATTGGCGATGAGAAGTATCATGACTTCTTTGGCGCGATTGAGATCGTATTTGCCGGCCCGGTAATAGCGCTCCCAGTCTTTCTGGAACGCCTTGGCATGGGCGACTTCACGCGGCAGCGCGGCCCTTTTTTGATTTGGCGGCTTTTTGGTCGAGTTCATCGATCAGGACTTTTGCGCCGATTCTGCGGGTCGCACCAGACGCCATCAGCTTACGGCTCTCCTCTATCGCGGCACGCGTCTTCGTGTTCGGCACCTTCACGTCGAAAGGCAGGGCATGGTCCTTGGCGACTCGCGTCAGCGTCAGGCGAACAATATCCGACAGCGTCAGACCCATCTGTGCTGCCACAGCACTGGCTTCGGCTTTCACATCCTCGGTAATACGGGCCCGTACCACTGCTGTCGCAGCCATAGCATTGTTCCTTTTGTAGCTACAATGTGGCCCATGGGGCGGCGAATATCAATCCCCATGTCATGCGCCTCGCCTTCGATAGCCGGGAAAAAGGCCGACCGGGCAATGTGCAACGGCGCTTTGCGCAATTTCAGCTGTAGAATTTCGCCACTGCTGTCCGCCATTGCCCGGGCGTGCTTTATAGCTATAATGAACCTTATGGTTCAGTATAGTCCGACCCGCTTCGACGCCTCATTTTCCGCCCTCTCTGACGCCACCAGGCGCGGCGTTCTGGAACAACTCGGGCGTGCTGACGCTTCGATCACGGACCTTGCCGAAAAGTTTCACATGACCCTCACGGGCATGAAAAAGCATGTCAGCGTCTTGGAGCAGGCGGGTCTCGTCGTCACGGAAAAGGTCGGGCGGGTGCGGACCTGCAAGCTGGGTTTGCGCCAGTTGGCGGAAGAAGCGGCATGGATCGAACGGTATCGACAGCTTTGGGCCACGCGCTTTGACGCTTTGGACAGGGTCGTTGAGGAATTGAAACAGCAAGAAAAAAACAATGGACGCGCAACGAGAAAGTGACCTTATCCCATGACGAACGCTACAACGGTGGAACGGAAATCTGAGCGCGAGTTGGTCGTGACGCGAACCGTCAACGGCCCGGCGCGCATCGTGTTCGAGGCTTGGACCAATCCAGAGCTATTCTTAGGATGGTGGGTGCCGAAATCGTCTCCCGTATCACTGCTCTCGTCCGAGATGGATATCCGCACCGGAGGCAGCTACCGCTTAGAGTTCGGCCACCCGGCTTCGGAGAAGCCGATGGCTTTCTTCGGAACATACGTCGAAGTGACGCCCTCGCGCCTTGTCTGGACGAATGAGGAAAGCGACGATGGTGCCGTGACCACCGTGACGTTCGAAGAAAAAGGCGACACGACGCTGGTGGTCCTGCACGAACTCTACCCCTCGAAGGAAGCGCTCGACGCTGCCATGGCCTCGGGAAGTACAAGCGGGTTTGGTGAACAGTTCGGGCAGCTGGACGAACTTCTCGTCAAGCTCGGCGCGAACCGCTGAATGGAGGCACTGCCCGCAGTTGACCGACCATTGTTGGGGCGCGCAGCGTCGAGATTGAGCGCCCCGGTCAACGCCAACGCTAACTGCTAGCCAATATTTCCTTAATCCGCCGGCCAAGCTCATCGATCGGAAACGGTTTGGTTAGCACGTGCATACCTGGCTCAAGATGGCCGTTTCCGACGACGGCATTTTCGGCGTAGCCAGTGACAAACAGCACCTTGAGACCCGGTTGTCGGGAACGCGCCATATCGGCCACTTGCCGTCCGTTCATTCCACCCGGCAGGCCCACATCTGTGATCAAGAGATCGAGTTTTACGCCTGATTCAAGGAGTTTTAGTGCCGAGGGACCATCATGAGCCTCTAGAGCGTCGTATCCTTGTTCCTGCAGCACATCGACAATCAACATTCGGACAATCGCTTCGTCGTCTACGACGAGGACCTTTTCGCCAAGTCCTGTCGATAAAGGCTTTATCTCAAGTTCGGCGGCGACATCCTCTGCTTCGCCCTCGCCTCGGTGACGCGGCAAATAAATGCAGACCATGGTACCCTTGCCGATCTCGGAATAAATCCGGACTTGGCCGCCTGACTGTTTTGCAAAACCATACACCATCGACAGACCCAAACCTGTGCCTTCTCCGATGGGCTTTGTCGTATAGAAAGGATCGAAAGCGCGTGCGATGACTTCCGGCGTCATGCCTGTGCCAGAATCGCTGACACAAAGGGAAACATACTGTCCGCTAGCCAAATCTTGGTCGCGCGCGGTCCGAGCATCTATCCAGCGGTTGCCTGTTTCGATTGTGAGCCGTCCACCGTCCGGCATAGCGTCTCTGGCGTTGATGCAAAGATTCAGCAATGCATTTTCCAATTGCCCTGCATCGGCGAACGTCATCCATAGGCCAGCTGCGCCGACAAATTCCAGGGTGATTTGGGGGCCGACTGTCCGACGAATTAGATCTTCCATTCCGCCAACCAACCGGTTGATGCCAATGGGCTTGGGATCGAGCGTCTGCCGCCTGGAAAACGCCAAAAGCCTATGCGTCAGTGAGGCCGCCCGCTTGGAGGACGACTTGGCGGCCGTCAAATATCGTTCGTAGTCACTGGCCCGCCCTTGAGAGATGCGAACCTCCAACATCTCCAAACTGCCAGAAATAGCCGCTAGCAGGTTGTTAAAGTCGTGGGCTAGCCCTCCGGTCAGCTGACCTACAGCTTCCATTTTCTGTGCTTGGCGGAGCTGCTCTTCTGCCTGCGCGAGAGCTTCATTCTTCTGCTTCGCTTCGGTGATATCTCGTCCGTAGGCATAGACGAGGTCGCCCTCCAAGGTTGTATTCCACGAGATCCAGCGTTCTGTGCCGTCTCGGTGGCGGTAGCGGTTTTCAAAGCTATTTAGATTGATATTCGATGCTGCAGAGGCCAGGGCTTTTAGGGTGGTGTCTGCATCGTCCGGCCATATGAATTCCAGAAAGTTATGCCCGGTAATCTGGCTGGCTTCATAACCGAGGATGGTAAACCAAGCGGGATTGGCAGCCCGGAAGATGCCATCGGCGCCTATAACGGCAAGTAAATCGCGCGAGTAGCGCCAAACTCGATCCCGTTCGGCTGTGCGGTCCTCGACCTGGCGTTCCAGCGATGCAGCCAAGTCTTGGAGGTCGCGCTCAGCCTGGCGACGTGCGATTACAACGCGGGTCCGCTGCGCAACTTCCCGGATGAACGTAAGTTCTTCCTCCTGCCATACGCGCGGCTGATCGTTGTTGAGCGAGAGAAGCGCAACAAACCCTCCCCGTTCGGTTATCGGTATGTTCACAAAGGCAGCGGCGTTTATGTCGATCAGCGCCTGGGCGTTTACAGCGGTGCGTTTATCGGCGCGAACATCGCTGACAACGACGGTCTCGCCGCGCTTCAGGTCGACGATGTAAGAGCCATAATCCCGAAAGTTGAGGATGCCTGTCAGACTTGGAATCCCGGGGGCATTCCAGTCCCGGTCCATGGCTATGGTCTCAGTCCGGGTGTTTACGGTGCCGTACCCTGCGCGGCTGATGCCCAGCGTGCGGCCCAGTAGTTCCGCCGCTGCGAATGAAACATCCGAAGGATCGTTTATATCGCGGATCAGATCGTCGAGCTCAACCAATCGCTGCTTGCGCTGCGAAATATCTCGTAAGTCCGCAAGACTTGCACGCGCCTGATACTGCCGCCGTCGCCCGCGCAAAGCGGATTCGGTCACGCTGATGAGAGTGGTAGGATGAAACGGGCGTTCTAAAAAGGTGACATTACCAAGAATTTTGGCCAAGCGCGCCGCCACAGGATTACGCTCAGGTCCGCCGCCACCCCTGGTCAGCACCACAATTGGGAAATCGGACCAGGATTCCTGCTCATCCAGAGCCGCCTTTAAAGGCTTCAAATCAGATGTGATCAGTGCCTCGTTAGCGACGACAGCCATTCCCGCGCCTTCGCGCACTGCCTCGCTCAAGCTCGCGATATCCGGTACTGTTTCGGGTTCAAACCCGCCCTCTCGCAATATGCCACCCGCAACCTCGGCATCGCGCCCTGTGGGTGCGAGAACGAGGGCCCGAACCGACAGGTCGTCAGGCAAACTCACGGCCCTGCATCCTGCAAAGCATCGCCCTGACCCGAATAGGTGGGAACGCCGCGCAAAACGCCCTGAAAAGCGCTCAATGGCTCCCCGACACTTAGCCCTTGATTGTTTAGCGTGAACTCTCGGATCGTCGTTTCGTGACTGCCCGAGCGCTTCTTGATGACGGAAATCGCCCGCCGGACGCGGCCCATCGCCTCGAAATACCGCAATAAAATTACGGTGTCCGCCAGGTAGGTCACATCAACAGGTGATTGCATATCGCCCACCAAACCGTGCTGGGCGACTGTCATGAATGTGGTCGCACCTTGGCGATTTAGATACTGAAGCAGCTCGTGAATATGGAGAACGAGAGAGTTTTCTTCCGGCATCGCGGCTTGGTAGCCATTTAGGCTATCGATGATCACGGTTTTGATGCCTTTGGTGTCGACAACGTTGCGCACGCGGTGGGCGAATTCGCCCGGCGACAATTCTGCAGCGTCAACCTGCTCAATAGTAAGAGCACCGCTGCTCTGAGCCGCTTCCAAGTTAAAGCCTAAGCTCTTCATCCGATCAAACAGCAATCCCAGCTCTTCATCGAACGCGAAAAGAGCTGCCTTCTCGCCACGCTTGATCGCAGCCATGGCAAAGCCAATTGAAATGAGAGATTTTCCAGTACCTGCGGGACCTAAAATGAGTGTGCTTGACCCGGCGTCGATGCCCCCGCCGAGCAACGCATCAAATGCCGCGATGTCCGTGGACAACCGCCTTCTCTCGAACTTCAAACGGTGCTCAGACGCGACGAGGCGTGGAAACACGTTGAGGCCACCGGTGGTGATGGTGAAGTCGTGAAAGCCGCCGCGATATTTTTGGCCGCGGTATTTCATGATGCGAAGGCGCCGACGCTCAGCGCCGTAAGCAGGCGCAAGTTCCTCAAGATGAATAACGCCGTGCGCGACACTGTGGACAGTCTTGTCGTCTGCCTCTGCCGTGAGGTCGTCGAGCAGAAGCACAGTGGCTCCTAAGCGCGCGAAATGGTGCTTGACCGCCAGGATTTGGCGGCGGTAGCGAAGTGAACTTTGCGCGAGCAATCGGATCTCGGAAAGACTGTCGAGCACGATGCGTTTTGGTTTGGTGCGTTCTACTTCCGCAAATATCTGCTTTGTCGCCTCCCCCAGCTCAAGATCAGAGGAGTAAAGAAGACTTTGCTGCTGATCACTCTCAAGCAAGTTGTCCGGTGAGATGAGTTCGAAGACTTCAATTTCCTTGGGCAGAGTCCAGCCATGAGAGGTCGCGCTATCGCGCAGCTCCTTCGCGGTCTCAGAAAGGGTGATGTAGAGTCCGGTCTCGCCTTCTGCAGCGCCTGTCATCAGGAATTGAATAGCCAAAGTGGTCTTGCCGGCGCCCGGTGCTCCTTCCAGCAAAAACACGTTGCCTCGAGATAAACCGCCGGCAAGGATTTCATCCAATCCGCTTATGCCCGTTTTCGCTTTGTCCTGCATGCCCATCGGCGACCTCCCCACCCGTCTCAGACTGACGGCGCTTTTAGAAAGTTATGGGGAGCGGCAAAGTTCCCTGGACCTTGGGCGGGGTTGCAAAGACGTCACATGGACGCAGGATCGCAACAATCTGCTCTCAGTACGGAACCGGACGCGAGATGGCTCATTATGTGATCAGGTCAAGGGGGCCGACCATGTCTTCATCGCAGTCCATACAATTCGCCACGGATCACAGCGCCACAATCCTGGTTGTTGAAGACGAAGTTCTCGTCCGGATGGTGCTGGCGGACTATCTGCAAGACTGCGGTTTCAAGGTCATCGAGGCTGCGAACGCGGACGAAGCCATGGCCATCGCGACCGAGCCTACCGTCGCCATCGACCTGGTATTTAGCGACGTGCGCATGCCCGGTAGTATCGATGGCTTTGCACTGGCGACATGGCTGCGAGAGCATCGGCGCGATCTGCCAGTCATGCTAACCAGTGGCGATGTTGGCCAGGCAAATATTGTGCGAAACGTCTTTCCCGGCGAAGTGTTCTTCCACAAACCATACGGGTTGGAAAATGTGGCCGCAAAAATCGCGCAGACTCTGCTGAAAGCGCCGGGTCGGAAATGTGCTCGCGCCTGATGTTCGCGGCTTCTTAGCGCAGAAGTGGCCCACTCATTACAACTGCCTCTAGCTGTCGAGTGTTTTCCGCGCTTTCCCGGCAGGCTCGCAGCAAATAATCGGCGATGCTTCAGCACATCAAAATTAAACCAGATGCGCGTTAACGCGCTCATCGTACGGCTTGGTAGCCTTCCCGCACCCCGTTGGGCGACAACACAAACTGCCCCACACTGATATAACGACAGCGGAATGCGGCGGCATTTTGCAGGAGATAATATTCCCACATCCGGCAGAAGCGTTCGCCATGCTTCGCTTGCATTTCGGCGCGATGAGATTGGAAGTTCGCATTCCAAGCCATCAGCGTGTTGTCGTAATAGGGCCCGAAATTGTGCCAATCCTCGATTACGAAGAGGCCTTCGACCGCAGAAGCGACCTCCCCGACTGATGGCAAATCCCCGTTGGGAAAAATGTATTTGTCCTGCCAGGCATCGATCGCCGGATAGCGTTCGTTCTCGACGATTGTGTGGAGCAGAAACAGACCGTCGTCTTTAAGGTAGTCGTGCGCGCGCTCGAAATAGGTCCGATAGTTCTTGGACCCCACATGTTCAAACATGCCCACCGATACCAGGCGGTCGACTTTGGGCCCGACATAGGCGCGATAATCCATAAGATGCGGCCGCAGACCCATATTCGGATAGTGGCGGTTGATATAATCGACTTGAACCGATGAGACCGTGACACCGGCACAGTCCGCTCCATAGCGCTCGGCGGCAAAACCGATAAATGATCCCCAACCGCAACCTATATCGAGGACGGTGTGCCCCTCGCGAAGGCCGATCTTACGGCAGATGAGATCGAGCTTGGCTTCTTGTGCCTCGTCAAGCGTCTGGGCGTCTTTCCAATAGCCGCAGCTACCCGTGAGCCGTTTATCAAAGGTTGCCTCGAATATGTCGACTGACAGATCGTAATGAACATCAGCCACCTGCTTGGCGCGGCGCGTGCTTTGCCGGTTGCGCAACTTTGCGCCGAGGATCAAAAATGCCAGGGGGAATGTCAGACCGATTTTTGCGCCAAGCCGCGAAGAGATCACCCGGTCAAAGAATTGATCCAGGGCCTCGCAGTCCCAGTCACCGTCCATATAGGACTCGCCCAGACCGAGCGATCCTTGCGCCAACAGCCGTCCGTAGAAGCGGTCGTTGTGAATTTTGATATCCCAGGGATTGGGGCCATTGATGACGATCCCGGCAGCCGCGAACAACCCCTCCACCGTCCGCGCACTGCCCCAAAAAAATGTCCATGGGAACAATCTCTTGACCATGTGCTCGGCTCTGCGAGCAACCGAAAGTGGATCGGGCGATGAAACCTGCACCATCGAGAAGCCCTTTTGGTGGAACGCCGGCAGAACGTGAAATTTGGCGGATTTCTTGCCCTAAGCCAATCAAAAAAAGGGCGACTAGACAACGGTGGAAAGAGGCGTTTGAATTCGACACGTGCTGGGGAAGGAGTGGCCCATGTGGGAATACGAAATCCGCATCCTCAATTCACAGAACAAATGTTCTTTCATCGTTGAGGCGTGTCATGCCGATGATGATCAGGCCGTTCGCGCTGCGCTTCGGCTCGCTAACGGGCGTGGTGTCGAAGTGTGGCGCGACCTGGAATGTCTACTGCGTAAGTCGCCGGAGGTGCCCAGTGGCGCTATAATTGCGGCCTAGCTTGCTTAAGTGCCGACTCGGATGTCCTGGATGCGGCGCATTCAAAGAATCGCTATTCATCGCGACCGCATGTGATCTTCCCGGCGCGGTTTCCGCGCGACATCAGCGGCTCGCAAGCACCATTGTGGGCGTCGCCACCCGGTTAAGACATTCGATTGGCGCTAGACTTATCCAGGGTCGATTCGCGAGGGAGGATCAAGAATTTGGCATTTGGAGCAAAGAAATCTGGCAGCAGCTTTAAGACAAAGGCCCGCCCGCGGACTTTGGCGCCATCAACTGGTCGGCACGACCACGAATATCATGTGGTCTGGGACGAAGCGGCCAAGCTCTGGAATGTAGAAAGAGACGATGACGCGACCGGTCTATCGGCACGCCAGCAGGGCGCTGCGATCGATCTCGCGATCCAGGAAGCGCAAAATGACAGTTGCAAGAGGCTCGACGTGATCGTATGCGTTCAGCAGGACGATGGCACCTTCACGACCGTATGGGCCCCCTAGCGTTTTTGACTGACTTCGTGGAACCGCGCGATTTCATCCAATCACCAATTGTCTTGGGGCCCTTCGAGAGGTTGCAGGGTGCGCAGGCGGTCACCACGTTATCCAACGCGTTCGAACCTCCCCGGGTGATCGATATCCGATGGTCTGCGTGCAAGTCTTCCGTGCTGCCGCAATAGACGCAGGTGTAGTCGTCCCGTGCCAGGACAAGTGTCCGCAAGATTTGCCATTCGAACGGCGGGAGGCGTCGGCCATCGTAGGCCCTGATCGCCTCGTTCCAGCGGTGGACTCCGGCAAGGGCCGTTCCCAACGGCTCCAGCAACAATGGATGGATAAAGTGCCAGTCGCCTCGTGAGAGTCTCGATTGCTTGCGCAGCCACCTTGTCTTGAGAACTACCGGTCTTTGCAGCCACAGCTGCAACAAGAGCTTCTGGAAAACGGTGTGCTGATCGGCCGTGAGGTCCATCGTGTCGCCGACGTAATCGCCGAAATAAAGTCGTGTGAGATCGAGGTTCAGCATGCCCATCTAACGAAAATTCCGCGGCTTTAGCTTCAGCGTATCGATGTGCAGGTCCGGTACGAATATGTCCCGAACCTTGCGTGGCGGGCGGGTCCTGGAATCCGTGCCGCCACCACCGTGGTGGAATTCGTCGCCGCGCCCGTGCGGCAATTGGAATTGCTCTTCCGTTTCGCCGATGCCGGCGAGATGATCTGACAGGTCGATCAGCTTGTCCGCCACAATGTGGACGACCAACCCTTCACGCTGGACCCGACCCTCAACCGCCAGCATGTGCGCGCCGTGGACCACTTGGCGTTGCTTTTCATAGAGGCTGGGCCATATCACCAGATTGGCCGTTCCGGTCTCGTCTTCGATCGTGATGAACATCACGCCCTTCGCCGAGCCAGGCCGCTGCCGAACCAGCACCAGGCCAGCGACCGTCACCTTTCGCCGGTCGGCCGTTACGGTGGCATCCGCGCAGGTTACGATCTTCTTTGCGGCCAACTCTGGCCGAAGGAATGACACGGGATGCGCGCGCAGCGTCAATCCGATATGGGCGTAATCCTCAATCACTTCATGGCCGGCCGTCATTGCCTTGAGGCGGACCGCCACTTCATTGACCTCCGGTACGGGCTGTTCGTCCTGCCTGCTTGCAAACAGTGGCAACGGATTGTCCCGCAGTGCCTTGATCGCCCATAGCGCTTCGCGCCGGGCAACGCCCATCGACGGACGAAACGCATCGGCCTCTGCGAGGCGGACGAGAGACGAGACCTGCACAGCGCAGCGGCGCCAGGTGTCTTCCACGTCGGAAAACGGCACTTCGGCCCTGGCGGCCGCCAACTTCGCGCCGTCGTCATTCTTGAGGCCTGCCACCAGCCGGAATCCCAGCCGCACGGCGAACCGGCCGTCTCGGTCGGTCGGCTCCAAGGTGCAGTCCCAGCGCGAAGCGTTGATGTCGACGGGACGAACTTCGACGCCATGATCGATGGCGTCTCGCACGATTTGGGCAGGCGCATAAAATCCCATCGGCTGGGCGTTCAGCAGACCTACGCAAAAAGCATCGGGATGCCAGCATTTGAGCCACGAAGAGGCGTAGGCGATCAGGGCGAAGCTGGCGGCGTGGCTTTCTGGAAAGCCGTAAGAGCCAAAGCCTTCCAACTGGCTGAAGGTCTTGCGCGCGAATTCTTCGTCATACCCGCGCTCCATCATACCGGTGACCAGCTTCTCGCCGAAAGCCGAGACCCCGCCCGTGAACTTGAATGTCGCCATGGCGCGGCGGAGCTGATCGGCTTCACCCGGCGTGAAGCCGGCGCATTCGATGGCGACCCGCATCGCCTGCTCTTGGAACAGCGGCACGCCCAGCGTCTTGCCTAGCACCTTCTCCAGCTCGGGCTTGGGATAGACGACTTCTTCTTTGCCTTCACGCCGGCGTAGATAGGGATGCACCATGTCGCCCTGGATGGGGCCGGGCCGTACGATGGCCACCTCGATCACCAGATCATAGAAAGTGCGCGGCTTGAGCCGCGGCAGCATCGCCATTTGCGCCCGGCTTTCGATCTGGAACGTCCCCAGCGTGTCCGCCTTGCGGATCATTGCGTAGGTGCGCGGGTCTTCCGACGGGATGGTGGCGAGGTCGAGATCTATGCCCTTGTGCTCCCGCAAGAGGTTGAACCCCTTTTGCATGCAGGTCAGCATCCCCAGCGCCAGAACGTCGACCTTCATGAACTTCAGGGCGTCGATATCGTCCTTGTCCCACTCGATTACTTGACGATCCTCCATCGCCGCCGGCTCGATAGGGACCAGATCGTCCAGCCGTTCTTCGGTCAGGACGAAGCCGCCCGGATGCTGCGACAGATGGCGCGGAGCCCCGATCAGTTGCCGCGCCAGCTCCAGCGTCAGTTTCAGCCGGTGGTCCGACAGGTTGAGGTTCAGTTCTTGCGCGTGCTTTGGCTCAACCCCTTCCTCCGACCAGCCCCAGACCTGGCTGGACAGCATTTTGATCATGTCTTCGGGCAGGCCCATCGCCTTGGCCACATCGCGCAACGCGCCGCGGGCGCGATAACGGATGACGGTCGAGCACAGCGCCGACCGGTGGCGGCCATACGTGTTGTAGACCCACTGGATGACCTCTTCCCGTCGCTCATGCTCGAAATCGACATCGATATCGGGTGGCTCTTTTCGTTCCTGGCTGACGAACCGCTCAAACAGCAAGTCGTTGCGTTCAGGATCGATGGAGGTAATGCCGAGCACGTAACACACGGCGGAATTGGCGGCAGAGCCGCGGCCCTGACAGAGGATACCCTGGCTTCTGGCAAACCGGACAATGGAGTGGACCGTCAGAAAGTACGGCGCGTAACCCAGACTTTCGATCAGCGTCAGTTCGTGCCTCAACGTCTTTTCGACGCTTTCAGGCAGACCTTCCGGATAGCGCAGACCGGTGCCTTCCCACGTCAACTTCTCCAAAGCCGCTTGCGGCGTGAGACCCGGGATGCAGACCTCGTGCGGATATTGATAGGCCAGCTCGTTCAGTGAAAAGCGCAATTGCTCTGCGATGGCAACGCTCCGGGCGACGGCGTCCGGCCATATGCGGAACAGGCGTGCGATTTCCGCCGGTGCCTTGAGATACCGGTCGGCATGTCGCTCCAGCTTGAACCCGGCGGTATCGATCGTGCAGCCCTCCCGGATACACGTCACGACATTCTGTAAGACGCGCCTGCCAGGTTCATGGAACAGCACGTCGTTCGTCGCGACCGGCAACACGCCGAACTCGGCGGCCATTTGCGCGACTTGGTGCAGGCGCAGAGCGTCGCCCGGACGACGCCGCAGTGTCAGGGCGCAATAGCCGTCCTCCGGCCAAATGGTTTTGAGACGCTTGAGCCGTGTGCGCAGAGCCGCGTTTGGCCTATCGGGCACCAAGATCGCGATCAGCCCTTCCGCCCAGTTGCCCACATCTTCCCAGGTCAGATCGCACTTCGCTTTGCCGGCCCGGCCTTTGCCGACACTGAGGAGCCTGCATAACCGGGCGTAAGCGGGACGATCCCTGGGATAAACCAGCAACTCGCTGCCATCGCGCAAACGCAATCGGCATCCAACGATCAGCCGAACGCCGGTGGTGCGCGCCGCTTCGTGCGCGCGCACGATACCGGAGAGGGAGTTCAGGTCAGTGATCGCAAGCGCTTTCATGCCCAGTATGGCGGCGGTGGCGAAGAGATCTTCTGCCGATGACACACCGCGCAGGAACGAGAAATGGGAGGCGCATTGCAGCTCGATATAGGTGCTCATGCGAACACCCCATGCAGGAACCACCGCTGCGACCCGGTCTTGGCGTCCTCGCCGTCCCCGGCGCGATATAGCCAGTACCGCTCGCCCGAATCGTCTTCGACCTGAAAGTAATCGCGTACGGCATTGCGTTCGGTTTCGGATTTCCACCATTCGCCGAACACCCGTTCGGGACCATCCGCACGGGCTACCCGCCGCCGGAGGCCCCGCCAAGTGAAGGCGGCGGGCGGATGGTCCGGCAGCAGCGCGACTGTCTCAATTTGCTCCGGCGGGTCCAGAAGGCGCGAGGGCCGCGGCCAATGCCGCGGCCAGCTTGCCCCGGTGGCGGGCGCCAGAGGCGTGACCCGTCGGATGGCGCGCTCCGGATAGTCGCTTTCCACTGGCGCCAGCCGGTAGAGCTGGCTTTCGCCAATGCGATTGGAGAGCGTGTCGATCAGACCGGATACGTCCTTGATCTCTGGCTCGCCCAGGCCAGTTGCCGACGCGCGATAGACCAGCGGCTCTGCAATCAGCGCTGTCAGGGTCATGGTCTCGATCCCAAAGCCGGGATCGATGGTGTCGATCTTGTCCGTCAGCAGCTTGGTCAGCCGCTTCACGTCGCGTATCGGCCGGGAAGTGCCGACGCGCACCGCCTGAATGTGATTGTCGACACGAAAGCAGATTAGGTCGAGTTTGCGCGCGCCCAATCCTTTGACTTCCAGCGCCGCCGCCAATTGCTCGACCAGCACGCCGACGTACCGGGCAATGGTCTCGGCCGCGCCGATGGGTTCAGCAAAATTGCGCCGCACATGCGGCGTTTCTGGCGGAATAATTGGATCAAAGGGTTCGCTGACCCGCCCATAGGCCTGGTCCAGCCGTAAGCCGATCGGCGGCCCGAAGCGTAGAGCAAGAGGCGCACGCGGTGTCGCGTTCAGTTCGCCAATACGCTCGAAACCCAGTTTCTTGAGCGCTACGACGATATCAGCGGGCAAACGCAGCGCCGCAACCGGCAGCAGATCCAGCGCATCGGCGATCTTGCCACCGTCCAGCATGAAGGTTGGGTTGGCGACGCAGTGCGACAGCGCATAGGCCGCGCCATAGGTCGGTGCGGCGGCAATGCGCGCGCCGCAGCCCACGGCCGCGAGCTTGCGCACCATCTCCTTGAGCATGTCGGCCTCACCGCCAAAGAGGTGCGCGACACCCGTGATGTCCAAGACCATCCCGTCGGGATACTGGACCGTCACCAATGGCGAATAATGCCGCTGCATCCATTCCGCGAGCTTTTCGAGCGCTTGCGCGTCGGCTTCCGGGTCCGCGTCGTGCATGACCAAACCCGCGATCAGCGCCTGCGCCTTGGTGGCGGGCATACCCACAGCGAGACCTGCGCGGCGTGCCGCTTGGTCGGCGTGCAACACCACCCGCCGCCGCCCTTCGTGCCCGATCAGGACAAGCGGTGTATCAAGCGATGGCGCGTTCGCGCTCATCGCCCGCCGCAGCCGGTCGGTGGACCAGCTTGGCAGGAATAGCGATACGACCCTCTTCGTCACAGCCTTCGACCTCAAAATCCGCGCATTCCCCGGCCCGCGCCCGGATCAATTCCACCAGCCATCTCGGCCGTCCCACCCCTGGCACTGGCAATGGTGACGAAGGCAGCGCCGTCACCCGCCAGCGGGTCGTGCTGGCTGTCGGTTGTCCAAAATCCGCGGCCTCGGTTTGTCTTCGCCATCGGCGGATCGCGATGCCGATGGTGCCGGTGGACTCCGCCGCGAGCTGCAGGCGGCGAGAGGGCGTCATAGGCAGCCGCGCCACTTCGGCCACGACGCCGGCAAGA
>JAUCSE010000111.1 GCA_030445275.1 Mucilaginibacter sp.
GGTTGCGCAGGTTGAGGAAATAGCCCGGCAGGTTGCCGCCGCGGCCATTGGCGCCAGTGGTGGCGTTGTTGGGCGTCGAACCGCCCATGAAGATCGGGCTCTTGTTCAGGCCTTCGGAGATCGAGCCGGGAGTGATGGCCTGCAACTCGTCGGCCGTCTGGATCTGGACCGGGGTGGGCGTGTCGGTGCCCTTAATGCGTGTGCCGGTGACGGTGACCGATTCCGGTTCGTTCGCGGCGACGACCTGCGCCGAGGCGGCGCTGCTCACTAGTGCGAGAAGGCTGACCGTGCCGGCCAGAATCGTCTTCAGATAGCTTCTGTTTTTCATGTTCGATGCCCTGGGTTATTTTTTTGTTGGGCTGTGCTTATCCGAAGAGCAGGAAAAATCCCTCAAAACTTTCACTTCGTTCTTCCGAATTTAAGAAACTGTTACATTGCAGCGACACGCTTCTTCAGAGATCAATTTTCGGGACACTTCGATTCTTGGTGCGCTCCGGCTGCCGCAGGTCGGAGGCGCTGCCCCTCCAATGGGACGACGTGCGTCCGTACTGTATCGAACAAGTGTTTCATCGGCCATGCGTGACGCCGAATTAACGGCACAGCCATTGCTAGACCGCCGTGTCGGAATAGTGTGCATCCGGGAGCGTCAGGATGCGCCAGTGTTTTCTATTTTACTCGTCACAGGCTTGCTCGCCGCCGGGTCACCGAGTCATGGCCGGCAAATCGAGGGGCCTACTGTCCTTACGCCATGCAAGCATGGCGTAAGCGTGGACTGTGGCGCCTCCGATTGGCAGGGTTCATCCCAGCCGCGTCCACCAATCCGGGAGTGTCCTTCCGATAGTTCGATCGTTACCATCCGACCCGGTGTTCGATACTGCATTCCTGATCGACCTATCAGAGACTAAGCCCAGCGGGATAATCCCTTGCCTCCGCACTCCCCAAGCACGTGATGGTTGATTCGTTGCACCGGAACGATAACCCCTGATTATCGCTAGTCCCCTCGCGGATGGTGCACGTTAAGTTTGGCGGAGAGAAACTGGAGTACGGACTATGTTAGATTGATTGACCGGCTACCCTACGCGCAGTCCCAAGGTCGTATACTGGTCAGTCCACAGCGGCGGCAGATTCATAAGCCGGGTCACCCCAATACCCCGCGGTAAGGCACCTTTGATAGCGGCCTCTATGATATCCGGTGCCACAAATGCGAGAGATATCGTCATAGAGACGGAACGTTCGCTACGCCCTTCCCTCTTTGCAATTTCCTTGCAGTCGCTGACCTTACCGGCCAACAGTTCCCTCAGCCAATGACGCCCCTTGGCAACTGAGCGGAGCAAGATACTCCTACACTCTGCCTGGATAGGCCGCGCATCCTTAGTGGATTCAGTATGCGGGTGAAGAATTGCCCGCTTTACCTTTTGCGGTGAATGGGTCCAAGGCAGTTTGAGCGTCTCATGACTGCCTGAGCCACCCGTTTCGGCGAGATCAACCGATACATGTCCCATCCCAATTATCACCCTGCCGATTTTGCCCGCGCATTGCGGGGGATCAGAGCGAGGGCCAGGGAAAGCTGCTTTGACGGCCTGAAGAACCAGCATCTCGATCGCGTGTGCGGAGACGCGGGGTACCCTGGACACCTATTCGGCCAGCCAGTCCCAGTACGGCATAGGCCGTGGCCTGGATGCTGGCCCGAGCCCCGGCCAGGTACGGGATCAACCTCGAACCACGCCTTCGGGGACGGGCCGATAGATGTCTGCGGTCCCACAGAGCGCAGGGATGCCCGATGGGACGGTGGCAGCGCCTGCTCCGATGCCGGACGCAGCTGACACCGCCCCGGCACTGGACCAGACAGCCAGCTCAACCCAGGCTGGCGCTATCGCCGAGTGTCTCGTCGCTGCCGCTATCATGGAAGCCTCTCGGGGCCGCCTCTCCCCGTTCAAACCGCTCGCCGATGATGACGGCATCGACCTCCTGCTGCTGGACAAGCTCACCGGGCGGGCGACACCTCTGCAGATCAAAGGGCGCCGGTCCTATGATGACGATAAGGCCCAGACCACCCAATTCGACGTCCGCCTCAAGACCTTCAAGGAAGATCGGAGGATCGACTACCTCTTCATCAAGTTGGATGGCTTGCGCGTCGAGATGGCCTGGCTGATACCTGCAGGCAGCCTCAGGAGTGTGGCACGGCCGACTGGGACAACCCTGGTCTCAGTCCCATGCTGCAGATCCATCTCCCAGGACCGCTTCACCCCTTACCGAAGAGCCTCCATGAACGAGGTCGTGGCCGAAATTCTGGCCCGCGCGGCGCCCTGAAATTAGCGCCCTGCTCTGAGCATAAATCCCCCTGCTCTGATCGTTAAAGGGGCCTTCCTGATGCAAATCAGCCCTGCTCTGATTCAGTGCTTTTGAAAGCGCGCCTCCATAAGCCCGCGTATTGGCGGAATAATTTTGCATAGGCCTCAGTAAATGCGCTTTTCAAGACAAAATTCGAACCCGTCTCTACGCCGTGCGAACCTGTCTCCACTGCCGATCTCGGATATATGCCGTGAAAAACTTTTGCGCTCGCGGAGACAATGGGCGGCAACGTCGCCCGGTGCGGAGATATTCCGGAGAGGAGTTACCAGCTATCGAGGCTGCATATCCGCAAGCCTCAGAAATGTCGGAGAGATTTCGCCGATATGGCGGAGACCCAACGAGGGTCCAGTTTCAGAAGAATGGTTGGTGGGTGATGTAGGGATCGAACCTACGACAAGCTGATTAAGAGTCAGCTGCTCTACCAACTGAGCTAATCACCCACACGCCCCGCAGGCGGAATTCACCATCGGGGAGCGGCCTCATAGCAGAGGGGGTACCCCCTGTCCAGAAAACCCTTAAATCCTTCTGTGGGTTAAATTATTCCGCCCGAATGGCGGGGAATTTCGACCTGGCGGTGGATGTGGACGCTCATCAGCAGGCCGAATCCGAACATCACTGTCAGCATGGCGCTGCCGCCATAGGACAGAAGCGGCATGGGAATGCCCACCACCGGGATCAGCCCCATCACCATCAGCCCGTTGACCATGATGTAGAAGAAGAAGTTCAGCGTGATCCCCATGGCCAGCAAGCGGCCGAACTGGCTGCGGGCGCTGGTCGCCGTCTGCACGCCATAGAAGATCACCACCCCGAACAGGATCAGCATCGCCATGGCGCCGACAAAGCCGAATTCCTCGCAGAAGCTGGTCCAAATGAAGTCGGTCTGGCTTTCGGGCAGGAAGTTGAGGCGGCTCTGGGTCCCGTTGAGGAACCCCTTGCCGGCAATCCCGCCCGAGCCGATGGCGATCTTGGCCTGGGTGATGTTCCAGCCCTTGCCCAGCGCGTCGCTGGCGGGATCAAGAAAGGTCTCCACCCGCGCCTTCTGATAATCGTGCAGCACAAAGCGCCAGGCCAGCGGCACGGCGGCAGCGGCCGCGGCCAGGGTCGGCCCGATCCACCACCAGCTGAGCCCGGCCAGGAACAACAACGAACAGCCATCCATCACGATGATCAGGGTCGTGCCCAGGTTGGGCTGCAGCACCACGAAGATGGCGGGAATGCCGATCATCGCCAGCCCGATCGCCAGCGGCAGCGGCTTGGAAATATCCTCGGTGCTCTTGCCGTGAAGAAACCGCGCCAGCGCCAGCACCAGGGCGATCTTCATAAGTTCGGAGGGCTGCAGGTCCAGCGGGCCGAGGCTGATCCAGCGCTGGGCGCCCAGGCCGGAATGCCCCGCCACATCCACCGCCACCAGCAGCAGCAGCGCCACGCCATAGGCGGGATAGGCCAAGCTCATCCACACCCGTATATCGATCATAGACGCCGCCACCAGAACGAAAAGTCCCAGCGCGAAATGCGCGATCTGCTTGCCGGCCCAGGGATGCAACTGCCCGCCGGCCACGGAATAGAGCATGGCGATGCCCGCGGTGGAGATCAGCACGATCAACAGCACCAGGCCCCAATTCACTTCAAACAGCTTGTCGGCCACCGACAGGGTGCGCTTGGCGGCGGCGTAGGGGCGCAGCGCCATCAGCGGGCCGCCTTGTCGAGTGCCGCCTGCCGGGTCAGCGCCGGCATTTCCGCCGAGCGCACCGGCCAGGCGGCGGGCATCTTGGCGGGATCGCGCTGCTGGCAGAACAGCAGGACATCGCGCGCCATGGCGACATGGGGATGGGCGGGCGTCGCACCATGCTCGATGATGCTGACGATGGCGTATTTGGGATCGATCACCGGGGCGAAGCCGATGAACAGCGCATGGTCGCGTAGCTTCCAGTCCAGGGCGGAATTCTTGGTGATGGCGCCGCCATGCTGCCCTTCGGAATAGACACGCACCTGGGCCGTGCCCGTCTTGCCCGCCATCTCGAAGCCGGGTTCGGTGATGCGCCAGGCAAAGGCGCTGCCACCGCCCTCGTTCATCACCTTGTTCATGCCGCTGCGCACGCGTGTCAACGCTTCGTCGCTGAAATCCAGTTTGGCCGCTTCGGGGCGCGGCACGACCTTGCCGCCGACCGAATGCACCAGGCGCGGCACCACCGCCTTGCCGCTGGCCAGCCGCGCCGCCTGCTGCACCAATTGCAACGGCGTAACGGTGACATAGCCCTGGCCGATGCCGACGCTGAGGGTGTCGCCCTGTTGCCAGGTCTGCTTGTAGGTCTTCTGCTTCCAGGCGCGCGACGGCACCAGGCCGGAATGTTCGCCCGGCAATTCGATGCCGGTGACCGCGCCCAGTCCAAGCTTTTTCGCAGCCACCTCGATGGCGTCGATGCCCACGCGGTGGGCGGTTTCATAGAAGAACACGTCGCAGCTGTGTGCGATGCCGCCTTCCAGGTCCAGCGTGCCGTGGCCCTTGTGCTGCCAGCAATGAAACGGATGCCCGCCGAAGGTGTAAATGCCGTTGCACGACACCCTGTAGCTGGGCGTGGCGATGCCGGCCTCGACCGCCGCCAGCGCCACCGCCGTCTTGAAGGTCGA
>JAUCSE010000091.1 GCA_030445275.1 Mucilaginibacter sp.
TCACACATGGCTAATAAAAAAGTTAAAACATTATTGCACCTGTCGGCCATTGTTGCCATACAATACAACCAGGATCTAAAGCTTTTTTATGAACGTAAAGTATTGCAAGAGAAAAAGAACAAAATGACTGTCTTCAATGCCGTCAGAAACAAACTCATCCTACGAATATTCGCCTGCGTTAATCAAAATAGACCCTATGAAAAAAATTATCAGAAAGTAGTTGCTTAAATCATAGAAATCGAACGAGGAACGAGGAGAAACTATCTCTTGAGCGATAGCGAAAAATCTTATACAAATTTCATATCAGCTATTCATGAAGTATAAGATTTCTCTTTCGCACCACGCTCATAGCCAGCCCGGCTCTATCGAAATGACAAGGTGCCCTTTGTTGGTGTTGTCACCAACAAACACCAGGAATGACAAAATATCACTATTATGAAAAAAACAATAACCACATTTTGCCTTTTCTTAATAACCGTTACCTGCTTTGCTCAGCAAAAGGCCGCGACATTTACCAACCCGCTGCTACCATCAGGGGCTGATCCATGGATTATTTACAAAAATGGCTATTACTATTATACCAACTCAACAGGGAGCAATCTGGTGATATGGAAAACCAAACGGTTAACCGACCTTAATAAAGCAGAGAAAAAAATCATCTGGATGCCGCCCTCAGGAACATCACATTCCAAGGAACTATGGGCACCAGAATTGCATTTTTTAAAGGGTAAATGGTACATGTATTTTGCTGCTGATGATGGCAATAACAACAATCACCGCTTATACGTACTGGAAAACCCATCAGCCGATCCCATGCTGGGCGAATGGACATTTAAAGGGCAAATTGGGGATAGCACCAACAAATGGGCTATTGATGTTTCTGTTTTTGAAAACAAGGGGCAGCTATACCTGATATGGGCTGGTTGGGAAGGTGATGTGAATGAACAGCAAAACATATACATCGCTAAAATGAAAGACCCGCTCACCGTAAGCAGCGAACGGGTTAAAATATCAGGTCCGGAATACCAATGGGAAAAACATGGTGACCTGGGTGCTGACAATAACCCAGCCCATGTAAATGTTAACGAAGGGCCGGAAATATTAAAGCATAACAACCAGTTATTTCTGATTTATTCCGCAAGCGGTTGCTGGACTGATTACTATGCCCTGGGTATGCTCAGCACAACAACTAACAGCAATTTACTAGACCCGGCATCGTGGAAAAAATCGGCAGAGCCGGTATTTAAACAATCGCCGCAGAATGAGGTTTATGCGCCGGGACATAATTCGTTCTTTAAATCGCCAAATGGTAAAGAAGATTGGATATTGTATCATGCCAATTCAAAACCGGGCGAGGGTTGCGGCCATGGCCGCTCGCCACGAGCTCAAAAGTTCACCTGGAATAAAGATGGATCTCCGAACTTTGGGGTGCCTTTAAAAGCGGGGATAGAGTTGGCTGTTCCGGCTGAGTAAAATATTGAATATTAAAAAACGCGTCATTGCGAGGTACGAAGCAATGACGTATTTGTTATAAGCCGTTTAACATATTAAGTTAAACCTTACTGATATTGTATATAAATGGGGCTTGGTTTTAAATCCAGCACCTCTTTAGGTGTAAGCATGCGGTGAGGCACGTTTTTAATATCGTTTTTATAGAACAATTTAAACCCTGTAAACTGTACAGGCTCCTGAGCAATAAAGTATTTATAAGTGCCTTTTTTAAGATCAGGGCCGCCCCAACCATCCATATCCATTACCACCTGCACTTCATTACGCAACTTGATATCTTTGTAATTGGTTACCATACGCTTGGTAAAGCGGTGTATTACAAAAACCTTTGGAGGCAGGTTATATTTTTTAACCAGACCACTCAAATATTCGGTTACATAGTTAATATCGTCTGCATCAAAAGTTCCTATGCGTTTGCCGGGAACACTCCCCTCCTTCATGGAAAATTCAGGGTCGATGCCAAAATGTACATTAGGCATGCGCAGGTATTTCTCCAGCAAGGGCAACTCCGTTTTTACATTACTGTAACCCACCTGTATATCCAGGAAAACCAGGGCATCAATCTTTTTGGCCATGGCCAACACTTTATCTATCTGGGCAGACGGCATTCGCAAGCTATGTAAACCATTACGGCCCGCGTCGGCTTGTGCGGTTATACATATATAATGCAAGGCAGGTATTACTGGAGTGTTAGGGTCAGCAGCTTCCCAATTCTTTACTTCAGTCTTCAATTTGGCCATCATCACATCAGGCGCGTACTCACCCAATATACCCATATTTTTAGAGTACATATTGCCATAATAAGCCACAACACGGTTGAATGGCAAAATAGCGCCCGGTAATGGATAAGGGGCATTTTTTACCGGCCATTTGCCTGTTTTATCGCCATTGGCCAGGCGTTTCATTAATGAATCATACTGCAGGGTATCCAATGTGGGAGTACTTTTGAGCGTGGTATCTTTAGCCATCAGCCCAAAACCACCATGGGCATAAACTTTATGAAATGAACCTATTAAAAAAACAGTCGTAACTGCTGATAATGCCAGTACCTTAATAATTTTCCTCATTGATAAAGTTTAGTGCTCTGTGTATGTTATTCAATACTCTTACCACGCATAGCAGTGCTAATTGCCTGATCCATCAAACGCTCAGCAAAGGGGCGGGTAAGTTCATTTATCTCGTCAATACGTTTCAATATCAGGTCCTTATCACCTGTGCTTATGGCAGCTTTTAATGCTGCTATATGCTCATTGGTTTTTCCGGTTTCTTCCGTTGTAACGTAACTGCCATTCTTTTGCAAAAAGCGTTCCACAGTGTACACCATTTGCTCACCTTCGGTACGGGCTTCTATCAGCATACGTTGATTTACATCGTCTTTAGCGTGGGTGATACTGTCCATGAGCATTTGTTCTACCTGCTCATCGGTAATACCGTAAGTTGGTTTTACTTCTACCTCCTGCTTAACACCCGAACGCAGTTCAATAGCCTGAATTGTCAATATACCATCGGCATTCAGCAAAAAGTTAATATCTACCTTAGGGAATCCGGCTGGCATTGATGGTATGCCTTTGAGGTTAAATTCAGCCAATTTGCGGTTCTCCTTAATCAGATCGCGTTCACCCTGGTAAACGGCAATTTTCATATTTACCTGTCCGTCAATTGAAGTGGTATACTGTCTGCCACCTTTGGTAGGTACTTTAGAGTTCCGGGGGATGATCACGTCCATTAAGCCACCCATAGTTTCAATTCCCAGGGATAGCGGTGTAACATCCAGCAGTAAAATATCTTTACGATTACCGGCCAAAATATCAGCCTGTATAGCAGCGCCCAAAGCAACCACCTCGTCAGGGTTCAGATCATCATGTACCGGGCGACCAAAAAACTCAGCTACCATTTTTTTAACCAGCGCTGTACGAGTTGATCCGCCTACCATCACTACCTCATCAATCTGATCAATGGTTAATTTGGCATCCTTCAGCGCATTTTGGCAGCAGGTAATGGTTTGCTGCACTTTGGGTAATATCAGTTCCTCAAAAGCGGTACGGTCAAGCGTACACCAGATATCACCTATCTTTTCATTGAACAGGCTTTGGTGTGCAAATGATTTTTTTGCTTCTTCAGCTTTCAGGCGAAGTTGCTGGGCCAGTTCATTGTTGGCTATAACTTCGGCCTTGTTCAGGTTATTTTTTTCTATCCAGTAGTCAACTATAATACGGTCAAAATCGTCGCCGCCTAAAAAGGTATCGCCGTTGGTTGCCAGTACTTCAAAAATGCCGTTCTGTATTTGCAGTATGGACATGTCGAAAGTACCACCACCCAGGTCATATACAGCTATCGTTTTAGTTTCTTCAGGGTTCAGACCAATGCCATAAGCTAAACTTGCAGCGGTTGGTTCGTTCACAATACGTAAAACATCCAAGCCGGCCAGTTTACCGGCATCGCGGGTAGCTTGACGCTGCGAATCGTTAAAGTAGGCAGGCACCGTAATAACCGCGCGGTTTACCGGGGTTTTAATGGCATGCTCAGCACGCGCTTTCAGTTCTTTTAATATCAGGGCCGATAGTTCTATCGGTGTATAAAATTTATCGCCAACCTTAATCTTTACCAGGCTTTCGGTATCATCATCAATAACCTTGTACGAGAAAAAATCTTTATAATTTTCAATATCGTGGTAGCTGCGGCCGAGCAAACGCTTAACCGAGAAAACGGTATTCTGCGGATCGGTAATTAAAAAGTCTTTGGCCTCATTACCCACCAAAACATCGCCGGCCGGGCCAAAATGCACTACCGAGGGCACTAAAACACCTTTGCCGGTATCATTGATAACTTGTGGGCTATTATCCGGATTAATAAAAGCTACCAGCGAGTTGGTAGTACCCAGATCGATACCTACAATTATATCTTCTTTTTGTAAAGAGCCTGTTGCCAGGTTGATTGAAACTTTAGCCATGGTATAAACTTAACAAGCCGCAAATGTACTTAGTTTTGACCGATGGTGTGTCTTTTCAATCTCTAATTATATTTTTTGTATGGTCCCCGGGGGTATGAGATTAAGGGATTGGCAGGATTTTCCAAAAAAAGATTGTCATGCTGAACGGAGTGAAGCATCTATTCTACAACATATATTATCGCACAAATAGATCCTTCACTCCGTTCAGGATGACAGAATAAGAAGATAAATCTAGTTCAGACAATCACACCGCCACTGACTCTGCAGATTTAACCCTTCCTTCTGCCACAATTAACGATAACAACAGTATCAGGCCAATAGCAAAAAAGCAATCCAGCATCAACGCCGAATCGCGCATTTCATGGGTTATGGATTCTACAAAACCAAAGGAAAAAAGGCCTACTACGATGGATAGTTTTTCGGTAACGTCATAGAAACTAAAATAGGAGGCAGTATCCGGAATATTTTGTGGGATATATTTGGAATAAGTTGACCTCGATAGCGATTGAACGCCCCCCATAACCAGCCCCACTATAACAGCGGCGGCATAAAACTGGTGCGCATTAGCTACAAAGTAAACACTTCCGCATATAAAGCACCAAATAACAACTATGCCTGCCAAAGTTTTGGCATTGCCATATTTGGCGGACAGTTTTGCTGTTATAGCTGCGCCGATGATGGCCACTATTTGTATAAGCAGGATAATAACAATCAGATCCTCCTCAGGCATTTTTAACTCTTTGGCTCCAAAATTAGCAGCAACCAGCAAAATGGTTTGCACCCCTACTGAGTAAAAGAAAAAGGCTGGTAAAAACCTTTTTAACAAAGGCAGTTCTTTCACCTTTCTCCAAACCTTGGCAAGTTCCTTAAATCCACCGGTTAAAACATTATATCGATGCGAATCTGCATTGGGCTGCCCTTTGGGCAGCAGGTAAAACGCGATGAACGAGAAACCTATCCACCAGATACCCACTATCAGAAATGATAAACGTGCCGCAACATCATCAGTAATGCCAAACGTTTTAGGTGATAGTACAAACACAAAACAAAGCACCTGTACTACAATACTACCTGCAAAACCATAAATAAAACCCTTGGCGCTTACCGCGTCCTGCTGATCAAGCGTGGCTATTTGCGGCAGATAGGAGTTATAGAATACAAAACCACCGCAATAACCTATAGATGCCAGTCCATAACAGATCATACTGAATGTAAACGTATTCATGGTAAAAAAGAACATACCGGCGCAGGCCAGGCTCCCCATCCAGGTGAACAACTGCATGTACAGCTTTTTATGCCCCTTATAATCGGCTATAGAAGTTAATATAGGCAACAGAACCACGATAATAAGATACGACAATCCTAATACGTAGGTAGAAAGTACCGTATTGATGTACCGGTGACCAAAAAAGGTTACCATATCGCCATTTTGCTTATTGGCGGTAATAGCCACATAATAAGCGGGGAATATGGTAGACAGAATAACCATATTATAGGCCTGATTGGCCCAATCAAACATGGCCCAGGCCCAAATGGTTTTCTTATTGTTTTTAACTGTTTCCATTGTAAAGTTGATTGGTTGATTATGTGAGTAGTTGATTGGTTAAGGCAGGTTTTAAACTAATCAACCCAATCAACCACTAACTCAATCAACCCTATTTTATACCGTAATGATCATTCATCAATTTTACAAATATAGAGCCCGGCAATATGGCTTTAAGCGTAGGTACAATGGTTTGACCAAGCGCACCCACTAAATAATTGTGTGCCGGTTTTGATTTAGCTACTATTTTACAAACCTGTGCTGCCACTTTTCCCGGATCGCCGCCAATGCTTTCGTCCTTTTCCATGCTGGCAACGGCTGCTTCAAATTCCTTCTTCAGTTGTTCATTTGGCAAAGTGAAGGGTATTTTTTCACGACTGCCGGTAAAATCAGTCTTAAAATCGCCGGGGTTAATTACAGATACTTTAATACCTGTATTTTGCAGTTCCATACGCAGGCTTTGTGAATAACCCTCAATAGCAAATTTAGAGGCGCTGTATAAACCCTGGTATGGCAAACCAAACAAACCAGCCAATGAACCTATATTAATCACCAAACCTTGTTTCTTTTCAATCATGCCCGGCAAAACCGCGCTGTTTACCCGTACTACGCCAAAAAAGTTCACTTCAAACTGTTTTTTGGCATCATCAACCGGTACGGCGTATAATGGGGCAGCAATACCGTTACCTGCATTGTTCACCACTACATCAATGCGTCCTTCGGCTTTAATAATTTTATCTATCCCGGCATTTACCGATGCATCATCAGTAACATCCATTTGCAATGGAGTAAATGACACATCTTTTTTAATACGTTTTATATCACGGCTGGTACCGTATACTGTATGTCCCTGAGCCGAAAGTGCATTGGCCGTGGCTAAGCCTAAACCAGATGAAGCTCCGGTTACAAGTATTACTTTTTTCATTTTTTAATTAAAATCGAATGCTTAAATGTGATTGATTATTCGAAGCGTGAAATTATGATTTTATCAGGCTATAAATTTATAAATATTGCGCTTTAAAGAAAGTTAATTTATAAAGAACGATTTGTTATTTTAAAAAAAGGTTTTTTGTTCAAAATATATCTTCTACTTTAGTCATCAGATGATATGATGATAGCACAGATCAATAGAAAATCACTTGCCGAAGAAGTTGCCGATCAGTTGAGAGCAGCCATTGCTGCCGGCACCTACAAAGTAGGTGAGCAATTACCCACCGAGCCCGAATTGATGAAACAGTTTGGTGTTGGGCGGTCATCCGTGCGCGAGGCCATCCGCATCCTAGCTAATTCGGCGCTGTTACGTGTACAACAGGGGGTTGGTACTTTTATTGAAGCACATGCAGGCATCACCGAACCATTTCATCAACGTTTAAAACGCGCCGAAACCCATGATCTGGACGAAGTGCGTCAATTATTGGAAATGAAGATTGCGGAAAAGGCAGCCGCTAATCATACCGCAGCAGATATTAAAAAGATCAAGGCAGCCCTCGATAAACGAAACGCCCTGGCAAAAACCGGCCCGCTGGAAGATTGCATTCAGGCTGATATTGATTTCCATATGAGTATAGCCGTAGCCGCGGGCAACCCTATACTTGCCGATCTATACCAGTCATTTTCTATGCAGCTTAAAAGCTGGTTTTTAAAAATATATCCCAGCCTGGATATATTCAGGGAAACAGATTATTTGCATGCGGAGCTTTACGAAAGCATTAAGGCCCGCGATGGTCAAAAGGCCTGGAATTGTATTACAGAAATTATAAAAAGATAATTTTTTACCTAAATTCATCAGATGATATGACGACTAATTCTTTATCCCAACCATTAGAACAAACCAAAACAATAGCCGAGAAAACGGTGTACTCTATCCTTTTCACCATCAGCTTGTCGCACTTGCTGAATGATATGCTGCAATCTGTAATCCCCTCTATTTATCCGCTCATTAAAACCAATTATAACTTAAGTTTTAGTGATATTGGTTTGGTTACCTTAACCTATCAGCTTACAGCATCACTTTTGCAGCCTTTTGTGGGTATGTATACTGATAAGAAACCAAAGCCGTATTCATTATCAATAGGGATGGGCTTTACCTTAGTAGGTTTACTATGCCTGGCTAAGGCGCCCGGTTTTTACTGGATACTGTTATCTGTAGGCCTCATCGGTGTTGGCTCATCTATATTTCACCCGGAATCGTCAAGGGTGGCGCATATGGCTTCGGGCGGCAAACGCGGCATGGCGCAATCCCTTTTTCAATTGGGTGGCAATGCCGGCAGCGCCATAGGGCCATTATTGGCAGCCCTTATTGTAGTTCCTTTTGGGCAAGGCAGCGTAATGTGGTTTTCGTTGGTTGCCTTACTGGCTATTATTATTTTGTATTATATAGGCAACTGGTATAAAGGGGCATCTACACCTAAAATAAAAACAGCCGCTACACAGCGTGCAGGTCACCCTACCTTATCCGCTAACCGGGTTGCCATTTCTTTGGGGATACTCATTGTGCTTATATTTTCAAAATACTTTTACCTGGCCAGCATGACCAGTTATTATACTTTTTTCCTGATGGGTAAATTTCACCTAAGCGTACAAAGCTCACAAATACACTTGTTTATTTTTCTGGGCGCTGTTGCAGCTGGCACTATGGCCGGTGGCCCGCTGGGCGATCGCTTTGGTCGTAAATATATCATCTGGATATCCATATTAGGGGTTGCACCTTTTACCATGATGCTGCCATACGCCAGTTTATTCTGGACAACCATCCTTTCGGTTATCATCGGGCTTATTATCTCATCAGCATTCTCGGCCATACTGGTTTATGCACAGGAACTGGTACCCGGCAAAGTGGGTACCATAGCCGGCTTGTTTTTTGGGTTCGCCTTTGGTATGGGCGGTCTTGGTTCGGCCATATTGGGTAAACTGGCTGATAATACCAGTATCAATTATGTTTTTCAGGTATGTGCTTATTTACCATTGATTGGTATCCTTACCGCGTTTTTACCCAATATTGAGGCAAAAAAGAAAATGGTATTAAAGAGCTGATTATTTATACCAAAACAGCAATACCCTGGCGCTAGCGCCAGGGTATTCTTTTGTAGTTACTGCAAATAGTAATAGGTTTCGGATGTAGGGCTAATTTATTTTCTAAGTGTAAGAATAATTAAAGCCGTGTTTAGCATTAGTAATGCCGGTTGTGCTATTGTTGTAATGTTTTGTAATTTCTCATTACGTATAGCGCGTCTATTTTGTTCCACATAAATAATATCCTGGTTTTGCATAATGGTTGTAGGGTTTGATAATGAAGCCACATCACTTAGGTCAACCTCTATAGTTTGCTTGCTCTGCAGCCCCCCTCCTCTTACAATTCTAACCTTCTTTTCGTTCCCTTTATCTGTAAGGCCGCCTGCTTCTCCAAGCATTTCCATCAGGGTAGTTTCATCGTTTAACAGGGGATAATTACCCGGCTTTTTTACCTCACCCATGAGCGTAACTTTTAAATTAATGATCTTAACATCAATAATTGGATTTTTAAGCACATTCTTACGATAAAGTCCATCCAGTTTTTTGGCTATTTCCAACTTTGACAATCCGGCAACCGGCACCCGGCCTATTACAGGTACGGCAATTGCCCCATCGTTATCTACCTGGTACTCCAGCCCTGCGCTGGCTGACCCTCCTCCTGAAGGAGCTGAACCAGTAGTTCCGGTTGAAGAAGCATCGTCAGTGATCAGTTTAATACTTTGCAAATTTCTGACCTGTAATATATCACCCGCCTTAACTTTATATTCAATGGGTTGATAATTGTCTGCCTTAACTCCTGCTTCCACCTCTCTTGAATTTCGTTCAAAATATGCCTGGTTTTGTTTGTATGAACAAGAGCTTAAAAACACCACAAATACACTTACCGTAAAAGCAATCGGTAAAAACTTTAATAATTTACTTATACTCATATTATTCATGAATTTTTTAAAAGAAGTGATACCTTGGGTCTACTAACCCTGGGGTGATAAACCCTTACACGCTTAGGCATAATAGCCTCAAAATGATCGGTGTAAGCTTTTATCATAGTTTTGCAATTGCAAAACTGAATTACTTTTTGTTTATTGTTCACTATTAGCTGCTCATAATAGGCCTCGCTTTTACTTACGGTGATCAGATGATCGGCCACATCAGCAGCCGTTAAAAAATACAGGGCATCATTACCCAACAATGCGCGGTTAAATTGATTATCATTTGAGCAGATCAGGCTATTAGATGCCATTGCTTCTAACAAAGCGGTATTGTTACCACCAGCTGCACAACCATAGAAATACAAATTAGCATAGTACCGCAGGTTATTGAGCTTATTCCTGTTATCAACAGTGCCCCAAAAAATAATATTTTTAAAATGATCAAATTTGGCCATGAGGTAAGTGCCATAGTCATTATCGGTATTACCAACCACTAAAAATGCACGATCTGTATTGGCTTTCACCACCCCATCCAAAATCATTTCTATATTGTTTTCGGGGATTATTTTTGATATCAGCAGATCGTACTGATTGATCTCTAGCTTAAATTCGGCAAGTAAAGTAGGTTCCTGTTGTTCAAAAACTCTGGTTCCATACGGTACTAAGCTCGATTCTTTCCCATACTTATGACTAAGATATTCCTGCATCTCGGCAGAATCTGTTATTAAAAAGTTACTGTACCTTACAGCAAGTTTTTCTGCAAGCCGTAAAACCGGGTTATAGAATACAGCAGCTATGGAGCTGGTATACTCCGGCTTACTCATATAGGTAGTTATAACTGTATTACGCGGTAAAAACCACCCCCATACCGAGCTGCTGGTATGTGCAAGCTGCAGAATGATATCAAACTTTGTTTTCCTTAAATCTTTTATACAATTATAAGCGTATAAGAAACGTCCTATTGATCCAATTTGGGGTGAAGGATCGTAGCAATGGCGTATGTCGGCAGAATTCCAGTTTTTTTCATGATACGGATGGTTATGGGCGTTATAAACAACTACTTTATAACCCTTTTTAACCAATGCCTCGGCTAAATATTCGGCGCATTGTTCAAAGCCCCCGTAATAGTCAGGAATTCCTTTGGTACCAATGATAGCTATACGCATGTAATTATTTTTTCAATACTGTTATTAAAAATTGATCAATATCCCCAGGCGATGCTCATTAGTTAACATCCTTTCAAAACGATGTTTTATTATACGCATAAGTGTTCCTAAAAGCTGCACTTTTTTACTATGTGAACAAAATGAACAAGCATAATAGCCACGAATAGAATAGATCGAAAATATAATATCAATGGTAAAAAAAACAGCATATTTATGTGTGTTAAACCCCTTTAACAACTTAAAACGATGATCAAAATATTAAAGTTTTTAAAACGAATAAATCTAAAAACCATCATTTTTAATTTTAGATATTTTCCTTTTAAAACGGCTATCAAATTCCCGGTTTTAATATCCAATAATGTTTTTTTACACAAAACAAAAGGGCGGGTAATTATCAATGCGCCCATCAAAACTGCATTAATACAAATTGGCTATGGAGCCATAGGTATTGCCGATTTTAAACGGTCGCGCGCTATTTGGGAGGTATATGGCGATGTTGTTTTTAATGGCAGGGCTTTTATTATGCATGGTTGCAAAATTAATGTTGCCGAAAACGCTGAACTTATTATTGGCGATGATTTTAATATGAGTACCGAATGTGCGCTTGTTGCCAGGAAGAAAATTGTGATAGGCAATCATAGTGGTATATCATGGGAATCATTGGTAATGGATTCTGATTTTCATCATATTGCCGACGAAACCGGCGAAGTATTTAATCATCCCAAAGAAATTATTATTGGCGATAATGTTTGGGTAGGCTGCAAATGTACCGTTTTAAAGGGTGCTATAATACCTTCAGGTAGTGTTGTTGCTGCAAATTCACTGGTGACTAAAAAGCTGATTGGCGAAAATTCTATTTTTGGAGGCAACCCAATGCGGGTATTAAAAACCGATATTAAATGGTGGTATTGATATTTAGATGATGGGTAAAACCGCCCCACTCAGATCATAGGTTAATTCTTCATTACGTTTAGCTATCTGCTTAGCCGGCACACCACCTACCACAGTATAAGGCAGTACATTCCTGGTAACAACAGCACCCGCGGCCACCACAGCGCCTTTACCAACTGTAACCCCGGGCAAAATTACTGAACGGGAGCACAACCAAACATAATCCTCAATAATTACCGGCTGTCCAACCGCGGCGAAATTAGGGTCGTTATAATCATGATGAAGTGACCATATCATTACCTCGTTACTGATATTTACGTTACTGCCAATGGTAAGTCCCATTCTGGCATCGAGCAAGGCATTATGCCCTATTACAGTCCCCCTGCCCACTTTCAATTTCCAGGGGCTTCTTACTTCAAATCCACGATATATTCCAACCTTCGGGTTTATTTTTGCACCCAATATCCGGAGCAAAAAAATTCTCAGGGTATGAAATGGTAACCAGCCTATCACCCCACAAATAATGTAAATCAGTGAGCCTTTAAGTTTGTTAAAATTATTCTGAAACATATAATATTATAGGGTTATACAGGTATCTCCTGCCCAAATAGCTCATCCTTAAGTTCACCTCGTTTTTTCAATACCCTGCCAGGTACCCCAGCAACTATAGAATGTGAAGGCACCGGTTTTGTTACGATACTGCCGGCCGCTATTACACAACCTTCGCCAATGGTTACGCCAGCTAATATGGTTACCCCAGCACCTATCCAGCAGTTATTACCAATAAAAACCCCGTTACGGGTTACTCCTTGATCCTTTATATTGATATTAAAATCAGAAAAGTTATGGTTCTCAGAAAATATCTTTACCCCGGGCCCAATGATCACATTATCACCAATTTCAATGCCTCCCTGGCCGCCTAAATAGGTACCAGCATTGATGCCGCTGCCATTACCTATCACAATCCCTTTACCTTTCTGCGCAACAACACCTGTGCATATCAGCGTACAGTTACGGGCAATGGATACATTATTTTTAATCAAAATTCCATCAAACGACAAGGCATTGATGTAAACATTATCCTCAATGATCAGGTTTTTACCTGCCGAAAACAGATACTTATGGTTAATTGCCACATGCGACCCAATAAATACCAATCCGCTTGATTGCCTGAAAAATAATCTTTTCCACGCACCACGGGATAGTTGTGTACCCCTTGCCCACAAAATAACCGACAGCTCCCTGAAACTATAACTATTTTCGAACTTGTAATCAGGATTATTCTTAAGCCTGCGTATTACCTTTTCAATTAATGTATGCATCTCCAATTAATTTTAATATTCTGTTTGCGGATATTTGCCAGGAGAATTTTTTAGCGTGGTCAATGCCCTCAATTACTTTCTTATTATACAGGTTGGTGTCATTCAATAAAAAGTTTATTTTTTCTGCTATATTTTCTTTGTGATCAGGATCAATATAAATAGCTGCATCGCCGCAAATTTCGGGCATTGCTGTGCGCTGTGATACAATAACCGGAATGCCGCATTGCATAGCTTCTAAAGGGGGCAAACCAAAACCTTCGGCATAAGATGGGAAGCAAAAAACAGTTGCATTAGCATAAAATAAATGCAGATCGTTTTCAGACACATGCCCGGTAAATATAATCCGGTGTATCAGGCCCTCTGCCTTAATATGGTCCTTTAGTACTTCAATATCACTACCCAGCTCTCCGGCTATTACCAGCTTAATATCTTTATCTTCAAGCAAATTCAGGGCGCTCACCAGGCGGGCAATATTTTTGCGGATATTTACACGCCCCACATACAACAAATACCTCTTAGGTAATTGATATTTAAGATTAAACACATTAACCACCTCAAAGGAGTGATCTTTTAATGCTTTAAACTCCTGGTTAATGCCATGATAAACAACTGCTATTCTGCTGGCATCTGCTACCTTATTTTTTACCAGCCGATCTTTTTCTGAATTTGATATGGTAATAATCATATCTGCCTTAGCCGCCAGTCGTTTCATTTTTTTGAAATACATCAACTCCGCACCGGTATAATATTGCGGATAGTCTAAAAACAAAACATCGTGTATATAGGCTATTTTATATAGCCCCCGTGGCCATAAACTGCTGAAGTTTTGAAACAGCATCACCTCTAATCCATACATGCGCGCAACGAGTGGTATGAGCAATATATTGGACAACATATTTGGAATTACAGGTAAAAAGACAAGCTTTACCCGATCAGGAAAATAGCTTGTTGCCTCTTTCTTAAACTCTTTGGTGATCAATAAATAAAGTTGAAAACGATCGTCATTGTCACTCACCATTTGGTTCACCAGGTTTTTCACCACCATGTTGCCACTTGGCGGCCCTTTGAAGAACCATTTGGCATCAATGCCCAATTTTATCTTTTTATGTTGATCGGCGGCAAGCATATCAGGCGGTTAAAGTTGTTTGAATTAATGATGGATTAAAACGTTCGTGATGCGCCACGATAGCATCATTATATATATTATTCAGTTTTATTAATCTGTTGTCCCAACAATGGTCATGAGCACACTTCAGGGTAGTTTGTGCCAATTCTGTTAACTGATGCGGATCTGTTAACAGGCTGTTTAATGCAGCGCTCATATTACTTACCATTACAGGGTAATCATCAACACTTATTTTTATGCCGCAGTGGTTGCACACCACATCTTTCATTCCGCAATGATCAATGGTTAATGTGGGTACACCGTAGCTCATCGCTTCAAAAACCACTGCGGGGTTATCCTCTGCTATACTGGTTATAATATGAAGGTGAGCGCCTGCCATTACCCGTACGGCATTATCTCTTTTCAAATGGCCATGCCAAATAATATGATTCGACACACCAAGGCTGGCTGCTTTTTCCTGCAGTTTGGCCGTAAGAGGCCCTTTGCCCAACACATTTAAAATCCAGTTAGTCTGATCTGTAGCAGCCAATACATCAAGGCACATCTCCAGGTTTTTGCGTGCTATATGGCTACCAGACCAAACCAGTTGAACTTGTTTATCAATATTTTTAAACTTATCCGTAACAATTGAAACACTGTTTAAAACCGAGGTATCAGGCAAATGGTAGCTTTCCCTGTTAAATTTTTCAGCTATGGTGCGTTGTCCGTTTTTGGTAGCTGCAATTAAAACACCTGATTGGGCAAACGCTTTTTTGACCCTTGCAGAGTTGAGCTGAACGCGGTTGATCATATACTTTACAGAGTACTTAAACCGGGTTAGCAATGGCTTACCATTGAGCAGCTTTTTATTGATAACGTTCATACCTCCTATCGGCCCCCACACCATTGGCTTATTCAGTTGCCATAAAAAACCAGGCTCCCTGAAACCTATGGGCCCTAACTGGTGCACCACGTCAATATCTACACTTTCTAAAACTTTAAGCGTTGCATTATAGGCTTGTTTTTGCCATAGGTAATAAGCAAAATAAAAACACCAGCCAAACCCGGCCTTATCTAGCAGTGTAATTGTTTTGGCTAAACGCCCGGGCTGTACTTCTATAAATTCAACGCCAGGCATCGGGTTATCTTCAACATATTTTAACATCGTTTGGGTATCGCCCATATAATCATCAGACATTCCATAAATAACCCATAGATCATGCTGCTGAGCCAGATGCACTACTGTATTCCACGCTGAAGCATACTCTGATCCTCGGACCGGAGAAATTGCATATGCTGATATCAGTATCTTCTTTTTCAAAATCAATGATTATGGTTGTGTTCTGAATGGATCTTTGTAAAAAAAACGCCAGCGAAGCCTATTCATATAATTAAATAGCCAGGAACCCCAATAGGCCGGGCCATCTAAATTGCTGTGCATTACAGCCAGCTCTTCCTTGTGCATTTTCACTACATCGTTGCTCACACCGGCAGTGCGCATGTATGCTATGAGTTCATCTATATATTTAATTTTAAAGCCTTTGCTTTTTATTCTTAAAAACATATCAAAATCCATAGCTATTTTTAAGCGGATATCATATTTGCCAACCCGCTGATAAACCTCTTTTTTGATGAAACAGGTGGGATGCATAATATACATCCCGAAGTTGAGCCAGCTTACCTTGCTTTTCTTTATGCGTTCAAAACCATTATTGCCAATAAGCATAATGTTACCGCACCGTACATCGTCATCTGCAGCACCTTTGCCAATTATCAGTTCAACGGCATTCAAAGCATACCAATCGTCGGCATTAATCATTCCTATCCAATCGCCGGTGGCCATGGCTATACCTTTATTAAACCCATCGGCTATGCCCTTATCTGGCTCACTGATAAAATGGGTGATCTTTTCCTGATATCGGCCAATAATTTCAAGGGTACCATCGGTTGAGCCACCATCAATAATAATATATTCCAGGTTGGCATAGGTTTGCCTGAGCACGCTTAATATGGTGTCCTCGATGGTTGCCCGTGCATTGTATACAACTGTGATAATGGTTACTTTGGGGGTATCAGCAAAATTTTCCATATTTAGTACATCAGTAAACTTGTTCGAGTTTTAAGGCTAACGCCTGTTCATATTTTAGTATCGTTGCTTTTTTCCGTTCTTCTAACTTAAATACCAATGATTTGAAATTAACATAGCTGTATCCCAGGGTAATCATCACTATGCTCATTTCGGTATTAAAAAAGGAGGTAACAATATAATTGGTAAGCATTAAGCTCATAACGCTACCAATAATTAAAGCCCCAAACAGTCTTATAGCAGGTTTTTCTCTTGCACTAGCATATCGTCGCCAGGTGGAGGTAATCAAACCAAAAAATATCAGAATATAGGTAAGTACGCCCATAATGCCCGTTTTGATCAATATATACAGCCAGCCATTGTGCAAAACCGGGATATACTGAAAATCAGTATCCTCACCAAGCCGAACAAAGGTTTTTAAGTCAACCAGTTTACCCAAACCGCCAAATATCCAGTCGGCTGTACCACCTTCGGCATAGCCTTGAAGAGCCATAAATGATTCATATCCCCGATATTTGATATTGATATCCTGCTCGGTATTGTAATCGCCCATTTTTAATTCATTAAATGAACCCAGCAGTTTACCCATGAATGTTTCGGACGTTTTTGTTTTAAAAAGATCTGAGGGGATGAGTGCCAGCACCATGATGAGCATAAATATGGTGGGCATTATCCAGATGCGTTTTATTTTGTCAACAACCAGCAGCATTACAAAACATACCATGATTACAAAATAGGTGCGGGAAGCAAACATGTAAACCCCAAATGCATTTGCAGCTGTGAAAAGGGTATACCAAATTGGCTTGAATAATTTCACATTGAACTTTTTACAAAACAGCAAGCAGGCAAGCGCAACCGGGGGCACCGGTGTACCAACAATGCCTATGGCGTAATGTGCCGAATAAGGATCAAACAGTGCACTGATGCCCATGTATGATACAGATACCGCTGTTACTAGTACAGAGGTTAGCACACCTGCATACACCAATGTTTTCAAAAAAGTTTCGATGCTTAGTCTGCAGGCCAATATAATGCCTGCTGTAATAAATAATACAGGGATGGAGAAATAATAAAAATCCTTTAAAATAAGATAGCTATCATTTTTGTAGCCAACAATTAATCCAAGTATTGCTGGTATAAATAAAAACACAAAGAGTCTGGCCGTTTTTATGGCAGCAAACTGCTGTTTCATAGGTATGGCAATAATTACTACAGCTATGGCCAGTACAACAATCTGCACATGAAAAAATGAGGCCAGAATCAGCATCAGCAATAAAAAAGGATATAATTGATTATTTACATTCATCTTCTAAAACCTTTACGTGATCATAATTATAAGTATCCCGTATATAACGGGCAGGGTTGCCGGCCCAAACCTGTTCTGCCGGTATATCCTGAATTACTACGGAGCCTGCTCCTACAATTGCATTTTGGCCAATGGTAACGCCTTTTAAAATGGTAGTATGCCCCCCTATAAAAGCGCCGTCATGAATAATTACCGGTTTGGTTTTTACACCATCAATACGTTCAGGATAACCATTGCGCATGTTAGGATTAAGCGAATGAAAATCAGTATCATAAATAACTGTATTGATACCGATCATGACATTATCACCTATGCTTATTTTGTTGTGGCATATGATGGCGACAGAGGTAACCCTAACATTATTACCAATAATTAACTGCCCCCCTTTGGCTACTACAAAGTAACATTGCTGCTGACGGCCGCCCATGGCATGATACTTACCGCTGTTAAACCTAAATTTTTGGCCAATGGTAAAGCTTCCTTTTAAATTCACATCCAATATGGGGATACCATAGCCTATAAAATCTGAATGGAACTTTACCCCGTTCAAATGAAATTTGAAACAGCTTATAGGCCAGGAGTATGCTCGTGCTGTGGCATAGTACATAACCCGCAACCCTCTGTAAAACTTTCTGACGTAATTAAACAAGCCCATATCAATAATTCAAATATATTTTATGCCGGTATTTTTAAAATCAGGCGTTAAAAATCCCGGTAGCCGTTTTATTAATTATTTTTTTAGTTTGGATAGAGAAAACCACTCCCATCACAATAAATAAAATGACATTTGAAAGCGTTACCCCAGCCACACCAATCCATTTTCCTAAAAAAACAGACATTGGGATATTCACAATTGAACCAATGATACCCAGGTACAATTGAAGTTTTATTTTACCTATGCCATTTAAAAGCTGCACATGTATTGCCTGCCATATAATGGTTATAGTGTACAGGCACATGGCTATGGATAAACTTATGGGCACTGTAATGCTTTTACCCAACCACAAGTTATAAAGCCATGGCGAAAGAACCAGCAAACACACCGAGCAAAAACTAAGCACCATCCATAGCTTATTTATCTTTATAACAGCATTTTTTATCCACTCCAAATCATTTTTTGTATAAGCTTCGGTAAATGCGCTCCAAAAGGGATTTATGACAATAACAAAAAACATCAGCACTATTGAAAACAGCTTGTAAGCCACATTAAAGGTTGTTACTTCGCTGGGGCCAAATAACTGGGTTATCACTATATTATCGGTTTCGTAAAGTACCAACGCGTTTATTTGTATAATAAAAAAACCACCACCTACACCCAATAGTTCTTTTGCACACCCCCAGTTTATATAATTGAAGCTTGGGGCTAATGATTTATAACTTCCGCTGTAATACCAAACACTTCCTGCCAGCAATACCAACAATGGTAAACCTGCTATGATGAGCACCACATCCATCAGGGCACCTTGTTTGTACCTTATTAAAAACAGTACGGCTATAAGCGATAACACCTGGCCTATAAGATTCAAAAAAGCAACATTGGCCGGAGCCTGATTGGCCGTTAGCACATTGTTAATAAGCTGTATTACAAACTGAAAACAAAAAAATGCAAATACCACTAATACCACCATGCTCAAATAATTACCCTCAGTACCGGGAGCATTTAATATTTGCTGCCATTTTATGTATGGATTAATAAAATAAAACAACGCGAACATCACAGTTGAAATAATAAATAACAGCGCATAAGTGGAGCTAACGTAACTTTTGGCCGCTGAAACATCGCCAAGACTGATCATGGTAGCAAGTTTATTTCTAAGCCCGTTTCCAAGCCCCATATCAAAAAGGCCGGCCCAGGTTATAATAGAACTCAGCGTTAGCCAAATGCCATATTGAGTTGGGTTAACGTAGCGTATAGTTAGCGGAATTAGCATCAGAGAAATAACCACACTCCCCCCCTTCAACAAAACCGACTTGACGATATTTTTTTTCGTTTTTAATGATCGCTCATGCCCTTTTGTAAAAAACCGATGAAGATTGCTTTGTATAACTTGTAACATAGACACAAATTTTTATCGGATGTCTTATTTTTCTTTTGTAAAAATGGAAGTTAAACTATTAGGCTTTTCTTCAATGGTGTCATAACCATAATGCCCATAACCATGTCCGTAGCCTGTAATGCTATTTCTTTTAAGTTCAATATCATTTACTATCAAATAAAGATGTTTCGCTTTTTTTGATTTATGCAACTCATTCACTATGCCCAGTTGCGATTTGTAGGTATAATTTTGCCTCACTACATAGCAGGTTATATCTACAAACTCTTCAATGATCAGGGCATCTGATACTAAACCTACCGGAGCGCTATCAATAATCACGTAATCAAATTTTGTCCTTAAATCATCAATTAATATTTTCAACCGGTCGTTCATTAACAGTTCGGTTGGATTTGGCGGTATGGGGCCCGATGAGATAAAAAAGAAATTCTCATTAAAGGTGGATGGCTTGATCAGGTTATCAATACCGTCTTCCTCGTTCGAGATGATGTAATTGGTGAAACCATAATCATTTTCGACCCCTATGTTTTTTAACAGCCTGGGTTTGCGAAGGTCAAGTTCAAGCAGAACAACTTTTTTACCTGACATGGCTATGGAATTGCCGAGGTTAAGCGATATAAATGATTTTCCCTCACCGCTCATGCTTGAAGTGAACAAGATTACGTTCGATTTTCCCTTTTCGGTCACGTACTTCAAATTGGTACGAACGGCCCTGATCTCTTCTGAAATAATCGACCTAAAATCATTGTATATCAATAATTTATTTTTGTTTGTATTCCTGCTTATCTCACCAAGTAGAGGCACGCTGGTATGCCTTTCAATATCAGATTTACTATTGATCTTGATGTTAAGCATTTCTTTTACACTTAAACCTGCTGCAGGTAAAAATATCCCGGCAAACAAACCAATAAGGTAAATTAATGATTGCTTTGGAGCATATGGTTTTTCGTCGCTTTCGGCATCATCCAATATACGTACACTTGAAATGGTTGCCGTTTGCGAGATAGCCGTTTCTTCTCTTTTTTGAAGTAAAAACAGATACAGGTCCTGTTTTAAACTCTGCTGCCTTGAATAATCTAAATATATTCTTTCCTTAACCGGCGCCTCAGAAATTTTACCCTGGATAAAAGAGTTTTGTTTTGAAAATGCTGATTGCGAAACCTGCAAACTATTACGAAAACTTTTTATACTCGCCATCAATGATCTGCGGGCCAGTTCAACCTGCTGATTAAGATTTTGGATAATAGTACTATTATCAGCAAGGTTTAACTTGAGCTGTTCGCGGCGTAAAAGCATTTCATTATAAGCATTAATAGCAGATCCGAACGCAACATCTTTTGTGATCAGCGAACTTGGAACTACCTGTGGGTTATTAGCATCGCTAACATATTTATACAAGTCATTTACAACAGCCAGCTGTACCGAGTTATCATTGAGTTTGCCTTGATACTGATTGGCACCTTCAACAAGCGCCTTTGACTGCGCGTTGATATCTGATATCTTATTCTCTACCTTGTACTGCTCCAGATTTTTTTCAACCTTGTTTAACTCCGCTCCAACAACAAGCAAACGGGCATCAATAAACTTCATCGTGCTATCGGCCTTGCGTATCTTGTTTGATAAGTTGCTTTGCAGGTACATTTGCATCAGCGTTTGTAATATTACCTCGCCCTGGGTTGGGTTTGCATGGCTAAGCTGCAGATTAATAACGGTAGCCTGCTTATCGTCAAGACCTGCGTTTAAACTTTCGGCCAAGTCATTTTCGGCTTGTTTTATGGATTGGATCTTTAAAAGATAATCACCTGATGACTTAAATTTTGCTGTTTTATTTAAGATAACCGTGTATTGGTTTAGTTTAACAGGTTTACCAAATACACCGGTAACATTCAGGTCCTCTTTGCTGCTTACCAGCTCAAAACTGTTGTTGTTTAAAATTTTAACCTTGTACTTAATCGGCTTAATAGCCTTTTGATTATAAGTTACCTCAACGGTAAAAGGAGTTTGTTCATATAACTCAAAACTCTGAAACCCATTATCGTCATAAACATGAACATTAAGATCAAGTTTATCAACCACCCGGTTTAAGAGGCTTGTTGATTTTAATATCTTAACTTCATTATCGGCATTGCTTTTCACATCAAAAAGCGAAGCCAGATCGGCATTTAAACCATTAGTTAGCGCCTTTTCGGGAGTACCCTGATCATCCTCTACAATCACTTTACTAACTATACTCCACTGATTGGGATAATACTGAATATAAACGAATGCCGCTATCAGGCATATGAGGATGCTTAACGCAAAAACGTACCAATAACTAAGGCATATAGCAATCAGCCCTCTAACATCGCTGGGGCCCTCTTCTTTCTTGTAGGTAAAGTCAAGTTTTTCGGCCAAAAGATCTGTGTTATCCATTTGTTTTTAAATATTAATCCAATATATTATTAGTGGTCTTTCTATTTATTTATTACAATAATCACTAACTCCTGCATGAGCATCAGACAGTAAATTAATACGATTTTGCCTACTATAAAGATGTTTATTTATAGGCAAAACACTAATAATGAACAATGTGAATAAGAATTCAATAGTGAATAAAATAAATAGGCATGGTGTTTAAACATATATTTATATATGCATTGATTAAATCCTCCCCCTAAGGAACATACCTCCAAAAACAAGGAAATGATAAATAATATATTCAATGATAAAAGCGCATTGATAGCTATTATTTTAGCAGTCAGTACAGGTATCTATGGTATTATTAAACTTAAAAGGTTAAATATTAAAACTTCAGGAAACATACTTACTGATGAGCAATCAGATTTATTGGTCATGGGTATTTTCCATTTACTGATCTGTGCCGTGTCTATCTGTTGTTTGCTATAAGCGTTAACAAGAAAAATCACACATCCCCACTTACTTATTTATTACTTATTGAGTAAGTATTATTTTACTTTTTATGCACTACTAAGGCCTTAAATAAATATTCATTTCATTCATTAATAAATGAACAAGCTGTTCAGCTATAAAATTACATACATTCATAAACTTATAATTAACCTTTAAGCAACTAAAACCTATCATTTGAGGTATAACGATGCAATGCTAATCATGGCAAAATTATACCCGATACTTTTAATAACATGGCAGCCTTCTCATCACAGCTATTTGAATTATTAAAGTCGCACGTTTTAGTTAATTCCCACCTTGCCCATATCGAAGCCAGTGATTGTAAAACCCTTTCGGCTCTGATTAGTGATAAAACAAACCATACTGTAAGCGAAACTACCTTAAAACGCATATATGGCTTTGCTTTCAGTAAGTTCAAGCCTTCATTATTTACCATTGATGTATTATCAAATTATTGCGGCTATAACGGATGGGAAGATTTTTGTGAGCAGCAGGACAAACAATCGTCAAAGACAAATCATAAAAATGCGGATTGGGACTCCTTGAGCCATAAAGCCTCCAAGATCACCAATTTTACACTGCAGGCCTTGAAAAATAAATCAGGCATTCCTTTTAATCAAAGTATAAAAAGGGAATTTCTGGATAAACATTTTGATGACTTTTTAAAAGGTGAATATGCCGCAACCGTTTTTACTGCTCCTCCGGGGTATGGAAAAACACTCGCCTTATGTCATTGGGTTGATGAAAAACTGACACATAATGCTACTTCGGGCAGTAATGACATTATTTTATTTTTTAGCAGTAGTGCGCTAATGAACGTTTTAATAAGTGGTAAAGATTTTAATGACTGGCTGCTGGCTTTACTGGGATATACCCTTGAAGAAGACATAATATCGCTTTTAGATACCAATAAACGTAAAGAGGGTAATTTTTACCTGGTTATTGATGGTCTGGACGAACATATGTTTAAAAATAACTGGTTTCAGCTTTTGCTTGATCAGTTAATGGATATATTTTCGTTCTACCAATCGCACAAGTGGTTTAAAATGGTTTTAACCATGCGGTCGGCAAACTGGATCAATAACCGGCATATACTTGATCATGAACACCCTAAATGGTTTACCGGCACAATTACTGATCAGCTGTCAAACAGTAATGTTCCCCTATTTAATTTACAGGAAATAAAGGATCTATGCCTGAAAATAAACCCTGAAATGCAAACGCAGATACCTGCAGATGTTGCCAATAGCTTTAACCATCCACTTTATTTTCAATTTTATTATAAACAGTATAAAGACAATTTTTCACTTAATAATATTGATCATACCAGCATATATGACCTTATCTCAAATTTTATTCTGGGTAAAGTTTATCAGGGACACTACGCTAGCGAGAAAACACTGCTTTTGAAAGGCTTGATAGAAAACATGGACTTTAAAAAGCGTGAGTATGATGTAGATAAATTAAAAGTTAATAGCCTGTTTAATCAATATAGCCAGGCATATAAAGAATTACTAAGCATTGGTTTTTTAAAAGAAACCAATACAAGTAATGATTCGCAATTTAATACCTATGTTCAATTTGCGAACAGTAATTTTTTAGAACTCGCAATAGCTCATAAATTATTGCAAGACAATAACAATCTTTTTGACGCGAATTTAATTAGCATAATTAATCATTTATTCCTTAATAACGAACTTAAGATAGCTATTGTTAAGTGGTGTGTTATGCATGCTATTAAAAATGGCCAGCAGGAAAATTTTTCACTTTTATCAAAAACAGATCTTAATCCCAAAGAAAAGTCAGAGCTGATCATTTTTTTAGGTGACCTGCTCAACAAAGCACACTCATCTTCAAACCATGCAATGGCCGCTTATTTTAAGCAGGATTGCAACGATGGACTATTCTATTACTTTTTAGGATTGGAATTAATAAATCCGGATTACAAAAAAACGCTGCAAACGCTATTAAAATTTGAACTGGCCGACAATAAAAAGGTAATGGTTTATACAAGTCTTGCCATTACAGCCTCCCTTCAATTAGATATGGCTTCGTTCGAAGGTCATTTAATAAAACTCAACAGCTTCTCGCCCGATAATTACCAGGAATTCATCTTTAGCCCTTTAGATTGTCTTACTTCCGTATATTACTTTTTCAAGTATGGTATCATTAAAAAGGATTTCTTTATTAAAATAACCCGGTTCTACTTTAATCCACCAAAGCAAACAAAGGATTTAAATCATATGCAGTCGGCAAATGAATTGATCTATTTATTAGCAGGCTATGCATTGCTGATATGCCAAAAGCCTCAAAAAATGCTTCGGTATATACAGGCGCTTCAAAAAGTACATACCAAACCATTGGCAGAAGCTAGCGGCTATACCTTTTTTTTAAAAATACTCACAGCCGATTCTTATTTTTCACTGGGCAAGGTAAAAGAATTTAAGGTTATACATGACAACATATCTGAAATGTTTAAAACCAAAGAAAACGCCTTTACTGCATACATGAAGCTTGCTTTTTATAGCCTTAAAATTAAAAAAGCGATATTGAGCAATGAGTATAACACTATACCTGGTTATTTAAAGTACCTAAACCAGGCATCTGATAAATCAGGAAATAAATTCTCAAAAATATTTGCAGTAAACTTATTAATACATCAACCCGCTATAGTGGAACAGGACCCTGCTCTTTATAAACAATTGGCCTATAACAACTCCAAATTATTACGCGAGTGCGGATTAAGTCCTGAAATATTTTCAAAACAAGATCTAGTGAATTAATACCCTTCGGTATTTCAACCTTAGTGCCATTTATGTCGTCAATTCGGGTTAACATTAATTTAACATCAATTTTTGCATTTTTTCGCAGAAATGGGCAAAAAAGCCCATTATTATCGGTTATAACATCCAATTAGTTTTAAACAGAAAACGTTTAAGGAGTTTTTATTGCATACCAAACCAATTAATTACACTTATTTTTAATTCACTGTAATATTAATTGTGCCCATACAATTAAATACAGTGTAAACCAATTAGAAACGCCTTTATTTAAATCACTATATATGTTAGCTATAGCTTTATAACTAATAATAAGCATGCTAATCTTAAACCTAATTAATCATTTTGCTAAAAAACCATTAACTAATCCTATCACAAACAGCTATTAAAAGAAAGCCTAATGTTTACTTGATGATTTCCTAACATTCGCATCATTCCTTTGCGACGAAAAAAATGCGCATTCTAAATTCAATTAAATTGATAACCAAATCACTCATTTATGAAAAAAATTTACCAATGTTTTTTTAAGAAAACACATGATTTGTACAGGTATAGCTTACTGCTGGCCTGTGCTGTATTACTTACAGCGTTACCGGCATTTTCACAAACCGGCAGGGTTATAAAAGGAACTGTGACCGACGAAGGCAACATTCCTTTACCAGGCGTGGTAGTAACGGTTAAAAGTTCGGGTAAATCAACCTCAACCAATGGAAACGGTGGTTACACGGTTACAGCAAACGGTCCTGACGATGTTATAAAATTCACGTTTTTAGGGTCAGTACCCAAAGAGGTTGTTGTTGACAGTAAAACGTTAATTAATATTACGCTTGTAACAGATACCAAACAACTAAAAGATGTGGTGGTTATAGGTTACGGTACGTCAAGCCGTAAGGATGTTACGGGCGCTATAACATCAGTAAAAGCCGAAGATTTTAACGCAGGTGTATTAACCACTCCTGCTGAATTGCTGCAGGGAAAAGTAGCTGGTTTAAACATCACCAAAAGCGGTGACCCCAACAAACAACCCTCAACTATATTAAGAGGGCCGTCAACCTTACGCGAAGGTGCCGCACAACAACCATTTTATGTAATTGATGGTGTACCAGGCGCTTCTATCGATTTATTGGCACCAGCCGACATTGAAAGTATCGATGTATTAAAGGATGCTTCATCAACTGCCATATATGGTTCGCGTGCAGCAAATGGTGTTATTATAGTTACTACCCGTAGAGCAAAAACAGGCCAAACCAGGTTAACATATAGTGCGTACGGCGCTGTTGAAAATGTATCAAAGAATATTGATGTACTTACAGGCGACGAACTGCGCAAATATTTGACTGATAACGGTGTACCTAAACTAAGCGCAGCGGATGACGATGGATCAAACACTAACTGGCAAAAACTTGCCGAAAGAACTGGTTATTCTCAAAATCATAACCTTTCATACGCTGGCGCCGGCCCCAACGCTGAGTATGGCGCAAGTGTGAATTATTTAAAGAACAACGGTATATTGAAAAATACCAGCCTGGAGCGTACTATTTACAAAGGCTATATCAACCAGCGTTTTTTTAATGATCGTTTAAAATTGGGCATCACGCTTACCAACAGCGCCACCAAAAACAACGATATATTCCAAAGCCAGGTATTGTCGGGCATTTTGTTCTATTTGCCAACGGTAGGCCCTTTTAACCCCGATGGCAGTTATAAAGAAAACTACACCCGTACAGGTAGCGGGCCTTTGAACCCTCTATCGTTAATTAACAATAACTTTACCAAAACAGAGAACAACAAAACGCTGATCAATGGCTTTGCTTCGGTTGATATCTTAAACGGGTTAAAATTTACCATAACAGGATCAACCCAAAAAGAACAAAACAACGTTAACACCTACTCTACCAGCCAGTCTGGCATATATGTTAATGCCGGCGGTGTAGCTGTGCGCAGTGCATATACCAATACCAGCAACGTTGTGGAAGCCTTTTTTAACTACGATCGTGTATTTGGCAAGCATTCACTGAAATTATTAGGTGGTTATTCTTATCAGCAGGATCGTAATGGTGATGGATTTGGGGTGCAAACCCAGGGATTTTCAAATGATGCTTTAACTTATAACTATTTAGCATTCTCCAACCCTACGCAGCTTTCGCAAATTATTTTTAACCCCGCTTATAACGTAAACGGCACTACTCCGGCAACTTATATCTCCACATTACGATTAATATCTTTTTATACACGTGCCCAATATCAATTTGCAGATAAGTACCTGTTTCAGGCATCAATAAGGGAAGATGGTTCATCGGCATTTGGACTTAATCATCGTCATGGCTATTTCCCTGCCGCTTCTGCCGGATGGAAGATCATCAGTGAAGATTTCATGAAATCAACTCCGGTTATCAGCGATCTGAAATTAAGGGCTGGTTATGGTGTTTCCGGTAACAGTTTAGGGTTCGATGCCTTTACCGCTCAATTAATTTACGGCGTTCCTCCAGGTGGTGGCAAATTTTTAAGCAATGGCAATGTGGTTAACCCTATCGGCCCCGTACGTAATGACAATCCTGATTTGAAATGGGAAAGTACAGCTACAACAAACATCGGTTTAGATTTTGGTATACTCAACAATCGCATTACCGGTTCTATTGATTACTATATCAAGAAAACCTCTGATCTGATCACTACCCTTCAGGTATCAACTACCCAATATTTTTACCAGTATTTAACCGCCAACGTAGGTAAAATGAAAAATAGCGGTATTGAAGTTGTATTAAATGCTGTACCTGTAAAATCGGGTGCCTTTACATGGCGCACTTCGTTAAACTTTTCACATAATAAAAACATTGTTGAAAGTTTATCATCGGGTGGTCTGGTTCTTCCATACATTCAAACTGCACAGTTAGGCGGTAAAGGTCAGTCGGGCAACTACAGTCAGATCATTCAGCCAGGTTATGCTCTTGGTACTTTTGATCTGTGGCACTACCTGGGCAAAAATGCCAACGGTGTTAGTACTTATGAAAAAGCCGATGGATCAACAACGGCTGCGCAACCACTTACTACAGATCAGTTTATTAAATACGATGCACAGCCCAAACTTATATACGGCTGGAGCAATAGCTTCTTCTATAAAAACTTCGACCTTAACTTCCTGGTTCGTGGGGTGTATGGTAACAAAATTTTGAACGCAACACTTGCGGGTTTAAACAATCCTGCCGACTCAAAATTGCAGAATATCCCAAGATTTACCTTAGGCGAATCGTTTAAAGATATTAATGCTTACCTGATCTCGGATCGTTTCCTGGAAAGCGGCTCATACCTGCGTTTGGATAATGCCACCATTGGTTATACCATTAAGCCGCATATTCAGGCGTTTAAGAGCCTGCGCTTTTATGCTTCAGGTAATAACATTTTCATCATTACCAAATACCGCGGCGTTGACCCTGAAATTGATATGGGCGGTTTAACTCCGGGTATCGATAACAGGAATTTTTATCCAAAAACACGCACTTTCAGTTTAGGCGTAACCGCATCATTCTAAAAACAGCTAAATAAACACAAATGAAAAAGATATTTATATTATGTGCCGCAATAGTTGTGATTATGAGCACATTCTCTTGTACAAAATTAGACGTACCCGTTGAATCGCAGTACGTAAAGTCAAATTTCCCGGTTACCGATGCCGATTATACTGCATTACTGGGTACCATTTACTCCAACCTATCAGCAAACTACGCAGTACCTTATTGGCGCATGCAGGACATGTCAACAGACGAGGCTATTATACCTGCCCGTGATGGTAACTTTGACGATGGCGGCCAGTACAGGCAATTACATTACCACACCTGGACCTTTGATCATCCTAACGTAATAGGTGTATGGCAATGGGGGTTTGGTGGTATCAACAGTTGTAACCGCATTATCAGTGTTATCAATACATCCTCATCATCAGCAGCAAAAAAGGCATCTTCTATTGCCGAGGTTAAGGCCATGCGCGCTTTATACCTTTACTTTATGATGGATCTGTATGGTAACGTGCCTATTATTACCGATTTCCCGGTAACCGGGCAACCTGCAACCCAGTCGCGCGCAAAAGTGTATGCTTTTATTGAAAGTGAATTAAAGGCTGTATTACCTTTATTACCGGCCAAAAGCAGTAATGCGACAACAAACGTATCACAATACGGCCGCCCAACCAAAGGAATGGTATTTGCACTGCTTTCAAAAATGTACCTGAACGCAGGTGTTTACATCGGAACTAACCATTACCAGGATGCCGTAACCATGGCTGATAGCGTACAGGCAAACACCAACTATTCTTTAGATGCCAGATACAGGGATATATTTTTACCCAACAATGGCCCGCAGATTAATGAAACCATATTTGCAGTTCCTTATGATCAGCAAATACCGGGCAATCAGTTTACCCGTTTTGGTTTCTTCTACTACCTTGTTCAGGCTTATGGCTTTAATGTTGGTTTAAGTATAGCAATGAGCACAACTCCTGAATTTTACAACAGGTTTAACATTCCGGGTGATGACCGTACTAAAACATGGTTGGCAGGTCCGCAGTTTTATCCTGACGGTAATGGTGGTTTTACAAATCAACCGGTTTACTACCCTGCTCCAAATGACAAAATACAGATCAACCTAATACCTACTTTAACACTTACCGGATTAAAACCGATGGATCTGGGTAATGACGTTGTTACCTCACAATCAGAAGGTGTACGGTCTATCAAATATTATCCCGACGTTAATATTATACAGGCAACACGCTTAAATGGTAATGATGTACCGGTATTTCGCCTGGCCGATGTTTACCTGATGAAAGCCGAGGCTATACTGCGCGGGGCTACCGCCACTTCTGTAAACGGCGAATTACAAACCCCGCTGATACTGGTAAATAAATTACGTACCCGTGCCCACGCAAACGCCGCCGCGTCAATTGATCTGGATGGCCTGCTGGATGAACGTGCCCGCGAGCTTTCATGGGAAGCCTGGCGCAGGAATGACCTGATCCGCTTTGGGCAGTTTGAAAAAGCATACCCCCTGCCAGTGGCTGGTGGAAAAACGGATGACCTGCAGATGAATACCGATCCAACACGCAGATTGTATCCTGTACCATCAACCGAGTTAAAAACCAATCCAAACCTGGTTCAAAACCCAGGTTATTAATACCTTTATAAAAAGCAGCTGGCCTACACCAGCTGCTTTTTACTTATACATATATTTATTATGAAAACATTCTTAGGTTTACTATTCATCACACTGCTGGCCGGCTTTAAATTAAATGCTACTGATGATGGCAATATCCCTATTAACCGCATACAGGTAATAGGCTCGCATAACAGCTATAAAATGGCTATTGACCCTGCTTTATTCGCTGCATTTCAAAAACAAGATCCGGAATCGGCTGCAAAAATTGATTATGAGCATATCAGCCTCACAGACCAGCTTAATATGGGTCTGTTAAACCTGGAGATTGATGTTTATGCTGATGAAAAAGGTGGTAAATACGCGCACCCCAAAGGTTTGGAATGGGTAAAAGGACAGCCTCCTTTTGATCCTGACCACGAAATGGACAAACCCGGCTTTAAGGTATTCCACATCATTGATCTTGATTTCAGGAGTCATTGTTTAACCTTTAAGGATGGTTTAAGGCAGCTGAAAACATGGTCAGATGCCCATCCCGACCATAACCCCATCTTCATTACATTAGAGCCCAAAGACGAGAAACCTAAAGATCCTAAACGCATAGTTCCTGAAAAGTTCACTGATAAGACATTCGAAGAACTGGATCAGGATATCAGAGATGGCCTGGGTAATGCCAGCCTGATCACGCCCGATATGGTTAGGGGCAAATACGCCACTCTTGAAAGCGCGGTACTACATGGCAACTGGCCAACATTAAAGGCAGCAAAGGGTAAGTTTATATTTATATTGGATAACAATAAAGAGAACAGGGATCTTTACATTAAAGATCATCCATCGTTAAAAGGCAGGGTACTATTTGCCAATGCTGATCCGGGCACACCTGAATCGGCCATGATGATCAGGAACGATCCTAAAGACCCACAAATAAAAGAACTGGTAAAAAAAGGATACATCATCAGAACCAGGGCCGATTCAGATACCGAGCAAGCCCGCACTAATGATAAATCAAATTTTGAGGCAGCCTGCAACTCAGGCGCGCAAATTATAACTACAGATTATTACCTGAAAAGCACCCACTTTAAATCAGACTATGTGGTTAGTTTTGAGAGACAAAAATACTTCCGGCTAAATCCCGCGTTTTAATTATTGAAAGGTTGTGATTTGATATATTATTTTTAAAAACAAATAATATATCAAATCCTTCTTATATTTATAAGTCAAGACCTTTCCAATCATAAAACACAAAATATGCGGTACCTGCTCTTCTTTCTGTTTTTAATAAGTAATGTAGATATTTTATTTGCCCAGGCAGTTTATCCCTTCGCTGATATTAACAATAACTGGGGTGTTGTTAATGACAAAAAGGAAATAGTACTACCACCCAGTTATGAAAAAATGGACTTTTTTCACGACCATGAAAGCAAGGACGCTACAGCTATTGTAAAAAAAGGAAAAACGGGACTGATTAATAGCACCGGAACATTAATAATTCCCTGCATATATGACAGCATAAAATATTTTGGAGCCCCCTTTGTTAAAGTTTCCCTCCATCATAAAGAAGGTATAGCTAACCAAAAAACAGGGGCTATATTGGTAAAGCCATTATATGATTCTATTAGTTATTCCTATACGCAGAAGGAGGAGCAGATTTATTTTGTTGTTTATAAAAATAAGGTGCAGGAATATATAGATGAAAATGGCAAAAAGAGAGAGAAACCTACCTATCATTATGAAGGTGCGGTAGAAATGAATAGACCACGGCCTTTGGATACTACAGTAATTAATTATACCTACGCTCTATTAAAAAAACATGGTGACACAAGTCATTATAATTTGAAAAGATATGATGACAATAAACTGGTATATTCAGATACCGTCAGGTTATACGGTTGCAAAATTGATTCACTATTATTTCCCAACAAATATGATGATCTCCTTATTCAAATAAAATCTTTAAGCACCGGCAAAAAAGGGTTGGCTTCTTACAGTGCTATTAATAGCAAACTGCAAAGAGGTCTGAGGTTGGAAACCCCATTTTGGTATGATGATATCAAACCGTTGTATAAAACCAATAAAAAAGGCCGCTTGCTTTGTTGGATATTGATTAAGGACGATTTATTGGGTGTTGCGTTAGCAGGAGGCGAACAAAAAATAATGGCAAAGTATGCTTCAATTATTGATTCGGGTGTTGAAAAAATGGACGAAGATTATGTTCTTATCAAAACGCTAAACGGCAGTACTTGTTATGGAAACATTAGAAGTGGCGAAGTCTATATAAACGAATAACAGGACTTTATAGTTGTAACAAAGGGCTGTTCCATAATGAAACAGCCCTTTGCTATTTTAAGAAACCCCTAACGTGCAGGTTAAATTAAACAACATCCAGCCCAAAGCAAACGCCTTGTTTATTTACAAAATGTTAACATCAATCAAAAATTTCTTAACCATAGGCTAATATTTAACACATACTCAACAGGTACCTTCGGGCAACAAATATAATTAATGATGCAAGCAGCAAGCTTTTGCCTAAAGCACCTGAAATTAGTATTACTCCCCCTCCTGCTATTCGTCGCATTTAAATCCTACTCTCAAAATATTCCGCTTATTAACGCCTTTGCCCATAATGATTATTGGCACAAACGGCCATTATATGATGCCCTGGATAATGGTTATACCCATATAGAAGCCGATATTTATTTACGGCACGGAAAACTGGTTGTTGCCCACCTTTTGCCATTGTTTAAACGGCACCGGACACTTGAACGGCTTTATCTTGATCCCTTAGCTGCTTATATCAATGGTTCAAATGGGCAAGCTCCTCATATGGTTTATCCTGTTATGCTTATGATCGATATCAAATCAGAAGCCAATAAAACCTATGCAGCTTTATCCGCAGTGCTTGAGAAATACAAGTCTATACTTTCCGGATACGAGGATGGCGTATTTATACAACGGCAAATTACCATAGTGATAACCGGTCATAAACCGTTTGAGATACTTAAGAGTCAACAAAATCGCCTTGCTTTTATTGATGAGGACCTGCTGAAAGTTCAGCAGGATACGCTGGCCACCAATGTTTACCAAACCGCAAGCTGCAAATATTCAAAAATAATAAACTGGAATGGCAACGGCATATTCCCTTCCCTGCAGAAAAAACGCTTATGCCATTATGTAGATATGGCTCACCGGTATGGTAAAAAGGTAAGGCTATGGGCATCGCCGGAAAATCCGGCCGTTTGGAATGAATTGCTGGATTGTGGCGTTGATCTGATCAATACGGATAAGCTTCCTGAACTTAAAAACTTTCTCACCCGCCGCATCGCGTTTTCAGCTAATGTAAAATAAAAAGGATCAGATATTTTTCTTTAAACATTAAGTTCAAATTACTTTAATACATACTTAATTATATCATAACCTAAACTTAGCATTATATAAAAACTACTACCCTACATTTAATCTATGGTAATAACTTATAAATATGAGGCATATTATAATAAATATTTTACATCCTTACTAACGTACAGCATATAACGCATTACAAATAAATAAACAACTGTTAAACAATTAGTGATTTAACTATAAATGCAGAAAATACTGTTCATTACCGGTTCTGTAAACCAAACATCACAAATGCACCAGATAGCGGCCGAACTGCCAGAGTTTGACTGCTGGTTTAGTCAGCTATTTACAGATAGCTATGTTTTAAACTTCTTTATTAATAACACCTCACTGCTTAACGGCACGGTATTATCCAACTACTACCGTACAAACTCTGAAGAATATCTTCGCAAGCATGGTTTGCAAATTGATTATGGTGCAAAGTTAAACAGTTATGACCTGGTAGTTTTTTGCTCAGACATTATTGTGCCCCTACGTGTGCGTAAAACAAAAACCATATGGGTACAGGAAGGCATGGTTGATAAGTATACCCTGCTGAGCAAATTGGTCAAAGCGTTGAAATTACCCTCTTTTGTTTGTGGCAACACCTCCCTGAATGGTTCATCAAATGTATGCGATGTTTATTGCACCGCGTCAGCAGGCTACCGTCAATATTTTGCCAAAAAAGGAACCGACAATAAAAAAATGGTTGTTACGGGCATGCCTAACTATGATGATCTGCAGCAGTTTTTAAACAACGATTTTCCATATCGCAATTATGTAATGGTAGCCACTACTGATATGCGCGAAACCTATCGTTTTGAAAACCGGCCCGCCTTTATCAAAAAAGCGGTAAAAATAGCCGATGGCAGGCAATTGTTGTTTAAACTTCATCCGAATGAAGATGTGGAGCGTGCCGAAAAAGAGATCCGTAAATATGCCCCGGCAGGCACCATGATCTACAAATCAGGCAATACCAATCATATGATCGCTAATTGCTGCGAACTGATCACCCAATACTCAACCGTAGTATACACCGGTATCGCCTTGGGTAAAAAGGTACATTCCTGGTTTGAGATTGATCAGCTTAAAAAGCTTGCTCCCGTTCAAAACCAGGGCACTTCGGCTAAAAAAATAGCACAGATGTGCCGGAGCTATATTAATCATACCGGCAATAAGGAAGATTTTGATGTACAAAAAGCTTTGGTCAAAAAAGCGCCCGACTTTTTCGCAGAGCAGCTTGTAGTGAACTATTAATATCTATACAAATGGCAGATAAAGTGGTGATCGTGGTACAAGCCCGTATGGTATCAAACCGTTTACCCGGCAAGGTGCTGATGCCGGTATTGGGTAAAAGTATCCTGGCCTTAATGATAGAGCGTCTGCAAATGATACAACATACTGCAACCATTGTCATCGCTACCTCTGTAAATACCGAGGATGACGTGATTGCAACCGAAGCCCAATTGCTAAATATACCTTGTTATCGCGGCGATCTGAATAATCTGCTTGATCGTCACTATCAGGCCGCTTTATTATTCGATGCCGATGTTGTACTAAAAATTCCATCTGATTGCCCATTAATTGATCCGCGTTTTATTGATCGTGCACTTGCTTATTTTTTTGAGCATAAAGGGCAATATGATTATGTAAGCAACCTGCACCCGGCAACGTACCCCGATGGTAACGACGTGGAGGTCATGACCATGTCCTGTTTAAAACAAACCTGGAAAAATGCTGGTAAACCACTGGAGCTGGAACATACCACGCCTTATATATGGGAAAACCCGCAGCTGTTCAGCATTGGCAATGTAAGCTGGGAAACCGATTTGAATTATTCCATGTCGCACCGCTTTACTATTGATTACCGGGAAGATTATGAGTTTATAAAAAGGGTATTCGAGGAGCTTTACCCCACCAACAAAAGCTTTTCCTGTGATTACATTATTGATTTGTTGGATCGCAAGCCCGATATCTATCAGATCAATGCCCAATACGCCGGAGTTAACTGGTACCGTCATCATTTAAACGAATTAAAAACCATACAACCGGAGCAAACTAAACAGGCTCCGCAAAACCTGATAAATAGTTAATTCACTTATAAAAAATTAAGCTGTGGAAAATACCAAACATAGTGAGCAGGAACTGAAAGCCATAGCGCTTAACGCACGCGAGCATATTGTTCGCATGTCAACCGCCGGCGGCTGCTTTACAGGGGCTTCGCTTTCGGCAGTTGATCTGATCGTTTACCTCTATTCAGAATTTCTGAACATTACCCCGTCAAATTTAAAAGATCCTAACCGCGATTACCTGTTCCTGTCCAAAGGGCATGATGTTCCGGCTTTATACGGCACGTTTGCCGAATTGGGCTTACTGGAAAAAGAGCGGCTGCAAAATCACCTTTCCTTAAACGACCATATCTACTGGCACCCTAATACCCATATCCCGGGTGTGGAGTTTCATTCTGGCTCGCTGGGGCATTTACCATCGGTGGCGATAGGTGTGGCTATGGATATCAAAATAAGCGGGGGCGAAAACAAGGTGATCTGCATTATGGGCGATGGCGAGCTGAACGAAGGCTCCTGTTGGGAAGCCGTTCTGGTAGCCAATGCTTATAAATTGGACAACCTGATCTTCGTGATAGACCGTAATCATTTCCAGGCTAATATGCGCACCGAGGATCTGATCCCGCTGGAACCACTCACCCAAAAGTTCGAATCATTTGGGGCAGCAGTTCAGCGTATCAACGGTCATAGTTATACAGAATTGCACCAGGCCTTTACCGCCTACCCTTTTCAAAAAGGAAAACTCAATGTAGTAATAGCCGATACCGTTAGAGGCAAGGGACTACCAAGCATTGAGGAACGGGCCGATCGCTGGTTCTGTAATTTCTCGGCTGATGAAGTCGACCAACTTTTACTGGAACTGCATGGTGAGCACACCACCTCATTAACTTCTGAAACATTAATCGTACGATAATCATGAGCTACGAAGAATTATTAACTGAAACAGCCTTAGCCAACGAGCGGGTAATCGTAATGACCGCCGAAAACCGGGCGCTGGTGCGTAACCTGCCTGCAGTTTTAGGTAAACGCTTTATTGATACCGGTATTACCGAGCAAACCATGATAGGCGCAGCTGCAGGTTTAGCGTTGCGCAACCGCATCCCGGTAATTCATGCGCTGGCTGCCTTTTTAACCATGCGCGCCTTTGAGTTTGTACGCACCGACCTGGGTATTGCCAATTTACCGGGCAAACTGAGTGGTTTTATCCCCGGCTTTTTATCAGATGCAAACGGCCCTACCCACCAGGCCATCGAAGATATTTCTATTATGCGGGGCATCCCCAATGTAACAGTGTTTGCTCCTGCCGATGAGGATGACCTGGTAAAAATGCTGCCGCAGATCTGGCAATCGCCAAACCCGGCATATACCCGTATCAATACCCGTAAAACAGGCTACGAGCATGAGCCATTTGAACTGGGGAAAGCCGAAGTAGTTGCCACCGGCAGCGATGTAACCATCCTTACCTACGGGCTAATGTTTGAACAGGCCCTGATAGCCGTAGAGATATTAAAAAACGAAGGCCTTTCTGTCGGCCTGGTAAATATGCGTAGTCTTAAACCTGTAGACGAGGCTATCATACTGCAAACAGCCGCTTCCAGCAATCTAATCGTAACACTTGAAGACCATTTTTTAACCGGCGGCCTATACACCATTGTAGCCGAAGTACTGCTGCAATACCAAACTACCGCTAAAGTAATGCCCATTGCATTAAATGAACGGTGGTTCAGGCCGGCCTTGCTACCTGATGTATTACAAAACGAAGGTTTTACAGGCAAACAGATTGCCGAACGGATACTGGGTTATCAAACCGGGCATACACAACCATCTATTTTAACACCCGAATTTTCGGAATAAACAATATTGATCATGGCTAATAAAATACAGCTTACCAATAATTACCCCAACATCAGCGAGTCGGATAAATTATACAACCGCGCTTTAAAAGTACAGAAACCGGTTACGCAAACTTTGGCCAAGGGGCCCGGCCAATTTAGCAAAGGTGTAGCGCCTAAATACCTGGTAAAAGGTAAAGGCTCGCATGTTTGGGATGCCGACGGAAACGAATACATTGATTATAACGCAGCTATAGGTCCGCTATCATTAGGGTATGCCTACCCTGCTGTTGATGATGCCATCCGTGCGCAGCTAAACGACGGCATTACCTTCTCCCTGATGCATCCGCTGGAAGTGGAGCTTTCTGAGTTGGTACAACAGGTGATCCCGAATGCAGAGGCCGTTAAAATTGCCAAAACCGGCGCCGACGTTTGTTCGGCGGCCATACGTGTTGCCCGTGCATTTACCGGTCGCGACAAAGTGTTTTGCTGCGGATACCACGGCTGGCATGACTGGTACATCGGTATCACCAGCCGCAACGCAGGTATCCCGGAGGCCATACAAGAACTGACCTATACTTTTGAGTACAACGATATAGAATCAATAAAAGCTGCGCTTGACGAAAGTGTTGCAGCGCTCATATTAGAGCCATTTATTTTTGAAGCCCCAAAGCCTGGCTTTTTACAGCAATTGGCCGAGGTTTGCCGCGAGAACGGAACCCTGCTTATTTTTGATGAAATGTGGACCGGTTTCCGCATAGCCCTGGGTGGTGCGCAGGAATATTTTAATGTAAAGGCCGATCTGGCTGTTTTTTCCAAAGCCTGCGCCAATGGCATGCCGATAGCCTTGCTTACTGGCCGTGCCGATGTCATGGAGCTTTTCAATTCAGAAGTGTTTAGCTATACCACCTTTGGCGGCGAGGCCTTATCCTTAGCAGCATGTGTGGCTACCATTCATGAGCTGCGCGATAAAAACGTACCTCAATACCTGGATCAGCATGGTGCATTATTAAAAGATGGTTATAATCAAATAGCCATATCCCTTGGGATGGATCAGTATACCCGCTGCATAGGCTTCAACTGCCGCAGCATGGTAACCTTTACTCCCGAGGCGGGTAATCCGCTGGAATTAAAAACGCTGATGCAGCAGGAAATGATTAAACGGGGTATCCTGTGGGCCGGCTTTCATAATATGTGCTACAGCCATACCTCTGAGGATATTGATTATACGCTTTTAGCTTATCGTGATGTACTGCTTTTGGTTAAAGAAGCCATTTTAAGCGGCAACGTTAAAAGCTATTTAAAAGGCGAAGTACTGGAAGCGGTTTTCCGCAAGGTGAGCAATTATAACATCAAACCAAAAACTGCCTCGTTGTAATATGGAGCTATTTTCATTACAGGGAAAAACAGCTATTGTAACCGGAGCATTGGGCCTCATCGGTAAAAAGCACTGCGAAGCGCTGGCTGCTGCCGGTGCCAACGTAGTAGCCGCCGATACAGACGAGAAAAAGGTGGAAGCCTTTGCTGCCGAACTGGGCGAGCAACACGGCGGACTGAAAATTGACGTAACCAACAAACGTTCATTAGAAATAGCCCGCGATAAAATATTGACCCGCTATGGCAGTATCGATGTATTGGTGAACAATGCAGCTATTAACGATATGTTCGAGAACCCCGCGCTGGCCAAAGAACTTTCAGCATTTGAAAACTACCCGTTGGATGCCTTTCAGCAATCGCTCAATGTAAATGTAACCGGTGTATTCCTGTGTTCGCAGGTTTTTGGAACCGTTATGGCTGAGCAACTGTCGGGTAGTATCATCAACATAGCTTCTACCTACGGCATCGTTGGGCCCGATCAATCCATATACAAAAACGAACGTGGCGAGCAGGATTTTTACAAATCAGCAGCCTACCCGGTAACCAAGGGTGCAGTGATCAACTTTACCCGTTTTTTGGCGGCCTATTGGGGGCACAAAGGTGTAAGGGTTAATACCCTATCGCCAGGTGGTGTTGAAAATAACCAGAACGAATTTTTTATCAACAATTATACAGCAAAAACACTATTGGGCCGTATGGCAAAAGCCGATGATTACCAGGGCGCTTTGATATTCCTGGCAAGTGATGCATCGGCTTATATGACCGGAGCAAACCTGGTGGTCGACGGTGGATGGACAGCAATTTAAACCCCATAAATTATGAACGACATTTTAAAACAAAAAGCGGCCGGTATTAAACTGGTACTTACAGATTGTGATGGTGTATTAACCGATGCCGGAGTTTATTACGGTGTTGATGGTGAATACCTGAAAAAATTTAACATGCGCGATGGCATGGGTGTTGAACGCCTGCGCAAATATGCCCAAATTGAAACCGGTATAATTACCGGCGAAAACTCGCCATCGGTGATTCAAAGGGCACAAAAATTACATATTACCGAGTTATATCTTGGTGTAAAGGATAAGCCCGCAGTATTCAAAGAGATCTGCGATCGTCTGAATTTAAAGGCAGAAGAAATTGCCTACATCGGCGATGATTATAACGATATACAGATCATGCAACTGGCTGGTTTAACCGCCTGCCCTGCCGATGCCCTACCGCTTATCAAAACTCAGGCTGACTTTGTTTGTGAGTCTGCAGGTGGCGAAGGCTGTTTCAGGGAGTTCGCCGAGTTTATTATCGAGGCTCAAACAAGCTCACCAATAAAAAATGGTGTACTTACGCTGAGCAACGGCCGTAAAATCGGTAAGGGTCAACCAAGCTATATCATCGCGGAGATTGGTATTAATCATAATGGTTCATTGGATATCGCCAAAAACCTGATTGACGAAGCTGTTGCTGCCAAAGTTGACGCGGTTAAATTTCAGAAACGCACCCCCGAAATCTGCGTACCCAAGGATCAATGGGAAATGATGCGCGATACCCCCTGGGGCCGCATGAGCTATATCGATTACAAACGCAAAACAGAATTTGGCATTGCCGAATATGCCACCATCGACCAGTACTGCAAAAAGCTGGGTATCGACTGGTTTGTATCTGCCTGGGATGCGCCATCTGTTGATTTTATGGAGCAGTTTGATACCGTACTGTACAAACTGGCCTCAGCATCATTAACCGACTTCGCTTTGATACAACGCATTTTGGAGACCGGCAAACCGCTGATGCTTTCAACCGGCATGTCGACCATTAAAGAAATTGAGACTACATTAGCCTATATCAGAGCATTTGACGAGGATTATCCATTGTTTATTGCACATTCAACTTCGGCCTACCCTTGTCCGCCTCAAGAGCTTAACCTGAAAATGATCCAAACGCTGGAAGCCAAATATCCGGGCATACCGGTTGGTTACTCCGGTCACGAAACCGGTTTGGCAACTACCGTAGCAGCCGTAGCCATGGGCGCCACCTTTGTTGAAAGACATTTTACCCTGGACCGCGCCATGTGGGGATCAGACCATGCCGCATCTGTTGAGCCACAGGGTCTACAACGCCTGGTTCGTGACATCCGCGATATTGAAATTGCCGCCGGCGATGGCCAAAAAAAGGTATACGAATCGGAGCTTGCTCCCATGAAAAGATTACGCGTAAACATCAGCGACGAATACAAAGAAAAACCGGTTATTTAATATATGCCACAGGATAAGCTGCTTGCCATAACTACCACCATATTGGTTTGCTGGGTAATATTCATTATCGCCTGGGAACGGATATCGCCCTACCGTAAAGGTCTGGCCTTTTTCAGGGAGGGTTTTTGGGTTGATCTGGTTTGGTATACGCTTATCCAAAGCTATTTTTTAAAAATCCTGATATTTGATTACCTGATAGCGCCTGTTCAGCATCATTTTAACTGGTCGGCCATTCAATTTGTGAAAGATTGGCCAATTGCTGTACAGGTGCTGTTTTTCGTGGTTACGCATGATCTGTACATTTACCTGTTCCACAGGTTTCAGCACAGTAACAAGACGTTTTGGCGCATACATGAGGCCCATCACTCAGGTAAGGAAGTTGATTTTTTATCGGGTTCCCGCTCTCATGCTATCGAGATCATCATTAACCAGACCATTGAATTTGCGCCCATTATTTTATTAGGTGCCGATCCGGCTGTAATACCCATCAAGGCTTTGCTTGATGCCATGTTCGGTATGTTTATACACGCCAATGTTAAAGTAAAGCTGGGCAAGTTCAAGTATTTCCTTAACTCTCCCGAATTACATTTATGGCATCATGCCAACTACCAGGAGGTTTTTCACGCCAATTTTTCAACCAAGTTTGCTGTTTGGGATCATTTGTTTGGTACCGCCTATGACCCTGGTCATGCGCCCGGCAATAAGCCCGAAAACTGGGGACTGGGTTATCATTACCCAAAGGATTACTTTTTGCAGCACGCCTTTTCCCTTAAACGTTTTCATGAACCTGATCTGCTCAAATATCCCTGGTTTAAGCGTTACTACTATTTAAGACCAGCCCTGCTTTCAGCATTCTTACGTATCTTTTGGAAAAAAAACAGTTCGAAGCCAAATGTGCAGCAACCCGAAATATATAACACACCATTAACTTCGCATCAACAAAAAGAAATTTTGCAATAATCCCATTAAACCTTGGCCTGGATATACATCATCATAGCAGCAGTATTTGAAACCGCATGGACATTTTCAGTTAAGTTTTTTAAACTAAGCGATTTGAAATTGCTCACATGGCATAACTTTTACCATGTTGATCAAAGTTTGCCCCTGCTTGCTCCACTGCTTGGCTATATCCTGTTTGGTGTGGGCAATGTATATTTTTTTTCGCTGGCGATAAAACAAATGTCAATGGCAACAGCCTATGCGGTATGGACAGCCGCCACCCTTGTATTAATCAAAGTAGCCGAACTCGGTTTCTTTAACAAAACTATTTCCTGGGCCGATGTCTTTTTTATTTCCCTGATCATGATCGGTATTATGGGTTTAAAATTTTATGTGCCGCATATTAATCAGGTACCGTAAAGGATAAAAAAACAGCAGCCAGTTCAAGCGTCCTTCGCTTGAACTTATATAATGGTAAGCGTCCACGCTTACCCAACAATTAAAATAAGCGTGGACGCTTACTTCAGAATATCATTCAAGCGTGGACGCTTGAATGGGCGGAGGTTTGCTCTGTACAGCATAGAGATTGCTTCGAGCCTCGCAATGACGCGTTTATTTTTGACTATGGACTACAGACCATCGACTTTAAACCTACTTCGTCAACTCCGTTTCGTAAATAACCTTGCCTACCTGGTTTACCGTTTTTACATTGAGCTTGTTAGCGTTTACCGAAAAACACATAAAGCCATGCTCTGATGCCTGGAACTTGCTGTAAGGGATACCCGCGGTTACCGGCGTAAGCTCAGAACCTGCGCCCGATATAAACTGATGGGTAAAACCCTCCGGTTTAAGATGCTGTAGCGAATGATCATGGCCAGACAGGTAAACATCAACCTTGTGCTCTTCAAAAATTTGAGGAAGCGCTTTTCTCATAGTCAAAGTATCATAGTTATTGATGCGTGGCCCAACCGTATAATATGGGTGGTGACCAACAACTATTTTCCATTTCACATCTGCTGATGCTTGTTTCAGTGTTTTATTTATCCATTCTGTTTGCGTGACTACTTGTTCCTTTAGGTTTTCATGCAAAAACGGATCAGTATCAATCATCATTAAAAGGACTTTGCCTTGATCCTTCCCCAGAGATATCTCTCTTGAATAATAGCGGGCAGGCATATTCCAGCGGCGACTCACCTTGCTGTAACGGATTTGCGCATCGGGGTCAGTCAGGTAATCATGATTACCTAAAACGGCATACCAATCGCATTGTAAGGAATGGGCGGTATAAATATTCTCGAAGGAATAATGTATCTGCGGATCCATTTCGCTGATAACTCCCTTTGGATAAAAATTATCACCAACAGAGATAACAAAATCATTGGGGTGCGTAGTGGCCCATTGCCCCATTTGTTTGGCCACCTCTATACTACCGCTTGATCTGTTTAAGTCGGCTAATTTTAATGTATTAGTGTTACTGGGTATCGTGCTCAATGGCTCCTATTACGGAACCGTGTTTATATTAAGTTTGTATCTGCAGAACGTATTACATTATTCGTCACTTACCGCGGGTATGGCTTTTTTGCCGCTGACAGCCGGCTTTATTATAGCCAACCTGATCAGTGGTAAGCTCATGGCCAAATACGGAACCCGTGTACCCATTTTGATTGGTTTGGTTATTAGTATCACCGGTTTTACCTGCTTGCTTATAGCACACGCGAATACACCTTACTGGCAATTATTTATTCCGTTTATCACCATTCCAACGGGGATGGGACTTGCCGTACCGGCCATGACCACCGGTATATTGGCTACCGTAACTAAAACACGTTCAGGTACCGCATCAGCGGTTTTAAATACTACCCGGCAGGCTGCAGGCGCCATAGGAGTTGCTATATTTGGCGCTATGGCCAACGGCGGAGCCATTGCTATTGTACATGCCATAACCATAAGCGCTGTTATTTCGGCCGCTGGTATATTGTGTGTACTACTGCTAATTCGTAAATATTTAAAAACAGCTTAACAGCTATGAATAACAAAAGAGTAGTTTTTGATTTTGATATTTCCTTCACTAATGGTGGTGGCATACAGGGTCAGGATTTTAGACTGGATATTGATGGCAATACCATAACCGACCAGGAATTGGCGGATTATATTGTTAACGATATGCAATTGCTCATGGTGGGCAAGGTTGATATCCTGAATAAACATTACATCGAAGAAAAACATAAACGCAAGCCGGTTAATGCACGGGTGGATGATAAATATATTGACCTGAGCCATACTATTTTTGATGGTTTAGTTACTTATAAAGGATTGCCATCGCCCATTATTTGTGATTATTTAAGTCGCGAACAATCCAAGGTAAACTATGAGCCAGGTACTGAGTTTCAGATAGGAAAAATAGAAATGGTGACCAATACCGGCACTTATATAGATTGTCCGTTCCACCGGTTTGAAAACGGTAAGGATCTGTCGGAAATTGAGCTGGAACAATTTGCCGACCTGGAAGCCATCACCATCAACGCAGAAAATGTAACAGCGATTGATAAGCCATACTTTGTAGCCAAAGAGATCAGGAATAAGGCCGTACTGGTTTATACCGGTTGGAGCAAACACTGGAATACGCCCCAATATTTTGAAGGTCATCCCTATCTTACTGCCGATGCAGCCGAATATTTAAAGGAATGTAATGTAAAACTGGTGGGTATTGACAGCCATAATATTGACAATACCCGCGGCAAGAGCCGCCCGGCTCATACCACTTTACTTGGCGCCGAAATATTGATTGTAGAACATTTATGCAACCTGGATAAACTGCCCGAAAGTGGTTACCTGTTTAATGCGGTTCCTCCTAAATTTAAAGGAGCAGGTACATTTCCGGTGAGGGCCTACGCCAGTTTTAATTCTTGATGTCTTGCGTTTTACCTATAATGTTTGGGCAGCATAATTAGTTTTTACTACCATTTTCCTGATAATGATCTCGGCAACAATCAGGTTTGGTATCCAGCACAACCATGCAACAATACGGTAGGCAACTATAAAATCATGGAATACAAAACCAGCCAACAATGGCAGCCAGATACGTAAAGTAACCGCTGCAAAAGTAAGCGCGTAGTTTCGTATCATCCATTCTTGATGCTGACTGATATCCTTTTTAAGTATGCTGATGTAAGCCATTGCCACCGTAATAAACCAAAACATAGCCAACAGGGCAAAACCTAAAACACTGCCAATGCCACCAGTAGCAAAAAAAGCGATAAATAAACCGCTGACACTGCTTAAGAACACAGCACTAACATAAATTTTACCTGTTAAACGATGTGTGTTTAAATACTTGTCACGTAACCTTTGACTAAACTGTGTCCAACCGGTTAACAAGGCTATACCACCAAAAGTGATGTGGATATAAAATGCCGTGAACCATACACCACTATGGATCAGTTCTCTTGGCTTTTGGCTTAACAAACCTTTGTTTTGCATATCCACCAGATAATAAATAAGCGGATATAAGCCTACAACTATAGCCAAAAAGGCAAATAAAATCCAGGGTAATATTTTAAGTTTCATACACTTGGCTCAGGTTATCAATAATTTAATTTTTAGATGCTGAGCGTTAAATGTTTGTTACAATAATTTTACAATCCTTACTGGTTAGTATTTTTTTAATAATATACAAACGCGTCATTGAGGTATGAAGACAGGAAGATGGCCTGTCATCCTGAGCTTGTCAAAGGATCGTGCGTAGAGGCCTGCCCACCATGCTTCGACGGAGCTCAGCATGACAACCTTATTTTTTTCCCGTTGCCTGTGTCCTCACAGGCAACTATGCAAATCGTCTGTGAGGACATGGACTATGGTTATTCGGTGGCCTGTCGTTCTGGGTTGTGAATCTTCGGACTCTGAAGTTGAAATGACATACTAAAATTATGATCGAAACTCAATCACTTATAAAATATGTCATTGCGATCCGCCAGCGGGCGGAGAGACAATCTCATGCTATACAGGATCTTCTGGCATAGTTCGCGATTGCTTTGTCGTTCCTCCTCGCAATGACATGAGGAAAACACTTCATGGGTAGAATGGTGAAAAATCTAATCGCAGAATAGATCCTTCGTTCCTCAGGATGACAAGGTTAAGAATGGGATTGCTTTGTCGTTCCTCCTCATGATTACAATTTTTATTCGTTCTTAAACAGCTTCTTTAGTATTTTTTCAACCCGATCCCGTATTGTATCAATGTCGCTGTTTCCCTTGATACTCTTATTAAATTTTCCTCTGTATGCTTCAATGCGGTTGCCATGTCTGATGGTTCATTGCCTATGGCTAATAATACGTTAAAGTATTGGCTCAGTTGCTCATTCAATCTGGCAGGTATTTTGCCGGCAAGTCCAATTACGGGTATGCCTTTTAGTTTCGCGCTTCGGGCCACACCAAAAGGGCCTTTGCCTTGCAGGGTTTGTTCGTCAATACTTCCTTCGCCGGTTATCACCATGGCGCTTTTGTCCAGGGCTTTTTCAAATTCGGTAAGCTCCATAAAATGATCTATCCCATTTACCAGTTTGGCATTTAAATACGCATATACACCAGCAGATGCTCCACCGGCAGTGCCGCCATATTTAATATCGGATATGTATTTACCGGTTTGCTGCCGGGTAATTTCGGTGAATTTAGTCAGGCCTGCTTCCAGTTTTTTTACAGCGATGGCATCTGCCCCTTTCTGCGGACCAAAAACGGCTGCCGCTCCTCTAGGGCCCAACAGCTTGTTATCAACATCGCACAGTACAATGATCTCACAATCTGGCAAACGTTTATCCAGGTTTGATGTATCAATCTGCTCAAGCTCAGTAAGGCTCTCCGGCATATTAGTAAGCTCCCGGCCTGCTGCATCCAAAAACCGAACACCAAGCGCAGCTAAAATACCGGTGCCGCCATCAACTGTTGCTGAGCCACCCATCGCAATCAATATTTTATTTACACCGGCATCCAAAGCCTTACTGATCATTTCGCCGGTTCCATAAGAGGTGGCTGATAAAGGGTCGAGCTCATCATGCTTTAACAATCTTAAACCTGATGCATCGGCCATTTCAATAACAGCGGTTTTATCGTTATCAATTAAGCCAAATGAAGCATGAATAAGCCTCCTTAGCGGATCATGTACCTCAACCGGAACATGAGTGCCTTTTAATTGCTGAATGATCAAGCTGGCCGTTCCATCGCCGCCATCGGCTATCGGGAAACATTCTGTGGTACATTCCAGCTTACTTAAACTGATACCTTTTTGAATAGCCTGTGCGGCAGCATAAGCGCTTAAGCTGTTTTTAAAGGCATTGGGGGCTATCAGAATATGCATAAACTCAAACTAAATGGAAAATAGAATTAAAGGTAACAAGTGTTTTGCTTGTTACCCTTATTTTTAAAATACATTTAAAATTAACTGCAATGCCCCATATTTATGCTCGGGACTAAACATAGCCGTTGCCGAAATTGGTAGGTGGTAATTAAAAATTATCAGATCCTTATTCAGCGTTAAGCCTGCGTTTACAATGTTGGGTTTTGATCCGTAAAAGTTTTGATCGCGGCCAAAGGCAAAGGCACCCGCTGCAAAAATATGCAGATCAGAGGTTCCTTCCTTCCATAACCGGTAATCCAATATCACATAATTAGAGTATGCATTACCTAAAGAGCCATCACTTTTTACATAGGTATCGCGGCCCTGTACAATGGTGCTCCAGTTGATACTTAAAGGAAACGAATCCTTAAACTGATAACCCACCGTAACATCAATAAAATGCGACGTACTTGCTTTGTTATAGTTAAACAGATCGGCATTCGGATAATTGGTAAAATTGTTAATATCCCAAACCGATGCACTGAAGCCCGATTTGTTTGCATATTTCACATAGTAATCAAACTCCTTATAATCGCCCGTAAAGCCGGCCCCGCCCCACATACCAATGGCAAAATTTCCATCGCGGGTGGTATAGTGCATATCCACATCGGTAATCGGTGCATTTGATACCTTAAATCCGCGCCATAGGTACAATGACCTTACCTGTAAATTAGCATCAAACGGCTTGTATTTTTTTACAACAGTCGAGTCTTTTTTCCTTGCTGTGGTATCTTGTGCCATGCTTTGAAGACAAAGGCATAGCCCAAGTATGGCCAAAGGGCCAACTTTATAAATCGTTTTCATAAAACTCTGGTTTTAAAAAGAAATAATAATTGGGTTTATTGTTAATGGCCTATTGCCAGATTTGTGTACAAGAAAGCAGCTATCGCCGCGCCAATAATTGGACCTAAAATAGGGATCCATGCGTATGCCCAGTCGCTGGTGCCTTTACTTTTAATGGGTAAAATAGCGTGCATGATGCGTGGTCCTAAATCACGGGCCGGGTTAATGGCATAACCGGTTGTGCCACCAAGCGATAACCCAATTACCCAAACCAATAAAGCTACGGGCACAGCGCCTACAGAACCTAGTCCTATAGGTGTTTTACTCGGCGTTATCTCGGCCCCTGAAATATAAAAAATGGTAAACAGCAGCACAAACGCGCCTATAATCTCGCTCGTTATGTTTGATACATAGTTACGAATGGCGGGGCCGGTGCAAAAAATCGCTAAAATTCCACCCGGATTATCGGTGCGCTGAAAATGGTCGTAATACATGAGCCACACTAAAAAAGCGCCTAAACAGGCACCCAAAAGCTGCGCGGCAATATAAACCGGCACACTGGCCCAGGCAAACTTACCCGCAATGGCTAGGGCTATGGTAACCGCGGGGTTTAAATGCGCCCCGCTATATGGACCGGCAACAACAACGCCTACAAAAACGGCCAGTCCCCAAGCCGTGGTGATAACTATCCAACCGCTATTATTCCCCTTGGTATCATTTAAAAGAACGTTGGCAACTACGCCATCGCCTAAAAGTATAAGCAACATAGTGCCTAACAACTCAGCCATAAATGGTGACATATTGATATTGAATTAATGGTGAATAATTAAATTAATTAAGATCCAGGCTCATCGGTCCAGGATTGGGCAGCATGAATAGCTTTTTTCCAATCTTTAATACCTTGTTTAATTTTCTTTAGATCAGCTTCGGGCGTAAATTCCTTTTCCGATTTCCATAACTGCTGTATCTCCTCTACATTTTTCCAATATCCTACAGCTAAACCAGCCAGATAAGCAGCGCCCAAAGCCGTTGTTTCAACCACATTAGGTCTTATTACCTTACAGTTAAGCAGGTTTGACTGAAATTGCATCAGCAAATTATTGCTTGTCGCGCCGCCGTCAACTCTTAATTCTTTGATCTCCATCTTGCTGTCGGCTTCCATCGCTTTTAGCACATCCATGGTTTGGTAGGCTATGGATTCTAACGCCGCTCTTGCAATGTGCGATGCGGTGCTACCGCGGCTAAGGCCTACAATGGTACCGCGTACATCCGGTTTCCAATATGGCGCTCCCAGACCTGCAAAAGCTGGTACAAAATATACGCCCTGAGTGTCTTCCACTGCCAATGCCAGCTTTTCTACATCGGCCGATGTTTTGATAATACCCAAACCATCGCGCAGCCATTGCACTACAGCGCCACCAATAAATATACTGCCCTCAAAGGCATATTGTATTTTCCCGTTGATTTTCCAGGCGATAGTGGTTAACAGGTTATTTTTTGATTCAATAAATTTATCGCCAATGTTCATCAGCATGAAACAGCCTGTTCCGTAGGTGTTTTTAACCATGGCTTTTTCGGTACACATCTGACCAAAAAGCGCGGCATGCTGGTCGCCTGCTATACCTGCAATAGGAACTTTTGAGGCGAAGATGGTGGTCGCGGTTTCGCCATATACCTCGCTGGATTGCTTTACTTCGGGCAGCATGCTTTTAGGGATATCAAAAAGCGCTATCAGCTCGTCGTCCCATTGCTGTGTTTTGATATTAAAAAGCATGGTGCGGCCGGCATTGGTAACATCGGTAACATGCACATGCCCGCGGGTAAATTTCCATACCAGCCAACTATCAACTGTGCCAAATGCCAGTTCGCCTTTTTCGGCTTTTTTACGGGCACCTTTCACATTGTCCAGTATCCATCTGATCTTTGATGCCGAAAAATAGGCATCGATTACCAGGCCTGTTTTTGAACGGATCAGATCTTCGTGACCGTCCTTTTTTAATTTATCGCAAAAAGGTGCGGTACGACGATCCTGCCAGACGATGGCGTTATAAACCGGTTCGCTTGTATTACGATCCCACACTATGGTTGTTTCGCGTTGATTGGTGATGCCTATGGCTTTCAGATTGGTACCATTGATACCCATCTTAACGGTTGCTTCTGCCGCTACACTTGCCTGCGTAGACCAGATCTCGTTAGGATCATGCTCCACCCAACCAGATTGCGGAAATATCTGTTTAAACTCCTTTTGGGCAACAGATTTAATTTGACCCTTGTGATCAAATACGATAGCACGGGAACTGGTTGTACCCTGATCTAAAGCTAAAATGTACTCTTCCATAATTTATGCGTTCTTCTTGGTTTTATATACTTAGTTAGCCTCACCTAAATCCTCTCCAAAGGAGAGGATTTTAACTTCACTCGTTTCGAACCATCTCCCTTGGAGAGGGCAGGATGAGGCCCTGTTTATTTATATTTTTTTAGCTTGATAAGGTTCCAGTAAATAGCCATTGGCTAAGGTTGTAAAAGTAGTTACCTGTTCTTTTTCCCAGGCTGCATCCTTGTTAAGTTCCTTTGCTACCAGGCTGGCAACAAGAGGCGCCATATCAATTGCCGCACGCGCATTCAGGAACAGAGATCGTACCCTTCGCGCCAGGATATCCTCAACACTACGGGCCATTTCATGGCGTACACCCCACACTACTTCGGCTTGTATGTAAGGCATGTCCGGGTGCATTTTGTTGCCCCATTCGGCATTCTCCTTAACCAGGGCAAGCAGGGCTGTTTCATCACTACCATAAACATATAAATGATCATTACGGTCAACATTCAGTTTACTGCCATGTATCGGTAAATCTTTAGTAACACTTGGTTGTGGGGTCAGCTTACCCACTTCAATGGCCTTGTTAATGGTATCCTCGCCCATGCGGCGATAGGTTGTCCATTTACCACCTGTTATAGTAATCAGGCCTGATTCAGAAACAAGCAGCTTATGGCTACGTGATATTTCCTTTGTTTTTGATGAATCGCCCTCCGGAGCGGCCAGCGGGCGCAGGCCTGCAAATACGCTGAGCACATCCTTACGGGTTGGCGCTTTGGTCAGGTACTTTTCGGCGGTACGTATAATAAAATCTATCTCTTCTTCCAACGCCCTTGGTTCCAGGCTGTGTTCGTTAAGCGGGGTATCGGTTGTACCTACCACCAGCTTATCATGCCATGGCACGGCAAAAAGTACGCGGCCATCCTCTGTTTTAGGGATCATGATGGCATCCTCACCGGGCATAAATGATCTGTCGAGCACCAAATGCACCCCCTGACTTGGCCTAACCATTGGCTTTTTACCAGGTTTATCCATCTGCAGCAGATCATCAACAAACACACCGGTGGCATTGATCACAGTTTTTCCTTTTATTTCATAAGTCTGACCGGTTTCTATATCGGTAGTAACAACACCCGCGATTTGCTTCTGATCATTTTTAACCAAACTGATCACACGGAAATAGTTCAGTATGGTGGCGCCCTGCTCCAGCGAGGTTTGAGCCAGGTTAATAGCCAGTCTGGAATCATCAAACTGGCCGTCATGATATACAACGCCTCCCCATAAACCTTTTTGGTTGATGGTGGGCAGTTTACGGATTACTTCTTTTTTGGAGATATGCTTTGCACGGCCAAAACCTAATTTGCCGGCTAACAGATCATACAGCGTTAAGCCTATGGTATAAAAAGCGCCACCCCACCATTCATAATTGGGGATGATGAACGATTCGTTTTTTACCAGGTGCGGCGCGTTTTTAAGCAGCAGTCCACGTTCATGTAAAGCTTCACGCACCAGACCTATATCGCCCTGTGCCAGGTAGCGCACACCACCATGCACCAATTTGGTACTGCGGCTTGAGGTTCCCTTTGCAAAATCGGCCTGCTCCAACAATATCGTTTTGTAACCACGCGAGGCGGCATCTAATGCAGCCCCTAAACCGGTGGCCCCACCGCCTACTATAATTACATCCCAAACTTTTTCAGTATCAGATAAAGCCTTTACGATATCGTTCCTGTTTGTTGCTACCATGATCATTGTATTATATTGTCTGTTTTGAAATCAATTTCGATTTCTATATCAAATCTATAAATAATAACAATTCGAAACAAAATAAAATATGTTAAATTTTAATTTTTGTAAAAAATGCCTAAATTATTGCTATAAGCAATCATTTGTTTACTAAAATTGGCTTTTCGAATTAAAAATCGAAATAAATCGAAACAAAATCATAATTTTATTAAATCCATACTTCATAAATCCTTTAGGAAACATTTAACGTAATTGTTATTTTTGATAACCAAATTAATTAAACAGATGAAGAGTATAACGGAACGGCATCAACTGATTCTAAAGAAACTGCAGGATACAGGACATGTTAATGTACAGGAACTAAGCTCGCAAATGAAAGTTTCGGAGGTAACCATTCGAAAGGATCTGAAACTATTAGAAGACAAAAAACTACTTTTCAGAACTCATGGTGGTGGATCAAAAACCAATCCTTATACCAATGATAAACCCGTATCAGAAAAAGAAAAGCTGAATGCCGAGGAAAAAAGCAAGATAGCCAAAGTTGCCGCAAGCATGATAGGCAATAACGACTCCATTATTATAGCCTCCGGCACCACCATGGTGGCCCTGGCCAGGTCAATTAATCCGCAAAAGCATTTAACGGTTATTACCTCGGCCCTGAATGTAGCCATGGAATTATCAGGCCATCAAAATGTGGAGGTTTTGCAGCTGGGCGGCCAACTGCGTCAAAACTCATCATCAGTAATGGGCCCCTATGCCGAGCAGATTTTGCAGGATGTTTCCTGCAGTATTTTATTTTTAGGGGTTGATGGCATTGACCTGGAAATGGGCCTCACCACCACCAGTCTGATGGAAGCCCATTTAAACCAAAAAATGATTGATGCAGCCCAGATTACTATTGTACTGGCCGACAGCTCAAAATTTGGCCGACGTGGTTTAGGCAAAATTTGCGCCCTCGATCAAATTCAACATATTATAACTGACAGCGGCATAGCGCCGGCTTTGGTAAAATTACTGGAAGATAAAGGTGTTAATGTTACCATAGTTTGATGAACGATCGGGGTAAAAATCCTAAATGTCATTTCGAACGAACAGCGATAGGCAAAGCAGCGGAGTGAGGAGAAATCTTATATTTCATGCTGATCACAATACATAACATATAAGATTTCTCCTCGTACCTCGTCGAAATGACATATTTTTTTATTGATATTGGATACTCCGCCAGTTCAAGCGTCCTTCGCTTGAACTTATACAAGTGAAAGCGTCCGCGCTTACACCTATAAAAAGTAAGCGTGGACGCTTACTCAGTACATTATTCAAGCGAAGGACTCTTGAATATACTTTCTAAACAAAAACGGCACCTAATAGGTGCCGTTTTTGTTTAGAAAGTATTTGTGTAAATAATTACACGACCATTATTTACCGATTAAAAATTCGCTTTATTCACATCCCACCATAAACGGGTGCCCGCATTATCGGGGCCACCCAAAAGTTGCACAGCGGCATTTACTGCTGCACCATTTTTGCTGTATTCATCTACCGGATACGGTATACGACGTATTTGAATCTGCGTATCAACGGCACCATTACTCGCGTTATTTAAAACAGGAAATAATTTAGGGTAACCTGTACGACGGAAATCTGTCCAGGCTTCCTGACCTTCAGGGAACATGGCCAGCCATTTCTGCGTAATAATACGTTCCAGACTTCTTTCCTTGGTAGCTGCCGGATCCCATTGTATAGTGATACTGGATACAGCTGCTGAATTATTTGCAGGGTTTAAAGGATCGGTATAAGCGGCCTCTGTGCTGGTATTATCACTAATATAACTTCCAACAGACACTCCCCATTGTTGCATTGAGATGTTGATACCCTTTTCATAAAAGGTTTTGGCATCGCTACTTGAATAGCCGTTCCAACCACGTAAAGCAGCTTCAGCTTTTAAAAACCACATTTCGGCAGCTGTCATCAGCAATTGAGGTGCCGTTTGGTAAAAAGTTCCTTTATCCTCTTGTTTCTTGCAATTATAATTGGCAAATACAGACGATTTATATGGAAAATTCACATTATTAGCCCCCAAGCGAATGCCGGTATATTTTCCGGCGATTGGCGCATAAACTGCTGGTGTGCTATAAACAGGAGCACGAGGATCATTGTATCCTGTTAAATAAGTTCCTATTGCAGCGCTTAAGCTATTGTCGCCCCACTGGTCAAACTGCCATAAGTCATTAACCCTTGATCCGGTTTGTTTAAAAGCAGCATTGTCAGCAACATCTGCCAACAGCCCTCCCGGCGCTTTTAAAGCGATCTCTGCCTGTTGTTGCGCGGTAGCAGCATCAACCTTTACAATATGCATGGCTAAACGCAAACGTAATGAATTGGCAAATTTTATCCATTGATTGTAATCCCCCCCGTAAATCAGGTCATTGGCCCCTATTACATTTGGCGTAGTTTGAAATTGGGGAGAAGCAATATAGCTATTTAAACTTGCGGCTGCCGTGTCAAGCTGTTTAAAAAACGTTTGATAAATAGTTTTCTGATCATCATAAGGAACGCTGGTTAAACTTGAACCAGCCTTTGTATAAGCAATAGGGCCAAATTTATCAGTAACCCTGTGCATAGCTTCTACCTCTATAATTAAAAGCACCGCCCACAGATCAGGGTTCTTGGCTTTTATGCCGGTTTTGGCAATATTATTTATTGGCGCCATGATATTGTTATACTGGCTAATAAAACCATCTTTATTCCAACCATCATTCATGCCGTAATTGGAGTTCTTGCCATAAAAGTTACCCGTTGATGTCATGCCATAGCCCGCATATTCATCTGCGCTTAAATTTTGAGCAGTTTGATAATTGCTATAAATATTTTGCTCAAGGGGCGCATAAGCAGTTAATGTTATTGCCAAAGTTTGCTCGGGCGATAACTTAGTTGGATCAGTGTTGTACTTCTCAAAGTTCTTTGTACATCCGGCAAGGGATAGTGAGGCAACTATGATAGAAATACCGGCAAGTATATTTTTGCCTTGCACCGGTATTGATTTAAATTCCATTTTCATTTTCATTTTTTTAAATTAAAACTGATTGGTTTTAGAAAGTAACATTAAGGTTAAAACCCATGCTGCGTACAGCAGGCTGACCAAAAAGATCAATACCTGAGAACGTGTTACCTGTACCCATGGTAAGTTCAGGATCATAAGGCGCTTTCTTATAAAAATAAAAGAGGTTTCTACCGGTTAGTGAAAGTTTAATGCTTTTAAATGCACTATTAGTAATAGGTAGGGTATAACCAAGGGCAGCTTCGCGCAAACGCACAACAGTTGCACTATATATATACTCACCCAATACGCCATCACGGTTGCCTATATAGCTATACCATGCCTGCGCATTAACGGTTGAAACTGCCTGCCCTGCACTATTAACACCATTTACCTTTACACCACCTTGCTGACGTGCTTGTCCTGATGTCTCTGAAACACCGGCCCAATCCAGGAAACCCTGGGTCATTGACATTACCTGACCTCCAAATTTACCATCTACCAGCACGTTAAGAGTAAATCTTTTGTAAGTAAAAGTATTGCTCCAACCTAACTGAAATTTAGGATTTGTATTACCTACATATTGATAATCATTGGTTTTTGTAGGTGTATAAGGATCGGTTGCAGTACCAGTACCAGATAATATTACACGTCCCTGCGCATCGCGTGCCAGCGTTCTGGCATAAAGGTCACCGTATGAGCCACCTTTTACCAATCTTAAAGCATAGCCGTTATCCCCGGCATGAAGATCAAAGCTATTGATGCCATCCTTATCGTCAACATCAATTATTGTATTTTTAATGACTGAACCATTAAAGCTGGTATTCCAACTTAAATCAGGGTTAGTGAATACATCGTAGCCTAAAATAAATTCAAACCCTTTATTCTGAATATTACCAGCATTGGTATATCTGGTAGAAACCAATGATGTTGAACTTGGTATTACCGGAACGTATTGATTCAATGTATTGGTTTTGAAGAAGGTAAGACTAAGATTAACCTTGCTGTTAAAGAAACGCAGATCGGTACCTAATTCATATGAATTTGTTTTTTCGGGCTTTAATGTACTTGGTGCCGCAGTTGTAGTAAAGATCAATGATCCATCGCCGCCCTGCGTATTTTGAATATTGGTTAAGTAAGGCGGAATGGTATTACCCACTTGCGCATAACTACCGCGTAATTTGGCATAGGTAATAACCTCTGGCAAATGAAGCGCTTTTGATAATATAACGGAACCACCCACTGAAGGATAAAAATAGGAGAAGTTGTTAGTAAACGACAGGTTTGATGACCAATCATTTCTGGCAGTTACGGTTAAAAAAGCCCATTCTTTATAGGAGAAATCCGCACTTCCAAAAATGGCTTGTAATTGACTGTGAACAGGGCTGATTGCAAAAGTTGGGGTAGTAATATTAGGATAGCCACCCTTACCAATTGCATTAAGCGTAGTATTGCCCGGACTACCGGCCAATGCAGCTATGATATTACCGGCAGTGAAAAAATCAGGGGTTGAAAGAGGGCCACCATACGAGGTCCCTTTTGTTTGTATATCAGTAATACTTGTACCCACTAATCCATTTATTTTAAAATCTGAATGTGGTAAAGGAACTGTAAAGTTCACAAGTGCATCGCCATATTTTTGAGTAACGGTTTGATTGCTCAAGGCTAAAAATCCATTACCCCTGTTATCATACACGTTATTAGAACCTGAATAAAAATCTTTTTCAAAATCATCGGTAACGCGGTCGGCATTTCCCCTAACCTGTACGTTTAACCATTTATTAAATTCGTACTTTACACTACCGCTTAACAATATGCGGTTACGCTGTGCTATGCCTGGCTCCTTATTAATGATCCACCATGGACTATCCTGATGTAAATCGCCCTGCCCTTTTGTAATCCAGTTTTGGCGGTCGTATCCTGTTTTGTCAGGAAACAGATATTGATCTTTATAGGGTTGAATATCTACCCCACGCGGAAACATATACAACGAAGTTATCGGGTTTGAATAAAAACCTAAGTTAGGGCTATTGTTTATGGTTTGGTTTATATAATTAATGTTACCATCAACGGTTAGCTTATTGTTAAAGAAGCCGGCCGTTTCGTGTAAACTAAAGTTATTTCTGTTCAGTTTATTACCTGGCTCAATTCCTGTAGCATGCGTATTGGCATATGAAACAAAGGTTTGAGCAGCTTCATTGCCTGCTGACAGGTTGATAGAGTTGGTTAAATTAACGCCATTTTGAAAAAAGGCTTTCAAATTATCCGTGGTTTTTGTAATTGGGGCTCCCCAACTGGTTATATCTCCACTTGTCATTCCGGCAGTTTGCCCATATTGATTTTGGAATTTAGGCAGAGATACTGCATGATCAACCGCTACACCTGAGGTAAAATTGATCTGTGCCTTGCCTGCTTTTCCTTTTTTGGTAGTAATGAGAATTACACCATTTTGTGCCTGGCTACCGTATAATGCCGCTGCTGATGCACCCTCTAATACCGAAACGCTCGCGATATCCTCGGGATTAAGGTTCGATATACCATCGCCACCATCCGGGCTGCCTCCATAAGTATTGCCGGGCTGCCCGTTGGCGTTAGCGCTATTTAAAATAGGAATACCATCAATAACATATAAAGGCTGGTTACTTCCGTTAGCCGATCTGGAGCCACGTAAATTAACCTTTACGGAGCCACCAATTCCCGAAGCACTTGACGAAATAGTTAAACCAGCTACTTTACCACTTAAGGAATTCATTAAGTTGTTTGTTTTTACCAGGTTAATGCTCTCACTGTTTATCTGTTGTGAAGCATAGGTAAGGGAGTTTGCTGATCTTTTAATACCCAAAGCTGTTACCACCACTTCGCCTAATGTTTTTGAATCTTCTGCAAGCACAATGTTCAGCGCGGCTGTAGAGCTTACAATTATTTCTTTTTTAGCGTATCCAATGTAACTGATAGCCAATGTTTCGCCAACGCTGGCTTGTACTGAAAAGGCTCCATTCACATCGGTCTGAGTACCTCGGCTTGTTCCTTTTACCTGTACGTTTACACCAATAAGCGGCTGTCCGGCGGCATCTTTTACCGTACCCTTAATGGTTTCAATTGCTTTTATTGCTTGTCTGCTATCGCTCCTGGTTAAACGCGAATTGCTTATTGCCCCAATGTTTACCTTCAGGTGAGCGTTCGCTCCCATGGCCAAACAGGGCATTATTAACGTGAATAGTAATGTTTTTTTCATGATTAAACGGTTATATTTATATTTTAAAATATGGTTGGTTTTACTTTTATTATACTGATGTTTTATCCATAGGCTGTTGTTTTTGTTTAAAATGCGCATTTAAAATATCGTCATCTAAATATTCCATTACCAGGGCAGCCGCACCCAAAAGCTCGGCATCAAATCCAAGTGTTGAAATAAGCAGCTCTGTATTACCGGCCAGGCGCGGAATACAGTATTTATTCAGGGCCTGTTGTATGGGGGCCAGCATTATTTTGCCGGCTTTGGTCCCGCGCCCGCTTAACACTATGGTTTGCGGGTTCATAATGTGTATCAATATGGCTAAAGCTTTTCCTATTTTATAGCCTGCATCTGAAAGCAGTTCAATAACATACTGATCGCCAATGGCAATAGCTTCAAAAATAGCAGTGGCTATCCGTTCAAGCGGTTCATTAATAAATGATTGCAGTGATGATAATTTACCTTGTTTAATACCTTCAATGGCTTTTTTGGTAACTACCAACATAGAGGCCTCTGCCTCCAGACATCCCTGCTTGCCACACAGGCACAATGCGCCGTCTTCTGATAGTGGGATATGGCTAAACTCTCCAGCAAAACCATTGCTGCCTCTAAAAATTTCGCCATTAACTATCATCCCCAAACCTATACCCCAGCCCAGGTTAATAACCATTGCCTGGTCTTTTAGTTTGGCAGCTCCAAACTTTTGTTCGGCCAGGGCAATCAAGCTTGAGTCATTATCTATATATACAGGCACACCTATTGCCTTATGAATGAGGTGGGTTAGTTTTTGGTCGCCAGCATCCAGGTATGAATAATTAATTCCATCAGAAACACTTACAAAACCAGGCATGCCAATCCCTATTCCCAGGATCTGCGTTTTATTGATCCCGCTTTTTGCTATACAGCTATTAATGCAGGAAATAAGTTGTGGTAAAGCATTGGCATTATCGTTCAGGGGCAATTCGACCAGCTGGGTGTTTGTTACCGGATTATTCTGCATATCCACAATCATCATACGTGTACAAAACTGATCCATTGCTATTGCCATAATGTACATGGCATTTGTTTTAACCGAATACATCTGCGGCCTTCTGCCCCCGCTTGATGCTGCGTATCCAACTTCAGCAACCAGGCCGTCCTTAATTAGCTGATTTATTATTTTATTTATTACCGGAATGCTTTTATTATATATTAAGCTTAGTTCACTGTATAAAAGTGTTTTTTTAAAATATAACTGCTTTAAAATATCACTCCTTAATTGGGCACTTTTTATTTGTTTATGCCTATCTTCCATAAATAAAATGCTTATAAACCAAACATAATTATTAATTTTTGATAAAACCCCAAATCTTATTTAATTTTTTTAAAAAGTATTTCATGTATTTGAAACCCTACAAATGATTTTAATGATATAAATAATACCAGACAATAAAACTCAAAACATTTAATGGCAATAATTACAATATTGATAATAATTTTTCGTAAAATTAAGAATTTGATTTTTCAATATTAATGGCGAAATATTATAATTGCGAGGATGAAAAAATATCCGTCAAATTCACAGTTTTATAAAACCACAATTTGGCCGATTTTGTATTAATAAATCTTTATTAAACCAATATTATTGGTTATTTCAAGTGTGTTCATATTTAACAAACATGGTCATAAAACAGGTAAAAACGGACACTTTTCACTCATTTTATGACCAATTTGAGCACTATTTCTGCTTGTTATAAGCACATAATGATGATAATAGCTGCAATTAATGCTGTTTTAGTACCGATATTTGAGTATAAACATGTCGTTTTTTGCTTATTAAATCTCCATTATACCCCAAAAGAAAAGCCCCCGGTTTACGGAGGCTTTTCTTTTTAGAGTTATAGTTTTTAATCAACTTTACGTACCCGGCCTGAGCCTGAATATTTTGTTTCTGCTACTACAGCATTGCCCGAATATGCCACGCTTCCCGAACCTGTAATACGTGCTGATACGCTTTTATTTGCTATAATGCTAATGCCACCAGATCCGCTTATGGTTGCAGTTACTGACTCTGTTTTTAAATCTCTCCCATTGATCTCCCCTGATCCTGTTATGCGAAGATTTGCATCATCAGTACTTCCTTTTATATCGATAGATCCTGATCCACTGATCTTTGCGTCAAGCGAACCTGATTTAACGGCAGTTTTAATATTACCTGAACCAGTTAACGATACCTTTGCGTTCTGGCCAGTCACCGCCCCTTCTACATCCAGATTACCTGAACCGCTGTTTCCAAGCCCCTCAAGCGATTTCGCGGTGATAAAAATATCAGCCTTTCTGATATTACGGTGAAATGACATTCTGTTTTTAAAACCTATCTTCAAAACACCATCCACTACCTCTGTTTTAACATCATTGATCACATCGACATCTATATTAAGCTTTAAGCTTTCTGTTCCATTAACTTTTATATGTACATTAAATGGCCCTCCCGATTCAATGCTGTTAAACCCCGAAACTGATCTGGTTTGCCAGTTACCATCCTGGGCAAAGGTATTTAAGGTTAGCGTGGCCATCGCTGATACCAATAAAATAAAGACTTTTCTTTTCATAATGTGGTTGTTTTTTATGTAGACGCTGTTTATCAGGAAAAAGTTGCACCGAAGCCGTGTTTTATAGTGCAGATTTCTTAAGTTTTGACTCCTGGCCATCCCCTCTTATAAACTTAGGGATCAGGTCAAATCATATATTTCATTATATTTATATCATCAATTCTCAAACCAAATGAACCTGATCATCAAAATTCTTATCGGCCTTATTGCTATTATACATTGTTATATATTGTGGCTGGAAATGTTTGCATGGACAACTCGTGGCCCCAAAGCATTTAATAAATCGCGCCAGGAACTGGAAAGCAGCAAAACACTGGCAGCAAACCAGGGCTTATATAATGGCTTTTTAGCCGCAGGCTTGTTCTGGACATTTTTTATCAGCGATGCGCAATGGTACAATAATGTTGCCTTATTCTTTTTAACCTGTGTAGCCGTTGCTGGCCTGTATGGATCATTTACGGTAACCCGGAAAATACTTTATATACAGGCGGTACCTGCCCTACTGGCTATTGCATTGATCCTGATTAACGGGTAAAACCAATACAAAAAACCACTTTACTTTTTGGGAGTTACATAAAAATGGGTCAATACTTTATTAATAGCGGCACTATCCTTTAATACACTGATCTGCATTCTTGCCATGGCATAATCTGAGATCTGCCAACCAAGCGGCAATACGGGCCATATGCTGGTATTTGGCACCTGCTCGGCAGTTGGGCGAAACGAATAATAACCATAATGTTTTATTCTGGAAAGTGAATAGTTCCAGCCATCTGATTTTTTCATATAACCTATCCGGCTGTTCAATATCCCAACCGGTGGTGCAAGTGGTTCAAATAAGTTCTCCGGTTTTTCGGTTGGTTCCATCTCTTGTACCGAATTGGGGAGAGATAAAAATTGGGGTTGAATATGATTAAATATGGCATCTTCCTTTATCAGTTTGGTGCGTACCCGTTCAAACACATTCAGCACCTCCAATGAGGTTTCGGCTCCCGAATTATCCCAGGTACCTCCATCCGTAAAATGATGTTTCCCATTTAATTTGGCCGTGGGACTTACATAAGGGAACCGGGCGCTCAAAAAAGCAGCAGTACTCAGGCGCAGATCGCCAGGATCTTCAATTTCCTGTTCCAGTAATATGGTTGAGGGAAAATCAAGGCTATCCAATAATACGGGTGCCGAGATACCTTTTTTTCCGCTATCTACATCAAAAGTATTTGCAAATAACAATGGCACCTCATAGTTAGTTCCTTTCCACATTCTACCCAGGGTAATGCTCAAATCCATATGGTGGCGACGGGTATGTCTTTCCCAATCCCGTTCCATTAGCCTGGCTCTATCTGCCCATGGTGGCGCTATCCCTAATGAAGATGCCAGCATATCCCGGCCAAGCAACGCAACAATATCAGAGGTAAGATAGTCGTTCTGGTAAATGGCTAAGGAATTAGCCGGATAAAAAACCGTATCAGCACTGGTATTCTGCTTGTATTGATACCTGGCGCTGCAAAGCAATGACAAACCAACCGTACCGCCCGATGCCCCGGAATAAGAAAAAACATAATGCTGAAAATCCTTTACACGGTCATCATCCTTATATTTAGTTTTTAGCAAGCTATCCAGTGTACCTATAACCATGGTAGTCCACACGGTAGCGCGTATACCACCACCGTAGGCATTTACAAAAAATACGGGATAAGGTTGACCGGGATGTTGAGCAATAAAGGCTTTAATTTCTGGTTTCCGATTGTTTAGCCATTGTTCTGCATACCTGTCTAATGAATCAAGCGATTTATGATAGTTAGCCTGTTTTTGAACGTGCGTTTCGTGATAGGCCGTGATGGTACTTACCGACCGATAAAGGGTAAATAACAGTAAAAAAGTGATCAAGCTGATACCTGTTTTTTTGCCGGCAAACAACAAAAAAGAAAAAAACAGCAAATAACCAACTACAGCACATAACACAACAGGCATGGTATAAAAGCGGGTATTACTGGTGATTGGGTTTAAAAAAGGAGGGAAATTACATAGGATAAAGAAAAGCGTCGCCACCAGTCCGCTAAAAATGATCCAGGGCGCTACATGCCATTTGGCTATTGCCGGTATACGGGTACGCAGCGTGGTGGCGATCATAAACATCACCGACAAAAAAAACAGATCCAATGATAAATAGGCCAGGAATGAAGGTTCGCGATTTTGTTTACCATAAAAGCTCCCCCAAATAATCATGGGCAGCAACAAGGCTACCATACTCAACCAAAAGCGCCATTTAATTATCCCTGTTCCTGACCTGTATAATCGATCTATCCAATGATATCGCATTACAATTTTATAAAAGATCAGGGAGGCAACTAGGAAAACCAATGGAGGGACTCCATTAAGCAGGTAATCAATATGATATGCGTTCATGGTTTGCAGAATACCTGTAGCAGGGATCAAAAAACAGGCAGCTCCCAGCAAACGTCCGGCATATATTTTTTCAGATGGTCGGGCACCTGTAGGTAAACGGGAGTTATTAAAATCTGTAGGCCCCATGAAAAAAGCCCGGTAACTTATTTTAAGTGAGTTATCAATTGCTTTTGGTAAATGCCAACATAACAGAGCCAGCAGCGTAGTAGATGTAAGAAAATAAAAACTGGCCCAACGGGATGTATTGATAGACAATAGCATATCCTGTATCTGATCACTAACATAAAGCCCCAGAAAAAACACCACTAATGTAAGCAGTATAACACGGAACCGCCACGAATAAGTAAGCAATTGCCCCAACCATCTGGTTACATACTCCAGCCAAAACCGGGGTTTATTCAGTTTAAAAGCCTCGAATAACAACTTACCCAGGATAATAGCCAGCAACAGAAATTTTGTACAGGTAAGAGCGCCAATGATCCAGGCATCTGGCAGTGCCTCCTTAAGCCTGTAATGCTGAAGGGCCTGGTTAGTTAGTAAATTTTCAAATACATCTGCCAGGCCTGTAATAATAGCCAGGACACAATAATTCAAAACTGTACGCCGGGAGATTACCCGGCGACGGGGGTTTGCCTTTTGACTGCCAATCCGGATAATTAAGGCAAGCAGGATGGCTACATAAATGATAATAAAGGCATAATCAGCATTGTTCCGAAAAATCACTGTTTCTATCCCCGATATGGTTTTGGGATAAGCAGACTGATTGGTGTAGATCTGATTTTTTTTAAAGCCTGTTTGCCAGGCCTTCAAAATAGAATCTCGCCGGGCGTTACTGGTATTAAGCTCCCAGCTAATGATACCCGACGGGGTGTATTTGGTTACAACAAGGTAATTATCTTTCAGGGTCATACTGCCAACAACCAGAAAGGCGGTTAGCAGCAATAAAAAAACAGGCTGAAAATGACGGTTGACCCAGTACTGAAAGCGTCGAAACATAATCGTGTTAATAAATTAAAGTTACTGAAAAAGGGCGATAAGATGATATTTTCAATTTCCCCTTTTCAACAATCACGATGCTTTAGATATATACAATCAGCATTACGGGCAATCTATTTTTACAATGATTTGATCTTGTTCCAGTCAACCACGCCAACTTTTACCACCCATTGTTGGTATTCTTTTTCCAATTCTTTTACCTTTTCCGGATATTTTGCTGCAAGGTTATTGGTTTCAGATCTGTCTGCCTCCAGATCATACAATTCCCAGGCATCACCAATCTCGGCAACCAGCTTCCATTTTCCTTTTCTTACAGCCCTGCTCCCTTCATGCTCCCAGAAAATAGCATCGTGACCTTTACCCGATTTATTGTTGAATATATTAGTCAGACTTACCCCTTCAAGCGGTGTCAGTTTCCTGTTTTTAAATTCCTGCGGATAATTAATTCCTGCAAGGCTCAAACAAGTGGGCATGATATCAATAAAATGTGCAGGTTGGGTATTAGTACCTCCTGCTTTAATAACACCCGGAAACCAGGCAATGAAAGGTGTGGCTATGCCACCCTCATGGGTATTTCTTTTGAATAGCTTAAATGGCGTATTGCTCACATTGGCCCAGGGAATTTCATAACTGTCAATAGATTCAACAGAGCCGGGGGTACCTGATTTTTGGATAACAGTTGATAAACTTTTCACTTCATCGGCACTGCCTCCATTATCTGATATAAAAAGAACAATGGTATTTTTATCTTTTCCCAGCTGTTTCAGTTTATTCATAATCTCACCAACGCCTGCATCCATCCTATCAATCATAGCGGCGTAAATAGCCATGCGGGTATCCCATCTATCCTTCTCTTCGGGAGATAGTGAATCCCAATCGGGTACCCTGCTATCCCGTGCCGATAGTCGCCATTCTTTTTTGATAATACCGCTAGTTATTAATTTCTCATAGCGCTGCTGGCGAAGCTTATCCCAGCCTTTTAGGTATTTACCCTTATACCGGGCGATATCCCCGGATAGCGCCTGGATGGGCCAGTGTGGCGCATTGTAAGCCACATAAAGCAGAAAGGGATTCTGCTGATCTTTAATCTTCTCTAATGATCCTATAGCAAAATCTGTTATGGCTTGCGTAAGGTATTTGGAGGTATCATTCCTCACAATCTCCTGATCATTCAGCATAAAAGTGATCTTGCTGCCGTCGTTGTATAATGGTTTGGAATTAAAATAGCTGCTACCATTATTCAGCATGGTGAATGACTGATCAAATCCCCGGTTAAAAGCCAATGCTGATGGTTGTAAACCCACGTGCCATTTGCCGGAAACAATGGTATTATAGCCCGCTTCGGCTTTCAATAGCTCAGCAATGGTAGCACAATGATCATTCAAGTAGCCCTGATAAGCCGGCGAACCTTTGTACTTTACCATATCGCCCACCCCGGCCTGGTGCGGATATAATCCGGTTAATAATGACGTTCTGGATGGGCAACACCTGCCGGCATTATAAAACTGGGTCATTTTTAAACCTTCCCGGGCAAACCTGTCAATATTGGGCGTATGAATCTCTGAGCCAAAACAACCCAGATCGGCAAAGCCCATATCATCGGCCAAAACAATTACGATGTTGGGTTTTGGACGTGAAGTTTGGGCAAGGATAATATTGCCCGAAAACAGGAGTAAAATAAAGTAAGCTATACGTTTTAACATTGGTGGTATGTTGGTGGATATAAATTTGCGAAAATGCATGCCGGAAGACTCCCTCCGGTGTCTCCGCCAGCCGGCGGATTGTCGACCCTCTCTTCAGCTTCGCTGGAAAGGAGGCTTAGAAAACTAATATTAAATTGTCATCCTGAACGGAGTGAAGGATCTATTAAACGGCATACATATTCACCAATAGATCCTTCGTTCCTCAGGATGACAAATTTTCCTTTATCCTTGCTCCATTTGTCTTTATTCCATTCCCCCCTCTTTCCGCCGAAGGCGAAGAGAGGGGCCCGAGCGCAGCAACGGGCGGGTGAGTCGATCCCTTGGTTAGCTCCTACTTATCAATTCAATTATCGCGCACTTGCTAACCCTGTTTGTGCCTGGTTAACAGCGGCCTCAACTTGTGCTACCGATGAAAACCCCTGTTTTTTCCAGACCTCTTTTTTGTTTTGATAAAGTACCAGCGTAGGCAATACATTTACCTTAAGCTCCTTTGCCAGCGCCGTGTTATCATATACTTCGATGCTGATAACTTTTGGTGCAAAGCCTGTTTTTGCCTTCAATGAATCCAATACAGGAACCAGCTTTTTACAGGCACCGCAATACCTCGACTCAAAATCAACCAGCACCAGTTGTGATGAACCGATGAGTTCCGTAAACTGCGCTTTTGACAGCGAAACACCTTTTTTGGTGGTCGAGATGATGGGGTAGCCAGAACCTATCCAGTTGGCCAAACCTCCCGGCAACTCTTCCACATCTTTAAATCCCTTTGCTCTTAGCTCGCGCGATAAAACTGTGCTGCGGCCATTGGCAATGGAATATACAAAGGTTGGCTTGTCTTTTGACAGGGCATCCAATTGCTGCTGATAACCGGCAGTTTTAGCATCTACATTTATGGCACCTTTAATGTGGTTTTGCACAAACTCTTCTGCCGATCGGGCATCCAGTAGCTGCGCATCTTTTGCTTGTTTTAATTTCGCAGAAAATGCCTCAAGAGATAGTAAAGGAGGATTTGCCGGTGCCGTTTGTGCGTTTACAGCACCGGTGGCTATAACCAATAGCGCAACTAAGAAAATCTTTAAATTCTTCATGATTAATTTGTTTAGTTATTGTTTTCTAAATGATGGATCCTTTTATTGTTCACGTCATCACGATCAATAAAGGGATAGATGTGGTTCTTTTTGGCTTCGGCATCAAAAAGAGCTTTTAATTCCTTCAACTTTTCAGGATTCTTGTTGGCCAGGTCAATACGTTCATTAAAATCTTCGTTCAGATTATACAGTTTCCATACATCCTTATCATAATTACGCTCCGGTTGCGTTTTACCCTGCGGAAAGTTTTGCAAGTCGATATTATCGGGGCGGTGAGCAGCTTCGGCTTTCCAGCCATCTTTGTAGATAGCGCGGGATGTAAAAATGTAATAGTATTGCGTAGTATGCAGCGTTGGTGCCTGGGCATTATTAAATGAGCTGAATAAGGATTTCCCTTGCAGGGTATCTTGCTTAATACCTTTCACATACTCCGGCAGTTTTAAACCTGCAGCTTCAATGGTAGTTGGAAATATATCTGACACATGGCCATATTGGGTACGAATAGTCCCTTTTTCCTTGATCAGTTTTGGATAATAAACGATCAATGGGTTGTGCGTACCACCTTCCGCATCGGCATCTGATTTCCAGTATTTAAAGGGGGTATTAGCCGCCTGCGCCCAACCTAAAGGATAATTGGTTGATGCCTCGGGTGTGCCAATACTTTCATAATCGGTTTCGTTTTTCTTGATATAATCGGCTTCGGGCGTGGTCAGCGCAGAATTTTTAGGATTGATCACCCCATGGAAAGTACCCTCTTTGCTCGCGCCGTTGTCCCCTATCATCACAAATACCAGGGTATTATCAAACTGTCCCGAAGCTTTCAGGTAACTGATCACCCGGCCCACCTGGTTGTCAATATAGGTCAGGTAGCCTGCATAAACTTCCATAAAGCGGGCGTATAGTTTTTGCTGCTCAGGCGGTAAATTTTTCCAGGCCTGGATGCGCTCGTTACGCTCGGGCAGTTTGGCATAAGCAGGGATATAACCAGCCTTTTTCTGATTGGCAAAAACTTTTTCGCGGTACACATCCCAGCCTTCATCAAACTTGCCTTTATATAAATCGCTCCACTCCTTGCTTACCTGGTGTGGTGCATGGGTAGCGCCAGGAGCATAGTATAAAAAGAAGGGTTGATCAGGGGCTGCCTTATGCGCCGCGTCGATATATGCAATAGCCTTATCGGTGATCTGTTCATTCAGATTACGGCCATCGGGCTTTACATGAAAATTATCTTCTACCAAATGCGGCGGATGGTACTGGTCTGTGGCCGATTCCAGGAAGCCAAAATGATGATCGAAACCCTTACCTGTGGGCCAGCGATCGAATGGACCGACAGCGGTGGTATCCTCATCAGGAGTTACGCCCCATTTACCCACGGCGAAGGTGCTGTAACCATTGGCCCGCAATGCCTCGGCAATGGTGCCTTTATCCGGCGGTATCCGGCCATCATAACCAGGGAAACCTGCCGCCGTTGAAGCATGCGCAAAATTACCCATATGTACATAATGATGGTTGCGCCCTGTAAGCAGTGACGACCGTGTTGGCGCGCAAATACCTGCTGTGTGAAAATTGGTATATCGCAACCCGTTATTGGCCAGCGTATCAAAGTTTGGTGTGCTGATTAGTCCGCCAAAGGTGGCCGACGCACCAAAGCCAACATCATCCAGCAATATCCAGACTACATTGGGTGCACCTTTGGGGGCTTTGAGCGGCTTTGGCCACCATTCCTTTGATTCGGCCAGGGTTTTACCCTCCACTCCTTTGTAAGTGGAAGGATTAATGGGCGCAATATTAGCCGCAGGGGTTGTATTTTGCGCGCTTGCCTGTATTGTAAAACCAAGGGCAATTACAATGGCGGTTAACGTTTGTTTGTGATCGTATTTCATATTGATCGGTTTATGTTAGGTTGGTTAAGTAATTCCAATTTAGCGCAGATGACTCACCCCGGCGTCTCCGCCAGCCGGCGGATCGCCGACCCTCTCTTCAGCTTCGCTGTGAAGAGGGTTTGGAAAACCAATATTAATTTGTCATCCTGAACGGAGTGAAGGACCTATTAAACGACATGCATATTCACTAATAGATCCTTCGTCCCTCAGGATGACAATTTCTTTATCCTCGCTCTTTGCTCCGTCTGCCTTTACTCCTTTTTAAACTATTTCTTATAGTTCTGGTGTATACGCTGATGAAACACATCGTACCAGTCAATAAACGGATACAGATTGTTCCTTTTAGCTTGTTCTTCAAATGCTGCTTTTAACTCTTTTAGTTTTTCCGGATTCTTTTTAGCCAGATCAACCCGTTCGTTAAAATCATCATTCAGGTTATAAAGCTCCCAAACATCATCGTCAAAGTTTTTATCGGCTACGGTTTGGCCGACTTTAAAATCATTCAGTTCTACATAATCGGGATGATGGGCTGCTTCGGCCTTCCAACCATTACTATAAATGGAGCGTGAACCAAAAATATAGAAGTGCTGTAAGTTGTGCCGTGTTGCAGCATCAGGATGATCAAACGAGTAAACCAGTGAAGTGCCCTGCAAGGTGTCCTGTTTTATGCCCCTTATATATTCCGGTAGTTTAATACCTGTAAACTCCAGCGTGGTAGGCAACACATCAATAACATGCCCGTACTGGGTACGAATAGTACCCTTATCTTTAATACCCTTTGGATAATAAACAATAAGCGGGTTGCGCGTACCTCCTTCGGAATTGGCATCCTGTTTCCAGTATTTGAATGGGGTGTTAGCAGCCTGCGCCCAACCCAAAGGATAGTTGGTAGTGCCTTGCGGCGTGCCTATATCGTCAATATCCTCAATGTTTGTTTTCAGATAAGTGTCTTCGGCAACCAGTTTGGCTGAATTCTTTTTGGGGTTGATAACACCGTGAACCGTCCCCTCTTTACTGGCTCCGTTATCGCCAATGATCACAAACACCAACGTATTATCCAACTGACCACTTTGTTTCAGGTAGTTAACCAACCTACCCACTTCATGATCCGTATAGGTTAGATAGCCTGCATACACTTCCATAAAACGGGCGTACAGTTTCTTTTCGGCAGCTGGCAATGAGTTCCAGGCTGGTATCCGAGTATTGCGCTCCGGTAGTTTGGCATAGGCAGGTATGATTCCCAGCTTTTTCTGACGGGCAATCACTTTTTCGCGAAAATCGTCCCAACCCGAATCAAACTGACCTTTGTACAGATCGCTCCATTCTTTGGCAACCTGATGCGGCGAATGGGTTGCGCCCGGTGCATAGTACAAAAAGAATGGCTTATCGGGCGCTACTTTGTGCTGTCGGGTAATGTAACTGATAGCTTTATCCGTGATCTGCTCATTCAAGTGGCGGCCATCAGGCGTTACGTGAGCATTGTCTTCTACCAGGTCGGGTTTATACTGATCAGTTGCCGAGCCCAAAAATCCAAAGAAATGATCAAAGCCCTTCCCTGTTGGCCAGCGGTCAAACGGACCTGCATCGGTGGCATCTTCATCCGGGGTTAAGCCGTATTTACCCACCGCGAAGGTGTTATATCCGTTTTCGCGTAGTATTTCGGCAATAGTCCCTTTGTCAGATGGGATCCTGCCATCATAGCCAGGAAACCCGGCCGACATGGTTACATGCGAAAATCCACCCTCGTGTACATAGTGATGGTTACGTCCGGTAAGCAAAGCCGAGCGTGTTGGCGCACAAATACCTGCTGTATGGAAATTGGTATAACGTAATCCGTTATTGGCCAGCGTATCAAAATTGGGGGTTTTGATGATACCGCCAAAGGTACTTGTAGCGCCAAAGCCCACATCATCTAAGATGATCCATACTACATTTGGTGCACCAGCCGGGGCCTTGTGCGGTTCGGGCCACCATTCTTTGGAATCGTTAAGTGTTTTGCCTACTGTGCCACCATAGGGTTGGTTGTTTTGAGCATTAACGCTTTGTATAGTAATTAACCCCATAGCCACTGCCAGCGGCCATATTTTGTTGTTACCGGCTTTAAAAAAGACCGGTAGCTTTTGGGTGAGTTTGTTTAAGTTTATCATTATATGTTATGGTTTAGTTAAGATCATTGTATTGGGAAACCTGCTTTTATCAAACTATCCAGACCGCCAATATTATAGCCTTTGATATATCCAAGCGTTTGCAAACTGTCTGCGGCCCTACCGCTACGATTGCCTGAATGACAGTACAAATACACGGGCTTGCTTTTATCTAATTTTTTGATCTGATCTGCAAAATCTGTCGATTTGATATTGATATTGGCTGCATATTTTAAATGCTCCTGGTTATATTCATCCGGGGTGCGTACATCAACCAGGTAGGCTTTGCCCTGCTGAATTTCAGCAAACAGCTTTTTACTGAGCTCGGGTGTTACTGTAATTTTTTCAGCGTATTTTTGAACATAAGCCTGCGCATGTACCCCGGCCACGGCCGAAAGTAACAGTAGCATAATAAGGGTGAGTTTTTTCATGTTATGGTTTGGTTTAATATTATTCGGCGTAACTTGATCTAAATTTGATGCCCCAGCGCCCATCCTCCTTGGTAAGGATATACAGAGATTCGTAATGACCAATCAAACTCCCATCGGCACGGTAACGGGAAAAGCGGGTATCCACGTGTACTTTATCAGCCGATGCCTGGATAATGTTTCGATGATCCCATTGGCTATGATCCCAACCTGCTTTTTGCAATTCGCCAAAAACCTTTGCAGAATCTCGGAGGCCAGCCTTTTCCAATACCGACATTTTACCACCGGCCAAACGATAATGCGGAAACTGGTAGGTGCGCTCCCATCCATTCAAATCTTTTGCGTTAAAGGTGGTCATGTACTCATCCAGCACCTGAAAAACCGCTGAATTTACTCTTGGATCAATAGCATGCGAACCTTCATCCTTCTCTGCAGACTGCCCGAAAGCTGATGCGAAAATGCCGATGAGCAATAAAAAAACAATAACTGTTCTTTTCATAATGATCTCTGTTTAACTATTTGGCATAAAGGGTGCCACATTAACTGCGGCGCCCTATATCTGTTAACTATTCCCACCCCAGATTTTGGGTGAGCTTACCGTTGCTGTTATCAATTTCCTGCTGAGGTATCGGGAACAGATAAAATTTACCCTTTGCCCCTTTGCTTACATTGGTTTTACCTACTGCGAGTAGGCTGGTTTCCAATATGCCATTACCGCTGGCATCCTTCTCCCTGATCAGGTCAAACCAGCGCTGGTATTCAAAAACAAACTCCAGGCGGCGTTCCAGGTAAACCGCGTTACGAAAATCGGCCTGGCTTAGTCCCGAAAGATTATCCAGTCCTGCCCTGGTTCGTACACGATTGATAGAGGTATAGGCTTTAGCCGTAGGCCCGTTCAGCTCATTTTCAGCTTCGGCATGAATCAGCAATACTTCCGAAAAACGGATGATGGGTACATTAGCGCCCGATTCGGCCTCATTAGCAACCACATTAGGATCATAATATTTATTAAAAAATGGAATGGAATCATTAGCTATTGCAGGATCATTCAATTTACCATACCAAAGATTGGTGGTAGGGCTTTGAAAGCGGGTTACAAAACTTACCCGTTTCCGTTTGTCGCTAGCCGAGTAAAGCTTGTAAATACTGAAGAATTTATCAGTACCACTTGGTTTTGTAGCATCGGGCACGGAATAAAAAACAACCTGATCGGCATAGCTGCTCACCATTCCGGGGATACCATTCAGGATAGCTCTGGGTGCCTGGTTATTACCCTGTCCCTGCGAATTGGCTTTAAACTGGGCCGAAAAAATATGCTCTTTACCATTTTTTGATGCCGGTAAAAACACATCAGCATAATTGCTGAACAGGTCGTACCCATATGGGCCATTGATCACTTCTTCGGCTTTGCTAACGGCTTTGGCCCATTGGCGTTCGGTTAGGTAAACTTTAGCCAATAGTGATTTGGCCGCTCCGGCAGTTGCCCGTCCAAGATCGGCCCCGGTATAAGTATTGGGCAGATCTGTTGCAGCAGCCGTCAGATCAGCTTCAATTTGTGTATAAACGGTTGCTGCTGCGGTTCTTGGTACTTGCAGATCGGCCAGGTTAATCGAAGTTTGATCATGCAGCACCAATGGCACATCGCCGTATAAACGCACCAGGTTAAAATAGTACAGGGCTCGCAAAAATTTAGCTTCTGCTACCAATCTTTTATTCAGCGTTGCATCAAAATTGATATGCGGAATGGTATCAATAGCGATGTTGGCTTTTTTAATAGCGGCATAATGCTGCTGCCAAATCTGCAAAACACGTAAGCCTGCTGATGAATGGCCAAGTACGGCCTGCGAACGCACATCGGCATTAGTAGCGCCCGGCCCCGGACCTTCATCATCGGCCATAAAGTTCATCCCGGTGTTAAAAAGGGTATTATATGGCGTTTGAACCGCGTTTGAACCCGCATTTAAAAGGGAATAGGCAGCAGTAACGGCGGCCACAGCATCGGCCTGTGTTTTGTAAAACTGGTTTGCCGGTATAAAAGATCTCGGATCTTCACTCAATTTAGCGCAGGAAACCGCGCCAAAGGCAATCAGTATAATAAGTATATATTTAATTTTGTTCATTATCATCTATTTTTAATCAAAAAACTGCCTTATAAAGTGACGTTTACCCCCGCAATGATAGATCTGCTGTTTGGATAAGCGCCGTTATCAACGCCAGAGGTAATGGCAGATTGCTCGTTACTGCTCACTTCCGGATCATATCCAGTATACTTAGTCCATGTAACCAGGTTTTGTGCGGAGATGTAGATCCTGACCTTTTTTATAGGCGACCGGGAAACAACCGACTGCGGGATGCTATAGCCCAGATTCAGGCTTTTCAATCTTAAATAAGATCCGTTTTCAATAAATCGATCAGATATGGTTGCCGCAGGGTCCTGGAAGGCACTATGTACATCGGTATTGGTGTTTGTCGGTGTCCAGCGGTTAAGCATGGTGGTAGTGGCATTAGTATAACCTGTACCCAATTCCAGGGTATTTCTTTGTTGATTGTAGATCTTGTTACCATAAGACCCCTGCAGAGATACACTCAGATCAATCCCTTTATAAGAGAAAGTATTGGTAACACCGCCGGTAAATTTTGGCTGAGCATTTCCTAAAATAACACGGTCGGCCGATTGGGTAATTTTGCCATCTCCGTTAATATCCTGATAGGCTTGTCCGCCTGGGGCTGTGTTAGCAGCCGGAGTAAGCGCAGGGCCACCAGCCTGTATCAGTCCATTGGTTTTATAGCCAATGAACGAGCCTATGGGTTGACCCACTTTTAAGATAGAAGGCAGGGATGAATCAGGGATAAACTGGTTAACACCGTTACCGCCCAGGCTAAGTACCTTATTACGGTTTACCGCAAATACCACACTGGTATTCCAAACAAATGATCCGGTTAGGTTATGCGTATTTAAACTCAATTCAAAACCTTTATTCTCTACCGACCCAACATTTTCATACTGTTGCGGATTGGTAATGGCGGTATTGGTAATAATAGTTAACCCGCTGGTTGCAGGAAGTGGCAGGTAAAGCAACAGGTTAGTTGTTTTTTTATAATAAATATCGGCGGTCAGGCTTATCCTGTCTTTGAGTAAACCCAGGTCAAAGCCAAAGTCGTATTGGGTTGTTTTTTCCCAGGTAAGGTTCGGGTTGGCTAAGCTATTGGGTGAAAAGCCGGCAACAGTGGTATTTCCAAAATTGTAACGGTAATAACCCAGTTGCGAATAAGACTGGTAAGCCGGGATATCGCTGTTACCTGTCTGACCAGCACTTAACCGGAATTTAAGCTGACTGATCTGCTCTACATTCTTCAGGAAATTCTCGCTGGAAGCATTCCAGGCAATAGCTGCTGATGGGAAAGATGCCCATTGATGGCCAGGTGCAAATTTCGAAGAACCATCTGCGCGCAGCGTAAGAGTTACCAAATATTTACTGTCAAACCCATAATTGATACGGCCCAGATATGACCTTAATGCCCAGGTATTGCTTGATGAGGATGGCGCGATGGCAAATCCACTACCCGAAATAGAAGTAATACTGCCCGAACCCAGGTTATTGAACGTATCATAATCACTCACAAACCCTGATGAACCAGTTATAGAACCCTCGCCCTTAAACTTTTGTTGGGTGAAACCGGCCAGCACATTCAAATTACTGCGACCCAGCTTTTTGTTATAGGTTAAGGTATTTTCATTAAGCCAGTTGTAAGAATTAAGTGTTCCTACTTCGCCCAGGCCCGAATAGCCGGCGCCTTCATAAACGGTGGATGGCAGATACCGGTTTTGTTTATTATCAATAATGTCAATACCAGCTAAAACGCGGGCGGTTAAACTTTCTGATATCTTATAATCACCCGCAATGTTGCCCAGTATGCGGCTTGTGGTAGTGGTATTAATTTGGTTATAAAGCGTATTAATAGGATTACCATAGGTACCCTCAAAAATGTTTTTGGAGAAGAAGGTTCCATCCGCATTATAGAGCGGGGTTGTTGGTGTCATCAGCAAAATGGCCGGCACCACACCCGCTGGGGCTACCTGCGCGCTGGTACGGCTGCCGGTAATAAATGAGGAGATCTTGAACCGGTCATTATAATCATGTTCTACATTTACGCGGCCTGCATAACGTTCAAAGTTGGTATTTTGCAGTATACCATCCTGTTTAAAATAATTACCTGAAAAGGCCAGGCGTGTCCTGTCTGTTCCGGAGAGTATAGAGAGGTTATGACTTTGTGAGTTTCCTGTTCTGAAAGCCGCCCCCTGCCAATCGGTATTCACATTATAGGGATTAAGCTGCGCGGCTGTTTGAGGAGATTTACCAGAATTAACCAATGCATCATTCCGAAGCGCGCCCCACTGATCTGAATTAAGCAGCGGAATGGTTTTGATTACATTTTGCCATCCGTAGTTACCATCGTAATTGATAGAAGACAGTCCTGATTTTCCTTTTTTGGTGGTAATAATAATAACACCGTTGGCTCCCCTGGTACCATATATAGCGGTGGCAGATGCATCTTTTAATACTTCAATACTTTCAATATCACCCGTATTGATGGAGGCTAAAGGATTGATCTTAGGGCCGTTGGTTACCCCGGCATCATTAAGTGAGTTACTGTTTGATGTAGGGAAGCCGTCAATTACATACAGCGGTTCCGCTACCGCGTTAATAGAGTTAACACCGCGTATCTGTACGGTAACGCCAGCACCAGGCTGGCCGGTAGCCTGCGTTACCTGTATACCCGAAACGGTTCCCTGCAACGCCCTGTCCAAAGATGGCAGGAATTGCTTTAACGCTACATTAGGAACCGAGGCAACAGAGCCGGTTATATCTTTTCGCTTTTGGGTTCCGTAGCCTACCACTACCACCTGGTTTAGCTGGCTTTGGATGTCCTTCATCACGATCTCTACCGGGCTGCCGGTGGCTACGTATTTCTGTGTTTCATAACCAATAAAGGTAATGATGAGTGTATATGGGAATTTTTGACCGGTAACAAAGCTGAACTTGCCTTCTATATCGGTTGATACTACGTGGGTGGTTCCCTCAATACGCACCACTGCACCGGGTAGGGGTTCTTTATTAGTACCATCTACCACCCTGCCCACCAATTTTGAATTGATAATGGGTTGCGTTTGCTGGGCAAAACCTATGAATGGAGTAAAAAAGGTGATTAATATGGGAATCAATAGTTGTACAAGCCGGGGCGTAGACAGCACATAGCCTTTCCCGACTTTTGCAATATTTTGCATAAATTTGAGATTGTTAAAATGACATGATAGAAACAGACCCAACGCCAATTGAAATCCTGTTTCGTTGTTTTAATGTTATGGGGGAAAGGCGATTGCTTTTCCCTTATTTGAAGCTAAGTTTGGTTATTGTTTTTTCATGTTCCTTCCTGTTAAATTATGCAGGGATTAATATAACCCCTGCCTTTACATCATTGAATTTATATTTTCACAGGTTGTAACTCGTATGATTCCGGGCTTACTTTCTCTTCCTGAACTTGCTTTGGATCCGGCCTGTATAACTGGTGTTCTTGTAATGGAACATCAGCGTTAACCATAGGTCCATCGGCAGCAAGTTCACTTCCGGCAACTTTCGATTTAAATATAGGCCAGAATAACTGGGCATACCATTGATCGCCCTCGTAATGAGATATACCATAGGCTTTAGGGTATTGGCGCGAAATATGAGCAGTGCCAAAGATTATATCCCATAAAAAGAACATATTGCCAAAATTACCTTTGTAATAACCTACGCCATCATCGGTAGTTGCTGCATGGTGGGCATGATGGGTAGCTGGTGTAGATATAGTACGTTCCAATACCCAGGCCAGCGGATGAAGTATTTTATATTGATAAAAAGGTTTATCCCAGGGAATACTGGAATGCGCTAGTGTGGTAATAGCACCTTTAATACCTTTTACAATAACAGCCGGGATACCTAAACCCAGGTAAACTAAAGCTGTGGTTAAATAGGTTTGCGAAAAAAACAGGGTATAAATAATGTTTTGCCTGCTAGCCATGGCCATACCCATATACGAGGCAGAATGATGCGTGCGGTGAAAACGCCACAGCCATGGCACTTCGTGGTGCAGACGGTGGTACCAGTACTGGGTCAAGTCATCGGCAACAGCGATGATTATAAATCCCCAGAAAAATGGCACCCAGTCAAACACATTCTTAAATCCTGGAAGTATGGCAGGTAAAACTTTGAGGCCGTAATAAGCCACTACAGGCTTGATCACTAATTTGGGAACGGTAAAGCAGGCAATATCCACCCATTTTTCATTTTTATTCCAGCGCTTTTTATACAAGCCAAACGAAAACTCGAGCACCCCGAGTACCAATACCAAAACAGAAAAACCATAACCATTCAGGTTTTCAATTACTTTTTTTATCAGTTCAATCATGATGTTTTTATTTTATGGATTAACAGGTTTGTTTTTTGTGGAAGCCGAAGATGTTTGCTGTTGTTTCTTTTTTTCCCATGGCCGCTGCCCGGTAAAATAAAATGTAGCAAACATCAGTACAATGGGCAATGCGTAAAGCAGCAGGCTTAGTAAGGCATTCTTTACGATCCTTATTTTTTTTGTTTGTTCCAGTTTCATGGTGTTGTTGATTTTGGTGAGTTTGTGGTTGCCGGATCTGATTTATGATTTTCGGATAGCAGCTTTTGAGTAAGCCACAAACCGCCGAAAATGATGATAAAGGGTATCAAGGTGATAATTACACCTACCAATACCTTTTTACCCAGCAGGGATACGTCGTTAATGGTCATAATAATTTTTTTAGAGGATTATTTAAAAGTATTTGGGCTGGGCAAGTCACCGCATATTGACAGGCCCCGGCCCGTTAATTCAAAATTTATAAATGATGGAATTTTAATTATTGCCGACAGACAGTAATTATTATAAAGAGAGTTTCTTTTTTAAGCCGGATCAACAGCAACAACAAGAATGGCTATAACAAGTAAAAGCAACAGGTGACTGGTAAGAAGCAGATCCGGAGTTGGTGGTGAGATCGGGATGCATTTTTTTGTGCCTTTAAAAACAGTTAAACTTTGTATTTATCAATAACTGAGGCGAATGTAAAAAACATTTTTGATAAAAACTACTAATTCCATAGATTTTATATAAATAAATGATTATTTTAATGAATAACTGTTGATTTTAGCATAAAAAAGAACAAAAATACAAATCAGTCATAGGGGTATTACAAAAAAGAAGCCGCCTCCTGACCAGGAAGCGGCTTCTTTTTTGTGCAATAAAACCAAATTATGGATTTTGCCCGGAAGGACCAATTGCCGGGTTGGCATTGATCTCATCCTGAGGTATAAGCCATTGCCATCTTACATCACCAGCTGTTTCGCTCAATGTTTGAGCTAATGCAACCGTATGATTGGAGTTTGTTCTATCTAACGGAAGATTAAGACGCTTTAAATCTAAAAAGCGGAATCCTTCGCCCCATAGCTCTACTCTGCGTTGCACTAATATTTCGTTCAACAAAGCAGTACCTGTATTGGTTGATAATACATAGCTGGGGTTTCTGTTTTTAGCTAAAGTATAAAGTGCATTTTGAGCAGCCCCAGTTTCTCCGGTATGGGCGCGGGCTTCAGCTTCAATTAAATACATTTCGGCTACACGCATATGCGGTACATCACCAATACTTGTTGTACCGGCAACTAAAAACTTCCTGTTCATGTATTTAGCTCTTGTACTTGCAGTTGTAGGGATAGGAAATGCTGTATTTTTTCCGGTTGGGTCCCATAATGTTTTTCGGATATCATTAGCTGCTATCTGATCATAAAGTAATGAATTAATAGCTTTAGGGTTGGCCCTGATATTTGATGAATTAAAGTTGGCCGACATATAGGCGAAGAAAGAGTAAAAATATTGTGTCTGATCTTCTACCTGATGGCTTCCCCACATCCATTCAACATTTTTATAATCATTAAAACCTGCTGTATAATCGGCATTGCTCATCAAAGAAAGGCCTGTCCTTGCTTCAGATGCATTTTGTGCAGCTTTAGCCCAATTACCCTGTGTAAGTGCAATTCTGGCTCTTAAACCTTTAGCAACATTAATATTGAAATGTGATTTATTAGGACTGGCAGTAGCAGTAGCAAATAAGGTTACCGCATCATCAATATCTTTATTGATCTGAGCGTAAACAGCTTCAACTGTTGCACGTGCTTGCGGGGTAATTGTACTTGTTATCAAAATAGGTACGCCGGGTTGGCTATTATTAGCTGCACTGTCATAACGTTTGCCATAAAGTTGTACCAGTACAAAATGAGCCCAGGAACGATAACATAATGCTTCTGCTTTTATTAAGTCTTTATCTGCCTGCGGGCCGTCAGCAGCAGCTATCTTCTCAATGATATTATTTGCATTAACGATAATCTGATAATAAAACTGGTATGGGAATTTATCATCTATTGATGTAGCATTTCTGTGCGCTATCCATTTGTACACATTGTTAAACCATCCGTTTCCGGCACTTGTATTTACCAGATCTTCACCAAGCATGTCCAAATCAATCATGATGCCACTCTCTCCACCTTGATTTTGCGTGCTATTATATTGTGTATATAAGGAGCGGTGAATTCCATTTAATGCCGCCATTGCATTTGTTGTTGTTTTAAAAACATCAGCATTATCAATCTGACTTGTAGGCGCTGTTTCCAGATAGCTTTTTTTGCACGCCGTAATACTTAATACTACAAAAAGTAGCGGTAAGAATATATATTTTAACTTTTTCATATTAAACTTCATTTTAAAATCCAACATTTAAACCAAGACTAACCAAACGTGTTGGAGAGTAGCCATTAGCGGTAACCCCGCTGTATGCATAGCTTGGGTCCATACCTTTACGTTTTGAAATTAAACCCAGATTTTCGCCGCTTACATATATCCGCGCATTGCGAACATCAATTCTTGATATCCAGCTTTGAGGTAAGGTATAACTAAAAGTAGCCTGCCTAAAGCTTAAGTACGATGCATCGATCAGGAAGCGGTTGGATGTAGCGTTGTTATTTGCTGATAAACCAATATCCATACGTGGTATGCTGGTTACATCGCCCGGATTCTGCCAACTTTTTAGCGCATCAACATGCAATGCACTACCATAACTGCCATATGACATCAGGCTTTGATAATTGCTGTCATAAACTTTACCACCTACAGAATAATTGATCAGGAAGCTTAATGCAAAGTTTTTATAGCTAAAGTTATTGCTAAAACTTCCGAAATATTTAGGTATTGCCGATCCTGAATATCCATATAAGGCATTGTTAGGATTTGTTGTATAATCAACCCCGTTAATGGTACGGTTTTGAGCTATATTACCAACAGTTATGCTTTTATCTCTAACATACAGTGATGAGCCATCAGAAGGGTCAACACCACCCCATTGGCGTAGCCAGTAATCATAAATTGAATGGCCAACCTGCAATTGTTTAGTACCGCTAATTATAGTTGGTTGGTCATTAGGCATTTTGGTGATCTTGTTTCTGATGATCGACCAGTTTAAAGTTGCATCCCATCTAAAGTTTTTGCTTTTCACTATATCACCGCCAATCTGAACTTCGATACCCTTGTTATACATAGAGCCTATGTTTTTGGAGATATTGGCTATACCCGAAGAAACAGGAAGTGGAACCGCAAATAATAAATTACTCGATTTTCTGTTAAAAACTTCGATAGAACCGCGTAGCCTGTTTTTAAACATAGCGTATTCCAGGGCAATATCAGTAGAGTAATTAGTTTCCCATTTTAGGTCGGGAGTTGGCAAGGTTGATAATAACAATCCTGCTTCTGAAGCATTGTTGTTACCCAGATTATAAAGTGACTGGTAATTATAATAAGTTGCATTACCAGTGTTGCTGTTTTCCCGAAGTCGGTCAGTACTTATTGAGGACGTATTATCTTCCAGTTTATCATTACCTACGGAACCATAAGATGAACGGAGTTTTAAATAATTAAGCCAGCTAACCTCGCTTAAAAAGTTCTCGGCGCTTACTAACCATGCACCACCTACCGAAAAGAAATTACCCCACCTGTTTTGTTTTGAAAACTTTGATGATCCATCTGCACGATAGCCTGCGTTAAAGAAGTACTTACCATCATAGTTATAATTAACTTGTGAAAGGTAAGATTCCAATTTGTAAACATCAGTATAAGAGTTCAAATTGCTGGTAGTAGTAAAGTTTACTAATTCAGTAATACCATCAACAACCTGCGTATTGCGTGAGCCTGTAAGATATTTGTATTGATACTGATAGTTTTCGTGACCAGCTAATACACTAATATTATGCTTACCTATGGTTTTATTATAAGTTAATAATTCGTTAATGGTGTACGAAGTACTTGTAGAAGCGCTTACTGTTGCCCTGCCACCTGGTGCGCCATCACCTACAATCTTGTTATCATAGGTTGATGCATCATAATTGGAAACATCAACATTGGCGCTTGGTGTAAACTTAAAATCCTTTAAAAAAGATATTTCACCATAAGTACGGGCGCTCAGCACATTACGTTTAAACAGGTTATTGTTTAGCAATGTTTCTTCAACAACGTGCCTGCCGTTACTTGCGCCTGCCGGACGGGCAGCGCCAAGATCATATACTTTATCGCCATTGGCATCTAAAACAAATGCACCACTTGCGTCATGCGTATATACAGGGTATATAGGCCCCATAGAACGTGCAAAACTAAAAATGTTATTGTATGCGGTTGTGCCAGTACCGCTGGCCTGGTTTGATTTGGTGATATTTCCAGACAGGTTAAGTCCTGTTTTAAACCATTTTAAAAGCTTTGTATTCAAATTTAATCTTCCTGTAAATCTTTCATAATCAGATTTCAGCACATATCCTTTATCATTTAAATAGCCAACTGATAAAAAGTAATCGTTCTTATCTGTAGCGCCGCTGTAATTTAAATTGGCATCAGTTCTTTTTCCGGTACGTTTTAAAGGGGCATACCAGTCAAAATCGTTATACAAAAGTTTAGCCTCGGGATTAAGCTTACCATCTGTACCTACTATACTATTATCAGCTACGTTAAAAGGATTATAACCTAACAACCCTTTTATTGCCCCTGATGCCCTTGTTGCTGCAACATCAGCGCTAATGCCTGTACCACTTGCAGGGTAAACCAGGCTATTTTTATAGGCCTGCCATGCTAAGGGATAATACTGTTGGGCATTAACCCGGTCATACTCTGGTACACCTCTTGAGCTTATACCCTGGGTAACGTTTAAATTTAACTGATCTTGCCCTTTTTTACCTTTGATGGTTGTAATAATAACAACACCGTTGGCGGCCCTTGAACCATATAAAGCTGATGCGGATGCATCTTTTAGCACCGATATGTTGTCAATATCATTAATATTTAAGTTTCCAATCGGAAGATCATATACAGAGCCATCAACTACATATAAAGGCTCACTTGATGAATTGATAGAGCCAATTCCACGAATTCTGACAGACCCTGTTGAACCGGGTTGACCACTGCCGCTTGATACCTGTATACCAGGAGCAGCACCTTGCAAAGCATTATTAACGTTGGTAAGCGTTCTTTGCGCCAGTGCATCCTTGCCAATAGTAACAACTGAGCCGGTTAAAGCTTCTTTTTTAGATGTACCGTAAGCAACAACAACAACTTCGGTTAACGCCTTGTTGTTTACTTCCAGCTTTACATTGATGGTGTTGCTACTGTTTACAGGCACAGTAGCTTCTGTGTATCCAATGTAGGATAATGTAATTGATTTAGCGCCGGCAGGAACGCTAAGGCTGTAAAAGCCACTTACATCGGTTTGAACCCCAATTTTTGTACCTGTAATTTTTACTGATACCCCGGATAATGGTAGCCCGTCATCGCTACCTGTTACCCTTCCTGAAACTTTTCTGTTTTGAGCAAATACGTTCGATAACGCAAATACCCCAAATAGAACCAAAATAAGTACTTTTTGCTTCATTTTATAGTGTGTTAAAGTTAATAAAGCCCGTAATATAGCTTATTCACTGTAACAAAAATGTGCGAATACAATATTTATATACTTATTTCGTTTACCTAAGGGTTACATTAATTTTTATTCAATAAATCGTTTTAATAATTAAAAGCCTGCTACTTTATCTGCTCAATCTCCTGATCGGTTAATACTTTATTCCAAATTTGTAATTCATCAATTTTTCCGTTAAAACCACCCACTACCTGCAAGGGAAAAACTAATGTTTCTACCTTAGGCAGCTTTGTTTTGTCTTTATCAGCAAACTCAATCAAATTACCATATAGTTTCTTTTGCAGTTTGCCATTGATATACAAACTTGTTCCTTTATTGGTACCGGCAATAGTGATATGCGTCCAGGTGTTTTCAGGAACCTGATAATCAAAATCGAAATTGTACCCATCTCTGGAGAAACCCAGTTTACCTGTATTGCCTTGTTTTAATTTGAGCACTGCATTAGGTGATCTGGATATGGCTGCATCGGCAACATTATTAGCGGATGGATATATCCAGAAAGAAACGGTGTAATCATATCCTATCTCCGTATAAGGTAACCTGGCAAAACTGTTTTTTCCTGAAAAGGATAAGGCATTCCCTTTATAACCTTTTACATAGGTGGAGTTTTCAGATGATACCCGTTTATCCTTTTCGTCAAAACTAAAATGGGCCATCAATGGCTGATCATCTTTACCTATTTCCCCCCGGATGTTTATAGATGGCCCCTCACCTACTTTTTTACTCAGTACAGTAAAATCCTCAAATCTTACCAGGGTATCGTTAGCAGCCCACATTTTTTCTGACAGCACCTGCATAGCCGGAAACACACGGTCATGCACATCCTTTTCACTGATACCATTGCCTACAATGTCATTCCACTCGGCAAAAGAACCACCTATAATGGTTGGATCGCCCGGTTGGAAGTGTACGTCGCCAATCATGGAGGGTGTCCAGTTATTGTAAATATTTTTAATATCCAGGTAATCATAATAGTAGCCCGCGGCTGGTACTATATACAGCCATCCATCCGGGGTACTGATCTGTGTGTAGCCCAGCTTTTTCATCTCCACGGGATTGGCATATCCATTATACCAGGTATTCATAGTTACGTTTTTTACCGTTACCGGCGTGGTTCCCTGCGCGTGTGTTAAGGCACCCCAAACCCTCACATCTTTTCCGAAACTTTGCACATACTTTATTAAATGATCGGTAAAAGCACGGAAGGCTTCCGCATCCTTTTTGGCATATTCATCGGTACCGATATGCACTTCCCGGCCTATAAATACAGGATGATCACCAGACAGATATTCCTTAAACACATTTTCAATAACAGTTTGGGTAAGCGGATTGTGAAGATCTAAATGATCCATACCATATTGCTTGCTGCCAATTTCAGGTACCACTTTGGTAAACGCCAAAGCATGTGCCGGCACATCTATTTCGGGGATAATGCGTACCGCATAATCATCGGCCAGCTGCTGTAGCGCTATAAACTCCTGTTTGGTATAGGAGCCATCTTTGGCGGTAAGCCCCGGATAAGTAGAATTTTCTAAACGGAAGGCAGAGTAAGTGCTATCCCAGTTATTGTTAAAGTATTTTTTAAATCCATTATCGTTCAAATGAACTTGAAAATCATTCATTTTATAATAGGACATCAGCTTTACATAATCGCGCAGGAATTGCAGACTGAAAAATTTACGCCCGTCATCCAATACAAAACCACGCACTTTAAATTCAGGGTAGTCGCGAGCTATTCCAAGCAGGATACTTTTTTTATGCTCCAACAATTGCAATAAAGTTCTTGTCCCCCAAAACACTCCCTGGTACTTTAACGCGCTGATCTTTATAAAACTGCCGACGTTTAAATAATAACCTTCTTCGCCAATAGCAGTATCTTTTTCATCGAGCGTTAAAAATATATCGCCTTTGCGTGGTTTACCTGTTATTGTTTTCAGGTTAAGTCCGCTTTGTTCTTTTAATTCCTTTTGCAGGATGTTAGCTGCTTTTTGCAACACGCTTTTGTTTGCCGCATTGATAACTATGCGGGCAGCTGGCGTTAACATGAAATCGCCTTGATCACCATGCCACTCACGTAAAGAAGGAATCACAAAGGGTTGTGGATTGGCTCCTTTACCTACATACTTTCCCGGAACGGTTACCTGTTTTGAAATATCATACCTGATGGTATCCGTGTCGTTTTTTACCAGTTGAAAGTATAGGCTTACTTTGGTTGAAACCAACGGTTTAACAATTTTGCCCGTACTGTCAATTACCGGCAGGTGATCACTTCCCTTTAATATTAAATGATAACCCTCAGGATTTGTTGGCAAAGCAATGTTTTTATCGCCGGGTTTTATGGTTTGAACATCCGGTACAGCGGGTACGACGGCATTTTTAACTTGAGCAAATGCAGCATTCAGGATCAGAATAGACGCTATAGTCAATACAATTTTTTGTTTGATCATAGTCCTGCAGGTTGTTTATATAAGCCCATGGCGGTTAATGTTGGGTTTAACCTTGACGATGTAATGTTTAACCTGATCTTTTGCGCAGTAACCGGTTTAAAACGGATCAGTCTTTTAGCGCCAACAGTGCTGCCATCCGTTATCTGCACCCAGTTTTTACCATCAAAATATTCCAGGTTGAATTTTTCAATGCGTTGACCAATGGTGATGTTCTCCTGCAAAAGCAATACATCAAACGTTTGGGCTTTTGGCAGATTCATTTGTATCGTGGCTGTAGTATCGTGGCCTTGGGTTGTCCAGTAATTATGTATACCACCATTTAGCAATGCTTTAGGATTTACACCATTTGATGAGTTAACACTAGCCTCTTTTAAGAGATTGGTTTTAAAAGTATGGTCGATAATGCTTTTCCATTCCTGCAAATTCTTTTGATCGTGCTCATTAATCAACCCCCGTTTATCGGGCGGAATATTAAGCAGCAACACAGAATTACGACCAACTGAACTGTAATAAATATCCAGCAACTTTTCAGGAGATTTCACTTTGGTATCCTCTGCTTCGTGATAAAACCAACCCGGCCTGATGGATACGTCCGTTTCTGCGGGATACCAAACCAGCTCTTTAGCTTTGCTAATTTTATCGCGGCTTCCCAGGTCATCACCGGTCATATCACCCTTCGGGGCAAAGGCAATATCTTTTTGTGAGTTTTGTTCAATACCGGCGTTGGGCTGTTCGTTAAGCGGCACTACGCTCCACTCTGAAAGGCGACCATAGCCGCTTTCGGTTCCTACCCAGCGCACATCGGGTCCCATAATGGCTATTACCGCACTTGGCTGCAATTTGCGGATCAGACTGTACCATGCTTCAAAATGGTATACCGGCTTTTTACCATTAGGGCCTTCGCCGTTTGCACCATCAAACCATACTTCATCAACCTTACCGTAGTTACTCAGCAACTCTGTAAGCTGGTTCATGAAATAGGCATTATATTTTTCGGTATCCCCATAATCAGGATTGTTCCTGTCCCATGGCGATAGATATATACCAAAACCAATACCCTGCTCATGGCAGGCATCAGCCACCGCTTTAACTACATCGCCCTTGCCATTTTGCCATGGACTATTTTTTACCGAGTGTTCCGTGTATTTACTTGGCCACAGGCAAAAACCATCATGATGTTTAGCCGTTACAATGATCTGCTTAATACCCGCCTGCTTACAAGTGCGCACCCATTGAGCGGCATCCAAACTGGTTGGATTAAACAGTTTGGTATCCTCTTTACCATCGCCCCATTCACGATTAGTAAAAGTATTCATGCCGAAGTGTAAAAATGCAGTAAACTCCAACTGTTGCCATCGTAATTGCCGCGCCGATGGTGTAATAGTTGCAGCTTTATGAACTATATCTGCCAGTTTATCTTCGGGTTTAATAATGGCAAAATTTGTTGCTTCCTGCGCATTTATGCAAAGCGCAGACATCAACAGTGGCAGCATCAATAAAACCTGAACACTTTTTTTCATGCTATTCATTATTAGTTTCTATAGTTTAATCTTGTATTGTTTTTACCAGGAAGTTGAAAGGTAAATAGTTAAGCGTTCGTTTTATGTTCCAGGTTAACGCAAACGTTTGTTTCCCATTAATTTATAGCCCTTTACTTTTTGCCTGTTGTCATTTGTTGTAATAAGCCTGCCAATTCTTTAACCCTTTGCGGGTACTTGTTGGCCAGGTTATGTTTTTCTCCAATATCCTCATTCAAATTATATAACTGAGGTTCGGTAGCGTTCCCTGTTTCTATACCTACTAAACTATCATAGGCAGCACCTTTATTAGGTGTGATGAATTTCCATCCTTCTTTTACTATAGATAACGCTCCGCCCTGCTCAACATATACCGATCTGCCTTTATTTGATCTGCCTAAAAAAGTATCGATCAGGTTTTGGCTGTCGGTAGCATCACCGGCAGGTATGGGTTGTTTTAAAAGAGATGAAAAAGAGGCCAGTATGTCGATCTGAGAAACCAATGCATCAGAAACTTTTGGCTTGATCATTTTGGGCCATTTGATAATAAACGGTAGCCTGGTTCCACCCTCCAAAGCGCTGTATTTTCCACCCCGTAACGGGCCCGCAGGGGTATGTCCGTTTAGTTTGGTTACCGCTTCATCCTGGTAACCATCATCCAGCACCGGCCCGTTGTCACTGGTAAATATGATCATGGTATTTTTCTCCAGACCCAGGTATTTGAGCTGCTTTACAATTTCACCTACTGTCCAGTCCAGTTGTAAAATAGCATCGCCCCTTAGGCCTAATCCGCTTTTACCTTTAAACCGTGTTGCCGGCATACGGGGTACGTGCGGCTCTGTTAAGGCATAATACAGGAAAAATGGTTGTTTTTGATTGTGCTGGATAAAATCCTCTGCTTTTGCCAAAAAGGTAGACGAAAGCTCCTCATCAACCCAGCGCGCCATTTTGCCGCCGCTCATATAGCCAATACGACCAATGCCATTTACGATGGTTTGATCATGCCCCTGCCCAGGCGATGATTTCAGTTTTAACAATTCCGGATGCTCTTTACCGGTAGGGTCATTCCCCACTTTTTTAGCATAATCAACAGCTATAGGATCATTAACATCCTGGGCCACTACATTATGGTTTTCTAAAAATACCGTCGGCACCCTGTCGGCTGTTGCCGGAAAAATAAAGGAATAATCAAAACCTACTTCGTTGGGTCCCGGTTTCACTTCCCCGTTCCAATCTTTTGCTACAGCATAGCCCAGGCCTAAATGCCATTTTCCTACTATCGCGGTTTTATAACCGGCTTTCTTAAACAAATTGGGCAAAGTGGTTTTATCTGTAGGGATAATCAAGGCAGCATCCCCGGGTAATATACCGGTACCTTTTTTGCGCCAGGGATATTTACCGGTCATCAGAGCATAACGCGAAGGCGTGCAGGTAGCAGATGTACTATGCCCATTGGTAAACCGGATACCCGAGGCAGCCAGACCATCAATATTAGGTGTATGAATTTTGGTCGCGCCATAACAGCTCAGATCGCCATAACCCAGGTCATCCGCATAAATGTAGATCACATTTGGGCGATCAACCTGCTGCTCTCTTGAGGTTGGGCCAATAGCGATAAACGCAGCAGCAGCTAAAAACAGTAATAATATATTCCTCATTATTAACTCATCATAGTTTATTAAAACCTTATTCAATTGTTAGCCAAGTATAATCGTTTGCCGGAATGGTGATGGTTAGATCAGTGCTATAATCCCGGTTTAATTTGTACAGTTTAAAAGAGCCTTCCTTTTCGCTGATCCTTGCGGTATTGGTTAGGCCGGTATAATAGAGCGGCAGTTTGATGTGCCTTGTTATCGCTTTTTCTGTTGGGTTATATAACAGCACCAGGCCTTTTGTTTTAAGATCAGGATTAACATGCAATATCCCGTCCCAATCGCGCCCATCTGGTCTACGCAGGTGGATAATATCAGCATTGAGAATATCCCGGTATTTCTTGTACCAACTGATCACCTCGATGACCGTTTGTTTCGTTTTCCCGGTATCATACAAACGAGGCCCACGATAGCAAGCCTGCACACCCGAACCATAATATTCCATCATCAAAGCCTTGTAGTCTTTTAAATGCTCGCTGAGTGGTTCCAGCACGGCCTCGGCGCCGCCTCCCTGGTAGCGGGTTAAGGGCACAAAACCCCAGCCCATCGATGGCATTTTCTCCCAGGTACCATCAAATATATTCTGGCGGTTCAATATTTTTTGATTTTCACGTGGCAACGAAAAATTGACTTCGCGATAACCCATTGCTATTTTATTACTGCCATCCAGTAAATACCAATCGGGCGAATTGATGTATATCCCTCTTTCATTAAGCCAGTGGTATAGTTCTTTTTGTATCTCTATTTGTGCCCATTGCGAATCATCCAGTCCTTTATGCCCCGGATGCGTGGTTGACGCGCATAGATCGCCGGGATAAGGGCCGTCATTTTCCCAGATATCAAAGCCTGTGTGCACAAAAAAAGTCTTTATTTTATCACGGAAAGCCAGTCCCCAGGCACTCCCAAAACAGGCTGCATGCCCAAATAAAGCGCCGCCCGGCTTACCGGTTTTAGCATCGATCACATCATCAGCATCGCTGATCTGCCGCGAGCTGAACAGATCATAACCACCTATGGATACTCCTTTACTGTGGGCATAATCGGCAAGTTCTTTCCATTTTTTCAAATTAACGGCGCTAGTATCCCCCATGTTCAGGTGGCTGCCAAAACTCAGGATAACTGCTTCGTAACCGGTTTCCTTGCACTGATCAATAGCTTCACGCACCTGATCATCATTCTTGCTTACCAGGTGCATAAAAATAGGATTTGCCACTGTCCACGGAGCTACGGTGCTATACATTTTGCGGATGGCAAGTCCTCGCCTTTCCCGATCTTCATTATCCATTAAAAGCTCATGGGTACGTACTGATTTCAGTACCTGGCTTTGTTTTAATTCCACACCCGGCCCTTGCTCCGGATATATCTCTACCAAGCAGGGTGTTTTAAGATCATAATTAACCTGCGAGGTATATGTTGTATCAATTTTCCAGTGCGTAGTTTGATCACTTTGAGCATAACGCATGGAATTATTAAATGCATAGTTGGTTTCCAGGTAAATCCCCTGGTTCTTTTCCATATTATCCGGGTTTCCCACTACAGCGCTCTCCCCCTCTACCACCCCCAGTATCTCATTCACTACCCGGTTTATCTTGAATACCTTGTCGCCCTTATTATCAATAGTGAGTGATTTGACGATTAATGGAATACCGTCATAAAGCTCATAATTTACCTTTATTTCCAGGCCGCTTAGTTCCGGAGCAGCTGCCCGGTATCTAAAGGAAATAACCTTGCCTGAAGCCTGCCTGATCTGAGGTTTCCAAAATTTAGTTTTCCAGTTAAGGTATGGTGTGATGGGATTGATTGTATAATCAACAAACTGAAAATCGTTTACTCCGGCTTTCATATGGTCAATTTCTGCAGTCAATAGATAAGCGTTTTCCTTTTGGCCATACAGACCGCCTACATTATAATCGTGACCATTAATGGTTAAGCGCGCCTCGGCTTTCACCGCCCGCAGCAATTGCCGGCCATTACTCAGATTCTGATAATCAACACAAGCCACATTAGGAGTAATGCGGAATGTCCGCTTCAATAAGCCATTGTATAAGATCAAATCTTTACCATCCTTACTTTTAAAAACCTGCGCCTTTATACCTGGCGGGCTTATCAGCCAGTCGGTCTTGTTTCCTCGTGGTTCAGGATTTCCCCATACAGGTAATGACTGCCCATGTACATGGGCAGTCATTAATAAAATTGTCAGCAATACTCCAGTTATTATCCTGTTTCTCATTTAATTAATTAGTTATGGATTCTTGATCTTGATCAGATCCTTTGTTACTTTAAAGTTAGGATGTATAATGGTATTATCGTGCTGCGATGTTAACGGCGCATCCCTGTCAATTGCATAGCCAAATACCCCTCCTTTTTTACCTGTGGTTGGCTCCCATCTGGTGTAGTCATATGCACGACCGGTTCCATTTTCAGGATAAATGACATCATCCCAATAATTACTTGGATAACCATTCTCCTCATAAAAGGAAAATCCAGGAACAAATTGATTGGGTTGAACATAAGCGGAGAAAGTATTCCAGGTACCCTGCAGTGTAGATGCTCCTCTGCCATAGGCTTGCAGCCATACATAGCTAACCATAGTGTACACTTTTCTGAAAAGATTATTGGTACCGGTTTGATTAGTATCAAAAGTAAGCAGTTTGCCGGTACCTGATTTTGGCCCTAAGTAGGTTGAAAGCGCTGTATATACACCTGTCATATCAGTTAGTGTTGAACCTGTCGGATTGCTTTCAATATCAATATCGTACCCATCCAAACCATATTTATTAACCACGCTGTCCATAATCCGTTTTGCTGTGGTGGCATATCCGGCTGCATTATGCGGCACACCTGATGCAATGGTTAAACCTCCGGTAATAATTACCTTAGTGCCCCTGGCATGCAGGTATGGGATGTACACATTTTTTAACTGGGTCCAATAAGGCGATGAATCAGGAGTGTAATTGGGGAATACAACCGCTACATCAAGGCTATCTGGCAGTTCCGTCATGATCGGATCATTGGCATTACCGCTAACGGTTCTGTCGCGCCAGGTTCTGTAAAAGCCCATTGTGAGCTCATGGTTACTGACTTTGTAAGCTACCAGGCTATCCAGATGGGTGCTGTTTACCGATAGTTTCGATTTGTTGGCCGATAGTGATTTGTCGCCCTGCTGATTACCCGCAATGTCCTTTTTACAGCTGGTAATTAGTAAAACAGAAGAGCATACCAATAACACGGCCGTGCCATTGATGTGTTTCATAAGGTTTGTTTTCATATAATTTGGTTTTTAAATTGTTTCTCATTGATAGATAGCCGCCTATTTCACTACTGTTTCACGAACTTGAACTTTTGATTATTGGTACCGCCATTTGAAGCTCAGATCTCTACCTTGGCGCCATTAGCAGTTTGACACCGGTTTCCAGCTTTTCAGTTGGTAAAACATCAACAGGTTTAAAAGTAGATTTTCCATCTTTTGCGGCTATTTGTACTTTGCCGGGAAAAACAACAATAAAAAGGCTGATAAAGCAATTAATACCCGTTTGGCTTGAAATGCCTTTAAATTATGGATAGATTTAATCTGCTCCTTGCGTAATATGGATTGATATATCCGCTCTTTAATTACATCATTGCTTATATGATCAGTATCGTCATTATCCATTTCATCATACCATTGATCAAATTCTAACTTTTCATCAGGGGTTATATTCCCATCCTGCCATTTCCGGGCTAAATAAGCAACGCGTTCAGAATTATATGAATCAGGCATGGGTATTGGTCTTTTCCTTAAGCCAATTAAAAAGCACAATACCCTTAGTGGATAATAAAAAAAGATTTAAGAAAAAAAGTTCTATGCCTCAAGGTAATGAAACTAATGAATAAGCCGGTCAGAAACGGGCGGTTATTGCTCGTTTCTGACCGGCTTTGTTATATTCATTGATGTAAAAACCTATTGCTTGCGTTTAAATCTGGCAATATATCCATTATCTAAGGTCACCACTGTTTCGTCTACTTTTCCATCAGCATTTTTGTTAAATTCTATTAATCTATCCTGATTTGTAAAAGCAGTTTGCGATATTGGAGTTAACCGGTCCTTCCTGCTGCCTCCCCAGGTAATATATAAATTGCCACCTTCAAGGGATAATACCACACCATTATAATCGCCCTTATAAGTCATTAAGGTTGCCTGGTTCACAGTAGCAGGATGAAATTTCGCGTTAAGGAAATTCCGTGCCCATTTTGCTGCCTTAATTGTGCTGCTATCCTTTGAGTTATTGATCTGGTAATCATTATAACTCAAGGTAGCATAATCAAGGGCGCTGTCAGCTTTAACCTTTATATCGGGCATTACCCCTACAGCTTCCCAATTTTTTTTGGAAACAGGATTGATCGCCCTGGCAAATGGAATATTCCCTACAAAACCGTTACCCAACGGCTCAGGTTCTACAGGGTGCGCCCCTCCTCCGGTTGTTTCGCCGATAATTGTTGCACGATGCTGGTTTTGCAGATCGTAAGCAAATTCCTCGGCACCTGAAAATGTACCCTTACTTACCAATATATAAACTGGGACAGCAGAAAACGTATTGGAATAATTTAAGGGCTCTGTCCAATAGGCCGTGGTTTTATTGATCCGCCTTTCATACAGATCATTAATATGAGTTTTCTCTTTAAAAAAATAGCTGCAAACATATTTTACCATTTCCGGATCGCCGCCGCTATTATATCTCAAATCGATGATAAGGGCATTTGTGTTTTTAAGAAAGGAAAATGCGCTGTTCACCGTTGCTTTGGATTCGTCACTCACACTGTAAAACCTGGTAAAGCGAATATAGCCTATGTTGTTGCTTAATACCTCGAGTTTTGAAAAAGCAAAGTTGTCCCGTTTCGCGGCATTAAAGTCCTGCTGCTCCATTTTGGCTGCATCTGCTTTTGAAGTATCCAATAAACTCATTTCAAATGGCGGATTATAGAACACGGATAAATGCAGGTCATTATAAACAGCATGTAGATCAGTATTAAGCGTTATAGCAAAATCAACAGGTTTATCAATTGAATTATAGTCTCCTTTTTTTAGTTTGCTTTTTATATAGGCACCCATTTTAGCGGCAGTATCGACAAATACATAATTTTTTTTAAGCGCGGCAGAAAGCCCGTCGACAACTTTCAATTTAACATCAGCTGTTAATGGTGCATCCTGGTTTTGGGCATGCAAGTAGGCATTTGCATTTAAAATTAACACAAATACTAAAAAAAATCTTTTCATAGGTTATTTGCTTTAAATATTAATAACTCAAGTAAGGGCGGCCAACCGGTAAAAAACAGATAATTTGCTTTCCATTTACCAGTTTCATAAACATCTTCCGATCCATAATTCCAAACAACTAAAAATCAGTAAGTTATATTTGTTTATGGCGAAAAAACTGTAACAAAACCGAACATAGGGTGTTCGGTTTTGAAATTCTCCTGACCTGCCCGGAATTAGCTATGCGTCTTAGTACAATGCAGGTTAGTTTATAAAAAACATCAAGAGAAAAAGCAGGCAGCCAAATGGAATTATAATAAAAAAACAATACATCAATAAAAACATTTAAACATTTTTTGTTTAAATGTCTAAAATTGTCTACTTTTGCATTATTAAAATCCCCCCCCATATGTCGGCTAACATTTCTACTAAAGAAGATTTAATGCAGCAACAGATCCTGGCTGCGGCTAAACGCCTGTTCCAGGTGTATGGCTTAGCCAAGGTAACGATGGATGATGTAGCTAAAGCAATCGGTAAAGGCCGGAGCTCACTTTATTACTACTATAAAAGTAAGGATGAAATTTTCGATGCGGTTGTTATGATAGAAGTTCGTGAAATGCTATCGGCCATGACCAGCGCCGTTAGTCACGCATCGGGCGTTGAACAAAAACTTCATGCCTTCTTTCTTACCAAAATTGAAGTGCTTCGTGAAAAAAGAGCTTTTTTTAAGACACTCGATGTAGGTATGGATGCTGATGCCTTATCTGAATTCCAGAAAGCCAAGATTGTTCTTCATCATTTGATCGTCAGGCAGGAAAGCGCTTTGATGGAGCAATTACTCACCGATGGTATGAACAAAGGCGAAGTGCGTAAAATGTCGGCCCCGGAACTGGAGATGCTCATCCTGATGCTATTGAGCAGCCTGCGCGGATTAAAACGCGAACTGGAATTGGAGGGTGATTATGAAAAGGCTGTGCCTATGGTAGATACGTTTATTCACATGGCCATGAACGGGCTGAAACATTAATTTTTTTTGATTCATTTTCGACAAAATGACAAATATCGTCCAAAAGAAAAATATAAAAAGCGGTCACACCTTCCGCGCTTTTCGCAATCGTAATTATTCTTTGTTTTTTACAGGTCAATCAGTTTCCCAAATCGGCACCTGGATGCAGCGCACCGCCGTAATCTGGGTTATCTATTCGCTTACACACTCGGCCTCTATGATTGGTTTTGCTGTTTTTGCACAGCAGTTTCCCGCATTTTTATTTTCGCTGTTTGGCGGCGTAATTTCCGACCGTTACGCCAGGTATAAAATACTGCTGGTTACCCAAACTGCATCCATGATACAAGCCATACTACTGGCAACACTCATTTTAACCAACCATTATGTTATTTGGGAAATACTAACCCTGAGCGCCATACTGGGTACTATCAATGCCTTTGATGTGCCGGCCCGGCAACCAATGGTACATGAAATGGTGGATGACAAGGCCGATCTGGCGAATGCCATCTCGCTCAATTCGGCCATGGTAAATATGGCCCGGCTCATCGGCCCGGCTTTATCGGGCATGATTTTGCAGCAATTTGGCGCAGGTGTTTGCTTTGCTATTAATGCGGTGAGTTTTATAGCGGTCATTATTTCTTTGCTGTTAATGAAGTTTCCGGATTTTCAGCCGCCTGCCGTTAAGAAAAAGGTAACCTCCGAATTGGCAGAGGGCTTAAAGTATCTGAAACAAACTCCCGCTATTAGTATGCTTATCCTGCTGATGCTCTGTTTAAGCCTGTTGATTTTACCTTACGACACCATGGAGCCTGTTTTTGCCAAAGTAATTTTTAAAGGCAATGCAGCCACTTATGGTTATATCAGCGGCTGCATTGGTTTAGGAGCGCTTATTGGCAGTTTCTTATTGGCCTCAGCAAAAAAAGGTATTAATTTAAGGATGGTGTTGCTGGTAAGCATTACCATATTAGGCGCGGGACTCATCCTGTTTTCGCGAACAGGTCATTTTGCCCTGGCCCTGCCGTGTGCAGTGATATTAGGATTGGGATCAATTACCCCCATGTCAACCAGTATTACTATTATCCAAATGGAAGCAGCTGCCCATATGCGCGGCCGGGTAATGAGTTTTGTGGCCATGGCTTATTTCGGAATGCTGCCGCTGGGAAGTTTGCTTATTGGTACCATTTCCCAAAAATTAGGCGCGCCGCTAACGATGCTTTGCCAGGGCGTTACAGCGCTTATTATAGCGGCTTCCTTTTCCAGATTTTTAAAAGCAGCTGAGAAAACTAAAGAAAAATCATTTGATTATTTAACCACATAAACTATTTCGTTATGCAATGGTATCATTATTTCAGCGATTTTTGGGCGGGCATGTTCCTGGCCAACTTCGTTCCGCATTTCATTAAAGGCATCGCAGGCGATGCTTTTCCTACACCTTTTGCCAAACCGCCGGGGAAAGGCTTGTCCTCTCCGCTGGTGAACGTATTATGGGCCCTCCTCAATTTAGTAGTGGGTTACCTGCTTTTCCGGTTCGGTAAAGTATCAACTAATGACAGCTTATCCGTCTTGATCTGCTTTGTTGGTTTTACTTGTATAAGCATTTTTGGGGCGATGAACTTTGTACATAAGGACAAATTTTAATCAATCTTGTTAAAATAAATTCGGCCAATGGATCGCTTTTATAATCGACTCACCCGGTCATCTCCGCCAGCCGGCTTTTGCAGAACTTATTTTCAGAACTTCTTTAATCCAAAAATTAATTAATCATCATAAAAAACAAAAAATGGAACAAAATAAAACAAACACCGCCCTTTTAGTTATGGATATGCAGGCGGGCATAGTAGCCATGTTAGCCACGCTGCCCGAATCAGCTGCTATCCTGAATAATATAGCCAAAGCTATTGCGAAAGCGCGCGAGCAGAAAATCCCGGTTATTTATGTGGTGGTAGGTTTCCGGCCGGGCTCACCGGAGGTTAGTCCGAACAATAAAAGTTTCGCTGCCAGTAAAGAACGCTTCGCGAGCGTTAACATGGCCGAATTTATGCAGGTTCATGAAGATTTAAAACCACAGGCTGATGAAGTTATGGTTATCAAACGGCGTTTCAGCGCGTTTACCGGCAGCGATCTGGAAGTTATTTTAAGAGCTTACGGCGCTCAGCACCTGGTGCTCACCGGTATATCTACCAGTGGTGTAGTTTTATCCACCCTGCGGGAAGCTGCCGATAAAGATTACCGTTTAACCGTACTGGCCGATTGCTGCGTAGATGGCGACGAGGAAGTGCACCGCATACTGATCACCAAAGTTTTTCCACGTCAGGCCGATGTGCTGACAGTTGAGGAATGGCATACCGCATAGCGATAAATTAAAAACTCCCTTAAAGCTTACAACAGCTTGATGATGCCTGGTGCTTCGATTTTTCGGTATAAGCACCAGGCATGTTTAAAGGCTGATGCTATCACAGGTGTTCGGAAGAAATAAAAAGGATGTCATTTCGAACGAGGAGAAACTATCTCTTGACCGCAGGGAAAAATCTCATGCTCCATAACTTAGCGAACCATGCAAGTAGTATAAGATTTCTCACTATCGTTCGAAATGACAAATTTTTATAAAAAGCTATTCTCCCGAACACCTGTCCTGATGCCATAAAGAATTGCTAATGCTAAGAAAAGGCAGGTTAGTTTATAAAAAACATCAGGAGAAATGGCAGGCTGCCAAAGGTAACGCGCAACATTTTTAAAGCTTTTGATATATGAGCCTCAACCGTTTTTATGGAGATATCCATCTGTGTGGATATTTGTTTGTTGGAGTACCCCTTTTCGCGGCTTAGTTTAAATGCAGTACGGCATTTATCGGGTAATGTATTTACTGTACGGGCTATCTGATGTTGTAAGTCCTGAAGATTAATATGCTCTGTGGTAGTATGGGCTAATTCAGAATAATTGGTTATGATATGATGCTGATAGATACGTTGATTTGCTTTTTTTGCCAAACGGTTGATAACTTCAAACTTTACGGCAACTGTTAGATAGGCTTCAAAACCAGATCTTAATTCCAGCCTGTCCCTTCTTCGCCATAAATTGCAAAACACATCTTGTGTCACTTCTTCAGCCTCAAACTCATCTCCAATCCGCCTGCAAGCTGATAAGTATAACCGTTCCCAATATTTGTCGTAAAGATAGCGAAACGACCGGTGGTCGCTGCTTCTAAGCCCTGTAAGTAATTCCTGATCAGTAATTGGCTCCATAAAATTCAGCTCATGGTTTATGCTCCATGGTTAAAATATAATGAACCACCAATTTATACTATTATCTATTCGCTAGTTAAGAATTGGGCAAGCCAACTCAACGCAAACGTTTGATATTCAAATAAATGTCATTGACACACCTTTACATAAATAAAAGATGCCAGAAACTATAGGTTTCCGGCATCTTTTATTTATTCCGACTAAGGGTAGATCCCTGATTAATAGCCCGGATTTTGAATTAGCTGGGTATTCTTATTTACCTCTGTTAAGCTCATCGGTAAAAAATACATTTTATCAAGCCACTGCCTATTTTCGATACCGTTGTCAATAGCAGGTGTATAGGTATAGTTATAAACAGTTTCGTCATGCTTATAGGGCGACGGCGCTGTTTTACCTGGTTTTAAATTGCCTACAACGGTTATAAAGATCAGTTTTCGCCCCAGGGTAGTTGGCGCAATCATCCAGCGGCGTGCATCATGGAAACGCTGTTCTTCGTAAACCATTTCTACCCTGCGCTCATTCCGGTAACGCTGCTTTAATGCATCACCTGATTCTGTTATAGCAGGCATCCCGGCGCGGAAACGGATCTTATTAAGCCAGGTTCTTGCTTCGGCATCCTGACCTAACTCAATACATGCCTCTGCATAATTAAATACGGCTTCTGTATACCTGAAAAATGGCCAGGGGATAAACTGCTTGGTATTATTATCAACCACGTTAGGATCAGGGTCGATAAACTTGCGCATATAATATCCTGTCCAGCTTCCGTTCCAGTTTTCAATACTGCTTTGGCGGGTATCCAAGCCTGCCAGCATTCCTGAACCTACCTGGTAACTGCCTGTTTGAATTTGATTAGCCGGATCTACATTACCCGAAATTTTGTCGCGCGGTTTCCATCCGGCCCCATCAAACAAGATAGAAGCATATAACCGCGGATCCCGGTTAGCATAAGGCGCGGCCTTGTCGGTTACATTATTCCAGTCGAACTTGTTGCCATCAATTGTTTCATAATCACTCACCAGGTTTTCAATCGGCGTATTACCAGCCCAGTTATGATAGCCATTTGGCCCATTATATAAACCAACACTCTCGCCCGATTCATTTTTGCCTGCAACAAAATACCTGGCAAAAATGAGCTCACTTGAAGCTGTGGCATCCACTGTTGTGCTTTTACTGCCACCACCCATGGCAATAGATATATAATTATTCTTTCCATCATCAAAGGAAGCGGGGGCCGATAAATTTAGTTTATAGCCTGTACCCGCGGCATCTAAAACTGCTTTGGCTGCATCCTTTGCCGCCTGCCAGCGGACTGTTCTATCGCCGCTTAAGTAGCCTAAAAGCTCAGGATGTGCATAAGTGCTGATTACGCTTGATTTGCCTTTTGCAGTTGGAATATCATGCAGATCACTTGCTGCGTATAATAATACCCGTGATTTTAATGCCAATGCTGCCGGTACTGTTGCCCTGCCCAGATCAAGTGTTTTACCGGTTAACAGCGTTACAGCACTATCACAGTCGCTGGTGATGAACTTGATACAGTCGTCATAAGTATTCCTGGTTGCTGAGTAATCCGATTCACCCAGTTGATATACCTTTTTTATAATAGGTACACCGCCATAATACCGTACCAACTGCTGGTAAAAATAACCGCGTAAAAAGTGCGCCTCGCCTTGTAAACGTGCTTTAAGCGATTGATCAATGGGTGCAGTTGCCAGGTTTTGCAGAGCCACATTACAGGAACGTATCCTGTTATACATACTCCCCCACTCATAGGTATTATTTGTCCAGCCAATGTTGGTAGGCCCTACTGTGCCTTCATTAATTACGTTGATGCTTCTGCCGGGGTGGGTAAATACCGCTTCGTCTGATAGGGAAGCCAACATCTGTTCGTCAAAGCCACCGTTACCTAAGCCGTTATAAATTTCATTTACAAAAGCGGCAGAAAGCGCGCCGTCTTTCCAGGTATCATCTGAAGGCACTTCTGTTAAGGGCTTGGTATTTAAAAAATCTTTCTTACATGCGGTAAGCAAAGTGCCCGAAACAATGAATATGATTAAGATATGTTTTATTAAATTTTTCATGGTTTTCGCTATTAAAATGTTACTCTAACGCCAGTGTTCAGAATTCTTGACTGCGGATAGTACTGTCCGTTGCTTGAAGTTGCTTCAGGATCCCATATTTTCAGTTTGTCCCAGGTGATGAGGTTAAGACCGCTAACGTATACTCTCAAACTACTCATACCTATATTTTTAGCTATTTCGCCCGGTAAATTATAGCCGAACTCAACATTCTTTAAGCGTACATAATTGGTGCTCCTGAAAAAATAGGTGTTGGCATTGTTATTATTTGAATACCAGGTATCGCCTCTGTTGGCTATCCTCGGATCAACACTGCTAGGTTTGTCAACTGTCCATCGGTGATCATAGGTATACTGTAAGTAATTACCTATATCGCCCGATTCTGTATTGATAGGCAGGTATCCCCCGGTTGCACCCTGAAACAATATGGATAGGTCAAAGCTTTTGTATTGCAGATTGATAGCAAAACCGCCTGTAAATTTAGGCGTTATGCCCATATCCATTCTTTTCCGATCATTACCGTCAATTTTCCCATCGCCATTAACGTCTTCAAATTTCAAATCACCGGGTTTAAGGGTCGGGGTAACGCCACTATAATCCAGTTTATTGGCATTAATTTCGGCCTGGTCTTTAAATACACCGTTGGCAACATACAAAAGTGGGGAACCAATAGGCATCCCTGTAGCAAATTGATAAGCAGGTGCACCCGGCGCTTCATCCTGGAATATGATCTTGTTTTTGGCATATCCGCCGTTTACACTTACATTATACCTCAGCTCGCCTATTTTCCCCTTGTACCCAATTTTAAATTCATAACCTTTGTTATTAACCTTACCTATATTCTCAGGAGGTAAGAGATTAGTGATACCTGTACTTGCCGGTGTTGAACCCTGCCGCTGCCACAATATATTGGTGCGTTTGTTATAAAAATAATCGAGTTCAAAGTTTATTTTCCCTTCCAGTAATTCGCCTTCCAAACCAACATCATAGTTATTAGCTACTTCCCAGGTAAAATTAGGATTGGGTACACGGAGTTCATATAATGATTTGGTTACCTGGTTATTAAATATATAGCTCCCAAATCCGTAGGTTGATAAATATTGATTTTCCTGTAATACATTGTTGTAATACGGCTCGGCACCCATTTGCCCGTATGAGGCACGGATCTTCAGATAGTTAATCGCTTTAAAATTATTTTTCCAGAAATTCTCCTGCGATATATTGTAGCCTAATAACAGGCCCGGGAAAAACCCAAAGCGGTGCGCCTCCGGAAAAATATACGATCCATCATAACGCCATAAAAACTCAGCCAGGTACTTTTGTTTGTAGTTATAAGCTACGCGACCAAAATAACTTAATCGGGCCCGGTTATAGGCGCCACCTGAGTTATCTTTTTCTGCATCGCCCCCGGCAAATAACTCATCAACGTTAGGAGAAATAAAGTACCGGCGATAGGCGCTAAAGTTATCGTCGTTGATGGTTTCCCGTGTTACGGCTGCCATCACGTTAATGGTATGATCACCAAAAACACGGTCGTAATTGATAAAGCCGCTAAGCAAAACATTCAGCTTGCTTTCATCACTCTGATTTAACCTCGGATCGGTAAAGGTAGACCGTACACTTGGCGTAAGCACAGGCGTTGTACCATCGGCTTCATAGCTTTTATGATCCCAGAAATACAGAGTCCACGGAGTTTGCCATACTTTATTGCGTTGTATAAATTTATCAACTGAGGCCGTACCTGTTAGCTTTAAGCCCTCAACGCCGGGAATTTGTAATTCCACCTTTCCGTTTGTTTGAAAATAATCTCGCCTATCCCTGTTATATCCTGTTTTATTGGTAGTAATTACGATAGGGTTCTGACCGTTTTCAATGTCAGGGCCGGGCAGGCCATTTGGCCAAACCTCCTGTTCTGTTGGTTTACCCCGCATCAGCATCCTGAAAATATCTGACGCGCTTTGGGTTGGGAAATCCCTTGCTTCCTCACGGGCTGTCATACCTATGGTGGTAGTGAGATATTTATTTACCTTGGCATCCAGGTTTATCCGCAAATCATACTGTTTATAGCCAGTTGCCGAATTTTTATAATAACCATCCTGGTTGGTGTATCCCAGCGAGGTAAGGAATTTAACATTCTCTGACCCGCCGGTAAGTTGAAGATTATGGCGGCTTTGCGGCGACCATGTTTTCAGCGTGGTACCAAACCAATCGGTATTTGGATGACCAAGGGGGTCTGAACCATCTCTGTACTTTTGAATATCCGCGGGCTGGAAAGCCGCGGTGATCACTTTACCGCCCTGTTGCGTATAATGGCCTGTATTTTGAAACGCGGCCCATGCAGCTCCCCACTCCGAAACTGGAGTATCACTGTTATACAAGGTGAGCTCATTGTTCATGGTAGCGTACTCAGCAGCATTAGCCATTTTGGGTATTACCGTTGCCTGCGCAAAACCTTGGTTAAAATCATATGACAGTATTGTTTTTCCTGATTTGCCATGTTTGGTAGTGATCAGGATAACGCCGTTTGCCGCTCTTGAACCATAAATAGCCGCCGAAGCATCTTTTAAAACCGACATACTTTCTACATCGGCGGGGTTTATACGCTCCAAACCTCCTGCCCTGTCTGGTACGCCATCAATAACCACAAGCGCATCGCTGTTACCCAAACTATTGGTTCCGCGGATGTGAATAGCCGAGCCGTCATATCCCGGTTCGCCACTAGCTTGTACCGCTGTTACTCCTGGTAAACGCCCGGACAGCGTATTTGATAAATTTACGGTAGGAGATTTTTCCAGATCGGTTCCTCTAACTGATGCTACAGCCCCAGTAACCGTTACCTTTTTTTGCGTGCCATAGCCAACAACTATAACTTCGGTAAGTCCCTTTGATAAGGCTTGTAATTTAATATCATAAATATCCTTGCCACTTACCGTCACCTCTGATGTGGTATATCCTATATAAGATATAACCAGGGTTGAATTTTCCGGAACCGTAAGCGTAAAATGTCCGTCCACGTCTGTCAGTGTGCCGTTGTTGGTACCCTTGACCATTACGGATACACCGATCAGTTTTTCGCCGGTTGCCTGATCTGTTACAGCTCCCTTAATTTTAATCGGAGCTTTTTTTACTTCTTTCGAATTGCTAAATCTTATTGTTCTGGTATTTATTACGCCAGCGTGGGAGAAACCTGCAAATATTAAAGCTATTAATATTTGCCCAAGCGCAATTTTAAAGCCCCTTAACAAGTTTAAGTTCTTAAATAAATTGTATTTCATGTTAGTTCAAGTTTAATTTGATTAATACTTCATACACGTTGTAAAAAGCGGAGATAATTCAGGGGGAGATGACCATAGCCAACCATTCCCCGTTACTGTAAAGAATCGTTTTAGCTTATGTTTCTTTCATAGTGATTTTTAGGTTTTATATGTGAATAATCGGTTAATTCAGAAAGGATTACCTTAGAAAAACCAAGGATAATGGGTCCGGTATTCACCGGTGGCTATATCATACCTGCGGCAAAATTTGCGCAAGAAGCTGCCATAGCATATTTGATAAGGTGGCCTAAAAGGCATACTTTACCAGCTATACTCCAGATAATAAATTATTAATAAGTAGGTTAGGTTGGGTAATAAATGTATTTATTACAATTTATAATTGATGAGCTAATATAATAATATTTATATTAGTTGTGTATTACAACCATTATTTTTTATTTTGAGTTATAAACAGATATTATTGGGTAAAATACTCGAATGCGATATGCCTGATAAGCATGTATTTTGGAGCTGCTTAAAGCCCACGGCAATGAATAAACAATCAGATCTCCAAATGTCATTTCGAATGAGTTAGCGGTGGTGGAACGAGGGGGGGAAGAGAAATCTTGTACGCCCTGTTAAGCGAATTTGCTCATTTGCTATGTAAGTTGTATAAGATTTCTCCTCGTACCTCGTTCGATTTCTATGATTTAAGCAACTACTTTCTGATAATTTTTTTCATAGGGTCTATTTTGATTAACGCAGGCGAATATTCGTAGGATGAGTTTGTTTCTGAC
>JAUCSE010000056.1 GCA_030445275.1 Mucilaginibacter sp.
AGTTGCTGAGAATCGTCTGTACGAAAATGCTCTCCACCACTTATCCGAATACATCAAAGAAAAAGGGGCTGATTTCAATATTGAAATCAGCCCCTTTTGATAAATAGCCACTTTTTCAGTGCCCTCCCAAAAGCAAGCTCTTTTATTATGGGTAGATAGTTTTAAGTTATTGATTACCTAGGCGGGTTGTAAAATCGGAGATCACATTTTGGTATTTTCTTAATACGCGATCCCAATCGTGAAACATTTCATCAGCTTTTACGCTGGTTAATGCATAGCCAGAATACTCGCTTACTAATTTAACCTTGTATGTTAACGGGTCACTTTTAGCGAGTTTTATTATCAATCGGGTCCGAATGGTATTTTGCATAAAGCTTTGAATACTCCAGGCAGTTCTTAAGTAAGATGTTTCTTTGTCTGCAACCTCTATCGCGTCAAAATAATCAGTCACAATTTGATTTACACGCTTCCAAACATCACTGGGGTCTTGTTTTTTGCTAATCTCAATTGAAAAATCAATGTTTGCCTGATCTGTCTTAATAGATGCTTCTTCCGCATCATCTTTCTTCATATCGAAGAACTGCTTTTTAGGAGGATCTGCCATTCCTTTTTTGTTACAAAAGGTTTGCTCGTATCTTAAAAAACCAGCTTTTTGAACTTTTACATTAACACAAGAGTTCTTAGGAACTTTAATCTTTACATCGCCTGTTCCTAGTGGTTGACCATCAACAATAATTTTTGCGTCAGGTTCGGATGCGGAGATTTGTACATTTTGAGCTTTAACTACAAATGGAGCAAGCAAAATGAAGAGGAATAGTAAGGGTTTAATTTTCATATCAAATAGGGTTTAGGTTAATAATGTATTTATTAAAAGTAGTTAATTTTCTGATAGTTACAACTAAAATGAATACATATTAGCTCAATTATTTGCTTGGTACATTGTTGTTACTGAATTACTTAAAATTGATTTCTCTTTTATGCATTGTGAAATTCATAAGCTTACACTTGTCTATCCCATTTTGAAGTCTGGAAAGACAGAGGATATACGGGTATTAGAGACCAGATCACCGTAATAACAGACGGTTACTATTCATTTGCTAATGAAGGTATCTTATGAGCGATTTTGATTTAAAAATCCATCTATTATATTTGCAGCCTGATTTGTTTGCGAATCTGTTTACTGCCGATGGTATTAAAATTATCTATTCGGGATGTAGCGTAGCCCGGTATCGCGCCAGCATGGGGTGCTAACTATAACACTCCAAAAAGTTTATTTTTATAATCAATGATAACGGTGTTCTTCAAAAAGTAAGCATTCCCTGTTAAGCCCCAAATATTTTCGGACTTATAAAAACTTGCGAAGGTTTCTTTCTCGTCATAATAAACAAGAGAGCCATTAAGAACTTTGTTACCAAACTTTATGGCTTGGTTAGTTTTAAGTCCATAATAAGTTAGATGCTTGCCCCAACTAGAGATGATTAAAGAATCTGCAATTTTAGGATCTGCTGTTTTAAGAGCCTCCTCTTTTGTTGTCATCAACGTAAAAATACTTGAGCCCGTATCAAATAATAAATATTGAATTTTGCCATTGATAGAAAATGGAATTTTTATTCTTCCATGGTCCATTCTAAATGATTGAAAAGTTGCCGTTTTATATTGCTTTGGCAGGTCCTGGCATACGCCAATCCTGTTTTTGGGATAGTCTATTATTAAAACTTTATTTTGAAATAAATCAGGTCCAATTGTTCCGATATGTTTTTCTGATGCAGATAATATGGAATCCGGGTCTATTTTACTACCGAAGGTTTTAAAATAGCCAATAGCAATATTTTTAAATGAAGTGTTACCGATTTCGAGCTCCATGTTGGTGAACATTGGATCTTTTTCTCCCTGAATTATAAACTTTTTCGATGTATCAATCTTGTTTTTTAAAGCAGGATATTTATCTAAATAAGGTTGGATAGAATTCCCATAAATAACAGTTGTAACCGCGCCCAGGTCAAACTGCATATTAAAGCTGGCGGGAATATTATCAATTTTAACAGGGATATTCATGGAAAGTTTGTCAAAATATCTTCCGGAAATAGAGTCGGCACGCCATTTGAAAGGGATCCATTTTAAATCCTGTGCATTAGCGGAAATAGTAGAAACAAAAAACAGAAAAACTGTAGAAATTCTTAATAGCATATCTCAATGGTGTAAAAGACTAATGTAATACAAAAAATGCTAACGTGGCTGCAATGGTAATGTAACAAACGAACAGACAAAATTGGTACTGAGTTTGTACAAGTTTTCTGCAAATCATTTTGAGATAAAGCCGTACTTATTATATTTGCCTCCCCAACCATTTCGGGATGTAGCGTAGCCCGGTATCGCGCCAGCATGGGGTGCTGGAGGTCGGAAGTTCGAATCTTCTCATCCCGACTTGAAAGTCAATGACTTATGATTGAAAAATCTAAGTCATTTTTTATTGGGTCTAACATAGGTCTAACAGTTTGCGTGTGTTTTAGTACGTTTTTTTATTGCTAAAGAAAATCACATTAAGTTATTTTGTGCTATTGAAGATAGTGGCAGGAACAAATTCTTGCTATAATTCGATAAACTTAGCATTACTATAGTTTAGATTTTCATTGTGTTGAACGTAGCCAAGTTGATTTGTCAGCATTTTGGTATGGCCTATTTTAAATTCTGGAATATTCCGGTGATGATGCCCATAGACCCAATAATCCGGCGTGGTATCCAAAATCAAATCATCCAGCACGGTTGCAAAAGCTTCGTTTAAATAATCACTTTTATATTCGGGCGGATAGTGTTTAAAAGTAGGAACGTGATGTGTGATAACAACTTTTTTGCCATTTATTTCTTTTTCTAAAGCATCGCGCAGAAAATCGACACATTTTGCGTGAAAGTCATTATAATCAGGAATTTGAAAGCGCTTTCCGTTGTAACTGATTTGATAGAAATCATTTAAGCCCCTTTCTATTCGCCAGCCGTTTAAAAGACTGATTGACGACCACAAGGTGGAAAATAGTAGCTGATGTGTACCAAAATTTTTAACCACATTATTGACCAGAGACACATTGTCTCTGATCTTTTCTTCAAATGAACCTGATCGGTTTGAAATATCATTCATGGACGAGGCCAAAAGCAATACGGTGTCGCTGAAGATTTGGAAAGCCTTATAAAATCGATCCCCCATGATTCCATAGCGTAAAGCACTGCAAATAACGATCTTCCGGTTTCTGTTAACGAATATTCCGATCTTGGCGGAACCTCCGCATAAATTTCTCTGCTGATAATTCCTTGCTTCGCCAATTCTTGCAGATGGCTGCTCAGTACAGCGGGCGTGATATTGGGTAACGCCTCTTTCAGTTCACCAAACCTTTTTATGCCATTTCGCAGTTGCCATAAGATCCTTAATTTCCATTTCCCGGCTATAACATCGATAAGTGCATTTACCGGACAAAAAAAATCCAACTTTTCACCAATTCTATCTACCTGATTATCATCAATACTATGGTCTTTCATACTATGGGCGTGTCTTATTTGTTTTCCTTTTTCAAGTTAACGGATTTATTTTGAAGTTCAAATTGTTTAAACAGGTAATTCACATGTTAAAGTCGTCCTACTTGTGTTGGGTATGTAACGCCAAAAATAGCTGCTATAGTGACCTTATATTTGAGGCTTTGGTTTATCCGGCAACAAATAGAGAAAAAAGCTAACGACAAATAATAACAGGACAATGATGCTACCGGCTAATCGGTAGGCTGATAGATATGTGTTGAGATTCGGATTACTGCCTATCTTATAAAAGAATATACCGCCAATAATACTGATACCTAAAGCGATGGCAGTTTTTTGAAAGGTTGTAAAAACGCCCGAAGCTGCGCCGGCAAACTGAAGCGGAATGCTTTTTAAAGCTATAGTGAGCAAGGAAGGCAGTACCGATCCGCAGCCTACGCCATAAAGAAAAAGTATAGCGAACAACGCATAGCGGTTGATTGCAGGCGAATCGATAAACAGCAGATGAAACACCATAGCTATGATCATGATCAGTACGCCAGCCTGTAATATCTTTTTACCATAAACCGGCATTAGGCGAACGGCTATTAACGACGCCAGGATATAAGCTACTCCCTGAAATGCAAAGTAAATGCCTATTTCTGCAGGATTGATACCAAAGCCGGTTTGAAACAAAATAACATTGATCAGGAAATATGTATCCTGTACCATATAAAAGAATAGCACTGTTAAAAGCCCGATATTAAAATCTTTAAAGGCAAATAAACGGACGTCAACCAAGGGGGCTTTGCCGTCCCGCAATTTATTACGCTGGTTAACTGCAAATGAATATAGTAGTATAACCGATAAAGCAATGGATAGCAGGCTCCACAGCGGCCAGTGAAGTTCACGGCCGCGTACTAAGGGATAGAGCAGGCTGATCAGTGACACACTCAAAAGTATAACTCCTGAAATGTCAAATTTGCCATTTTTCTCTGTTTTAGTATCGTTTAAAAATACAGTGCCCAGTATAACAAAAATTAATCCTATCGGTAAATTGATCAGGAAGATTAGTCGCCAGCCCGCTTTTAGAAAATGCAGTATCGGTAACAGCCCGCCTAAGAACTGCCCAATGACAGCAGCCGTACCCGCAATGATTCCATAGATACCGAAAGCTTTGATCCTGTCCTGGTGTACCGGGAATAAGACTTGTATAAAGGTTATAGTCTGTGGGATCATAAAAGCCGCGCTTATGCCTTGTAATAATCGGGAAGTATTGATCTGCCACGAGGACTGTGATAGGCCACACATGGCCGAAGTCAAAATAAAAAGCACCATAGCTGTTACAAAGACATTTTTCTTACCAAAATGATCCCCCGCCCGGCCACCTGTTATGAGGAAGGACGCGTACCCCAGCAGGTAAAGAACGATAACCAGTTGAATATCGCTATTTGTACCGTGTATTCCCTTTTTGATGGAGGGAAGAGCGATATTAACAATAAAAATGTCTAACACAGACAGGAAGACTGCCGATGACACTATTACGAGCAGAAACCACCTTGAAACTTGCTTTTTCATAATCAATTTATTTACTCAGCCTTAAAGCTTTTGTTAGTTATTGATCAAATATGAAAGTGATTATTGCCATTAACAAGTAGTTCAGTAAGCCATATTAAGTATTGTCAATAATACTAATGATGAATGGCAGCCGGTTATAAAATCAGGAATTTTAGTATCTTTTTAAATATAACGATCCAATGACAAACGTCATTTATATCATCCCCTTGCGCTTTTAGGCAGTAAAGACTATACGCAACGGGAAATAGCTGCGATCATCGCTAAAGCCATTGGAAAACCGGATTTGTCTTACGTACAAATCTCTTTTGAAGAGCAAAAAAATCCCTTATGCAATATGGTGCTTCGGCGAGCGTGGCAGAAGCGATGATTAAAATGTGGGAAAATGTTAGTGACGGCTTGTCTGGGGGTTCAAAGAACCGTGTTAAATACTGCGCTGACTACTTTGGAATATTTTCCGGAGAACCTCTTCAAGCAGGTTTTTTAAAGATCATAGTATAGTTTTAATTGAAATCCCCGAAAAGAACCCATACCACAAATTTAACTTTGATTAGATACCTTAATAAACAAGTTTATCGGTGCAGCACCCCGTTTAATTGCCTAAATCTTGGTCATTACAATGGAAATTCTACATTCTCAAAGCGCTCGCGCTTGATCCGTTGCGTTTCAAAGACTTACAGGAAAAAACTCAGATCAGCCCCAAGGTGCTTGCGCACGAACTACAGGAACTCGAACAAAATATCATGATCGCTCTCTCTGTAAAAAGCACGAAAGCCAATCAAAAAATATCATTCCGAAACACTTTGATCATGTTAATACGCTAATGCGCATAATCAATTTAACTATACGTCTCACACAAATACATGAACCTGGAGCATGGAATCACATGGTCAAGCCTCTCAGAGTGCCCAGTTCAAGAGCCATGTACTATTATAGATAGCCTAGCCATCTCTTTTCCTTATGCGATTGTTTATACTGGTCAAATTTCTGACAAATCGGATATATGAACATAATCAGTAAAACCCATATCAGGTAAAACACCCAAAAACTAAATCCGTATCCCTTTATATTGGGATCCAATGTTATCCATGTGGAAAAGATCGTTTTACTCCAGCCAAATCCCGATAGTTTGGCCATAACCATAGCTACAATATGGATCAGGTATAAATGAAGGATGTAATAAAAAAAGGGCACCCTGCCGAACGTACTGAAAAAATCAACCACTTTACCTTTCAGCTTTTCACTATTGGCGAGAAACAGGAAAACTCCACTCAGGGTCATCAAAAGGTATTGTAAGGAGGGTGGATATTTAGAAGGGTTCAGGAATGAAACGATATCCTGCGAAAAAGTTTCGTAAGGTTTATAAGGCACAGGATTACCATACCAGTTTGTCCAGCGCAAAATAATGAAGAGCAGAATGGCAGCCGTTGCGATGTAATTAAATATTCGCCTCCGTTTTTCTGGGGAAACAGACGGGACATAATAATTACCAAAATAATAGCCCAGCGCCATGACGCCAATCCAGGGGATCATCGGATACCCCACAAATAATTTAGTATGTTCCGTTAGCGTGAAGAACTTTTGCTTATGGAAAATTGCCCAGAGAAAATTGTCGTTAGGGTTAAGATGATCGAGCAGATTATGGCCAAAGATCAGCACACAACTAAATATCAAAATCGCATTCTTGGGCAAGTAGATTAATGCACTTAATACAATCATACTAATGCCCAGAGACCATAGTACCAGCAATCCGAAGGTTCTGAACTGAAAATCAAAATACCAGGCGAATCCGACGATAGTCAGTTCAATAAAAATCAGCCAGATTCCCCTTGTTATTAAAAAGACAGATAGCTGCCTCTTTGTTTTCTTCCTGCCGGCTATAAACGCTGAAAGGCCCGCAAGGAAACTAAAAGATGGCGCACAAAAGTGGGTTATCCATCGCGTAAAGAAAAGCGGCAAGGTGGTTTTAAGTGGGTCTGCCGGATCAAAAATATAAGCTGATGCATGGAAATAATCCCGAACATGATCAAGGGCCATGATTACCATGACCAGACCTTTTAAAAAATCAATTGATGTAACTCTGTATTTGGCTACCGTTATTGTTGCTGACATAAAGCTGAATAGTATAATTTATGATTAAATCATCCCAGTTTCATAGGGAAAACAAAATTAGGTCGGCGGCCGACGGGAATAAACCCGAATCTTGCTGTGTTTGATAATCCAATAGTGACAAGCTGTTTCAAAGGCAAAACAGGTAAACTATTTTTAGTGATGTTCAAACAATAGTCAATTTATGGTTTGGTTATTATCAGTGAGGGGCTGTATACCAAACCTGAGTGATACCGGTGAAACAATTATAACGCGACTAAAGTTCAACCCTTCCTTACGATCAATAGCGATGTGGTTATTAACTCTTATTTCATAAATGGATATATTTGAAGAGGTATTGGGCTATGAGTATAATCTTAAAACAACACATTGATGAAATTTCACCGCTAACGGATGATGAGTTTGCCTTTGTGTTATCACATTTCACAGTCAAAAAATTCAAGAAACATCAATATCTTATCCAGGAAGGTGACCTTGTCCAAAATGATTACTTCGTAGTCAGTGGGCTGCTAAAATCCTCCCATACGGATGCGCGTGGAAAAGAGCACATTTTGCAGTTTGCAATGGAGAATTGGTGGATTTCCGATCCCCAGGCCTACCATAACCAAACACCGGCAACTTTATATGTCAACTGCCTGGAGGATACAGAAACGCTTGCGATTACGCTGCACAACCGGGAAAAGCTGTGCGTAGAATTCCGCAAAATGGAATACTTTTTTCGGAAGAAGACAACGGCAGGGTATATCGCCATGCAAAAAAGGGTATTGTCTTTGATCGGTAGCGATTCCAAAGAACGTTACCTACAATTAATTGAGCAATATCCCCAGTTCCGGCGCTTGCCCAAAACGATGATTGCAGCCTACCTGGGTATTACAAGAGAGACGCTGAGCCGATTCGAGGCCTCCTGATGTGATATTTCGCACACGTTTTTTGTGCGAAACATCCTTTAACCGCTTGCCCCATTATCAGATTATTGCATTGTCTAAAACGATGATAATGATGGCAACTAAAACAACTAATAAAATACATCCGGCACTTTGGGGCTTAACCATCAGCGCATTCGGGATCGGCACTACGGAGTTGGTGATTGTAGGCCTTTTGCCGACCGTAGCCAAAGACCTGGACATATCCATTTCATATACGGGGTTATTGGTTACACTTTACGCGTTAGGGGTCGCTATCGGTGGACCCATCCTGACTGCATTAACCGGGCGTATTTCGCGGAAAAAATTGGTGCTCGGGCTCATGCTGCTATTCATTACCGGGAACGCGCTGGCCGCTGTTGCGCCAAACTTTGGCGTATTGGTACTTGGCCGGATTTTATCCGGATTCGCCCACGGCGTTTTTTTTGCAATTGGAGCAACCATTGCCGGTAGCCTTGTATCTCCCGAAAAGCGTGGCACAGCTATCGCTATTATGTTTGCAGGACTAACTATTGCCATGGTCACCGGGGTTCCTTTGGGCACGTTTGTCGGCCAGCATTGGGGATGGCGCGCAACCTTTACAGGCGTTGCCGGTTTAGGGCTAATCGGTTTTTTATCAAATTTATTGTTGCTTCCGGCTACCATCCCGTTAAGCCCGGCGGTTGCAGTGAAAGATCAATTTAAAGTTTTGAAAAACGGGCCGATTCTTTTGGTGCTGTCAACTACCGCCTTTGCCTTTGCAGGCACATTTACAACATTTACCTATTTGGCAACTTTACTTGAAAAAATTACGGGTTTTTCACCCAATAGCATTAGCCTGATATTACTCGTCTATGGAATTGCCATCGCGCTTGGTAACGTAATAGGTGGTAAAGCGGCCAATAAAAACCCTGCCCGGGCACTCGTTATAATGTTTCTGCTATTGACTGCCGTATTATTAATACTATCGGTGGTGATCACAATGAAGACCGCTACTGTTATCGTGTTATTTCTGATGGGAATAATGGCCTTTTGTAATGTTCCGGCATTGCAGCTTTATATCGTTCAATTGGCTGAAAAGAATTTACCCGGAACAGAAAACATCGCATCTGCGTTAAACATTGCAGCATTTAACGCAGGCATAGCCTTGGGTGCATTTGTCGGAGGGAAAGTCGTTGATTCCTCATTGAGCGTAAAAGCCACGCCCTGGGTGGGCGCTATATTTGGTGTTATAGCCTGTGTTTTAAGTTTCGTGAGTTGGAAAAGAGAGACAAAGGTACTTGCGAAGGAAGAACCAATGGTGACAAACGCGAGTTAAGTAAACCTTTGCTGAAACGAATTTCCAAGTTAATGACAATAGATCAATGAGCTCCTGCCGATTAGATTTCTTTAATTTTACGCCGGCGAACGACAAAAACTACTTTATGGAAATGGTCAGAGGGATACCCGGAATTTCAGGTAAAATGCTATCCAAAGAGTTAAAGGGCTTGGAAACAAACCAACTTGTCAAACGTTCTGTCCACGACACCAAACCTGTTACGGTTGAATATGCCATTACTGAATATGGCAAATCTTTCGTTCCTATAGCCGGGCACTTGTTGCAATGGGGATTGTCACACCGTAAAGTCATTAAGTCAAAATAACTTAAAAACTTACTAAACACAAATAGCTATTCGCCTCGTTAGAAGATGGCAATATGCGGTTCAATGAAATTGAGCGGTCTATCGGAGGTATTTCCGCGCGCGTTTTGTTGAGCGAATTAAAGGAGCTGGAATTGACAGGCTTTGTAACCAGGATCGTCTATGTGCAAACCCCGTAGCGGTCGAATACGAGATCACCGACTATGCGGCCTCCTTGGACAATGTATTGCTTTCTTTGGCGGAATGGGGAATCCTGCACCGCGATAAGCTAAGAAGGAAAGATAGAAGCAGTTACTTATAGATTACGGTGGGCATGACCAAGTATTTGCGTGCGTTTTAGAATACCAAGTTGTGTTGATAAGAAAGAGAATCGCGACAAATACTCAAGAAATTAATGTGGTCAATGGCTCCGGAATGTTCATTCTCAGTGACATTTGTCTGTATAACCTGATTTTCGGAAAAATTCGTGCACCTGATTGTTATCATTATAATTCAACTCAACAATTTTTCGGATCGTCAGCTGTTTATTCAATATTTTTCATTAATGCCTTATTAAGCATAAATTAATGGATTTCGTTTAATTAGTTTTTGTAATGACGTAAAGCCGTCAATCCCGGTTAAAAAACGTCCTAAAAGCTATGTATAAAAAGTTAATTGCCATTGCCTGCCTGTTTTTCAATATTTCAGGAATAGTGGCACAACAGACAAAATTATCAATCCCGTTTAAAAACGATATGAAGATCTGGTACCGGCAACCTGCTGAAAAATGGCTGGAAGGCATGCCCATTGGCAATGGCTATATGGGTGGAATGGTTTTCGGCGGCGTTTCACAGGAACGTATTGCACTCAATGAATCAAGTTTCTGGTCGGGCCGGCCGCATGATTATAATGATCCAGATGCATATAAATATTATCCTAAAATTCGCCAGCTTGTAGTCGATGAGCAATTCCAGGAGGCGGAGAAGATGGCTGATGCGCATTTCTGGGGAATACCGGCCGCACAGCAAGCCTATGAGCCGGTTGGTAATTTACTCTTGTTTTTTGGCGGAATGGAAAAGGCCCAGGATTACCGCCGGGAACTGAATATGGAAACCGGCATTGTGACCATAAAATACCGCGTTGGTGATGTAAATTATACCCGCGAGATTTTTATGTCCTATCCTGACCATGTAATGGTTATGCGATTATATGCTGACCGGCCCAAAAGCATTTCGTTTAAAGCCAGATTGGGAGGCCCTTATGCAGACAAACTTTCGGCTGTTGGCAATACCTTAATGATGGATGGAACCTGGAAGCCGGGTAGTAAAAAAGATTGGCTGATTGCCGATGTTAAAGGTAAGGGAATAGCATTCCATTCGGTATTAAATGCCCGCGCCGAGGGTGGGGTTACAACCGCCAAAGATTCTACACTCTCCATCGATAAAGCTAACGCCGTAACCCTGGTACTGACGATAGCTACCAGCTATATTAATTATCAAAACATTGGCGGCGATCCCGTAACCAAATGCGCTGCAATTATGGCCGCTGCTGAACGTGAAAATTACACACGGTTACGTCTTAGGCATGTAAAGGATTTTAACGGCCTGATGGGAAGGGTTCACCTTTTGGCAGGCGATACCCTGCTGAATAAAAAACCTACTGATGAACGCCTTGCAGCCGTAAGGTTGCGCCCTGATGCCGACTATCAGGCTTTGGCGCATATTGATACTGCTCAAAATAAAAAAACAGATCCTAATCTCGAAGCGCTGACCTTCCAGTTTGGAAGATATATTTTGGTGTCGAGCAGCCGTAAAGGAGGGCAGGCGGCCAACCTGCAGGGGATATGGAATGAAAATGTTATTCCTAACTGGGGCAGCAAATACACCATCAATATTAATACCGAAATGAATTACTGGCCTACGGAGGTTTGTAATCTTTCGGAATGTCACCAGCCGCTTTTTGATCTAATTAAAGATATATCGGTAACCGGAGCAGAAACGGCTAAGGATTACTACCGGCATGGCGGTTGGGTAACCCACCATAATACCGATTTGTGGAGGGGAAGTGCCCCTGTAGACGCAGCACGATTTGGTATGTGGCCAATGGGAGGCGCTTGGCTTTGCCAGGATTTGTGGGAACACTATGCCTTCACAGGCGATAAGCAGTTTTTAAATAAATATTATCCTGTTATGCGCGGGGCAGCACAGTTTCTGCTCGAGTTAATGGTAGTTGACCCTAAACATGGCTGGCTGGTAACACCATTCTCTATGTCGCCCGAACATGGTTATTATGATAGTAATGGAAATTTATCCTTCCTGTCTCCATCACCAACTATGGATATTGGTATTATTCGCGAGTTGTTCCCGCATTGCATAGAGGCGGCTAAGGTACTGGGTATTGATACTGAGTTCAGCAAAAAGCTCCAGGTTGCGCTGGGTAAGCTGCCTCCCTATCAAATTAGTCGTTCGGGATTTTTGCAGGAATGGATAGAAGACTGGAAACCGGCACCTGCCGGTCATAATGTTTCGCCTAATTTTACGATGTATCCGGGGAGCTCTATCAGGCTGCACCGCAATACGCAATTTGCTGCCGCAATAGAAAAATGGATGTATGCACACCCGGCCGAAGGCTTTTTCCCGGCGCCCTGGGATATTGCTGTATGGGCACGACTTGAAAAAGGTGACCAGGTTGCAGAAGCAAACAAGCGATTCATCGGCACTTCACTGGCACCTAATTTACATAATAAAGGTGCTAACCAGTCTGACGCGACATTTGGCTATTCCGCGGCAATTGCCGAATCGCTTTTGCAAAGCCATGATGATGAAGTTACCTTATTGCCCGCTTTGTCGGCAACCTGGAAGTACGGGAAGGTTGAGGGCTTACGTGCCCGTGGTGGATATACCGTAAGTATGTATTGGAAAAATGGTGTACTATCATCTGCAAGTTTACATAGCATTTACGGCAGCACCTTAAAGGTGCGTTATAGGGATAAAAAAGCATCGTTTGAGGTGAAGCCTGGCGAAACTATCTGGCTTAATGCCGACCTGATCATAACCCGAAAAGGCTGAGCAATCAATATCTCAGGAGCATATTAATTGAACCAATTTATTAAAAACAATTATGAGTGATTTTAACAGGCAGATAAATTTCATTTGCAAACAATCGTTGTTTTTTCAAAAGTTAAGAAAGCAAACAATAGTAATTTTATTTGCAATCAGCTTTTGCGGCAGTTTAAATAATGCCTTTGCCGAAGGTGGGAAATTGCTTGCAGGGACATCTAAAATTAATATTACGCCTAAAACCAATGAGCCTATCCATGATTCGGTATACGCCCGTAGTTTGGTGCTTGAAGCGAATGGAAGGCGGCTTGCCTTTGTATCAGTTGACCTGGCTATTTTTACAAGCGACAGGCTGGTAAAAATATGCAAGGAAAAGTATGGCCTCACGCAATTGATCTTGTGTTCTTCTCATACCCATTCGGAGCCGCAAATAAAAAACAAGATGGCTTTTCAGGGTAATCCATATATTCCATTTTATGAAGAACAGATCGTTAAGGTCGTGGGCGCAGCAGTTAATCATTTGTTTGAGGCAAAGATAGCAGCCGGGCAGCGTTCATTTCCCCAGCTTGGCTTCAATAGATTAATTGTGCGCGAAGATGGCCATGCCAGGCAATCATGGGTAGGTGACGCACACTACAAAGTTGAAAATCCGGACCGTATCCCGTTTGGGCCGGTTGATCCGGAAGTAGGTGTTATTAAAGTGGAAGATATGCAGGGTAATACGCGTGCCATTATCATGAACTATGCCATGCATGCTGATATAGTTTGCTTTAACTATGCAATATCTGCCGATTATCCCGGAGTAGCCAGCCGCAAGGTAGAGGAAGCTTATGGCAATAAAATAAATTGTCTTTTCATCCAGGGCGCTGGCGGAAATATTGAATCACTGCAGATCAGTCCGCGCAGATCGGGACCTGACGATACCGTTCAAACAAATTATGCACCAATGGAAAGGACGGGTGAGCTACTGGCATGGGAAGTGCTGAAACTTGCAAAAAGCATTACGCCGCCGGCTGACGGCTTAACCGATATTAAATATATTACCGACTCTCTGCAATTTACGGGAAGATACAATAAATCACTTAAATATAATGTTCATTTATCTACGCTTATCTTAAATAACCAGGTTGCTATAGCGATATGTCCGGGTGAATTATTTGTACAGTTTGAAGTGCAATGGAAAAAGCACATGCAGCTGGCGGAAAAAACGGGATTTCTCTTTGGATATAGCTGGAGCGGCGGCAGCTGGCCCGGATATGTGGCAGATGTAAGGTCGGCAGCTTTGGGCGGCTACGGTGCTGATGAAAACGATAATTTAATTGAAGTTGGAGCGGGGGAAGGTATCATTACACAACAACTGAAGAATTATTATACCCTGACAGGACTAATGCGCCAGGAGCCGCCAAAGCAGTAATCAATATGCAGTGCCAGGTGATAGCATAAACCCACTTAAATATATTTCAAGCGGATTTATGTGTATTTGTTATTAACCAGGTATGCGTTGCCGGACAAATCAGTGCATCACAAATCTTGCCCAAGCTTACAATAAACCAAGTATATTTGAGCATGTTGCTAAAGAAACTGGGGAAGGGCGGACGGGCTCCAGGCAATCTTCAAAACTTAACGGTCGCATTGCCCTTATTTTTAACAGAACGTGGATTATGACTTCTGCCATCTTTGCATCTAAAGTTTTTGATGGGCAAACCATCTTAGAAAACCAATTAATCCGGGCCGAAGCTGGCAAGATTTTATCCATAACCCCAATGGCGACTCCTTTGGATGTCAAAGCCGTGGACTTTTTGGCTGCCGGGTTTATTGACCTGCAGGTCAATGGGGGTAATGAAGCCTTCTTTACTCAAAAACCTGCTATCACAAGCGTCGCGGACATAGACAGTTCCTGCGCCGCACTTGGTACCGCCTGGACGCTACCCACTTTTATTACATCGCCATTCGCAAATATTTTGCAGGGAATAACTGCCCTCCGGGATTTTCAAAGCCGGTTTCCGGGCTCCGGTGTTTTAGGAATGCACTTAGAGGGCCCTTACATCAATCCTGAAAAAAGAGGCGGCCATCCGAGAGAATATGTCCAAAAGCCAACCAATGACGAGCTGAGGGAACTGATAGATCAGGGACGGGGCATTATTAAGCTCATGACTATTGCACCGGAAGTATTCACACCCGATCAAATTGCCATGCTGATCGAGGCAGGAATAACGATATCACTAGGTCATTCCAATGCTAGCTATTCGCAGGCCAAAGCCGCCTTTGGCATGGGCATTCGTTTGGTCACTCACTTGTATAACGCCATGTCGTTGTTCGTCCCTAAAAGCCCGGGTGTTGTAGGTGCAGTATTTGATGATCCGGATGTATACGCGCCGATCATCCTGGATGGCCTGCATTGCGACTTCGCTGCCGCAAGAATCGCCTGGAAATTAAAAAAAGATAAATTCTTTCTGATATCGGACGCCATGTTTACCGGCCGGGTAATGAAAAAGTTTCAATGGCATGGAATTGACATTATACTGGAAAACGGTACCTACCGTAATTCTGAAGGTAATCTGAATGGTGCCGCTATTTCGTTGGGTGATGCTGTAAGAAATGCTGTAGAAAAGGTCGGCATTCCATTACACGAGGCTGTAGAAATGGTAACGATTCGGCCCGCAAGAGCTATCGGATTGGATCATTTAGCAGGTAAAGTTGCTGTCGGTTACCCCGCACGATTTACCGTTTTTGACCAGGATCTGCAAAGTTTTGAAGTAATCCGCATGGACTAAGTTAACAAATAGAATTTCGGTTAACACACGCATAATTATTTTATTTATCCATGTTCCACAGGAAGTTAATGAGAGCGGCAAATTTTATATGATGAACATGGCAGCCTGTCCGGAAATCTATATGCATCTGGAGCGTACGCGGAGTGATGTGATTCCTTCACAAGGTCAGCAGATATAAATCAGCGGATTAGGTTTACAGGGACCTTTGTTTCACGGTGTCATTAATGCTAATTTCCTTTTCTTTACCGACAGGTTGATGGGTTGATGCTCAACAGGAACTGACAAAACCGAAAATGTGGTGGTTTCGCCAAATTTCCCGAGCTTGTTTAATATCAGGTTTAGTTCATCTGTTGATACAACTGTTATTCCCACAAAAAAACAATATTCACCAGTGGTATGGACGATATCAGTTATGCCCTCTATTTTTTCGGCTTCTTTTAAAAAAGCATTAATATATCCGTGAGGCAACTTTACAGCTACCAATACTTTTTGTGCATAATTCAACCGTCCAAAGTTGATGTTTGCGGTAAATCCCCTTATTATCCCTTCGTCCTGCAATCGTTTTATCCTTTCGGCCACGGCAGGCGCGGTAAGGCCAACTCTTCTGCCTATTTCTGCATTGCTTATCCTTGCATCAAGCTGCAGCTCATTCAAAATGGCATAATGTAATTCATCTATCTGCATACCTAAAAGATTTAAAAACTTCGATTCGAAAGTTTCGCGGCTTGATTCCTTAGAAACGAAAGCTAAATTAAACAATTGTCGGGTGATCTTTGCAATTGATAAACAGCTGATAAATGAACACAACCGAAGAAAAAATCCAAAACGGTATAAAAATAACACACGGCATGGCCGTGATTGACGCCTCCCTGCGCATACATTATGTGGAAGCCGGGAGCGGCGAACAGGCAATTGTGTTGCTTCACGGTTTTCCACAAACATGGTGGGAATGGCGATTCGTAATTCCTAAACTGGTTGACGCGGGTTTCCGGGTAGTAGTGCCAGACTATCGGGGGGCTGGCGATTCCTGGCGTCCGGTTTCAGGCTATGATAAGCGCACCATGGCGGGCGACATTTACAAATTATTGACGGAGCACCTTAAAATTGATGAACCCGTTATTATAGCGGGTCATGATATTGGGCTGATGGTGGCTTATGCTTATGCCCAGGAATATAGGGATGCGGTATCTCACCTGGTTGTTATAGATGCTCCCTTGCCTGGTACCCAGGCTTTTGATAAGATACGATCTGATCCACGGGTTTGGCATTTTGCATTTCATACGGTTCGGGACTTGCCAGAATTGCTGATAGCTGGCCGTGAGCGGCAATATCTTCAATCGTTCTTCAATTATCGGGTCTTTAATGTTGGCGCCATAAGTAATGACGATTTGGAGATATTTACAACCGCCTATTCAGCACCCGGTGCCATTCGTGCCGGTCTGGAAGTGTACCGTGCCTTTGATCAGGATGTAATTGACAACAGGGAGATGCTGCAAAGGAAGGGAAAACTTTCCATTCCTGTTTTAGCTATTGGCGGTGAAATAAGTACAAGTGGTTCTATCATGAAGGACATGATGCACGAGGTGGCAAATGATGTTACCGCAGTACGCATTCCAAATACGGCACATTTGATTGTTGAAGAGAACCCCGATGTATTTCTATCTGAAGTTTTAAAATTTCTGAAAATTGGTAAGGCATTGTTAATCAATCGTTAAAATAGCCCTCACACTGCCTGGAACATGGAATCACATAGTCAAGCCTCTCTGAATAACCATATTTATCTGTGATTTGGTGATTTGTTTTGTATCGGGATAGTTTTGATAATTCTCAGGTGCCTGCCTGGAGGTAAAAATAGGGGGATTTTGTGGTCAAATTTTATCTGTTTTATTCATTTATACATGATGTATTTCTCATATAAAACCATGCCAATCGGCACTTATTTTTGCAGTAACAAAATTTGAAACATGAAAAATGCAATTGAACATTACCAGAACGCCTGAATGCAACCATGTATCCCTCCGTTTGCGATAGTAATGCAATTGCACTTTTAGTATTAGACTAACTGCGGCCTGAGTCGGCTGCTAACAAATTATAATTTATTTATGATGAATATCGTCTCGATAAAGAAATTTTATGAGCAAACCGGTCTCAGACATGGCTTAATCATGCTATCGATCCTTGTACTATGGTCATCATCCTATATAGGAATCCGCTATGCATTGACAAGCTATACACCAGAAAACCTTGGATTTCTGAGGTATCTGATGGCTTCGGTTGTATTCCTGATAATAGCAACATTCCAAAAAATTAAGCTCCCGGAAATCAAGGATCTGCCTGGTTTAACAGCTATCGGGCTATTTGGCTTTACGCTGTATAATCTGCTTTTAAATTATGGTGAAACTACCGTAGATGCCGGAACGTCCAGCTTTATCATTAACACCGTACCTTTCTTTTCTTTGCTATTCGCCGTTTTAAAAAAGCAGGAAAGGGCAAAAAAAAGCGATTGGCTGGGTTTAGTTATTGCCTTTTCAGGTGTGGCCCTGATTGTTTTTTCGAAAAACAAGGGTTTGAATACGTTCAACTGGTATACTGTTCTGATTCTTGGGGCCGCAATTTGTCAGGCATTATCTTTCAGCATACAGAAACAGTATCTTATAAAATATACACCAGTTGAATTAACGAGTTATACCATCTGGATCGGAACAATTTTGATGGCTTTTTTCACCAAACAGCCATTTTCGACTATTGTATCGTCGCCATTGTTTCAAACCTTAACTATTGTATATTTAGGTGTGTTTCCCGGGGCGATTGCATTTTTGTTAATGGGAATAGCATTAAAGAAGTATCAGTTGTCTAAAATTTCCAGCTATCTTTTTTTGATACCTTTATAACCGTATTTATTGCCAGAATAACAATACATGAAGTAATTTATCTGAACGCCATCATTGGCGGCTTATTTATAATTTCAGGAATATTGATAAAAAATAAGATTTTGAGAATACCTGTCCCGAAAGTTACCACTCCTATTAAAAACCATGGCGCTTGCCGTTGTATGAAATAGGGTACGTGGTGGATAACTAAATATCCATCATGTCAGTTTTCTTTTTTAATGGGGCTGTTTTTTTACTTTTAATGAGATTTTGATAATGTCTGGGCAACGGCGCACTTGTTCAAGGCCGGTTGGATAGCGTTTATGTTAAAGTTTGACTGTTTAAGAACTGCCGGGTTTTGCTGCTGGTGTTATAAAAGGCAATAAAGTCGGCTATGTCGAAAGATTCGGGTTAAGGAATCCGGCAAGCTCGGTTCCTTTGATGCCAATTCCCCATTTCACATATCCTCTGTTTCCAAGCCATTTACAGCCACGGCGGGCCGATTTCATTAAATTCATAAAAAATGACAAACTCTAAGCCTGCTTAAATGGTCATAAACACTAAAAAGGAATAAGAAATTAAATTTCCGAGTCCATGAATGATCCAGCCCGGATAGATACTGCCTTTCCCAATTTTTTCATTAAGGTAGCCCGCCAGATAGCCCGCTGCTGCGGGTAATAAAAAGGAAAAGCCTAAAAAGGCTGGTTTGAAACCAGGAATGCTCAAAAACAATAATACATGTATGGCACCGAATATGAGGGCTTGTATAATATTACCCGTTTTGTATCCCAACCAGTTTATCAATCTTTTGGCAATAAATCCTCTAAAAAATATTTCTTCGGCTAAAGCAGTTTTAATGAAGGCGATGATCAGGATCAATAAGATCCGGCTTACCGGAGATGTCAGTTGTCTGATCTGTTTCGGTACGGTACCTTTGCCAGCCGCTGATTGCCTGATCTCCGGAATGATATACATGACGGTAATTCCAACACCACCTATTACCAACCCGACGAATACCGCGAGACCAATCGCCGAATATGTTGTTTTATGGATGCCAGTGTAGCGGAAAAATCCTTTGGCCGTTTTGTTGATAATGAGGTAAACCAGGAACGGTAAAAATGCGAAGGCGACCAACTGAACAATCGCGCCAATTAAGCTAATGGCAATCATATAATTTAATTATTATTAGGGGGACTGTGTTGTAAAGAGCAAAACCTTACGAGCGAAATTTTCATTAACCAAATATAATGATTTTACTTAGCTAACTAAGGCGGCAGAATTAACAGCTGATTTTGTTTTTAGCTGATAAAATTAATTTAACCATCCTATAACGGAAATTCCTCCAGTGCCCTGAACAGTGGCTCTTCTTTATTTCGTCCGTCTTCGATTGCCCAGTTGGCCATCGCATATAATACAGGCCTCAGCGCTAATCCTGCTGTTGTCAGGCTGTAAGTCACATGCGGCGGAATTACCGGCAATGCTACTCTTAATATAAGCTCGTCTGCTTCCAGTTGCTTCAGATGCTGGGCCAACATCTTTTCGGTGATGTGCGGCATGGCCTTTTTCAGCTCACCATAGCGTTTTTTCCCTGATAGCAGATGAAATAATATGATCGGCTTCCAATAACTGCCGATTTTTTCCATTACATAGGTTACCGGACACAATTTAAATACGGTTTGCTTATTAAACTGTATTGTCGAGGTTTCTTTTACTTCATTCATTTTACACTTACTTTTCGGTGCGTACTTGCACAAAGGTTAGTTCAAATATACCTTTGTTTTAATTAAAAATACGATAGATGAAAAAAATTCTTGTGTTTGGTGCTTCAGGCGGCACCGGAAAAAAATTTGTTGAACAGGCCCTAAAAGCCGGGCATAGCGTAACTGCTATTATAAGAAATCCGGATGCCTTTGCTGTGCAACATCAAAATTTAAAGATCATTAAAGGCGATGTGCTGGAACCGGCGAATTATAGCAAGCATTTCGAGGAAAATGACGCAGTAATATCTTGCCTGGGGATTCCGAAGATCCAACAAACTACTTTGTATTCTGCCGGGATGGCAGGCATCGTAAGCAGTATGGAAAAAACAGGTTTAAAACGTATTATCTGCATCTCGTCAGGTGCATTAGACATTCCTTCTAACAGTTCTTTCATTATGAATTTCCTGTTAAAGAACGTCTTACAAAGGCTATATAGGCCTATTTACTCGGATATGCGCCTGATGGAAAAAATACTGAAAAACTCCACACTGGATTGGACAATCGTCCGTGCGCCAAAACTAACCGATGGTAAACAAACCGGAAAGTATCGGGATATTACCGGCTTGCCATTGCGTGGTATCCCCAAAATATCTCGCGCGGACTTAGCTGCTTTCATGCTAAAACACTTAACAGACAGCGGCATCTATAAAAGTACAATTGACGTAGCTTATTAAAACTATCATACATGAAACAATTTATTTTAATTAACCGGGTACCTTCGAGCTATGGACTGACAGAAGCAAAAGAAGTAGCCGAAACCTGGAAAAAGGTTACAGATCAGTGGAAAACAACTGAAATGTTTGTCGCCAGTTTCGTTTTTCCCAGTGAAGGAAACATTATCGCTGGTAGTCCTGTAAACGTTTCATTTGGAAATAGTTTAATCGATAATCTAAAAATCGTCAGTGTGATTATTATCAGAGCTAACGATTTTGACGCTGCTGTAGAACTGGCAAAATCCAGCCCCATCCTTCAACAGCAAGGGTCGATCGAAATAAGGGAAATAATGGACAGACCTTCGTAAACACTTTTCAGATCGGGTTTTATAGGCGATTACTTTTCAGGTAAGCCCCGGTTTGGCATCAGGAAATGTAATCCATTCCGCATTACAATCGAATTAATGTTGTTTAATATTATACTGATCCTCTAATTGTTGTTTCAATAATTCCAAGGTCACCGTCCAGTAGAAGTCCATATGTTTGTAAACAGCTTCGATCGGGAAATTTTCAGGGTGATGTTAAGTACAGTGTTATTATTATCAGGCGTCAGCTTAAATACAATTAATGTATAATTCTCAAGGACATCCGTTAGTTTTGCTAAAGAGCTGTAGAATTCTGGGGGTTCACCGCTTAACTGTCTCTTCATTTGTACGGGAAAAAATATAGAATCTGGTTTAATTACAAACGACAGGTCTGCAACCTGCTGAACCCACCATCCCTTATTCAACTGTTAAGCAACCAACAGCGCGAGCTGGGTAAAAAGTCAAGGCCGGGTGGGGCCGCTGAAAGCGAACAACTCCCGCCCGCTTGCTTTACTTTTTATCCCGGCGGTGGGCTATCTTCGCGGTACAGGTGAATAAGGAAGGGTAGTTATACCATTTTTGTTTGGCGGTATAGACGGTCAAATACTTAAGAAAGAATGATTGCCCCCTGCTCGCTTATAAAAACACCGATTGCAATTTAGAAGCCACGAACGAGAGTAATTTCACCAGTCTTTACGTTTACGCTAACCATTTCTTTTCGTCCGTCTTTATAACGGTGCATGAACAGGTCCGGGTTGTGCAATGTTCATCCCTATAACTTATATATGAGCCCTTTGCAAGCAGTTCTTGCTCTACTTTTTGAATGACGGGTTCTAATAATTCCTGCATTTCTTTAAATGATCGCTCAAAAATGGGTTTGAAAGGTAGTTCAGGCATCTTTAGTATTAATCGTAACACTACAAATTGAACTAAAGGGTATCCGTTTTATGATCAAAAACGAAGGAAATATCTTAAACATTTCCTTCGTTGATTTTATCGGCCTAATGACGGGCCACGGTCATAGCCTTGGTCTAAATCTTCTCCGGGGCCCCTCCTTTTTTTTATTAGTTGCTCGTTCTTCAGGTTTTCTGCAATCAATTTCGGTAACCCTGATTCAGATAAAGGTTTAACAATGGCCCTTAGTTCGCTTTGAATGGGATTTTCTTTTAGCAGCGCAACATGGTCAATTCCGTGCTCTCTGGCTACGGCAATTGGATCAAGCTTAATTTCGTTAGGTATTTCCAGCAATACTACATTTTTAGGCAAGGCCTTAATATTTTCATGAGGTTCGTACAGGCTATGTTTTTTGCTATCATAAAAACATAAGTAACCCTCACCGGACGCCGATAACTCCATATCTTTGAATTCAAGCTGATTGCTCGGGACTGCTGTTTCCCATACTTGCTTTAACCGCCAGTCAATCGTAAAGTCGGTACCTGCAATATCGATATGGGGAAGTTCACCTGCCAATCGCCTTTCCAGCAATTCCGCAGCCTTTTGTTCCTGGATTTGCTGCTCCATTTGAGCTTGCAGCTGTTTTTGGGTCGGGTATTCCGATTTCATCTCCGCCTTGAATGCTTTGATTTCTTTTTCATCGGCATTCCGCATTTTCATCAGATCGAGCACCATCCGGACCCGTTGATCAAAATATAACTTCAGATTGGTCGTCCATTTGCGATCAATCTCTTCCTGGAATAACTGCACTGCATTTGGCGGGTTAGTCCCCAGCAGATGAACCCCCTCTTTATAAGAACCATCGAGCGCCTCGACCGCGCGTCCATAAATCTGCAACTTATGATATAGCGATTCGGATTGTACTGAAAATAAGGTTGGAGCAACCAAATTGTACCTGGAATCGTGGGCATCTTTACCGACAGATCTTCCGCCCTTTTCTTTGGCTTTCATGTCCTCGAAACGGATATGGGTGCCTAATAAACTTAAACGCGGATGAACGGCCAGCAATTTGATTTCCACACGATATCCCTTTTGCTGCAATTCAGCGATGGTCTTGTTCATAACAGGCCCGGACGAAAACGTAGTTTCCAGTATATAGTTCAACCGGTTGGCTTCGCAATAACTTCGCAGGCCATTATTCCAGTCATGTGCATATTTAACAGTTATTTCAGGATAATAGGCTTCGTACCTGTTTTTGATTTCCTCCGCTTTAGGATGATAGTCACGGAACAGATCAGCATTACAACTGATCACCTGACCACCTAACTCTTTAATGGCCAACTTTTCTAATTCTGTTTTGCCAGCACCTGGCTGACCACCTAAAATAATAACAGTGGGGCTGTCCGATGGCAGAATGCCGCGGGTCAAGTCATCAATAATATCGCCTTGTATCAGATTAAATTCATCTGGTGTAACGGCATACAGTCCTTTTAATGACGCCGTAAAGTCTACGGCCACCTCGCTGCTTAGATCTGGAGTTTTTTTTTCTCAGCTAATAAAATCGGACTGTATTTTTCTATGACCTGCTCCATCTTTTCCAAACTGGAAAATGTTTCCGTGTCCCGGCTCACCTTAATTCCTTCATCGCGTAGGGTTTCTAATTCTTTGACACGATCCTGATCTGGCTTTACCTTATTAAGTTCATTCCGGCGCTCTCGTGAAGCAAGGGCAACTAATCCATTTAAAATAGAATTAGCACTCTCGGTTAATGAATACCAATCGAGTGGGTTACGTTCCTGTACCGTTGAAGTGGCAGTTAATGGCAGGTTCAATTGTTCCGCTATCTTAACGTAATCCTGGTAATCCATCACTACCCTAACTGGTGTCCCGGTGGCATCTGTCACAAATTGTGTTTCCATACTCTTATCCATAACGTCTATCAAATTTAATAATTATAAGTGATTAAATAATTGTTATTGCTGTTCTTCTTTTGCCTTAGCCAAAGCTTTTGACATCCTTTCCCGTTGTAATTTTCCCGATTGAGCGTAGATCTCATTCCAGGCCGAAATACAGGCGTTACCCTCTTTGTTGTATTGGTGGGCTTGATAGGCATCTATCGACCGGTTGATAAAGGAGCCGAGGTATATGACAATTAAAAACATCAGCCCCCAGAAAAAGAGCCTACCGAAAACCATTCGGTAATACTCTCTTACATTGGTTTCGGGGAACAGGTTGATCTTCAGCTTCCGCTCAATTGACATTGGCTTTTTCTCTATGGCTGAGGTAATTCGCTGATAGCCTTGATCGATGGCAGCCACGACCAGCGAAAGATCGGGCTTTGGTGCTTCTACTTTAAAATTCCTGATCTGATCTATCAGCCCGTCTATAACCTGGTCGCGCTTTTGACGTGCTTCTTTTTCGGCTTCCATAAACTGTTGCGTTTTGATATCCTGTTCCACCATATCTTTTAATATGGTCATCAGGGTAGATTGGTCTATTTCCATTTCTTTAATTTTATCGGGTTATACCATGAGATTGTTTACGTTCTTGTTGCTGCATTTTAAGTAATTCCTCCTGTCGTTTTTGTTGTTGGATTTGCTGTTGTTGTTTCATTTGTTCCTGTTTAAGTTTATTTTCAATATCCAGTAAGGCATATCCAACCTGGCTGCCCTTGAAGCGAACTTGCTGCTGGTCGGTAAAAGCGATACCCCTGCCAAGCTCTACGGCATACCCTTGTTTTTCCATATAGTTTTTGACCTGCCTTATGTTTGCACATTGTTTGATTGCATGGCCTAAATGTTTTTTCAAGGTTTCTTTGCGCTGGTCTACTCGCTGACTTTGTGCTACACGTTGTTCTGCTTTCAAAAATTTGTTCGGACTTAACACTGGTGTCAGCTTATAGCTCCGTTCCATTTCCCGGCAAAATTCAGCCATGCGCTTATAACTGTTGCTGTCACTGGCCGTCGGCCCGTCGTAACCGATCCGGTTAGCCACGATATGCAGGTGTTCATGGTCAGTATCGGCGTGTGTGATGACTACATACTGTTTATCCGCAAAGTCAAACTTTTGAGCCAGCGCCGCCGCAATATCCGCTTTGTCCTGCCGGTCTAACCGATTGGCGTCCTGATGCGCCAGGCTGATTGACATATGAAAGACAGGCTTGCTTACGTTAGGGTTAAGCTTACTGACTTCGACAAACTGCCGGATCAATTCTTTCTTGTTGCCAAAACATTGATTATAATAAATCACTTCTGCCTGTTTCTTTTCCATTTCCAACTTTTGTAGTTCCTCATTTTCCTGTAACCTACCCTCGTGTAGATATTGCATACAACCCCGGAAACTTTTTCCCGTTGCTATTTTTCCTATCATACCAAATAGAATTTAACGTCCTTTACTACCTCTTGTATGGCTCTAACCTCCTGGTTGAGCAATGCTCTGTCCAGCGCATTCAGGTCTTCCCCTTTATTTCGCTTTTTTGCGATCTGGTTCAAATTAGCAGCCATGTGATTGAGCATTCCGGTAATTTGCAGCACCTCTTTCGGTAAGGTTTTAACCACCATCCTGACACGACCGTTTAACCCTAATTCCCGCAGATAAACGGACACATTGGTGCGGGCACTTTTGGCATTGGACTGGATGATCTTTTTTTCGATGATATTGCACATAACGGTTAAGTGGGTGTTTCTTTTAAGTTCTGCTTTTGGCCTGCCACCCTTATTGCCTGTTCTTTTTTTAATTATTTTTTGCATATAAATAAATAGGTGTATAGATGTTTATATAGCTAAAACCAATCTTATCAAAGTCCTCAAAAAATCCCCCCGAATGCGATAGCATGAGGGGGGCCAGCGAGTTTCGGCAGGGCCGAAACATAGCTGGCTCCGCAAAAAACGGAATTGCCGATGCTGTCCTGCTGATCTCATTCATAACCCTAACCCCCGGCTTTGCTGTTGAATTTTGAGATAGGCGTTAAGGTCTTTGTGGCCGCTATAAAAGCGGCTGGCATCCTCCGCGTTCGGAATGCTTTGTTTAATGAAAGCCAGCTCCTTAGCTGCCGCTGCATCGTGATCCAGGTACAATTTTGCAGTAGGATATTGTTGCAAAATCTCCAGGCTTTTCCCTACAAAACTAAGTGAGTTTAATACCAGGAAATCGCCGAGCAGGTCGCGTTTTTTCAATGTTAGCAAAGACAAAAAATCGGTGAAGCCCTCAAATAAATGAATTGTGCCTGCACCCTGACTAATGTGGGTCAGATCTTTGGGGGATGATGACAATTTAAATTGCGCGTTGCGCAGCTCGTAGCCGCCGGAACGGTTCTCAAAACCGATGGCGAGGTAACGTTGTCCGTTCAGCGCAAACAATACTTCCTTGCACCAGGCCTTAGCCGTGTAATAATCTATCGCACGTTCATGCAGATACTTTATTAACGTCAGGTTTTGCAATTCGCCAGCCTGGATAATATTTATTTTATGTTCCGGTTCAGCCGCTGTAGTCGTTACCGGCCGATGAAAAGAAAGTGAACGATCTCCCGTGCTTAACCGGGTTAATAATTGTTCTACTGTACATTGATGCAGCCGAATACCCAAGTCGATAAAATTGCCGCCAACTCCTATGCCATGATCAAACCACGCATTGAGTTGAGTATTGACTTTAAAAGAAGCGGTATTTTCCTCCCGGATCGGAGAGCGATACCAATGGTTAACACCATTAATGTATTGCGGGCGGAAGCCGCATTTAGCCAGGTAGTCGATTATCGAGATTTGCCTGGCCTGGTTACAATTCATATTCATAACCGACCTTGCTTTTGATTTATCGGATGATTGCCAGCGGATATCCAAGCCAGTAATTGTTTGCGAGAAAATAAAAGCTTGCCTTCAACTTTACAAAAAGGGATTTTTTTCCTTTTGACTAAACCATAAAGAGAAGTAACCTCGTATTTGATAAGGTTGGCGGCTTCTTTGGTGTCCAGTAAAGTATCGTCCTGTGGATTGCTGTTTGGGTTCACCCTGACGGCATTTTTAACGGATGACTCGATCAGCTCCTTGAGTTGATCGGTCGATAGGGTTGTAATAAATGTAGTTTCGTTCATCGTAAAAAAATTGATGAAGCAAAACAATACTAAAAAAGCCCAACGATACTGAACGAAGTTGAACGTAGTTAGGCTTTAATCCGGTAATCTTTGATCTTGGCTAAGATTTTCAATGCATTTTTAGCGTATTTGCTACTTTTGATTTCCCCCAACAACATAATACCGGCATCTTTCTTTTTGGTGATGTTGCCGGAAATGTCGGCTACGTTTTCAATGCCTTGGAAAGCGGAAAAAGATTGTTTTAGCAGTGCCGAATACGGCTCAAGTTTGATACGGGTAAAGGTATGGTTAAGCTTATAGGTAGCGTGCATCAGCAGGCAGAGGATAGGCTGATAATCGGAAGATAATTCGTAATAGCGGTGTTCCCTATCGGGTAAGGAGACGCCGGCGTTTTCAGACGCACAAAACAGTTCGCCCAACAAGTTTTCTACCTCTTTTTCGGTCTTAAAAAAAGGCAGTATTGCCACCGATTTGCAACGATGAATATCGAGCAGTACCTGCCATAGCTTGATGATCTCGTCTGCAGGATATTTGAGCGCGATCTTGTGTATTCCGTTAGTTTGCACCACGGTATTTTGTAACGTTAAAACTGGGGGTTCTGCCACCGGGGTAGCTTCGATTAATGGTTCGCCGGTTATTTCTTTGACAGATAATTTGGATAAGTTCTGATAGGTTTTGTAGGATTGAACCAGACAAGCCTGGATATACCCCAGGCTATATAAAACTTCGGGAATGACAAAGCCTTCAAAATACAAGTGGTGATGACAATAATTCATAAAATCAACCAGCACTTTAAGCTGTTCCGCAGGGGCTAATGAAAAGAAAAAAGAACCGATCTCCCGGTCGAAGTTTTGCAAGCCATCAGTATACCCTTTAAAAAATTGGGCCTTGATTTCTTCGACCAGTTCAGGATTGACCGGAAAGCTATTCTCCCGCAATAGTTGATCGAGGTTATATGGGTCGAACAGCTTTTGCAGGTTAATTTCACTAACAAAAAAATGCTCTTCTCTTAAAAAAATTTCCTTGAAAGGGAATAGCATGCCGCCATAATTGAATACTGATTGGTCACGCTCGAACAACCCATCAACCGATGACAAAAAAATGGCCTTATGGTAGTTGTCTGTATTGATACCCCTATTGGGGTGAAAATTCGGCAGGTTTAGAAAATACATGCTCAATTAGTTGACAAAATCGGATCAAAATTGGTGACATTATACATAACCAAATTATTTTATTTTTGTGTTGCCACGGTATTATTAACCACTTTTAATCCCTCATTTAATTCCCCATTAATCCCTCATTGTTTTACAAGACCTGCCAAAACCCACCTTTATCGGCTCCTATTCGTTCTAATTTTTTCTCTTTCTGTAGCTTGCCTATATTACGTTCAATTGAACGATTTGAAACTCTTATATTTGCCGCAAGTTCAGCAATGGTAATGGTTGGGTTTTGTGTTACCATTAAAAGAATTTTCTCCGACGTTTTCTCCGACGTTTTCTCCGACGTTAGTTTAGCGGCAGAATAGACTGTGACCTGAAAACCATGCTGCATATTTTCAAAAAGAGGGGACTTTAGCCCATAATCAGCAAACGCTTCCTGAATCCGTTTAATTCCAGAGCCATATTTTTCTATCAATTGAGCTTCTTTGAATGTTGCGGCTATTTTTTTATTTCTTGCTTGGGAAATATATTGACCACTTAGTAAGTTAGCAATAGATATATCACCGGGTAGCCTCCCTGGATTGAAAAACTCGATGTGATCATTAAATATCTTGACCGAGGAATCGCCGTAATGTGTATAGTCGCGATGGACGATCATATTGATAACGATTTCCCGAATAGCCGGTATGGGGTATTGCCATCGTTCTTCCCGCTGTGGGTCACCTGAAATGATGTAAGACTTATTGATATGCTTCCTGACAAAATTTATAACATCTTCAACCTCGGTAAATAAATTGGAACGAATTGATAAACTATCTTTGATACTTGTAGCGGTATCAAATCTACCCAACTCCATGCTGGCAGAAAAAACATCATGATCAGCAAATAGTAAGTAACATGCATTGGTGACCCCTGACGCTTTAATTAATTCAAATTTAGTAAGGACTGTTAAAGGGTCGTCCTCAATGCGAACCTCCCTATCTTTGTTACACATGGCAACAAAGTCGCGTACCTTATCCAGGGATAACGTGTCTACTGTGTATTCTGGATTAATATAGCTATCCCAACTTGAATTAAAAGATTTAAGATGCAGGTCTGAAATTTCAGTTAAAGAAAGTTGATGATTGGAATTTCTAACCCTTTTAAAATAGCGGCCTTTAAAGGAAACCGGCTTTATAGGAAATTCCTGAACATACAGGGAAGCCACATCTTTTCCCTGTATGGTAATTATTTCCGCATCGGGTATGATACTTGGCTGCGTCTTATTCTTAACTTCATTTACCCAATTCTGAAGGGTTTCACCTCCGATGGTAAATGACTTTATAGGGTTGCCCTCGTTATCTACGCCGACAAGCACTTTGCCGCCCTTGGTGTTGGTAAAAGCGACCAAGCTCTCAATAACGGCATCGCTAAAGCTACTTTTAAATTCTGTATGGCTGTCCTCCTGCATTAGTTGCTATAAGTATTACAATATGGTTATCATTGGCTTGCCGCAAAAATAAGAATGTTTAAATACATTCGTTGATCCTGTCGTCAAACAACGGATCGCCTATTTCATCTAAATAGATTTCGGTGGTTTTAATGCTATCGTGACCAAGAGACTTACCAATATCTTCTTTCGATACCCCTTTGATCCTCAATGCAGAAGCGTAACTGTGCCTTGCAACATAGGTGGTCAGGTTTTTTTGTATTTCAGCATCTCCGGCCATGGTTTTCAAATCTTTATTAACGCGTTTCAATATTTTAAGTCTCCTGTCCCGTTGTGATCGCACAGTCGCGTGACGTTTATAAAGTATCGGAAAAACGTAACCGGCATCACTATTGCCTTCCAGAACACGGTAATAATCGAGTGTTTTAAGAGCTTCGGGATGTAGTTTAAAATCAAACTCCTCTTTTGTTTTTGCACGAACATAGTTAATAAACCCGTCCCTAATATTTGTCCATTTAAGACTGGCAAGGTCAGCAAAATTTAGTCCGCGGCAATAATAGCTGAACAGGAAATAATTGCGCGAATTGATCAGCTTGTCGTCTTCGAGGTTTAATTCCACTATTTTATTGATCTGCTCGACACTAATTGCGCGTTTTTTGGTCTTTGGGGCATTATATTTCGAATAGGAAAAATCTTTAAATGGATAGTGGTTTTCCCGGCAGATCTTTTCTTTCATTGCATTACGCCAAACGGTGCGGAATGTCCGAAAATCGATGCTTCGCGTAGTGATTGCAATATTGTTCTTGATCAGCCAATCTTCAAACCGGCGCAAAAAATTAACATCAATATCTTCGAAGTTCATGTCTTTTTCTTTCATAAACTTGTTAAGGCGGCTGCGGGTCACAATATGAACGCCGGCATAACCATATCGTTCCATTGATTTTAAGCGGGCGACCTCGCTGTCAAAAAACTCCAAAAGCATCAATTTAGGGGTTGTTTTAACTGCACCTGTCAGCTTTTCAACAAGGGATTTAATTTCACTGACCCGTGGTGACCGGTCGTCGGGAACATTGGCAAAATAGAATGTGGCCTTAACCTTAATATTATTAAGCAGCGCATTGATGGATTTATGATTGATATGCGAATCCAGCACGCATTGTGACGCCTTATTCCAATTCTCTTTCGTAGAACTAACCTTCGTCGACACCTCGTAGTTGTTCCGATTTTCTGTTATCCGAAACATGATCGGATGCTCGCCAGAGGGAAGCGTTTTGTTGATTCTCAACATTAATTTCGTCGTAATTGCCATATTAGGTCTAACATTTTGTAAATTTAACGATTAAAAGGCTCATTCTTAAGGTAAAATGCAACTTTTTAGGTCTAACATAGGTCTAACATTTTAGTCAAAAATAGCAAAAAATAACCTAAAAATACATAATCGCAAAAATGAAAAATGGCAATTTTAGCTATGAAATGCGGTTTTTAGTTAATGAAAATAGCTGACTTAAAGGCATGGGGTGCTGGAGGTCGTGGGTTCGAATCCCGCCATCCCGACAAAAGAAAGCACATCCGATTGGTTTAAGAATCAATCGGATGTGCTTTTTGATAACAGGGCACAAATAATTGCACCGCTATACTAAGGCTAACGGCCTAACTTATTTTGAACCGCCAAACAAGCCTTTCAGTGTGCCTAATATACCACCGCCCTCACCTTGTGCGCTATCGCCGCCACCGTGGAAAAGACTAAGCGCATCGCTTAAGTCAAATTTGCCATCAGCGCCGCCTAATGAGCCTAAAATGCTTTGAATATTAAAGGAGCTATCGCCGGCATCATTTGTTTTATTGGCCAGTTGCCCCAAAACCTGTGGTATCAGGCTAGTTGCTGTAGACTGGGCCGCAGCACCATCTACCCCGTAGTTTGATTGCAGTTTACCGCTAAACTGTTGTATAATTTGCCCCACAATAGGATTGTTGGCCAAATCACCACCACCGCCTTTAAGTAGGTCCAGAACACCTGACAGGCCCCCTCCGCCCGATGAGGCCTGGCTGCCTAGTACATCCATTATGGATGAAGAAGCATCTTTTACAGCCGCTTCATTGTGTTCATTCGGAATTTGGGGGTTGTTGGTAATTGCTGATCCCGCATTTTGGGTCACCAATTGAAGTAAGTTCTCAAACATGTTTTTTGGTTTTAAAGATGTAATTGATTTTAGAATATATGGTGTGATCTAAGGGGGATATATAAAGGTACACAACGTTCATCTTTTATGACAGAAAAAAAACATATTTTTTAGAAAGTCCGAAATACCCTCTGTCGTTTTATCTAGCCCCATTTTTATCAAATTCTTTTTAATCCCCATCGGGACCAAAAAGAGTTGATCGTTAATAACCCTCTAAAATTATAAACCCAGTGATTGGGGTTGCGCTGGTTACTGTCATGGCTGTTTCTGTATGAGTTGTAACAACGCTGGATGCGGGACCGTCTGAAGTTGCTATAATTGCCGGTGGATGTAAAAAGGCAGTAGGATAGGTATATGAAGCGGTACCAGACAAAGAAGAACAATAAACAATAACTTTCTTATAGCTGTTTCCCTGTTCAGGTTCACTAAAACTTGCCCCGCCGGATATACTACCCGAAACCACTGTTTGAGTACTGTTGATTGATAATGACCCCGTAACCGCTATATTAGTTTTAAAGGTTTGCAGGTTCAATGCTGACGAAATATTAACGGTACTCATACCATAATTATTTTGTAATTGCCAGTTACCTGCGGGTGTAGCGTATTGATAGTTTTGCGTTGTTGCATCCGTAACGGTATTTCCGCTTACTGTACAATTGGTACAAGTTGTTTCGAAAAATATTCCATACTTCATTAATTTCGTTGTGGCATCGTCTAAGATCACATTACCAGTTATGGAAATATTTGAGCACGATCTTGAACCAATTGATGTTACTGCAATTCCCGACTTCCAGTTATCCTGCATCCCATTTCTGCCAACCCGGGCTATATAATTTCCGCTTATCGTTACACCATAAACGCCTTCACACGATATGGCATTTTTACCACAATCATGGATGGTATTATTGGATACAACCGCTTCTGCCTAACTTTGTTTTAAGTCTTGAACATGAACAGCGAAGTCAGAATCTGATTGTATATTATTCCCTGTTATATTACTCCTGCGGGTTCCTGTTCCTGTAAAAATACCCACTAATCTGGTGTGTATTTGATTACTTTGTATTAAATTATCAGAACAGGAGGTCCCTTGTATTATAAAAGCAGTATCGTAAGAATGATCAATCTGATTTCCTATAAATTGACCGTATTTGCCTGAGTAAGTTACCGCAGTAGCAGTCATGTTCGTGTCACGGCTCCATGTAACATCTGTAACATGGTTGTGTGCAAAAACAACCTGTGTAGGTATTCCTTCCTTTGCCCTTAACGCAAAATCCTGTACCGTATTAAATTCATTATGGGCAATATATATCCGGGCCGGATTACCTGCGTCACCATTAAGCCAGATGGTTTGTCGGGAGTTCTTAAATTCACAATCCGTTATTTTCACATCTGTAACGCCATCTAGTGCAATTCCATTTGCAAGCCATTGGGTGTTTTTGTTAGTACCTGAATCAAAACATAAATCATGCAAATAAATATTACTGCCCGTTCTTTTGTAAATAACAAACGAATTCATATCATTCTTTAATCTAATAACAGATCTCGTTCTGCCTACTCCATAAATTTCTGTACTATCTGGTGGGGTTACAGCTGTGGAGATCAAATAAGTACCAGCAGCAAAAAGGACAGCTTTTTTTAATTTTTTAGCAGCATCAAAAGTTGCCTGAATGGTTAATTTATCATCTGTAACGCCATCTCCCTGGGTTCCAAACCAGCGGGTATCTAAAAATTTATTATAAATACGTTTATATCTTCCCCCTGCAGTAGAAGAGACAAGAACGGTTCCTAAATTATCAGGGGTTGAGGTATCAGATGCATCATAATACCATTGTCCGCCACCATAATCGTTGGTTTGATATACTGCATTTGCCTGCGGACTTGATAAAGCCCTTAGGGCTGCAACAGTGAGTGTTTGGGCGCTTGTTCTTAAGGTGACAAGGGATAGAAATAAGAGGAAAACTAGTTTTTTCATTTGTTAAGATTTTAGGTTATTTAAAAGTACTCAATTACATTGTTGCATACAATGTAATTCTTTGTGATTAATTATATGCATGGTAATTAACCCGGAAAGCACGGAGATAGCCGGGCCTCAATGTTTTATCAGAATAGCTATCTTTACTTTATCTGACGTATTTATAAATGGATTTTATTTTTAAGGAATTACCGCCAATTGATCTGGAAAAATTAAATAATATAGCTAAAGAGGCCGGATCCGCAATACTCACCATTTATAACCTCCCACCCGAAAAAATGCAGCTGACATTAAAGGATGATCAATCGCCGCTTACTGCTGCCGACAGCTTATCGCACGAGGTTATATTTAAGCGCCTTACTAAGTTAACACCTCATATACCTATCATTTCAGAAGAAGGTAAGGATGTCCCTTACGATACCCGGAAAAACTGGGAATTCTTTTGGTGTGTTGACCCGCTTGATGGCACCAAGGAGTTTATAAAGCACAATGGGGAGTTTACCGTAAATATTGCCCTCATTTATCAAAATACACCGGTTTTAGGGGTAATTTATGTACCAGTTACGGGTGATCTGTATTATGGCGGAATAAATATTGGAAGCTGGAAGGAAACAGGGGATGGTATGAAAACCCAATTACATGCCGATATTAACAGCACAAATTGGATAGCGGCGGGCAGCCGATCGCATGCCGCCCCGGAAGAAACAGCCTTGTTAAGCCAATACCCTGTAACGAAAACTATTATTGCAGGGAGTTCCCTTAAGTTTTGTTTGATAGCCGAAGGCAAGGCCCATATCTATTACCGTCATGGTCCTACAATGGAATGGGATACGGCGGCTGGACAGGCCATTGTTACTTTTAGCGGGGCAAAAATGACCAATCCTAATGGTACTCCCTTTTTATATAATAAACCCTCATTACTCAACGCCGGTTTTTTGTGTAAGGTAAAATAATTAACCGCCAGGTTATAGTATTTTCAAACAGCTTTGCATTAACTGAATATTAAGATTCTGAAACTTATCAAACGTTTGCGAGTAGATTCTTTATTCCTACCGGTGACAAAAACGAAACACCGGCCGGACTTTTAGATTTGTTATGGCATGTTATAAACTGCGCTAATATCAAAAAGGTTCATCAATAACCATAAGTCAGGCAGAAACGGAACAATTACTTGTTTTAAAAATCCGGAAAGTCAATCATATACCGGCTCTTTTCATACAACCCCGTTCTGATTTAACCATTTATCAAACGTTTGCACCCTTTAAGGTTTTGTAAAACAAACGTTTGCGGGGTGTTTGAGGGCTTTCAACGTTGCTTTGTTTGGGCCTTATCTCTAATTTCCAATATTATAAAACAGCGCAAATCTTCAAAACACCAAAATTTATTAATTAATACTAACACCGACAATGTATGATTAAAGTTTACTCACAACTTAACTTGGATTTCAGGAAGGTTTTTTTTTCAAAGGGGCATTTCCTTTTCAGGGCTCTTTTTAAAATAGCCTGCTGTTGTCTGTTTGCACTGCTGCCAACATTGGTAAGCGCGCAAACCACAATAAATGGTACCGTAAAAGATGATAAGGGCACTCCGGTAATAGGAGCAACGGTAACCGAAAAAGGGGTTAAAAACACAGCCGTAACCGACATAAACGGCAAGTTTAAACTATCGCTTAAGGGCAAATCAGGTATTTTAAATGTAACATACATCGGTTATAAACCTAAAGAAGTGGCTATCGGATCATCCAACGAGGTCGTGATTACTTTAGACGAAGATCTGAATAACCTGAATGAAGTGGTAGTTGTTGGATATTCATCCAAACAGGTATCGCAATTATCCAGCTCCGTATCGGTTATCAATGGCAACAAATTAAGGGATGTAACCTCTAATGACTTGGGTAGCCTGTTACAGGGTAAAGCCCCGGGGGTAATGGTATCATCCGCATCAGGCGATCCGACAGGCGGCTCCAGCATCCTTGTTCGTGGCGCAAGCAGTATAAGCGCCGGCGCCAGTCCGTTGATTGTGGTTGATGGTAATATCGGCGGCACATACAATCCAACGGATGTTGAATCGGTAACCGTATTAAAAGATGCCGCGGCAACCGGTCTATATGGATCAAGGGCTGCCAATGGGGTAATTATCATTACTACCAAGATGGGCAAATCGGGTCAAACAAAAATTGATATCAATTCAGTAACAGGATTTAACAAAGCCACATTCGGCAATTTCCACTTAATGAATTCGCAGCAATTGTATGATTATCAAAAAACCTTTATGAACCCAGATCCATCGGTATTAAAAAACAATACCAATTGGTTGGATATGGCTTTTAGGACCGGGATTACGCAAAACCATACTATTTCGGCATCTGGCGGCAGCGATAAAACACAGTTTTACGTATCCGGTAATTACTACAAGGAGCAGGGTACGTTGATAGACAATGGTACAACGGCTTATAACTTCCGCTCAAACCTTACCACAAAGCTGAACGACAAATTAAAGCTGAGCGTTTTACTAAATACCATTTATACAAAAGATAATAACCCGACCAGGCTTTTTACGGGCAATGCGCTATATGATGCTTATTTAAGCATGCCTTATGATCCGGCCTATAATGCTGATGGCACACCAACAGATGGCAGGAACTACCCGGGTTGGGTAGGGCGAGATAAGGAGAACTTTTTACAGGGCTTGCAATACAATTTTGCTGATGCAAAAACCCTGAATACCAGCGGCGATTTTAATATTGATTATGCGATAACCAAACATTTGAGCTTTGCCACCTATAACCGGGCAACACTTATTAATTACAGAGACGAAACGTATTATGATGCCCGCACTAAAGATGGGGGAGCAAACTCAGGTGAGTTATATAATAACTCCTATTTTGCCAGCACGCTGTTAACATCAAACCGGTTAAAGTATGATAACAGTTTTGGCAATCACAATTTGACGTTACTGGCGGTTGGCGAAGGGCAAAAGTATCATTATGATGATCAGGCCTTGAATGGAAAAGGTTTGCCACCCGGACGGCCCATCATGTCAACCGCTACTGATATTGTCAGCAATCCAAGCGGCGGCGTTGATGAATATAATTTTAGAAAATACTTGGGTCAGGCTGATTATAATTATGCCGGAAAATACTTTTTGGTGGGCTCTTATGTGCACGAGTATTCTTCACGTTTTGGAGGGAATAACCCAAGCGGTAATTTTTACCAGGCAGGGGCTTCGTGGATATTGACTAAAGAGAACTTTATGAAAAACGTACAGTCCATCAATTTTCTAAAACTACGTGGCAGCTATGGAACCACGGGTAATGCCGAAATTGGTAATTATGCCGGTTTAGGTTTATATAGCATTGATCAGTCTGCAAGTTACAACGGGGCGCCAGGCGCATATCCATCGCAAAAGGCTAACCCTAACCTTACCTGGGAAAAGATGAAAACCGCCAATATCGGGGTTGACCTGGGCTTATTTAACAGGATTGATGTAAACGTTGATGTTTATCAGAAAACATCAAGCGCCCTATTGTTTAAAAAACCATTGCCCGCCACATCAGGATATAATTACGTATTTGAAAACATAGGGTCGGTACGTAACCGGGGGCTTGAAATCAATGTAACATCCCGGAATTTGGTTGGCGCTTTTAAATGGGAAACCAATTTTAACATCGCCTTTAACCGTAACAAGGTATTGTCATTAGATGCCGGCGAATCAATGGCTGCCCCCGGCGCGCAACTGCCCATCGCGGTTGGACATGATATGAACGATTGGTATATGCCTATATGGGCCGGGGTTAATCCCGCAAACGGCAAGCCGCAATGGGAAAAATTGGTTACTGATGCCAATGGCAATGTTACCAAACAGCTAACAAGTGTTTATTCAGAGGCATCAGCGTCAAAGCAGTTTACTGGTAAATCGGCATCACCAAAATTCACGGGTGGTATTAACAATACCTTCTCTTACAAGAACTTTTCATTAAGCACATTTTTAAATTTTGTTTATGGCGGTTATGTATATAATGACAGCCGTGCTTACTTTGATAATGATGGTTTGTATGATAGCTATAATGCCATGGTACCAGCCAAAGGATGGACTCGTTGGCAAAAACCGGGCGATATAGCCACGGAACCTCAGGCAATACAGGGGGGTAACAATAACTCTAATTCTGCATCATCAAGGTATTTGGAAAATGGCAGCTACCTGCGCCTGCGTAATGTTACGCTCGGTTATCAGCTACCCCAAACCTGGCTTACCAACTTAAAGATCAGAAGCGCCAGAATATTTGTAAGTGGTGATAACCTGGTGACATTTACCAAGTTTACAGGCGTTGATCCGGAAGTAGATCTGAATCCCGATGTGGATAATATGAGTACCAAGGGTGTGTCAAGCTTTAAATACCCTGTAAGTAGAAAAATATTGTTCGGAGTGAATGTTGGATTCTAAAAAACACTGAAATGAAAACTATAAAATATATAAAAGCATTGATCATCATTGGTTTTCTAGGGATGGTTGTGAACGCGTGTAAGAAGGTAGAGCCATCAACCGCTATTGACGATAAAACGGCCCTTTCCAATGCAGATAATATCGGCATTGCCACTACAGGCAACTATGCCGTATTAAGAAACCCATCATATGTAAGAAGCGGGCACTTTTTGATGGAATATCCGGGCGATAATATAGCCCAGGGACAATCCTCATCTGATGATTTGAGCCGGTGTTACCGGTATACACATATACCAACGGGCACCCATGCTACTAATTTTTGGACACAGGCCTACCATCTTATCGCCGCCGCTAATTTAATTATCGCGGCTATCCCGGATAATGGCGCAGAGGAGTTACAACAATTAAAAGGCGAAAACCTGTACCTGCGTGCCATGGCACAATTTAACCTGGTACGAATTTTTGGCAGGCCATATACACAAGGTAATGGCAGTAATCCCGGTGTTCCTATATTGAAGGAAAACGCCACGGATATCAGACCAGCCCGTAATACAGTGAAAGAAGTGTATGACGCGGTGGTAGTTGATCTGCTAAAAGCGGCCGATCTGATGACGGAACAAAAAGCCAACCCTTACGCGTCAAAAGAAGTGGCCTATGCTTTATTATCACGCGTTTATTTATACATGAATGATAATACCAACGCCATTAAATATGCTGATCTGGTGATCAATTCTGGCCGTTATAGCCTGTTACAAGGCGGCGACTACAAAAACTACTTTAGCGGCGTACCCGAAAATAATAAGGAAACCATTTTTTGTATCAAATACACCAAAACACAGGATCAGGGTTTCAGTGCCATCGGATCTATGTATTACAGTGGTCAGGGGCCTGATGGTACCAGCTCATTAACCACTCCTGGTGGCCAGGGCAATACCGGCTGGGGCGAAATTTACGCCTCGAGAACCTACGTGGAGGATCTGGATAAGTACCCGGACGATCTTCGCCATAGCTTTATCGCACCATTTTTGGATAATGGGGTTTTACAGTACAATAAAAAATTGACACCCAATACGCCCATGTATTATATTACCAAATACAGTTTTCAGGAAGGTATTGTTACTTTAAGCTCGCCGGTTTACCTGCGTTTAGCCGAAATGTACCTGAACCGCGCCGAGGCAAATGCCAAACTCGGCAACACCCAGAAAGCGCTTGATGATGTAAATATTATCCGTACCCGGGCAGGTATACCAACGCTTACCCTGGCAACCGCCGGCGACGTGCTTGGCGCTGTGCTTGAAGAACGCCACCTGGAGCTTGCATTTGAAGGGCAACGCGCTTATGATTTGTTCAGGAACAACTTGCCTATGGTACGCAACTATCCGGGCACACATGCATTGAACAATACGCCAAGTACCAATATTATGCAAACAGTGTTGCCAACAGATGCCAGGGTGGTATTCTTTATTCCGCAAACAGAAATTGACAATAACCCAAAACTTACACAAAACCCTTAAAAGAGTAGCCACTATGCTTTAGGTATAGTGGCTCATTAAAAGATGGAAAATTGTATTTATGGGTACATTTATAAGTAGTAAATCTATTTTTACAGCTAAAAACAAGCCTTTTATCTTCTCAATAATTAATTATTGGAAAGGTAAAAGGCTTAAACCATCTTACTAAATTTGATTCGTTGATTGAATGATTATGATAAAAAAACAACTCCTTGCGTTCATCGTCCTGTTATCGGCTTTTACGGCCAATGCTCAAAAAGTACCTTATACCAATTGTAAAAACTGCTGGATAGCCGACTCATTAGGAAATCACCGGGTGGTTTTAACTTTTAGCGGCACAGGTAAAGTGGCAAAAGCCATTATTGACTGGCGAAGGCGTGACACCGATCCTGAAAACAAGCGGATTATTATTCAGGATGCCAAAACAAAGCAAAAGATAACCAACATAAAGCTGGGGACGATAAACCGGAAAACAGGCGAGTTGTTTTTTGAACCAACATCAGGGAAGGGAACTTATTACGTGTACTACATGCCCTATAAAAACGAGGGACGCTCCAACTACCCGAAAGGGGTATACCTGAAACCTGAAAATACAGCATCAACAGCATGGTTGAGCGCTTTAGGCGACGGTAAAAACGCCCCATTAGCTTCGGTAAAAGAGTTTCAATCCATAGATGCGTTCAATAGCTTTTACCCGATGGAGGTGATCGCCACAAAAAACGAGACAGATCATTTGCTCGCTAAGTTCAAAGCCGAAAAATTCCTGGTTTTCCCTGAAGACAGACTGAATTCTATCCGGATGACCAAAGATTTGCCACAACGTTGGATAGAGCTTGGTCCTCAAAATAAATATACCGCAACTGCATTACGCGGCGAAAATTTCGCTTACCAGCTAGGCATATACGCCCTGCAAGATCTGGAGGATGTAAAGGTTACCTTCAGTAAATTGACTACAGTATCGGGCAAAATAATACCGGCCACGGCTCTTTTTTGTATCAATAACGGCGGTACGGCCTACGATGGCTCGCCGCTTAACAAAACGGTAAATGTGGTTGCCGGCGATGTGCAGGCATTATGGTGCGGTATTGATATATCGGCAAATGCAGTACCGGCAATATATACCGGCAAGGCCACCATCAGCATCAATGGCAAAACGGCTAAAGAAATACAGCTATCCATTAAAGTAGGTACCGGCCTGGCAAAAAATGGCGGTGTTGATGAACCCTGGAAAATGACCCGCCTGGGCTGGCTCAACTCCACCATGGCGCAAAAAAACACGGTGATAGCGCCATACACACCGCTATTGGTAAAAAACAACACGGTAAGCTTATTGGGCAGAACGGTAGAGGTAAATAACGATGGTTTCCCCAAACAGATCCAGACATTTTTTACACCCGAAATGACGGATTATACCGATGCGCCAAACAACCTGCTGACCGAGGCCATTCACTTTCATTTTATAAAACCCGATGGTAAAAACATCAAACTAAAAAGCCAGGGTCTGCAATTTACCAAAACAGAACCCGGCAGGGTGCAGTGGAACGCCACAAGCGGCAATGATTCTCTGCAGATGGAGGTAAGCGCGTCGTTAGAGTTTGATGGCTTTATGTCATACACTGTAAAAGTGGAGGCCCTGCAGGATATCAGCTTAAAAGATATTACCATGCACATTCCCTTTAAAAGGAATGTGGCCAAATACATGATGGGCCTTGGCCAAAAAGGCGGTTATCGCCCGGAAAACTTTGAATGGAAATGGGATGTAACGCATAAAAACCAGGACGGCGCCTGGATAGGTAACGTAAACGCCGGCCTGCAATATTCGCTGCGCGATGATAAATATGTACGCCCGCTTAACACCAATTTCTACTTGCAAAAACCGCTGATCCTGCCATCGTCATGGGGTAATGGCGATAAAGGGGGTATCAAAGTTACCGACGATGGCAAAGCGGTGTTAGCCAACAATTACAGCGGCCAAAGAAAGCTGAATAAAGGTGATGTATTGTATTATAACTTTACCTTATTGATCACCCCGTTCCATACCATCAATACCGATTTTCAATGGGCCACCCGGTTTTATCATGCTTATAAGCCGATTGATACCATCAAAAAAATTGGAGCTACGGTGATCAATATTCACCACGCCACAGCAATCAATCCCAATATCAATTACCCTTTTATTGCCTGGAAGGCCATGAAAGCTTATGATGATTCGGCCCATGCAGCAGGATTGAAGGTGAAGATCTACAATACCATCCGCGAACTGTCAAACCATGCTTATGAAACTTTTGCACTTCGTAGTTTGGGGCACGAGATCTATTCGCCGGGTAAAGGCGGCGGATTTAGTTGGTTGCAGGAGCACCTGGGCGATGACTATATAGCCGCCTGGTTTGTTCCCGAAATAAAAGATGCCGCCATTATTAACAGTGGCATGAACCGCTGGCACAATTACTACGTGGAGGGCATGAATTGGTTGACCCAAAATGTAGGTATCGATGGCATTTACCTGGACGATGTAGCCTTTGACCGTGTTACCATGAAACGCATCAAACGGGTGCTGACCAAAGATGGTCATCCCGGAATCATTGATCTGCATTCGGCCAATCAGTACAACAAAAGCGACGGTTTTAATAACAGCGCCAACCTGTATATGGAACATTTTCCATACCTCAACCGCCTGTGGTTTGGGGAGTATTTTGATTATGAAAAGAACGCTCCCGACTTTTTCCTGACCGAAGTAAGCGGGATACCGTTTGGCCTGATGGGCGAGATGTTGCAAGGCGGCGGTAACGCCTGGCGGGGCATGGTTTACGGCATGACCAACCGGATACCCTGGAGCGATGATGCCGACCCAAGACCCATCTGGAAAGTATGGGACAGCTTTGGCATGAAGGGCACCAAAATGATTGGTTACTGGGTTGATGATAACCCGGTAAAAACCGACCATGAAAAGGTATTGGCCACCGTTTATAAAAAGGATGGCGCGGCCCTGGTATCTATTGCCAGCTGGGAAGACAGCGATACGGATATCCAATTAAATATCGACTGGAAAAAACTAGGCATTGATCCGTCAAAAGTAACCATTACAGCGCCCGGGATCAAAAACTTTCAGCCAGCCAAAACATTCGGACTTCATGATAAAATACGGGTTGAAAAGGCTAAAGGATGGTTATTGATTATCAAATAATGTGAGGACAAGCCACTCTAAAATGTCATTTCGATAGAGCGGAGGCGGTAAGCGCATGAGGGCGAAAGAGAAATCTTATACTCAATGTTATCTGAATAGATGTCGAATAAGATTTCTCCTCGTACCTCGTTCGAAATGACAACTTTTTATTGATATACATTTATCCTGAGCTCACGATAAATAATAACAGCAGTTAAATAAACACATGATAAACACCATTAGTAAAACATTTATAGTATTAACAAGCTGCCTGCTATTGCAGTTAAACAGCCAGGCGGCCAGGCTTCAAAAAGATTCGGTAATAACCGTACCGTTGGGAGGTAACAGCTGGGTAAGCAAAGGTGCACAAGCAACTATCACCAATGATGGCTTAAGGCGTTGGAGTGCGGGTACAGATGTAATAAGCATATATGTGCGGCCAGAATCAGCCGGTTATTTAAACATCGCCCTGAAATTACAAGTGCCCGATGGCTCCAGTAAAATACGGGTTACCATAGGGCAAACAACGCTAACAAAAACAGTAGACAACCACGAACCGGCGGTTGTTGATTTTGGGAGGGCATTAATTAAAACACCCGGATACGTACAGTTAAAGTTGCAGGGGCTTCAAAAAGGCGGTAAGGAGTACGCGCAGGTAAGCGACCTGCTATTAAGCGGGTTAGTTGCTTCAAAAGGGATGGCTTATGTAAAAAACAACGAGGGTAGCTATTTTCATTGGGGGCGTAGGGGGCCATCGGTCCACTTAAATTACAGCTTGCCGGATGAAGCTAAAACCACAGCAGAATGGTTTTATAACGAAGTAACCGTACCGGTTGGGAACGACGTATTAGGATCATATTTTATGGCCGATGGTTTTACCGGCGGCTATTTCGGGATGCAGGTAAACTCAGCAACAGAGCGCCACGTACTGTTCTCGATATGGAGCCCGTTCACTACTGATGATCCAAAGAGCATTCCCGATAGTTTAAAAATCCATTTGTTAAAAAAAGGCTCTGGTGTTCATGGCGGGGAGTTTGGCGGGGAAGGCTCAGGCGGGCAAAGCTATATAAACTACCCCTGGATGGCCGGCAAAACCTATGCTTTTTTAATACATGCACAGGCTGATGAAAAAGCGAAAACCACAGTTTTTACCGCTTATTTTAAACCGAAAGATCAAAAGAATTGGCAGCTGATAGCCAGTTTTAAACGCCCCGCGTCAGGATTTTATTTAAAAGGACTGTATTCTTTCCTCGAGAATTTTGACCCGGATATGGGTAACATACAGCGTAAAGCGCTTTTTGGCAATGGCTGGATAGCCGATACATCAGGCAAATGGTATCCGTTAAGCAAAGCCCTTTTTACCGGCGATGCGACGGCCAATATTAATTACCGTAAAGATTATGGTGGCGGTGTACAAGGCGACTTATTTTATTTGCGGAATGGTGGTTTTTTTAACGATTTTGCGCCGCTTAAAACCATGCTTACTCGTCAGCAAGTGGTTAAAACAGGTCCTGAAATTGATTTTAACAAATTACCCTAAACAAGATGAAACCATTAGACATTAAGGAGTGGGGGACAATTGAAAATCAAAAAGTTTACCGGTATACGCTTACCAATAAAAATGGTATGCGGGTTTGCTTGTCAAATATAGGGGCAGCTATTCAATCTGTTTTTGTAAAAGATAAGAATGGCGTTTTTGAGGATGTGGTGCTGGGTTATGATACGGTTGAGGGGTATTGGCATGACCCTTTTTACATAGGTACAGTGGTTGGGCGTTATGCCAATCGTATTGCCGGCGCTAAAGTTAATATTGATGGCACCACCTGGCAATTAACCGCAAAAGAAGGCGGATTTCATCATCATGGAGGTAAGGAAGGTTTTAATAAAAAGATATGGACCCCCGTTCTTTTTGATAAAAGCAAGGGACTGGGACTGGTATTTAGTTTACTAAGTCCCGATGGTGATGAAGGATTCCCCGGCAATTTACTGGTACAGGTTAAATACACCTTGACAGATTATGATCAGCTGATCGTGGAGTATAAGTGCCAGACAGATAAAAGTACGGTGATCAATTTAACCCAACATAGTTATTTTAACCTGGGAGGCCATAATAAAGGATCGGTAACAGATCATCAGCTGGAAGTTAATGCAACGCATTACCTGCCTGTAAATAACATGATAGTACCCAACGGAAACATTGCTGATGTTAGTGGTTCGCCCTTTGACTTCCGTTTTTTTAAACAACTGGGCCGCGACATTGACCTTGATCACGAACAAATTAATTTAGGTTCAGGATATGATCATTCATGGGTGCTCAAAAAAGAACGTTCGCCCGAGTTGGTGCTTGCTGCACAGGCAACCGAAGATAAAAGCGGGCGTAAATTAACGGTATATACCACCGAACCGGCAGTCCATATTTATACAGGTAACTTTTTGGATGGCTCTGTAAAAGGAAAAGACGGATACGCTTACCAGCGCCGGGATGGTTTTTGCATAGAAACACAAAATTACCCTGATTCGCCCAATAAACTGCATTTTCCGAGTGCTATATTAAAAGCGGGAGAGGTGTTTAGTAGTAAAACCGTATTTGAATTTGGTCTTAAATAAACATCTGTCACACAAAAAAGCTGTAGAATAAAAAACATAATAAAATAATTGATGAAAAAACTGCTGTTACCACTTGTTCTTGTTTTATTTCATATCACCTGTTTTAGTCAGGACAAACACATTTTTAGTTTAAGTAAAAATGATTTCCTGTTGGATGGGAAACCCTTTCAGATCATTAGCGGCGAAATGCACCCGGCACGTATCCCCAGGGAATACTGGCGCGACCGTATCCGCATGACCAAAGCCATGGGCTGTAATACCATCGCGGTCTACATATTCTGGAATTACCATGAAGCCACACCGGGGAATTTTGATTTTAAAACGGGCAACCATGACATAGCCGAGTTTATCAGGATATGTAAACAGGAGGGCATGTGGGTAATGCTGCGCCCGGGCCCGTATGTATGTGCCGAATGGGATTTTGGCGGACTGCCCAGCTGGCTTCTAAAAACACCAGACATTAAAGTACGCTGCATGGATAGCCGCTATATGAGCGCAGTTAGTCGCTACGTGGCCAGGCTTGCCACAGAGGTAAAACCATTGCTTTGCACCAATGGAGGCCCTATCATCATGTCGCAGATTGAAAACGAATATGGCAGTTATGCTAATGATAAAACATACCTGGAAACCTTAAGAAAACTATGGCTGCAAAATGGCATCAACATACCTTTCTATACGGCTGATGGCGCTACGCCTTATATGCTGGAGGCCGGTAATATTGATGGCGCAGCCATCGGGCTGGACAGTGGTACCAGCGATGCCGATTTTCAAAGGGCTACGGACCGTAATCCTAATGTGCCATCTTTCAGCAGCGAAACATACCCTGGCTGGTTAACACATTGGAAAGAAAAATGGGCCAAACCTGATACTGCCGATCTGAAAAAGGAAATGACGTATTTGCTTAGTCACCATAAATCATTTAACCTGTACGTGATACATGGCGGAACAAATTTTGGCTTTACCGCAGGCGCCAATGCATTTTCGCTGGTAGAGTACCAGCCCGATCTGACCAGCTATGATTATGATGCGCCCATCAACGAGCAGGGGCAACCAACACCCAAGTATTACCTGCTGCGCAACCTGATCATGCAATATGTGAAGTATAAAGTTCCGGAGGTGCCAAAAGCTGCCGAAGCGATCAGCATTGCACCGGTAACACTAACGCCATTTACCAGTATCTGGCAGCAATTGGGTAAGCCATTTCTTTCGCCTCAACCACAGCCAATGGAGTATTATGGCCAAAATCAGGGACTCATGTTGTATCGCACTAAACTTATCGGTCATAAAAAAGGCACGCTTACTATTACAGAGCCGCATGATTATGCCATGATATTTTTAGACGGAAAGTTTATTGATACCGTTTATCGCGCTGGTGGCAAATGGAGCATAAAAATACCTGAAAGCAGTAATAAGAATCCAGTGCTGGATATTTTGGTAGAGGGGATGGGCCATATTAATTTTGCCCAATATATGATTGACCGCAAAGGGATAACAGACCGCGTTACGCTTAACGGCATGACCTTAATGGACTGGCAAATATATCCTTTACCCATGACCGAGGATTTCATCAAAACGCTAAAACCGGTACAGGCAGAAAACGAAGGCAAAGGCACGTTTTTTAAAGGAACCTTTGATCTGCAAAAAACAGGTGATACTTATATTGATCTGAGCAAGTATAGCAAGGGCATTATTTATGTAAACGGACATAACCTGGGCCGGTACTGGAACACCGGACCACAGCAACGGTTATATTGCCCGGCCTCCTGGTTAAAAAAGGGACAGAATGAAATTATAGTATTTGACTTTCATCAGGATAAGGCAGAGACTGTAAGCGGGAAAACCACGCTGGAGTAAGGAGGGCTAAAAAAAGATTTGTCATGCTGAACGGAGTGAAGCATCTATTGGCCAACTTGCATATCGCCTAATAAATCCTTCGTTCCTCAGGATGACAAAAAGATGAGTGTATGAAGAGGAGCCGTAGGCTCCTTTTTTATGGAAAGCTGCGCCACTTTTTAAAGTTTAAAAAAGGCATCGAAAAAGTGCTAAAACAGATGAAAAATTGAACTTTTTCGTCGCTTTTACATCAATATTTGGGCTTATTTTGATCGTTTTTCGGGTTGTTTTATGTTAAAACAGGCCTTTAAAATGTCATTTCGGCTGGTTTTGCGTACTGAATACAATTTGCTGAAACTTATCCTCGGCCTTGATATATTTATCAAGCAATGTAAACTGGTTCTGCGCCCTGATCAGGTTATGGCCGGGGTATTGGGCTCCGTAGTAAACATCGTTGTTCAGATAGTCTGTAAGGAAGCGTATGGCCTGCATATAGATCATGAGATTGCCTGAATACACAAACAGACTCCTTTCTGCATCAGTTAAATTGACACTCATTTCTGATAAGTAACCTTCTACAATGGCGGTAAAAAAATCTTCCCGTATCTCGATCTTTGAAAAGTCCTGTTCTTCCTCATTCGCCGGCGAAAGATAGGTACGCATCATATCGCCAACATCACTGATGTAATATCCTGGCATCACGGTATCCAAATCTATCACACACAAGCCTTTATGATCGGTATCAAATAAAATATTACTGATCTTGGTATCATGGTGCACTACCCGTAAAGGTATCAGCTCGTCCTCGGTCAGTGACTGGTGGGTTTCGGCAATATCCTGATGCTCAAACGCGCTTTCAATAGCTGTTTTTGCTTTGGTTAGTCTTTCCGTGTCTGCCTTTTTAACAACACGTTTAAACTCTTCAAATCGGCTTGTTAAATCATGAAAACCACTAAGCGTATAATTTAGTTCGGTTATATTAAAGCCGGCCAATAAGTTGGTGAATTTGGCAAATTGACGCGCCGCTTCAAAAGCTTCATCACGGGTTAATACGGTATTGATGGTAACAGAGTTTTTTACGTAGGGAAACAAGCGGTAATACTCCCCGTCGGTATGCTTCACGATAAAATCGCCGTTGTTGGATGGCAGGGCCGATACAAATAAATAATCAGGGTAATGTTTTGATAAATAACCGCCAATTTTATTGGTGTTTTCGGCGATATCGAATGGCGTTTTAAAAACGTTTGTATTAATCTGTTGTAGTATAAATTCGTTATTGTTTTCAATACCCGATATTTTCCAGGTCCGGTTAATTAAACCTTCTCCAAAGGGCTGAATGTGGTATTCCTGAGCTTTAAGGTCAAAGGATTTTAGAATATCATTAAACATTTAATGCTTTTTTATTAAGTTTCTGTATGCTTAAACCAAACCTAATTAATATAATGATAAACTTTTCACGCAAACGTTTGACTGTTTTTTAGTAATCACTCTTCAATTATTGTTTCTCTTTTTGTTTTCTATCAATTGCGACTCCACCATAACATTATAGTAAGCCTCTGCTTCATCTGATGATTGCGCCTTGCGAGATAGCAGGTCTAACAGTATATCGGCCGCTTTTTGACCTTGTAAAGCGGGGAATTGCTCAACTGATGCCACGGGTGCATAGTCCATATAGTTAATAATGGGCAAATTGGCATAGCTTACAAACTGCAGGCCATTATCCAGGTCTATTTTCAGGCTGCGGGCGTGTTTTATAGCATATAAAGACACATAATCATTAAAGGTAACAATGGCCGTGGGTTGGCGCTTGTTTGCAAGCAGGCTGTCAAGAGCCGCCTTGGTCCCCTCTTCTGTTAAATTGCAACTTACTATTAATGATGGATCAAACTTTAGGCGATTTTTAGTCATTGCTTTAATATAACCTTCCTTGCGCTCGCCGCTTGCAGCTAAATTGGGGGGGCCATTAATCATGCCTATGCTGCGGTGCCCTTTTTGCAACAGATAGTTTACCGCCTCAATGCTGCCGGTTTCCATATTGCAGGCTACATAATGTATGTTTTTAAGCGGCGGGATACGATCAAAAAACACCACTGGGATATTAAACCGCTTCAGCATATCAAAATGTGCGAAGTTTGATGTTGTTTTGGCAACAGACACCAGCAGGCCATCAACACGGGAGTTCTTCATTTTTTCAACCAGTTGTATCTCCTTTTCCTCTACATCATGCGATTGTGCTAATAAAACAGTATAATTCCTTTTATAAGCGGTATCCTCAATCGCGCTGACAGCAGCCGAAAAAAACGCTTCTGACAATTCTGGAAGGATGACACCGATCGTATAGGTTTTGCCTTTTTGAAAAGATATAGCCGCCTGGTTGGGTTCATAACCCAGTTTATCTGCCAGGGCCTGAACTTTTAGCTGCGTGGTGATGCCAATAGTTGGATGCTTATGTAAAGCTCTGGAAACGGTGGATATGGAAACATTAAGAATTTTAGCTATTTCTTTAATCGTAGCGGGTTTTCCTGTCATTATCAATTAGGATCAATCAGAGTTATTATTAAAATTAATAAAATGCTTTCAAAGCGGCAATTTATAAGGCTGTTAATATGATGCAATTATAATGGTGATGTAAAAACGAAGTAAACAAATTTATCCCAATATCAGGCCATCGGGGCTAATTTTAACACAAACGTTTGTTTATTTTCAAATGCTGTAACCAACAATTGTTGAATGCTTTTTTACAAACGTTTGCGTAATGTTTGAAATGCGAAAATAGGAGTGATACGGAGGAAAGAAGCCCGTAAAAACGAAGAAATGATTAAAAAAACGGGTGTTGGTGAACAGCCTTACATTCTGAACCGTAAAGAAACAGAGCGGCCAAGCGCCTGGGCAAGTTCAGGATCAATTAAAGGGCCTTCGCCCATTTGTATCCATGCACCACGTGAATCTTTTTGCAGGTTTATTGTTTCGCCGTTTAACAATATCTCAAGCTCCTGAGTGGTCTTATTAATTGGTGTGGTGTTTATCTGATAAACGTGATCTGTATCGTTATAAGTTATGCGTAGTGGCAATCCCATCTTTTTCTCCTCGGGGTAAATATACAATTGTTGAAAGTAAATCAGGCATTTTTAAATGAAACAGGTTAATAAATTCCTTAATGTCATCCTGGATATATTCTGGTAATGTTCAAATAATCAATTTATTATGTTGATTTTAGAATGTTTAAACTAAGCTGACACAACGCAATTATTTAAGCTACCAACTGGTGTTCAACCTTTTCAATGAGGCTGTTCATACCAAAAGGTTTATACAGTATATCGTCAGGAGCGCCTTTTTGTTTCAAAAACTCGCCCACGTCATCGCTGTCTGCGCAAATGATTACCGGAAGGTTTTTTGTTTGTTTATTTAGTTTTAGCAAACGGCACACCTCGCGGCCATCTATACCTGGCAATAGCGCGTCAAGTATCACCAGGTCGGGATGATTTTTGCGGATATTGTTAAATATATTGTCAGGGCGGTTCAATGAAATCACTTCATAACCATTGCTGGTCAATATATAGGTCATAACCTCTATCATTAACTCGCTATGGTCAACTATTAATATTTTCTTTGCCATCATCTTTCCCAGCCATCAATAGATGTATGCAAAGCGCATGCCATTGATTAACTTAGGGATACGGGCGTATCCACCGGGGGAAATATGTACCTAATGTAGTTCGATTAAAACAATATTGGATTTGACCAGGCAAGAGGGAAAGGTTAATAACCCAACCAACCGTCCCCTAACAACAACATCATCAAACTTGCCGTGATCAAACCCAATTGAATAGTTTATATGTGTATAAACAATTCTTCTTTTGGTCTGCGTACTTTGATCATTTGGCTGTACTTATCATCATCGGCACGGAAACCAACGGCTGCTATAACAGAGGTTGTTAAGCCTTTTTCTTTTAGGCCTAATACTTCATCAAATTTTTCCTGATCAAAACCTTCCATCGGGCCAGCATCCACACCCAGATCAGCAGCGGCACTTAATAACACACCTAAAGCGATGTAAGCTTGTTTATGTGACCAGGCTACCTTTTGCTCGTCGGTACGGCTGTTCAGGGTTCCTAAAATCACCTGCTCATAACCTTCCAGAGATTCGCGTTCAACACTGCGGGTTTGGGCAACCAGGTCAATAAATTTTTTACCAAATGCTTCGTCTATTGTAGTTAATGAAGCAAAAACGAATAATGCAGCTGAATCTGTAATTTGTGGCTGGTTGTAACCAACGGCTCTTAATTTTTCCTTGGTTTTGGCATCCTGAACCACAATCACTTTGTATGATTGCAAGCCATATGATGATGGCGCTAATTGTACTGCGCTTAACAAGCTATCTAACTGTGTAGCAGTTATTTTTTTAGTTGGATCAAATTTTTTAACGGCAGCGCGCCATTGTAGTTTTTCTATGAAGGACATGACTAATTTTCTAAATGTTTAAACAAAATTAGACGTTTAAACATTTATATAAGTCATATGCAAGTAAATTGGATGTTTAAACATCCAATTTACTTGTGATAGAGAGTGTTATAAATTAGCCTTTGCCTTCAATTCGTCTTCTTTATCGTTTTGTTCCTTTTTGAGGCGGCGTTTTTCCTGTCGGATATCTTTGCGGGTTTTCCCGGCTGTATCAATATTGTCTATTTTGAGTTTATACTCCTGCTTAAGGGCCTCAACCTGCTCCTTTAATTTTTCTTTAGCTGATTTTTCTTTCAGTTTTTCTTTGTCTTCCTCTTTTTTGGCGGTAGTATCTTTTTTACCAAAAAGTCGTTGAAAAAAGCTTGGTTTCTTTACCGGGTCTTCCAGTACCGGCATCACCTCATTATCATCGCTTTGTTTCATCAGGCTATCGGCAGTAGCGGTATCAACAGGGGCGATAGTACGGCGGAGGCCTTCGCGCAGCCTGACACCATAAAAGCCATAAGCATTGGTATCGCGTTGTGTATAACCCTTTATAGCCATTAATTTACCAATAAGGTTAAAATAACCATGCAGCCCCGGTCGGAGTGTGCCATCTGGTTGAAAAGCGTACAGGCCGCCTTTAGGATAGGGTACAATGCTGGCCAGGTAAATACTTTCGCCCAGGGTAAGCTCCGAAGGTGATTTGCCAAAATAATAGTGCGAAGCCTCCCCAATGCCATAAATTCCGCGACCCCACTCAATGATATTCAGGTAAACTTCCAACATCCGGTTTTTGTTCATGAGGCGGTTATTTTCAATGATCCATACAATCAGGATCTCCTCAATTTTGCGGGCAAGCGTTTTTTCGCGACTCAGATAGGCGTTTTTAACCAGCTGCATGGATATACCGCTGCCGCCGCGTTTAAATTTCTTGTCTTTAAAATCAGTTGCTATTGATTTTCTGATCGACTCTTCAACAAAACCGTGATTGGTGTAAAAGGATGGGTCTTCGGCGGTCATCACGGCGTTACGCAGGTTTGGCGAAATTTGCTCCAATGGCGTAAACCCGGAGTTTTCAGGGCCAATTAAATGCGGTGACATAGGCTTGCCACGCTCGTAAGGCGTATATATAAATGGACTGTTTAGCTTGGTAAGGTCGGTTTTGCCATATTTTAGTATCTTAAAATTCTCTTTATCCAGCCGCGAATCGAACTTCAAATCATCAGGTTTGCTGGTATCCATATAAAAATTCAAGGCATAGTTTAACTTGCCGGCAACCTTTATGCCATCAAGCGCGTCAAACATCCCCGAAGGGAACGAATCAAAAATATCGGCCGCGTTTTGCCAGCCGGTATTAATTTTAAGTTCGTAAATTTTAACCGGATTCAGGGTATATTTTATATATGGCCTTGCGGTGAGTTTTTTAACATGTATAAGCGATGAGCTATCAATAGAGATATAATTATTACCCACAAAAACATTGGCATCAATGGCGGCATCAGGCAAAACAATATCGCCCGATGATATAGCCGGATGGTTAATTAACAGGTTATGCACAGCCCAGGAGCCGTAAATTTTTGTTTCGCCGCCACCGTGCTCCACTTTGGTTAGTTTAGTGCTGATGGTATCAAAGTTTAATTTAAGTCGCAGCTTTTTTTCGATGATAGGCAATTCAACCTTTTTACCATCAGCATACAATTTTACATCAATATCTTTATCCGAGGGATGCATTTTGCCATCAATATGCCAGATAGATGCGCCGTTATCAACATCAATGGTTGAAGTAAGTTTGCCATCTTTGATGAGCGCGGTTTTAGCAAGCAGCTTTATCTGACTGCTGTCGTCTCTGAAACTAATGGAAAAATTATGGAGAGTCAAGTTATCCGGGATCTTATATAACACCTCATTGATCAGGTGGTAAGCCAGATCGGCGAGGTCAACTTTATTAGGTGTAGCGGTTGAATCTCTTTTCTTTTTAAACAGGAAATCAAAATTTTTAACCCCTTTGATGTTGGTAAGCTTAATAAAGCCATCCTGCAGAGAAACATCGGCCAGTTTAATATCCCCAACAGCAAGTGGTAATAATTTAACACTCACTACCAAATTTTTGATGTTCAGCAGACTGTCACGCTGTTCGGGCACAATGGTAATATCAGAAAACGATACCGTGCTTGTACCTGTAAAATGTGCCGATCCTATTTTTACATCTAAATTATAATCCCTTTTTGCTTTAGCTTTAGCTTTGTCAATTGCTTTTTGAAGCAGGGCCTCACGTTTTGAATAGGCAATATATCCGCCTATTAAAAATATAAGTAACAGCGGTATAAGTATAAAGGCGGCTATGCGTATGTATTTAGGATTAAGGCGCTTCATATGTAAATTTTTCCAAAACTAAACTAAATCTTATCCCCTGCAAACGGTTGTTTCTGCAAATTGTTTCTTTAATAAACGCAAATCAACGGCCTGTTTTCATAAATTTGCCATAATATTATGATAATTACCAAAGAACAAGTTTTACAAGCCCTGGGCAATGTGGAGGAACCGGATCTGAAAAAAGATTTGGTTACCCTGAACATGATACAGGATATACATATTGATGGCAACAATGTTAGCTTTTCGGTTATATTAACCACGCCAGCATGCCCGCTGAAAGCGATGATTGAGAATGCTTGCCGTAACGCCATTAGCTATTTTGTAAGCAAAGAGGCGGTGGTGAGCATTAACATGACATCAAGGGTAACCTCGCAAAAAAACACGGGTGTACCGGGTGTTAAGAATATTATAGCGGTAGCATCAGGTAAAGGAGGTGTGGGTAAATCAACCGTTGCGGTAAACCTGGCGTTGGGTTTAGCCAAAGCAGGCGCTAAGGTGGGCTTAATTGATGCCGATATTTATGGCCCATCAATACCCATTATGTTTGGTTTGGAGGGCGTACGCCCACAAGCCAGCGAGGTTAATGGTAAAACACGTATTGAGCCTATTGAAAAATATGGCATCAAGCTGTTATCCATCGGTTTCTTTACTGATCCAAACCAACCTGTGCCATGGCGCGGGCCAATGGTATCAACCGCGGTAAAACAACTGTTTAATGATGCCGACTGGGGCGAACTGGATTACCTGGTGATTGATTTACCGCCGGGTACAGGCGATATACATATCACCGTTACGCAAACCTTTCCGGTTACCGGGGCGGTAATTGTAACCACGCCGCAAAATGTGGCCCTGGCCGATGCTAAAAAGGGAATAGGTATGTTTTTAATGCCGGCCATTAATGTGCCGATACTGGGTGTTGTGGAGAACATGTCGTACTTTATACCGGCTGAGTTACCCGAAAATAAGTATTATATTTTTGGTAAAGGCGGCGGACAGAAACTGGCAGCGCAGCTTGATGTACCATTTTTGGGTGAAATTCCGTTAGTAAAGAGTATAAGTGATTCTGGCGATGCCGGTAAACCAACCATACTGGAAGAAGATGGTATAATGACACAGGCATTTTTAGAGATGGCCCGCCGCGTAGCGCAGCAGGTTGCCATTTCAAATGCTAAAGCAATGGGTAGCCAGGCGGCTGTGAACAACTAAAAGGGATAAGAGAGAGGGGAGTAAGGATATGGGAGCAAGGATAAAAGACAATTGACTTATTAGATAGAGCAAGGATAACGGATAAAATATTTGGATACGATTGAACACTAATCCTGTTTTTTATCCTTTGTCTTATTGTCCTTTGTTCCACAGTCTGATAGTCCATTATTCTTCTGTCCGTCATCTTTTGTCCTATGGTCCAAAAGTCTTTTGTCTAACAAAAATAATTGAGTAACTTTACTCTTGTATAAATTAGTAAAAATGAGTTTATTAGATCAGGTAGAAACAGCATTAGACAGCATCCGACCATATTTGGAGGCTGATGGAGGGAATGTTTCGATTGAGGAGATCACCCCCGAAGGTGTAGTTAAATTAAAGCTATTGGGATCATGCGGATCATGCCCGATGAGCATCATGACGCTTAAAGCAGGCATTGAGCAGGCTATTAAGAAAGCGGTACCCGAAGTAACCGCCATTGAGGCTATTAACCTAACGGAGATTGATGACCCTAACGCGGTGCTTCCCGAAAATTTGCGATAGTGTTAAGTATTGTTAAATTGCCCGGTATATTTACCGTGTTAACGTACTTTTGATAAAAGTTTTGAAACTTTTTCCTGCCCAAAGGGGTAGTATATAAGGAAGGAGTGATTGGTATATGAAATATTTAATTGCCATATTTTTTTTATTTGCAACAGTTACCGCCTTTGCCCAGAAACACGGAGAAAGGCCGGTTGTGCAATTTACAGGTATTGTTCATAATGCAGATAGCACCAACGTTATAGTGCCTTATGTAACCATTACCAATACCTCTACACATAGTGTAGTTAACCAGTCAAATTATAAAGGGTACTTTTCTTTTGTTGCGCATGAGCAGGACACGCTGCGTTTTACTTGCGTGGGTTATGGGCCTGTGCTGGTAGTTATCCCTACAAATGTGCCTAATAAAAGCTATACCATGCAGGTAAGCCTTAAAGCACAGATCATTAATCTGCCAACATTCCATGTGTTTCCGTGGGCAACTACTGATGAGTTTAGGAAGGATTTTTTAGCTATAAAACTGGCTGATGACGACCTGGAGATAGCCCGGAAAAACGTAAGCCGCACTTCATTGGTGGCTTTATCAAACGTATTGCCAAGGGATGCGCAGGAAATTCAATCGGCCAGTGCGCAGAGCATGCATAATACCATCCTCAATTCGCACTCCCTGCAGCCCAATCCACTGCTTAATCCCTTTGCCTGGGGTAGCTTAGTGAAACAGATAACTGATTCTGATAATAAGAGTAGCAGCGGAAGCAGTAATTAATTAGTCTTAAGTTAAAAGTTTTGAACCGGGATTTAAAAAGCAAATTACTTAGTACTAAAGACTAAAGACTTCGGACTTTAAACTACCGTCCCTTTTTAACTGCCGGGAATTTCATTTTATAATCCACATCAACCATCCCTTTTGATATCTCGGTCAGCTTTTTCTCGATCAGGCGTTTGCGCAGTGGACTAAGCTTATCGGTAAATAGCTTACCTTCAATATGGTCATATTCGTGCTGTATAACGCGCGCGGCTAAACCTTTAAAGGTTTCTTCGTAATGTTTCCAGTTCTCGTCGTAGTAGGATAGCCTTACCGTTGGCTTGCGGTACACATCTTCCCTTATTTCAGGAATGCTTAAACAGCCTTCGTTAAATCCCCATTCTTCGCCCTCTTCCTCCAAAATAGTGGCATTGATGAATACTTTTTTAAAGTTCTTTAGCTCGGGTTCATCATCGCTAAAAACAGATGCATCAACCACAAATAAACGCATTGACATACCCACCTGCGGGGCTGCTAAACCTACGCCATGAGCGGCGTACATGGTATCAAACATGTTTTCAACCAGCTCTTTAATGTGCGGGTACTCTTCAGGCTCAATTGCTGTTGCTTTTTTCCTTAAAACAGGATCTCCGTAGGCGATGATAGGATATTTCATTATGCAAAAATACAGGTTTATTATTTAGGCTCAAATTTCAATGTAATCAAGTTGTCAATATCAAATATTTCATTGCTTATTTCCAACAATTGTTCGGCTGTTACGGCATTTATTTTAGCAAAAACATCCTCAAGCGTATCAATATGGTTAAAATCAAGCAAACTTTTGGCCATGGAGATGATCAAACCCATCCGGTTTTCTTCGGCCAGCGCTATCTGACCAATAAATTTTTCTTTGGCCTGGTGCAATTGCAGGGTGCCCAATTTTTGATCGCGCAGTTTTTTTAACTCTTTATGAACTAAACGGGATGCCTTTTCGGCCTTCTCGGTATCAGTTCCAAAATAAATAGAAAAAATACCGGTATCCGTAAGCGCAGTATAGTTCGACTCAATAGTATAGGCAATGCCGTGTTTTTCGCGGATCTCCAGGTTTAAGCGACTGCTCATGCCCATGCCCCCCAGCAAATTATTCAACAGCAACAACCCGTTCTTATGCTGATGAGACGAAGAGTAAGCCTGGTTACCAATAATGCAATGTGTTTGTGATATGGGCTTTTTAATAATATGGATGCCGCTTTTATTAGCCTGCGGTACGATCCTATTCTTTTGGGGGTGGTTTACAGCAACAGCTCCAAAATACTTTTCGGCCAGTTTGATGATCTTCTTGAAATCATAATTACCATGAACGGCAAATATCATTTCGGATGTGTTGTAATTGGCTTTAATAAAAGCACGGATATCATCGCCGTTCATTTTGCCAACAGACTCGGCTGTGCCTAAAATGTTTTTGCCTATAGGGTGATCCTGAAAAAGCAGTTCCTCAAAATCATCCTGTATGGCTTCTTCGGGCTGGTCAAGGTACGAGGCTATTTCGTCCAGGATCACGCCTTTTTCCTTTTCCTGCTCATCATCCGGAAAAGTGGAATGGAACAGGATATCCTCGAACAGATCCATAGCACGCTCCAGGTGCTGGCCAAGCAGTGAAGCATGTATGCAGGTATATTCCTTAGTGGTATAAGCATTAAGATCAGCTCCCACAAGCTCCAGTCGGTTTAAAATTTGATTGGTGCTGCGCCTTTCGGTTTCCTTGAACAGCAGGTGTTCAATAAAATGAGCAAGGCCTTCCTGCTGCGGGTTTTCATCGCGCGAGCCTGCGTTTACAATAAAGCAACAATGAGTTATGGCAAACGGTGCGTGTTTATACAGTATCCTGATGCCGTTGGGTAAGGTGTAAGCCTGGTAATCGATCATGAGCAGCAAAGATAACGTTATATACCTTACAATTATTTTGATGCTATTGTAAGCGATTTGTATTATTTTAGGCAAAAAGGCGATCTGCTTTGCAGATCACTCAACAATATATTAGTTTTAGATACCCCAAAAACATTAAAGTACTCCCCCATGAAAATTAAAGTTGCCGACCTTGAGTTTGAGCCCCTGATCAATGAAAAATTAATAATAGAACGTGTTAAAGCAATCGGTCAACAACTAAATGCTGATTATCAGCACACCGTGCCGGTATTTGTTGGTGTATTAAACGGCAGCTTTTTATTTATCGCCGACCTGATCAAGGAAATTGATATTCCCTGCGAAATTGCCTTTACTAAACTGGCATCCTATTACGGCGGTACTACCAGCAAGCTCAAAATACGCGATGACATTGACTTAATGGTTGATATAAAAGGCCGCGATGTACTGATAGTTGAGGATATTGTTGATAGCGGCAATACACTGCATTACCTGGTAGATAAGTTAAAACAACGCGGCCCCGCATCCATCAAAGTATGCTCGCTGCTGTTAAAGCCTGCGGCGCTGCAAAAAGAAATTGAAGAGCTGCAATACGTTGGTTTTGAAATTGAAAATGAGTTTGTAGTAGGATATGGCCTTGATTACCAGGAAATGGGCCGGAATTTGAGGGATATTTATAAAAAGGTATAAATCCATCGTGTCATTGCGAGGTACGAAGCAATGACACGTTTTTTGCTTAATTCAATTTATTTCTCCCGTCGTCTGTGTCCTCACAGACGACTTGCTTATTCAACTTGTCTAAAAAACATCCATGTAATGAGTTAACCAACCAAACTCATTGCTTTCTTGTTCATAAAAGGAGCAGGACGAAAAATAATAGCTGTTAGGATCATCAGTTAAATCCTAATGCTTCTGTAGTGGATTATTATGTATATAATCTAACTTTTGTTCTAATATTTTTTGATCAAGTATTTTTATTGGCAGAGAGTTTCTTTGCCAAAACTGATAATTTCGATTATTAATTTCCGATTTGAATCTTGCTAATAATTGATCGTCTGTGTTTCGCAGCTCTTCCAAAAATTGATGTCCGGTAAACTTCATAAAGCTGGCATGTGGTTTTTCCTTGCCATTCATATCTAAGCTTGACCATATTAGATGTAGGTGGTTAGGCGTGATCACAAAGCCATAGACATTTATCTTTTCTTTTTTAACAAGGTATATTAAGCTATTCAGTTCTATTAGTTTAAATTTATCCTGTCGTAATAAAGGGATCCAATCAAGAATGGTAGCCGTATAAAAGTAAACTCCATTTAATTCCATAGACGGAAATTAATGAAAATAGTGTGGAATATGCAAGTTGCCTGTGAGGACACAGGCAACGGGGATAAGTTTTGTTCCGCTATCTGTGTCCTCACAGATAGCTAATACCCCTTAATCAACCCCAACCATTCCCACTATTTCGTTTAAAAACAAAACGGCCTGGTCAATGCTATTTACGCCTTCAATGCTCAGGCGCAGGGTGTTTTTAACTTCTTTGAGGTTGGTACGGCGCATGTTTGACTGTACAAAGGTGAGTACATTGCGAAACGCATCCGTTTCAAAGTATGGCGACTGCTGGTTGGTGATAAAGTAGCCGCGCAATACATTCTTTTTAAGCGAGATCTTCTCGAACCCGATAGCCTTGCCCAGCCATTGCATACGCATGGTGTTCAACAGGTCGTTTACCTGTGGTGGTATAGCGCCAAAACGGTCATGCAGTTGTTGCTGAAATGCGGATAGCTCCACTTCATTTTCCAGTTTAGATAGTTCGGTATACAGGTTATATCGCTCAGCTATATTGGTTACATACTCATCGGGGATCAAGATCTCCAGGTCGGTATCAATTTGAGTATAGGAGATGAATGGCCGTGGTTTATCATCGGGGAATACGCCTTTAAATTCGTCTTCCTTCAATTCTTGTATGGCTTCGTCCAGAATTTTGTGGTACATGTCAAAGCCAATTTCGGCAATAAAGCCGCTTTGCTCGGCGCCAAGCAGGTTACCGCTGCCGCGGATGTCCAGATCGCGCATGGCCACGTTGAAACCACTGCCCAGGTCGCTGAACTCCTCAATAGCACTCAGGCGTTTGCGGGCCTCGCTGGTTAAGGTTGACAATGGCGGACTTAATAAATAACAATAAGCCTTTTTATTACTTCTGCCCACACGACCGCGCATCTGGTGCAGATCGCTCAAACCAAACATGTGGGCATAGTTGATAATGATGGTGTTGGCGTTCGGGATATCTAAACCGGCCTCAATAATGGTGGTAGCCACCAATACATCATACTCGTGGTTCACAAACTTGAGCATTACATCTTCCAGCGCATCGCCTTCCAGTTGTCCATGGGCAATGCCAATACGAGCTTTGGGCACCAGTTTATGAATCATACCGCCCAGTTGAGGCAAATCGGCAACGCGGTTATGGATAAAGAACACCTGGCCGTCGCGCTCTAATTCAAATTCAACCGCGTTCTTGATCAGCGTATCGTTAAATACATGCAATTCTGTAACTACCGGTTGTCTGTTTGGCGGTGGTGTTGATATGATGGAAAGATCACGTGCTCCCATCAGCGAAAAATGGAGTGTACGTGGAATAGGGGTGGCAGTTAGGGTAAGCGTATCCACATTGGCACGCATTTGTTTCAGCTTTTCTTTGGTTGATACCCCAAACTTTTGCTCTTCGTCAATGATCATCAGCCCCAGATCTTTAAATTTCACATCCTTGCTTACCAGGCGGTGGGTGCCTATAATGATGTCTACTTTGCCTTCTTTTAATTTCTCTAAAGTATCCTTGATCTGTTTGCTTGATTTAAAGCGATTCACATAATCAATATTGGCTGGGAAGCCCTTGAGCCGGTCGGTAAATGTTTTGTAGTGCTGGGCGGCTAAAATGGTGGTAGGTACCAATATGGCTACCTGTTTGCTATCGGCCACAGCTTTAAATGCCGCACGTATCGCTATCTCCGTTTTACCGAAGCCTACGTCACCGCAGATCAACCTGTCCATAGGATGGGGCGATTCCATATCCTTTTTAAAGTCGGTAGTGGCTTTTTCCTGGTCGGGAGTATCCTCATAAAGGAACGAGGCTTCCAGTTCGGTTTGAAGATAACTATCGGGCGAAAAGGAATTACCCAGCTGGGCCTTACGTACGGCGTAAAGCTTGATCAGGTCGCGGGCTATGTCCTTAACTTTTTTTTTTGTTGTTTTCTTGAGGCGTTCCCAGGTATCTGTTCCCAGCTTATTCATTTTGGGTACGGTGCCTTCCTTGCCGCTGTATTTGGATATGCGGTTAAGCGAGTTGATGTTTACGTATAAGAGGTCATTATCCGCATAAACCAACCGAATCATTTCCTGTTGTTTGCCGTTAACTTCCACTTTCTCTAACCCGGCATATTTTCCAATACCGTGGTCAATGTGGGTTACGTAATCGCCGGTTTTAAGGTCGCGCAATTCCTTCAGGGTAATAGCCTGTGAACGCTGGTAACCCTTTTTGAGTTTGTATTTATAATAACGGTCAAATATCTGGTGATCAGTATAGCATGCCAGTTTTTGTTCATGGTCCACAAAACCTTCACGGATGGAAACACTTATCGGGGTAAATTTTACGGTTTTATCCAGATCGTCAAGTATGGCGTATAGGCGCTCTACCTGCCGGGCCGAGTCAGTAAGGATAAAATTCTCTATGCGTTCAGCCTCATTGTTTTTAAAATTGTGGATAAGCAGCGTGAAATCCTTATTAAAAGATGGCTGCGGCCGCATCTCAAAATTGATGGAAGCATTAGGCTGATAAAAGAATTGTTTGCCAAATTCCACTACCGGGAAATCATGAAGCTGGTCGGCTATTAGTTTTTCATCGGTAAAGCCAAATTTAGGGTCAATCCACTCCGGGTTTTGAGCTTTTTCATCAGCAGATAGGGCTTTCCACAAATTCACTGCTTTTTTAAAGCCGGATTGGATGATGTCGAGCGTAAACTGTACATCTTTTATCCACACCTGTGTGCCGGCATCCACATACTCCAGTAATGAAATATTGCTCTCGGTTAAAAATTTGGATTGTACATTAGGTACAATGGTAATGCTTTTAACCTGCTCAACAGATAGCTGGCTTTCAATTTCAAACGTGCGGATAGATTCAATAAAATCACCAAAAAACTCCACCCGGTAGGGCAGGTTATGTGAAAATGAAAAGATGTCAACAATACCACCACGAATAGAGAACTGGCCAGGTTCATACACAAAGTCAACCCGGTCAAAATCGTACTCAATTAAAAACTCATTGATAAAATCGAGGCTCAGTTTGTTGCTAACGGCAATTTCAAGCGTGTTTTTTTCGAGCGAGGCACGATCGATCACCTTTTCGGCCAGGGCCTCTGGGTAGGTCACGATCAGCTGCCCAAACTCTGAAGAGTGATTAAGCTCATTCAAAACCTCGGCACGGGCCAGCACATTGCTGCTATCGGGCTGGGTAAATTCAAAGGGTTTGCGGTATGATGAGGGGAAAAGGAGCACCTCCTTGCCGGTCAAATTCTCCAGATCGGCCTGAAAATAACCGGCTTCCTCACGCTCGGGCAGCACAAATACCATGTGCTTGTGCTGCAAAAAATACAATGCTACCGCCATGGCCGAATCACTTGATCCAACTAAACCACGAAGCTGTATTCTGGGATTTTTAGAAGCGTTAAGGGCAGTTGCCAACGCTTGTATCCTGTCATCAGCTTTATATCTGTCTAAAATATCACGGATGTTCAAAACTGATGCAAATGTACGGAAAAAGATTTTGAGAGCAAGGGGTAAGGATTTTTGGAACAAAGATAGAATGGGGCTGGTTTTGAAATATATTTGGGCATTCCGGTTTCTTGTCCTCTATCCAAAATCATTTCTTTGTTCCTTGCTCCAAAAATCCTTGTTCCAAAATAAATAGTGACAATTATGCAAACAATATGCAGGAATAATTACTTTTTAATGGTAAATTCAATAAACTTATTATTGAGCCCAACCAATTATTCTAACCAAATTTTATAACCATGAGAAATGCAATTTTATCGGGTATTTTTATCGGCGTTTTAAGCGGCTTGTGGATGTTTGCCATGCACAGTTTTGGCATTACGCCCAGTACTGATACCGTAGCTCCCATTGAATATTTTTCGTTCTTAATTCCAGCAATAGTACTGTTTTTTGCCATCAGAAGTTACCGCATTCATGATTGTAAAGGGAAGATGGGTTTTTTAGAAGCCCTGCTGCAAAGTTTTAAGATATTATTGATAGGTGGAGGTATAGCTGTTTTTGGCGCTATATTGTATATAAGCTATGTATCTGCAGGAAATAATATCCGGGATTTTTCGGGCAGGATATTCGGTGCCTTACTGGTAGGCGTGATCCTTGCCTTTGCAGTTTCGCTGTTGTTTCATAACAAATCAAACAAGGTTGATTAAAAGGCTTTTTTCAAGATATTTTGAACTCATTTTCTGGATAACTGCGATGTTGTGCCTGGCCTTTACGACCCCGGGAGCCGAATCGCACTTTACCCTGTGCCCCCTGAAGCTGATGGGCATAACCTGGTGCCCGGGTTGTGGGTTGGGCCATTCCATTATTTATTTGTTTCATGGCGATATTCGTAATTCGTTCCGTGCACACTGGCTGGGTATCCCGGCAGTGCTGGTTATTTTTCACCGTATTTATGTGTTAGGGAAAGACAGGCTGGGCTTTGGGCCGCGGTTTGAAAATGGCAGCAATCACTCTGTTCCTGTTGAGTGAGCCTGCGATCGGTGTAAAACAAGTAGGTCTAATCTTTTAATGCTACAAAATTAGATAAACCATGATGCGTACTTTCATTACGGGTTAATAGCTTTATCCTTTTAAAGGAAAATTCATTTAAAAACAAAGCGGTTTCGTCATTGTCTAAGTTCTCCAGCAGATTGTTACCAGCTTCAAATATTATAGCCTTCAGGGTTGGGGATTTCAGTAATTCTTTGCATCCTTTTAAAACATGCAATTCCGACCCTTCTGTATCAAGTTTAATAACGGTAGGGGCATCAAAGCCTTCTGATACAAGCGTGTCGCCAGTTGTTGTTAGGCATTTGATAGTCGTATCGAACTTGATCTCATGCCAGGGTGTTAGCGTTGTCATGCCTGAATTGCCTTCTGTTATATGCAGTGTCATTGAACGTATTTTATCAAAAAGGGCAAAACCACATATTTGAATATCTAAGCGGTTAAGTTTTATATTGGCGTAAAGCAAGCTTAAGGTACCGGGGTTTGGTTCAAAGCTGTAAACTTTGCAGTTGGGAAAGTTCTTTTTAACCGCTATGCTATGAATGCCAATATTAGCGCCAATGTCCCAAAAAATACTATCTGATTGTAAATGCTTAAATATTTCTTCAGTAATTTCTGATTCATAAAAGCCTTCTTTAATGATTAAGTTATCAATATACTCGTTAGGGTTTAATTGTAATTGAATGCCATACTTTGCTTTTAGTAGTATAAGCTTTCTGAATCCTAATTTGGCTAATAAAGTGAATAGTCTGTCTTTGCCTCGTAATTTATGCTTTATAAAAAAAATTAACAGGGAGTCGTTTATAGCCATAAATTATTATTTTAACACAGGTAAAGATAATTTTAAAGCTATGGATAATATATAAATGCTTTCAAAATATCTGTTGCTTAAACACTTCAATTTTTTTATTCATCGGTAAATTTGAGAGGCATTTTACAAATGCATCTTAGAAGCAACCACATGACCGCCATCTGTACAGTTGTTTGCATATTATCTGCATAGACGGGTTTTCACCGCCAAAATCTCCCCGCTTACCGATTTGTTCCTGCTGCTAACCAGTTTTATATGGGGGCTTTTTGCACGGCGCAGTATCTTTATATCATCAAAACAAATGATAACCTTAATCTTTACTAAGATGAACACTCAACAAAATCCATATATCATGTTCGACGGGATGACCCCTGATGAATTTGCTTTTTTACAACAGGCTAAAGCTTCGCTGGATGAAAACCAGCAAAAAACCTTTATGAGCGTTTATTATGGCAAAAGGAGAAACCCGCAGGATATTATGCTGGCTACTTTAGCAGGCTTTCTGGGTGTAGCCGGTGTACAGCGTTTTATGACCGATCAGATAGGTATGGGGATCCTGTACTTTTTTACAGGCGGCTTTTGCTTTATAGGTACCATTATTGACGCGATCAATTATAAAAGTATCGCTAATGATTATAATAAAAAAATGGCTTTTGAAAGCTTCAACATCGCTAAAATGAGCAACTAAACTCCCCTGAACAGGGTAATAGTTTCACTATATATATCAAAAAATCCACCTTCTGTTATGGGGTGGATTTTTTAGTTTAGGGATAAATGACTGTCATGGTGAGCCTGTCGAACCATGGTGGGCGAAGGCCCTCAGCACGAGTCTTCGACAAGCCCAGACTGACAGCCCGCCTTTGTATTATTATATATCTTGACTCTTACATCTTATAGTCTTGATTTCTTTTCCTTATTTCCCTAATGATTTATCCCTTATCGCTTTAAACTCCGAACCGGGTTTCCAGCCTGGGAAAGTACTTTCACTGCTTAATTTAGTGCCAACGCGGTAAAGAATATCGGCTATCTGGGCCATGCCGGTCGCGTCCATGTCGTCGCTATAATTATCGGCGGGTTGGTGATAGCGTTGCTCGTTGTATTCTTTTTCCTTCTCTTCGCCATAAGTGGCACCATGTGTTTTGCTTTGACTGCCAATGTTAATGTCGAGCGCTGGCACCCCTAATTTGGCAAAGTTAAAATGATCAGAGCGGTAATAACTGCCAGCCCCAGGTTTACGGTCGCCTACTATGGTAAGGCCATCCTGTTTAGCCAGATCGGCAACATAATCTTCCAGCTCATTCTGCCCTTTGCCGGTTATGGCAATATCTTTAGTTTCGCCGTAATTGCCCAGCGCGTCCATATTAAGATCGGCAACGGTTTTGTTAAGCGGGTAAATTGGATGGGTAGCATAATACTCAGATCCAAGCAAGCCCTGTTCTTCGCCGGTTACAGATAAAAACACGATTGAACGTTGAGGCCTTTCTTTGGCTTGTTGAAACGCTTTGGCAACAGCAATAATAGCTGCTACACCACTGGCATTATCGACCGCTCCGTTATAAATACTATCACCCTTGGCATTTGGTTTACCAATCCCCAGATGGTCCCAGTGGGCGGTGTACAGGATGTATTCATCAGGTTTGGTGCTGCCTTTCAGGGTGCCTATTACGTTGTGCGAGGTAGAATATTTTAACTTATTATTTAAGGTTATGCTAACTTCCCGATTTAATGGGATGGCCTTAAAGTCCTTTTTGCGGGCAACGGCACGGATATCACCTGTTATACCGGCATCGGCCAATAATTTTTTTGCCGCATCTTCCGTAATCCAGCCTTCAACCTTGCAGCGCGACAGGTGTTTATCCTTTTGCTGCAGATAAAGCTTGGCACCCGAAAAGCTGTTGGTAACCACGCTCCAGTCATAACTGGCAGGCTCGGTTTGGTGTACAATAATTACCCCGGCAGCGCCCTGACGGGCCGCTTCTTCGTACTTGTAAGTCCAGCGACCATAATAGGTCATGGTATCACCCTTGAAAAAGGTAGGATCGCCATTTTTAAAACCAGGATCATTTACCAGAACAATCACCGTTTTGCCCTTTACATCAAGACCTGCATAATCATTCCAATGATATTCGGGTGCAACAACACCGTAGCCCGCAAAAACAAGTGGCGAGTTTTTTAATTCGACGGTAGGTAGTTCCTGGCGGGTAGAGGTTACAAAATCAGTTAAAGCATGTAAAGTTATGGGCGATTTTCCACCGCTGATCTCCATGGTTGACGATGGCGTACTGGTAACCTCTACCATGGGCACATCCTGAAAATAGCTGCCGTTATTGCCGGGTTCTAATCCAGCCTTCTTAAACTCGGAGGCTATATAGGCAGTAGCCTTTGTTTCGCCAACAGTAAAAGGCTTTCTGCCCATTAAAGAATCATTGGCCAGCACCGCTATGTGCGATTTTATTTCATCGGCCGATATGGCTTTTGCAGTCTCTTCGCTGCTCTTGTTATTTTGACTGCACCCGGTAATCAGGGCAAAACCGGTTAAGGCTAATAGATAGTTGTATTTATTATTCATATACATAAGGGATTTACCCAAATGTAATTAAAGGAAAGGCTTGTTGCAAGGGAGAGACTCTCCTAAATCTCTTCTGGTAGAGGATGATTGTTATTTAAACGTTTAATAAACTTATTTACCCTGATTAAAGCGAAAATACTTCCGACCATATAAAAGGCGCAATAAAACAAACCGCAAATAAGCTGATTGTCAAGCCTACGTTCATCAATCGCCGAAATGATCATTATTACAAAGGCAATTGAAAACAAAAATGTGGAAAACATCCAAAAGACTCGCTCTTTTTGGGGATTAATCCAAAAGAAAATCAACCAGATGAATCCAAGCTCCAAAATGAAGCATAGCACACTGAAAAAAGACATAATGAGGCTGCCCCATAGTGTTTCGTCAACTATGCCCTTGGTGAACAGGAGCTTTAAATCCCCCCATAGGTAAAAGGAGGTAAATAATAATAAAAAGCCAGCTAAACAGCACAGTAAAAGGTTGACTATGGCGAATAGAATGCATAATCTGAAATTTACACTAATCTCTTTATTCATTTAAGCCCGATGTGTAAGGTATTTACCTCAAATGTAATTAAAGGAAACACATGTTGCAAGGAGAGCCAAGGCACTTCTAAAAAAGCACGTCATTGCTGTAAGGTACGAAGCAATCTCTACACAGGCAGGTCAATTATGCATTTCTGCTTGCTCTGTATAGCATAGAGATTATTAATGTTGTGTTTGTTTTTATAGGTATTAATGAACTCTCTTCGGTCGGTTGTCTTCGTACCTCGCAATGACGCGATAGTGGGATTTGGAGATGGATTACTTAATCAATCCATTCAAACTTAGTATAAGGTACCAGTACCTCTGGTATTCTAATACCTCTTTCTGTTTGGTTATTTTCCAGCAGAGTAGCCACAATACGTGGTAGAGCCAGGGCGCTACCATTTAGGGTATGGGCCAGCTGGGTTTTACCTTCGGCATTGCGGAAACGCAGTTTTAAGCGACTGCTTTGAAAAGTTTCAAAGTTTGATACGGATGATACTTCCAGCCAGCGTTGTTGCGCCGCGCTCCACGTTTCCATATCATAGGTTAAGGCAGCTGCAAAACCCATATCGCCACCGCACAGGCGTAATACGCGGTAGGGTAAACCTAAATTTTGTAATAATCCCTGTACGTGGGCACTCATTTGCTCATGAACTTCGTATGATCTGTCGGGTTGTACTATCTGTACTATCTCCACCTTATCAAACTGATGCAGGCGATTCAGGCCACGCACATGTGCCCCGTATGAACCTGCCTCGCGGCGAAAACATGGCGTATGCCCGCAATTTTTTACCGGCAGATCTTCACCCTTCAATATCACATCACGGTACAAATTGGTGATAGGAACCTCGGCAGTTGGTATCAGGAATAGCTTATCCTCGTTAACAAAATACATTTGCCCTTCCTTGTCGGGCAGCTGCCCAGTACCGAAACCAGAAGCTTCGTTCACCATCAACGGTACACTAACCTCGCTGTAGCCTGCTTTTTCGGCCTCATCAATAAAGTAGTTGATGAGCGCGCGTTGCAGTTTGGCACCTTTATTTTTATATACAGGGAAACCTGCCCCGGTTATTTTAACACCCAGTTCAAAATCAATCAGGTTATATTTTGCGGCAAGTTCCCAATGGGGCAGCGCGCCAGCAGGCAGCTCAGGTTTTGTGCCGTTTTCTAAAATCACCTCATTTTCCTCAGGCGTTAAGCCTTTTGGTACGGAACTATGCGGCAAATTAGGTAACAATACCAGTTTTTGATACAGCTCTTCTTCGGTAAGCGCTAATTGGTCGCCAAGTTTTTTAATATCCTCTTTCCAGGTACCGGTTTTTGATTTGATGCCTTCGGCTTCTTCTTTTTTACCAGCACGCATCAGATCACCAATTTGTTTGGCCGCAGCATTGGCTTCGGCCGAAACGTTATCCATGCTGGTTTGCGTCTGACGGCGTTTATCGTCTAATTGAAGAATTTCATCAACAAGTTCGGTCTGTTTAAAATTTTTTACAGCCAAACGTTCTAAAACCTGTTCCCGGTTATCGCGGATATAACTAACTTGCAGCATTATTTTATTTTTAGGCAAAGATATAATTAGTTCATAGTTTATGGTTCATTGTTCATGGCTGATTTTTGAAATTAATGCCATCGATGCCTGGCCATGAACTATTAGCCATGAACCATGAACGAAAAAGGTAAACTATACTTAGTACCCACCCCAATAGGCAACCTGGAGGATATTACCTTTAGGGCCATACGTGTTTTAAAGGAGGCCGACCTGATACTGGCCGAAGACACGCGCACCTCGGCGCCATTGCTGAAACATTTTGATATCCATCAAAAAGTGTTTTCGCATCATCAACATAACGAGCATCAGTCGTCAAACGAGATTGTGAAATTTTTACTGGAGGGTAAAAATATTGCCCTGATATCTGATGCGGGTACGCCTGCCATATCCGATCCGGGTTTTTACCTGGTGCGCGAGGCTTTAAAATTTGATATAGCTGTAGAATGCCTGCCAGGAGCTACAGCCTTTGTGCCGGCGTTGGTAAACTCGGGCTTCCCTACGGATAAATTTTGTTTCGAAGGGTTTTTACCGTTGAAAAAAGGCCGTCAAACCAGGTATAAGTTTTTAGCCGAAGAAGAACGCACCATTATACTTTATGAATCACCACATCGTTTACTGAAAACATTAGATGAAATGGCAACTTATTTTGGTGCCGATAGGCAATTATCCGTATCGCGCGAGCTTACCAAAATGTTTGAAGAGACGGTTCGCGGTACAGTAGCCGAGATAAAGTTGTATTATGAAACGCATCCCGCAAAAGGGGAATTTGTTATCTGTGTAGCAGGAGCTTCGCCAAAACCAATAAAAGGCAAATACAGGGGTGAAGAGGAATAAAAAATAAAGAGGGGCCTCTCATGCTGAACTTGTCGAAGGACGCGCGCAGAGGCCTGCCCACCATGCTTCGACAAGCTCGGCATGATAACCAAGGAATAAAAAACAAAAAGATGTCATTGTGAGCGCAGCGTGGCAATCTCCTCAGGACAAGTAGCAGACCATATAGAATGAGATTGCCACGCTGCGCTCGCAATGACATAATAGATATACGTTAATGAAAAAAAACCTTCCTTTAGCCATACTTTCCGGTTTATTGCTGTGGATAGCATGGCCGCCAACGCCTTATACCACATTCTTGCTTTTTATTGGTTTTGTGCCGATGCTGCTGGCGATGGAAAATATCATTAAATCCACCTCAGCAAAAAAAGGGAGGCAAATATTCAATGTAACCTTTATCGGCTTTTTTATATGGAACACGGCATCCATTTATTGGGTATATAACGCGCTTAAACAGATTGGTAATCTGGTGGCTATCCCTATTACGCTGATACCATATGCATTGGGGCCATTGTTGATGGCCACGGCTTGCTGGTTATATTATCGTTTAAGGTTGATAACCAGCCGGCATTATAGTTTGATCGGATTGGTTTGCTTGTGGATGGGTTACGAATATCTGCACCAAAGCTGGGACCTGAACTTCCCCTGGATGACTTTGGGCAACGGTTTTGCGGTAACACATCAATGGATACAATGGTATGAATACACCGGTATTTATGGCGGTACCATTTGGATATGGGGAGTTAATATACTGGCGTTTTTAATATATGTGGGCATGCGTGAGGCCCAAACAAAACAAGTACGGTTAAAGCTTATCACCGCATTTACCCTGTTACTATTACTGCCACTTAGTTTTTCGTTGTTCACCTATTACAACTATACCGAGCAAAAAAATCCATCAAATGTTGTTGCGGTACAGCCCAATATTGATCCGTACGAAAAGGAGGGAACCATGCCGGTTAACCTGCAGATTGATATCATGATACACCTTGGCCGGAATATCGCCCAGCCCAATACCGAGTTCTTTTTGTGGCCCGAAACCGCTATTCCTGCTTACATGGAGGAAGATAAGATCCGGTCGAGCCAGTATTTTTCGCAGGCGAAGTATTTTTTACGCAAATACAATAATGCCACCCTGATAACAGGCGGCGAAACGTATAAAATATACAATACAAGGGCAACCTCAACCGCCAGCCCCATGCAGGAGCCGGGCATGTTTGCAGATAGTTTCAGCTCGGCAATAGGTATTGAAAATGGTGACCAGGTGCAGTTTTACCATAAATCAAGATTGGTTCCCGGTGCTGAGTCATTGCCTTTTGGAAATACATTATCGTTTTTAAAGCCGGTTTTTGAACATTTGGGTGGAGCTACGGGAGCATATGGCAGTCAGCCCGATGCCGAAGTGTTTTATTCGCAAAGTGGTATTGGGGTTGATCCTGTTATTTGTTTTGAGTCTATCTGGGGCGAATATGTGGCCCGTTCGGTACGTAAAGGCGCACAGTTTATCGCTATTATCACCAATGATGGCTGGTGGGAGAATACATCAGGCAAGGATCAACACCTGGATTATGCCAAATTGCGGGCCATTGAAACCCGTAGATGGGTGGCACGGTCGGCAAATACGGGTATATCGGCCTTTATAAATCAGCGAGGCGATATAGTGCAGCAAACTAAATGGTGGACACAAGCCACCATAAAACAGGATATCAATCTTAACTCTGAACTTACTTTTTATGTGGAGTACGGCGATTATCTGCCCAAAGCCGGCAGTTTTATTGCCGTTTTACTGATAGGGTTTATTGTGGTGAAGGGGAGATTTAAGAAGAGGGTGGCGGTTGCCTGATTTTTGTCTGAACCGGGATTTATACGATTAATGGATTCACAGGATTTTTCCTTTAATATTCAACTCAACTTGTCATGCTGAACGGAGTGAGGCATCTATTCGTCGACATGCAAGTGGGTTAATAGATCCTTCGTTCCTCAGGATGACAAGTTTATACAATTACAACCCGTTCCTCTTCAAAATAAATGCCATCAGATCATGTATAGGCTGTTTGATGATCTTGCCTGTTTTTACGCCTTGTTGCTGGCAAAGGTCGGTGAGTTCATCAGCAAAAAAATAAGCTATGGAGCCTACAAAATGACATTTGTACCGATGGTATTCGGGGTACGATTTAATGTTACTTTCAATAAACTCAACCAGCCCTCTTTCTAATAGCTCTTGCCCGTATTCGGTGGTTTTTATTTCGCTTACAAATTTTGAGAACGAGGCCAAGTAGGTATTGGCATTAGGCTTTTGATACACATTCTTGATCACGATCTCCTTATTCAAGCCGTATGCGTTATCAAATTGCTGACTGATGTCAGCTGGCATATTGCCATACAAAAAATCGGTGATCATGGCTTTCCCAAACCAGGTGCCCGAGCCTTCATCGCCCAAAACAAAACCCAGACCGTGCTGGCCGTCGTGAATGTTTTCGCCATCAAAAAAAGAGATGTTTGACCCGGTGCCCATTACGCAGCAAATGCCCTTTTCACGCCCGCAGGTGGCATAGGCGCAACCTAAAAGATCACTGTCAACACTTATAAAGGCTTTGGTAAATAACTGGCTGATGGCGTTTGAAACTATTTCATGCCGGTCAGGACTGGAGCAGCCTGCCCCAAAAAAATATATCTCGGTAACATCATCAGCGTAGGCTACCATATCGGGTACCTGCTCCTGTATTATTTTGGCAATTTCCTTTTCGGTTAAAAAGTATGGGTTTAATCCGGCGGTTTTAAATGATATCGACTCTTGCTGTGTTGTGCTTAGCAACCAGTCTGTTTTTGAAGACCCGCTATCGGCTACTAAGATCATGGACAAATTTCTTCAAGCGCTTTAACTGTTAATGGCTTATGTATAAACTGGGTGATATATTTGTTTCCTGCTGATTCCTTTATATCCAAAGGATCAAAAGACGAGGAAAGCATAAATATTTTAATAGCGTTTTTATCAATTAAAAGAGCATCATATTCCTGCAAAAACTCAAAGCCATCCATCATCGGCATGCGAAGATCCAGAAATATAACATCAGGTTTTATAGCACCGTCCCTGAGCTGGCTGATCGCATCTGCCGGCGATTGCTTAACGATCACCTTTTCGGCAAAGCGGCTGGTTTCCAAAACCCTGCGTGTAACAAAGTTGTCGATGTAGTTGTCATCAATTAACAGGCAGGTTTTGTAGGGGACTAACATTGTTTCAAAAATAGCTTTTTAAAGCAATTTAAGAAATATACACTATAAATAAATATTTTATAATATATTAATCAATACGAATACTATTTGTGATCTGTTTTAACGTAACCTCGGCAAGCTTTGACTGGTACTGAGCTGCAAAAAACTTTGATTGCGCATCCAGGTAATTACGTTGTGCTTCCCTGATTTCCAGGGGGGTAATATTGCCCAGTTTGTATTTTTCCAATGATATATCCAGGTTTTTTTTAGCTATTACTACGTTGGCTTGGCCCAGTTTTATCAGATCGAGCCCCGACATGTAGCTCACAAAAAAGTTATTGATCTGTGCTTCTATATTTAGCCGGGTTTGTTTGGCATCAATGGCTGCATTATCCATCATTATCTTAGCATTTTTTTCACGCCGGTTCTGGTTAAAGCCATCAAAAATGTTGATGCTTGCCGTTAAACCATAATTTAGTCCATGCGTGTTTTGCGATAATGTAAAACCAGCGGGCGTTTTACTGTTTGAAAACGTATAGCCCGATGTTAAGGCAACCTGCGGATAGCGGGTTGAGCGGATCTGTTTTAAGCTGATCTCGGCCAGGCGTTTATTGATCTGTGCCGATAAAATAGCCGGATTTTGCAATTGCGCGCTGTTAATAACCTCGGCCAGTATTAGTTTATCATCAACAACAATAGTATCGGCTACCGTAAAATCTGTTTGTAGCTCGCGGATCAGTAGTTGATTCAGCTGTATTTTGATAGCCTTAAACTGCTGGTATTGTGTAACCAGGTTTGCCGTGTCAGTATTCAAATTTACCTGTGCATTTAAAACATCAAGCCGCGATGCCCTGCCTACCTGGAATTTATCATTGGCATAATGCAACTGGGTGCGTGAAATAGCAATAGCGCCTTTTAATGCCTTTATTTGTTCGGTTTGGCTAATAAGATCGTAATAAGTGGTAATTACGTTAGCAACCGTGTTTTGAATAGTATCCTTTAACCGTATGGCGCTTAAAGTATCCTGAGTCTTTAATTGATCATACGTGGCAAACATATTAAAGCCGTCAAAAATTGTCCAGTTAAGGTTTACACCATAGTTGTTATTGGAGTTTTTGGCATTATTGATATTATTGATGGTTCCATCGCTCCGGGTTTGCTTGGTGGTTTGCCGACTGTTGCTGTTGGTAAAATCGCCGGTTAGCTGTGGCAGCATACCCGCATTACCCGTAGTTACATTATTTGCAGCAATAGTGGAGTTATTTTGCGACAGCTTAATGTTATAGTTGTTTTTCAGGGCTATCTCTACCGCGTCTTTCAGTGTGAGCAAGGGGGCATCCTGCGCCCATACCTTTACACTAAAAGCTATGCTGCATAAAATAAAGAAAGCTGTTTTTTTAGTGATCATATTGCTTAAAGGTTTTCAATCAATTTTGGTGTTTTTTCCTCTTGTTGCTCAGCATCTTCTGGTTCATGCTCAGGGTCGCGACGGGTTTTTGAAGCAAATATCACGTACATCAGCGGTATAATATAAAGTGTTAATACCAACGAGAACAGCATGCCACCCATAATTACAATACCTAATGACACCCGGCTTTTGGCACCAGCGCCCAACGCAAATGCAATTGGAACCGAACCCAGCACAACGGCTAAGCTGGTCATTAATATAGGGCGCAAACGGGCTGTCGCGGCTTCAACAGCGGCTTCATATTTAGCTACACCGTGTTCCATGCGCTGGTTAGCAAATTCCACAATGAGGATACCATTTTTGGTTACCAGCCCTACGAGGGTGATGATACCGATCTCACTAAAAATGTTTAGCGTTTGGTTAAACAGCCAAAGGGATAAGAATGCACCTGAAATAGCCAGTGGCACGGTAAGCATCACGATAAAAGGATCCATGAAGCTTTCAAACTGTGCAGCCAGCACCAGGTATATGAGCAACAGGGCAAAGCCAAAAGCAAATAATATGTTGGATGAGCCTTCGGCATAATCACGTGATGGGCCGCTAAGGGCGGTACTGAAGGTATCATCAAGTATACTGGCAGATATGCGGTCCATTTCTTTAATACCATCGCCCACGGTACGGCCGGGAGCCAAACCTGCTGATACGGTAGCCGATTTATAACGGTTAAAGTGATAAATGGCGGGCGGCGTAGCTCCCTCAGTAACCTTTACCACATTGTCCAGCTGTACCAGGCCTCCCTTAGTGCTGCGCAGATAAACCGATTTCAGGTCAAGCGGCTGATCGCGATTGGCACGGTCAACCTGTGCAATTACCTGGTATTGCTTTCCGTTGATCAGAAAATAATCTAAACGGCCGGCGCTATAATACAGCTGCAGGGTTTGGGCAATATCATCAACTGATACACCCAGGTCGCGGGCCCGGTCACGATCTGTAATTACCCGTAGCTCTGGTTTGGTAAATTTAAGGTTTACGTCGGTGCCCTGAAATACCGGACTTTTTGATACTTCAGAAAAGAACTTTGGCAGCGCCTTGCGTATTTTTTCGAAATCCTGGTTCTGAATTACATATTGTATAGGTAACGAAGTACGGGCACCGCTACCGCCACCACTAATGGTTTGTTCCTGTATTACGTTGGCGCGGGCATCAGGCATATGACTTAACTTTTTACTTAGCCAATCTGCTAGCTGCTGCTGGGTGCGGCCACGCTCGTCCGGCGCTACCAGGCCGATACGGCCAAAGCCGGTATTAGACGCGCCGCCGCCAAATGATGGCGAAACAATCTCGAAGTTAACCCGGGCCTCGGGTATAGAGTCATCAACAAGCTTGGATACCTTATCCATGTATTTGGTCATGTACTCGTAGGTGGCCCCCTCAGATCCGGTTACGCTGTAGCGTAACAAGCTGCGATCATCTAACGGTGCCAGCTCGGATGGGATGATTCTTACTAATACACCAATGATCAGGAGTGATACCGCCAGAATAACAAACGATACCCACTTTACCTTCATAAATTTGACCAGTGTTTCGGTATATGAAGTGGTCATGTTCACGAAGAACGGTTCTGTTTTTTCGTAGAATTTTGATTTCTTGTTGCTCTTGCGGATCAGCTTTACGTTAAGCATTGGTGTTAATGACAAGGATACAAAGGCTGATATGAGCACCGCCCCGGCCACCACCACGGCAAACTCGCGAAACAACCTGCCGGTAAATCCCTGTAAAAACACAATGGGTAAAAACACCGCGGCCAGCGTAACTGAGGTAGATACTACGGCGAAGAATATCTCGGCGGAACCTTCAAAGGCTGCCTTTCGTATGGCCATACCGGCCTCTACCTTTTTATAGATATTCTCTGTTACCACAATACCATCATCCACCACCAGGCCCGTTGCCAGTACAATGCCCAGCAGGGTTAATATGTTGATGGAGAAACCAAATACATACATGATAAAGAATGCCCCGATAAGGGATACCGGTATATCGATCAACGGGCGGAAGGCAATGAGCCAGTCGCGGAAGAAAAGGTATATAATGATCACCACCAGTATAAAGGAAATAATAAGTGTTTCCTGTACTTCGGTGATCGACTGGTTAATGAATTTGGTATTATCCAACGCCACGTTTACTTTAATATCGGGCGGGAGGTCTTTTTTGATCTGATCAAGTCGTTTATAGAAGTCTTTGGCTATCTGCACATAGTTAGCGCCCGGTTGTGGAACTATGGCCAAACCAATCATGGGTACGCCCGATTCCTTGAAAATGGTCTCCTCATTGGCCGATCCTAAAACGGCATAACCGATATCCCGGAGGCGTATCACCCGGTTACTATCTGATCGGATAATAAGATCATTAAAATCTTTTTCGGTGGATAGCTTACCCAGGGCCCTGATGGTAACTTCGGTATTATTACCCTCAATTTTACCTGCGGGTAACTCCACATTCTCTTTAGCCAGCGCTGCACCAATATCAGTAGCAGTTAAACCTTGCGCGGTTAGTTTATTAGGATCAATCCATAAACGCATGGCGTATTGGCGCTGCCCCTGTATGTTAATGGTACTTACGCCGGGTATGGTTTGCAGTCCCTCCTGCAATACGTTTTCGGCATAGTCATCCAGCTGATTAATGTTGCGGGTATCACTCTGTACCTCAAGGGTAATAATCTGGTCGGCGCTGGCATCGGCCTTGGTAACTACCGGAGGTGCATCAATATCCTGTGGCAGCTGGCGCTGGGCCTGGCCAACTTTGTCGCGCACATCGTTAGCTGCAGTCTCCAGGTCGGCATCCAGGTCAAACTCAACTGTAATATTGCTGGAACCAACAGAACTGGTTGACGATAGGTTACGAATACCCGGAACACCATTGATAGCTTTTTCAAGCGGCTCCGTGATCTGCGATTCAATTACATCGGCATTGGCGCCAGCGTAACTAGTGGATACCGAAATGATAGGCGGATCAACCGAAGGGAAATCGCGCACCCCTAAAAACTTATAGCCGATAATACCAAACACAACAATAACTACAGACATTACTGTTGCCAATACCGGCCTTTTTATACTAACTGAGGATAAACTCATGAGTTGTTTACTTAATTACTTTAACAATTTTTAAAGGAACTTTTGGGCGCATTTGTATAATGCCGGATATCACTACGCTATCGCCGGGTTTTAATCCGTCGATAACCTGTATTTTGGTATCGGTACGCATATCTGTTTTTACAGGTCTTGATTCTGCCACGCCATTATGATAAATATAAACCAGGTTGCTTTTTAAATCGGGTATAACGGCCTGAGTTGGCAGCAAAATGGTTTTAGGTATTTGATCAAGCGTTAAATTGATTTTGGCAAAACTGCCCGCGGTAAGTAAACCTTTTGGGTTTGGCGCTTTGGCACGTACAGTTATAGTACGCGAGTTAATATCAATAGATGGGTCAATAGCATAAACCGTGGCCGTAAAGTTTTCCCTCGAACTCTCGGTATTAAATCTGATCTTACTGCCCGGGCCAATGATGGATAAGTATCTTTCAGGAACCGAAAAGGTAACCTTGGCCGGATCAATATTGACCAGCTGCGCGATAGATGTTTGTGGCGACAGGTAACCACCCGGGCTCACGTTTCTTAAGCCAATAGTACCCGAAAACGGAGCGCGTATCTCGGTACGTGATATCTGCGCCCTGATCATATCGCCCTGAGATCTTAGCGAATTTAATGAGGTTAGGGAAGTATCATACTCTTGTTGACTTATGGCCTCTTTTTGCAATAATATCTTATTGCGGTATTCATTTTGTTTGGCTAGTGTTTCCTGGTATTTAACCTGCTGTAGTGAGGCTTCCAGATCCTGGTTATACACTTTTACCAGCAGCTGGCCCTTTTGCACCTTGCTGCCCTCGGTAAAATATATTCCGGTGATGTTACCGGCGGTTTGACTAACCAGGCTTACCTTTTCATTAGCGTCAATTGATCCGGTTACATCTATAATGTTGTTTACGGTGGTATCCTTTACAACCATAATATTAACAGATATCGGTCCGTTTTTACGCTTGCCGCCCTTTCCTCCTGCGGCCATAGCAGCAGCAGACTCTTTAGATGCTTTACTGAAAAACTTGTTATAAATTAAATAGGCAACCAGCAATGCCAGCGCGGTGTAAATAATATACCTTGGTTTCATATGGAATGAATCATTTTTGTGATGTAGTTTTAAACGGATCAGGTTGTTGTAAAGGGTTTGATGTTGTTTTGCATACGCAGCAGCACATTTTCAAATATCTTCATATCTGTTTCAGATATACCTTTGGTAATGTCGGCGTTAATATTTTTAAAGGTTTCTATGATATGAGGTACCGCTTGTTTGGCTTTTTCAGTAACTTTTATCAATTGTTCACGGCGATCGTTGGGGTTATTTTCGCGGTAAACAAAGCCTTTGGCACTAAGTAGATTAATGATGCTTACCATGGCCGACTTATCTTTTCCCAGCATTTCGGCCAGCGCTTTTTGCGATAGCTGCCCGTCATGGAAATAAATAAGCGACAATATGTAATGGTACCGGTTTACATCCAGGTGTGCTGTGTGTTTAGCCAGTACGCTTTGGTATAACTTACCAAGGCGTATCAGTTTTCTGGATATAGGCTCTATTAGTTGCATATCAATACGGTAGCAAACTTAAGTAGTTGCTATGAAAATAGTTGCATGTATCAACCATTTTACACGTATAGATTTTGAGGCATAAATTTTTTGAAACTATAATTTTTTTAACTTGCGCCATGAAATCAATTAAGCCTATCATTGCTTTTTCCTTAATGCTACTTTTTATGAATCTATCTGTCAGTAAAGCGCAAACTACTGCTAACATATCCTATACGGTTTCCTTTCCTGATGCTCAGGCGCATTACACAGATGTTGAAATGCATATTTCGGGATTAAAGCAAAATGTACTCGATGTGAAAATGCCGGTTTGGACACCGGGATCATACCTGGTAAGGGAATTTGCCAAAAATATAGAATCATTTAGCGCTCATGCCGGCAGTAAAACAATAGCATCGCCCAAGATCAATAAAAACACCTGGCGCATAAGCACCAAGGGCGTTTCGGCATTAACGGTTAAGTACAGGGTATATGCTTTTGAGATCTCGGTACGAACCAGCTTTATTGATGCATCGCACGGCTTCCTGTCATCATCAGGTATATTTATTTACCCGGCCAATATGCTGCACCAGCCATCAACCATTCATATTAAACCCTACAAAGGCTGGGATAAAGTATCAACCAGCCTGGAAATGGTTAACGGTGATCCATTCACCCGCATATCGCCAAATTATGATATCCTGTTCGATTCGCCCATTGAAGTGGGTAACCAGGATGTTTTTGGCTTTGATGCATCGGGCGTAAAGTATGAGATATGTATGTATGGCGGTGGTAGTTATGACCGGGAACGCCTTAAAAAGGATATTCATAAAATTGTAGAGCAGGAAGTGGCCATTTACGGCGAGAACCCCAATAAGCATTACGTTTTTATAGTGCATAACCATTTAAAAGGCGGCGGTGGCCTGGAGCATCTGAGTTCAACAGTTTTAGGCGCATCGCGCGAGGCATATAGTACCGAAAAGGGTTATCAGAACTTTTTAACGCTGGTAGCTCATGAGCATTTCCATTTGTGGAATGTAAAACGCCTGCGCCCTATTGTACTTGGTCCGTTTGATTATGATAACGAGAACTATACCACCAACCTTTGGATAGCCGAAGGCTTTACGGAGTACTACCAGGAAATAGCGGTACGCCGTACCAACCTGTATCCACCCGAAAACTATCTGGATGCATTAGCAGGAGAGTTTAACATACTGGAAAACCTGCCAGGAAAAAATGTGCAAACGGTAGCAGAATCAAGCTTTGATGCCTGGATAAAAGCTTACCGGCCAAACGAAAACTCCAACAATACCACCATATCCTATTATAACAAAGGCGCTATTGTTGGGATGATGCTTGATCTGGAGATTATCAATGACACGAAAGGTGTTCATTCGTTGGATGATGTGATGAAATACATGTACACCGAATATTATAAAACCAAAAAACGCGGTTATACCGATGCCGAGTTTAAAAAAGGCTTTGAAAAATTCGCGGGTAAAAAGCTGGATGATTTCTATAAAAAATATATCAATGGCCTAACCCCGGTTGATTATAACAAATACCTGGGTTATGCAGGTTATAAAATAAACGATGAGCTGGCAAGTGTTGATGAACCAGCCCTGGGTTTAACCTCGGTAACCACACCCAACAAAAAAGTTATTGTTACTAGTGTTGCGCGCGGTACTGCGGCATATATTGACGGCATTAATGTTAACGACGAAATTGCCGCCATTGACGATGCACCGGTTACCGATGCCACAACCATGCTGGCTGGCAAAAAAACAGGCGATAAAATAAATGTAAACATCATCCGCGACGGGCAGCCACTTACATTGCCGGTTACCTTGTTGAAGAATGCACGGGTAAAATATAAAATTGTATCAGTTGATAATGCCACTCCGCAGCAATTGCTGGTAAGGAAAAAGTGGTTGAGTTTGTAACATTAATTTAGGAAACAGTATAAGAGACACATGTAATGTGTCTCTTATTGCTTTTAAACCTATCATTCTTTCACAATCCCGGCATTAATTATATTTTTATAGCCTATGCCATCAGCAGCAGCTTTAAAAAAGATCAGGCCAATACAGCTTATCGCTGTTATTTTCTTTACCGTTTCGGGCGGTCCGTACGGGTTGGAGCCTTTGCTAAGTTATGCGGGCGATCATGGCGCGTTGTTATTGCTCCTGATAACCCCTTTGCTTTGGGATGTACCAGCCATATTTACGGTGCTTGAACTAAACAGCATGATGCCCGTAACCGGTGGTTATTATAAATGGGTTAAATATGCGTTGGGGACACGCTGGGGATTTTATGAAGGCTGGTGGACCTGGCTGTATACTTTTGTTGATCTGGCTATTTATCCTGTTTTGTTTGTACAGTATGCCTCGTTTTTCTTTCCGGTTTTATTGCAGTACCAGGTTCCGGTTTGTTTGCTTGTTATCTGGGCATCGGCAGGGTTAAATGTACTGGGGATTGTACCAGTAGGTAAGGTGTCGCTGTTTTTAAGCGCGGCCGTGCTGGCTCCTGTTATTATTTTAATTGTATTGGCCATTTATCATCATGGTGGAAGGTTATCCATTCTGTCGCCCTCATTAAAAGGGATTTCTTTTCCATCATTTGGGATGGCCTTGTATACTGTAATGTGGAACTGCCTGGGGTGGGACAACATTACCACCTATGCCGAAGAGGTTGAAAAGCCTGTCAGATCATACCGGATATCCATGATCATTGCTTTTGTACTGGTTATGGTGGTTTACTTTCTGGTTACCTGGGTGGCGCAGCAGTCGGGGATTAATCATGATACGCTCACCAATGATGGTTTCCCGGCGTTGGGTGTGCTTATTGGAGGGCACTGGCTGGGTATTGTAATTGCGGCGGGTGGTATGGCCAGTACGTTGGGCATATATGCGGCCGTGCTGTTGTCAGTATCAAGGGTGCCGCAGGTAATGTCTGATGATCACTTGCTGCCGGCGGGTTTAAATAAACTGCATCGCAAGTTTAAAACACCTTATGTATCCATCATTATTTGTTCATTGGTAGTAAGTTTTATGGTATTGTGGACCTTTGCCGATTTGCTTATTATTGATGTAACCGTTTATGGGGCAGGTTTGTCCCTGGAGTATATCTCATTAATAAAACTCCGGCAAAAAGAACCAGATAGGGCACGGCCGTTCAGGATCCCTTTAAATACCATGGGACTTTGCCTGGTGTTATTATTGCCTTTTATTGTTTATATGGTTGCCCTCGGCGGCGCGTTTTCATCAACCCCCGAAGCGTTGAAGGCGGCAGCATTTGCCATAACCGCATTGTTAAGTGCCGAAGTTGCCTGGCGTATTATTTTAATAAGCAAACCACATTTAAAAAACGGGTAAATACTTAGTGCAGATTAATGAGACGTTTTTGCCAGCAGGTTAATAATGGGAGCTTCAAAAATAGTTGAAAAAGCACCTGTTGTATTTTTGTTTTGGACTGATTTTTTCAGGTCGTCCTGATATAGGATGTGATCAACGCCAAGTGTTTTTAATAGGTCGTCGGTTTTGGTGTGCGGCAATTCTTTGTAACAGCAGATTTTTATTTTGCTATAAGCTTGGTTAGTTTGTAGGCGGCGTAATATTCTTTCAATATCCTTACTCAAATAGGCATAATCAAATATCACCAGGTTGGGCTTGGTTTCATGTATGGTTGGAAAAATACTACCCACAGCCGAAATGTGCCTGAATGGTTTATTATCAGAGAGGAACTCGACCGAAAAAGTATCGGGAGCAACTAATAGTATATTTTTAGATCGTAAACGGATCATGACCAGTTAATTTAATGGGGGACTTAAAATTAAATCATAAATAGCACACCAACAAAATATTAACAGCAATTGTAATAATATTGATACACAAATCAACCGTTATGCCTCTGAATAATGGCCTGATAGTCAGTTATTTTCTAAAATAGAAAATAAATTAATCTAAAACAAAGGTCAAAAGCCTGATAATTAGGGATGAAATATTCAGGTTTATTACGATGCATAGGTTATGTATGTTTCTGTATAGTTAATATGAATAAAATGACCAAATATTCTATTAAACCGTAACGAAAAGAGGCTGGGGGGAATTTGATGCAAATAATACTTACTAAGTTTTAAAACTTAGTAAGTATAGAGAATATAAAAAGTAGCGTAAGCCGGGGGACTAGGCAGTAAATTCAGCCAGGGCTTTTGTTATCCTGCTGATAGTTTCGGCTTTACCCAACAATGCTGCTATATCAAACACGTGAGGGCCAAATTTACCGCCAACCAGCATAATACGGAAAGGCAACATTACGTCGCCAACTTTCAAGCCTTTTTCTTCGGCCAGCGCTTTAAATTGGGTTTCAAAGTCATGGGCTTCCAAAGCAGCTTCGTTGTTATTTAGTAAGGTAATGAGCGCATTAAAAAAAACGGTTTTAGCATCGGTCCATTTGGGTTTTACCGAATTCAGGTCATATTCCTTTGGCTGTTCAAAAAAGTATCCGGCCTGCTGATAAAAATCGGGTATTAAAACACAACGGTCTTTTATTAAGTTGATAACAGTCAACAGGTAATCATCATTGTTAACAGTAATACCTTTTTCTTCTAAAGTGGCTTTAACTTTTGGCTTTAGGCTTTCGGCATTTAGCCTTTTTATCCACTCGGCATTGAACCACTTGGCTTTTTCAAAATCAAATTTGGCTCCGGCCTTGCTAACCCTGTCTATCGAGAATTTTTCAATCAATTCATCAAGCGTAAATATTTCCTGGTCGGTACCATCATTCCAGCCCAGGGTAGCCAACAAGTTTAAAAATGCTTCAGGTAAAAAGCCCAGCTCGCGGAAACCCGGGGTAAGTTCGCCTGTTTTGGCATCAAACCAGGTCATGGCATATACCGGGAAACCCAGGCGTGCGCCATCGCGCTTACTCAGTTTGCCGTGACCATCGGGTTTTAATATTAATGGTAAGTGTGCCCATTGCGGCATATCGGCCTTCCAGCCCAGGTAATCCCATAATAATAGATGTACAGGTGCCGATGGCAACCACTCCTCGCCACGAAACGCGTGCGAAATTTTCATCAGGTAATCATCAACCACAACGGCTAAATGGTAGGTAGGCATACCATCGGCCTTTAGCAATACCTTATCATCAACCTGGTTGGTTTCAAAGCTTACATGCCCACGTATCATATCATTAAAGCTGATGTTTTCGTCGGCGGGTATTTTTATGCGGATCACGTGCGGGGTGCCTGCATCAAGCAGGGCATCAACCTCATGCTGTGGTAACGAAAGTGAGTTGCGCAAGCTATCGCGGTAGGCCTGGCCATATTGAAAGTTCGGGATCTCCTTGCGGTTCTTATCCAGTTCTTCGGAAGTATCAAATGCATAATAGGCGTGTCCTTGCATCACCAGTCTTTCGGCATATTCGCGGTATATGGCTTTGCGCTCGCTTTGGCGATAGGGCGCATATTGGCCACCGGCCACCGGACTTTCATCGGGCTGCAGGCCACACCATTTCAGGCAATCTAAAATATATTCTTCGGCACCGTCCACATAGCGGGTTTGGTCGGTGTCTTCAATTCTCAAAACAAAATCGCCTTTGTGTTTTTTGGCGAATAAATAGTTGAACAATACGGTGCGTACGCCGCCCAGGTGCAAACCACCGGTTGGACTTGGTGCAAAACGAACTCTTACTTTTTTATCGGTCATGATGGGGCAAAGATAAACTTATTATAGATGTGCGGATATGCAGATTTCAAATGTGCAAATGAGATGATAAATGGATGTGCAGATTTCAAATGTGCAAATGAAAAAGGTATTTAATCTATCAATCATCTGCCCATCTGAAATTTGCACATTTGAAATCTGCAATCCTCATTTGAAATAATTTTACGTTATTTGGAGCTTGGCCAGTATGAATCCATATCAACAGAAAAAACGTTGGAAATATTTTCTGCTCGCGTTTGCAGTAGTTATAGCCCTCGGCTCATTATTTTATACCCGCTATCTGGTAAAAAATATAGCCCGCTCAGAGCGTACCCGTGTTCAGGTTTGGGCGATGAGCATGCGGCAGATATTTAATTCGGACGATGACGACTTTTTGCAGTTTACAACTGCTGTGCGAGATAGTTTAACCGTCCCGGCGATTGTTACCGATGAAAAGGGCGATATTAAATATGTACGCGGCTTGGATACCACCAAAACCTTTATAAAACTACAGGCCGAGAATAATAAGAATATGAAGTACGATACAGTTTATTTTAGAGCTGAACTGGACTACATGAAAAACCAACACGCGCCTATTAATCTTAAGTTGAAAATGCTGGGCGAGCAATGGTTTGTTTATTATAAAGATTCGCCGTTGCTTACTCAGCTGCGATTGTTCCCCTACGTTCAGTTAACTGTTATTGCTATATTCTTACTGATGGCTTATACGGCCTTCAGCTCTTCGCGAAAATCGGAACAGGATCAGGTTTGGGTTGGTTTGGCTAAAGAAACGGCCCACCAGCTGGGCACTCCTATATCCTCATTAATGGCCTGGATTGAGCTGATGAAGGAGAAATTTAATGCCGAAGACGATGTGTTGATAGCCGAAATGGAAAATGACGTAAAGCGCCTGGAGATAGTGGCCGATCGTTTTTCGAAGATAGGATCAAAACCGGTATTGGAAGAGCACGCTGTTTATGCTGTAGTAAAGGATTTTGTTGATTATTTTAAAGTTAGGGTAAGTAAAAACATAGGTTTTGAAATGAGCGGCAATCCGCATCTTAAAGCCGGTCTTAATATTCCACTGTTTGATTGGGTGCTTGAAAATTTGCTTAAAAACGCGGTTAACGCTATTGATGGTAAGGGCAGCATTCATATAGAAATAGGTGGCAATAAGGTAAAAAACCAGGTATTTATTGATGTTACCGATACCGGCAAAGGGATACAGCGGTCAAAATTCGATACCGTTTTTCAGCCAGGTTATACTACCCGCAAGCGTGGCTGGGGTTTGGGTTTGTCATTAACCAAACGTATGATTGAGAATTACCACAATGGGCAAATATTTGTAAAAGACTCTGAAATAGGTAAGGGAACAACATTCAGGATAGTATTAAAAAACACGCGCCATGATAAGCCAGCCAAGGTCTGAAGAATATTCGCCGTTTGCAACGGGGTATGTAAACCTGGTTCCGGATACTCATGTAATTGAACTGCTGGAGCGCTTAATGGAATCAAGTTATAAGTTGTTCTGCAACCTTACTAATGAGCAAGCGGCCTATACCTATGCCCCGGGAAAGTGGACGGTTAAACAGATACTAGGCCACCTGATTGATACCGAACGCACATTTGCTTACCGGGCCCTGGTTTTTTCACGTAACCATATTGAACTGCCCGGTTTTGACCAGGACATATATGTGAACAATACTGATTTTAACAGCCAGAATATCCTGGATCTTGCCGCCGAATTTAGAGCTACACGGCAATCAAATATTTATATGATAAAAGGCTTTAGTGATGAGCAGTTACTGCGTACCGGAATAGCCAGTGATCACCTGTTTTCGGTAAGGGCGTTTGTTTATATGATAGCCGGGCATGAGATGCATCACTTAAAAGGTTTAAGCGAGTATTATCATATACCTAATTAATACATTTATTAAATGCCGAAAAGCCCTTGTTTACAAACAAGCGCTTTTTGCAGCAACGGTAAAGTAAAACTTACCCTGTATTTTACTTTTGCAAAGTATGATCCTCTTTATCCAGAACTTCCTTTTTTTCTATCCGGTAGGAGAGGAACAAGCCAGCTCCGCCAAATATGGCTATGAGGGCAATATAAAGGAAAAATATTTCATCGTCTGCATAACTAAATGCGGTGTGAGCCAAAATAAAGGCTAAAAATAAACCAACTCCCGAGCCAATAAGTAAAAGACCCCATTTTAAATTCTGATACGGCGCTGACTGCGGTTTGTAACTGCGTGGGTCCATGCCACGTTCAATCATTGCTAATTTTTCACGCTTGTTCATATAAACGATCCCGAAGATCATTGTGAAAAAGCTAAGGGGGATTAAGATTCCTGCTATTACCCCTAATTCACCTGCTCCCATAGTATTTAAGTTTAAATAAATTAATAATTTTCTTTTTCAAATCACCAATATGGTGTATTTGTAAGCTATGACCACATGATTTTAAAACAGGTTACACCCTTTGTGAAAAAAAGAGAGATGAAGGGTTAAAGGTCAAAGGCTTTTGGGGCAGCAGCTAAATAAAAAAGGCGAAAGTTTAAATCCTTTCGCCTTTGTGCTTTAAGCTTTTTGCCTTGCGGCAGCAGCTATTTTATCTCAAATACAGCTTGTATCTGGAAACTCAGTTTTATTTTTTTAAAGTCGATATCTGATTCAGCCGGGCCAGATGCATCTGCGGCGGCTGATTTAAACATCATCATAGTGCGTGGTTGCGGGAAGCTGCTGTTATCACTTTCGGTGATGTTAAGTGCCGAACCTAATTTATCGCCCAGGCCATTAACCAGGAATGTGGCTTTATCGCGGGCCGATAGTAAGGCTTTTAATTTCAGCGTATTTTTTAACTCATTGATTTTTGAATAATCATAGCTATCAATATTGGTTGATTGTATGCTTTTGGGATCAACCTTGGCCAATATCTGGTTAAACTTATTCAGATCGGTAACTTTAACAAGGTATTGTTTGCTTGCTAAAAAATCAGGTGTTTTTTTCTTTTGGTAGGTATTATTCCAAGCCGATATGTTGTTTATTGTAAAATCCTCTTTAGGAATACCAGCATCTTTTACACCTTTTTCCAATTGGTTTTCCAGCACGTCAATAGTTACACGGTTTTTACCATTCATATATTCTTGTAATGATATGGAAACATATATAATATCTGGAGTAACCTCTTGTTCGGCAATGCCTGTAACTTCAATTTTTCTGCGCATATCAGTTGTTTGTGCAAAAGCACCATAAGTAAATGTAAGTAATACGGCAAGGATAAATAGCTTTTTCATGTGATAGTTTGTTTTTAAATGTAATGAAACTGTCATGAGCTGTGTTTGTTTTTAGAGTAGCTCCAGATGGTTTCATATAATAGTTTTTTTATAAATATATATTATCTGTGACTATGATAACGTACCTAAAGTTTAATATGTAACAGGCTTAATAATTTATTTGTTTAATCATAGGATTGGTATCATACATAAAGCTACGGCTTTGTTTGGGGTTTTACTATCGTATAGCCTGTAACTCAAAAATATAAAACTGTTAGGCTTCTTGATGGTTATATAATAGTATTTAAGCATAAAAGTTATGAGATCTATCTGGAAAGGCTCTATTGGCTTTGGTTTAGTGAGTATACCTGTAAAACTATATTCGGCGGTGCAATCCAGCTCGCTTGATTTGGATATGCTGGATGGCCGTGATCATGCCCGAATACGTTATCAACGGGTAAATGAAAAAACGCACAAAGAGGTGCCATACAATAAAATTGTAAAAGGGTATAAGCTGAATGACGATTATGTAATTGTGGAAGAACAGGATTTTGAAGATGCCGCTCCTGAGAAAAGTAAGGTGATTGAGATTGAAAGCTTTGTAGATATTGCCGATGTAAACCCCATGTACTACGAAACATCGTATTACACAGAGCCCGACACCAAAAACAATAAAGCATATGCTCTTCTGCTGAAAGTGCTGCACCAATCAGGGAAGGCAGGCCTGGGCCGCTTTGTATTGCGTAATACTGAAAGCCTATGTATTATACATCCCATTGAGCATGTATTGGTAGTAACACGTATACGCTTTCGTCAGGAAATACGCGGTACGGACGATCTGAATGTTGGGGATGATGTAAACATTAGCAAAAAGGAGCTGGACGTAGGCTTGGCCCTGATCAAACAGTATGAGGCTGATTTTGATGTGTCGGGCTTTAAGGATGAGTATAATGATGAGTTATTAAGAATCATCAAAGCCAAATCAAAAGGTAAGCGGGCAACGGTTAAAAAATTAAAACCCCGTACTACATCAAGCGATGACCTGTATGATCAATTGATGAACAGTTTAAAGGCAAAAAAGGGAGCGTAGCGGAATTCCAAAAGGGAAAGTATTACTTTAAAAGCATGACAGGCTTTTTATTAATTTTCTAAAACATTTTGGGGTAAGGGCTATTATATAGATATACATCAAATCATATTAAAAAAATGAACTCACTACTGTATGTAATTGCTGTTATCCTGCTGATAGGTTGGGCAATAGGTGTTTTTTTTACCGCTGTAGGCAGTTTGATACATGTATTGTTGGTTATTGCAATAATTGCTATAGTATTAGCTATCATCAGGCGACCAACAACTGTTTAAAATTTCTTTCTCCCCCGCGTCATTGCGAGGTACGAAGACAACCGACCGAAGAGAGTTCATTAATACCTATAAAAACAAACACAACATTAATAATCTCTATGTTATACAGAGCGGCTCTACTAATCGGGGATTGCTTCGTACCTCGCAATGATGCATGTTTATTTGGCCCCCTAAAGCCGGCGCTATTTTTAGTATTTTTACATAAATAGTGTAACCTAAGTTAATGCCGTGTAGTCAGAGAGGTTGTAACAAATGCAGAGCAAGCTTTCAGATATCGAACTTATAGAACAAACCCTGGCAGGTAACCAATCGGCCTATGCCGATTTAATTAAACGGCACCAGCGTTTTGTATTTACCCTGGCTATGCGTTTTGCAAAGAGCAGGGAAGATGCTGAAGAGGTTGCCCAGGATTGTTTTATAAAGGCTTACCGCTCGCTGGCTTCGTTCCAGGGGCAGTCAAAATTTAGTACATGGTTGTATAGTATAGTTTATACTACAGCAATGACCTTTTTAAGAAAAAAACGTGTAGTCACTGATTCAATTGATGATGAAAATACCTATATGCAGGTTGAAAATCGTGAATCGAGCTATGATACTGATAATGTAGAGAATAAATCAAGATCGTATTACCTTAACCAGGCTATTGAGCAGCTGTTACCCGATGATGCAATCATAATTACCTTATTTTATAAGGGCGAGCAGTCATTAGAGGAAATAGCCCAGGCATTGGGTATTGAGGCCAATACGGTTAAGGTTAAACTATTTAGGGCGCGCCAGCGTTTGAAAGATAAGCTGGAGCGTAATTTAAAACATGAAGCTAAAGAACTGATATGAACAGCATAGAAGAACAACTTTGGAATTATATTGATGGCACCAGCAGTCCCGAGGAGCAAAAGGCCATTACCCTGCTTATTGAGCAGGACGATATATATCGAAAAAAGTACAATGAGCTACTATTGCTCAATGCAGAGTTTGCGAACATGGAGCTGGACGAACCGCCGATGGCATTTAAATATAACGTGATGGAAGCCATCCGCAATGAGCATGCGCAAGCGCCGCTTAAAGCAAGGATCGATCAGCGTATTATAAAAGGTATAGGTTTGTTTTTTGTACTGACTATTTCTGCCATCATGCTTTATGCGCTGGCAAGTGTTCATTGGTCAGCGGGATTATCAGGGGGAACCACCTTGCATTTTACTATGCCACATATTGGCCAATACCTTACCAGCCCAATAATGCAAGGGTTCTTATTTTTTGATGTGATACTGGCATTGTATACTTTTGACACCTATCTGCGCAAAAAAAACCGCACAAAAACATACACAAGTGTTCAATCGGGAGGACAACAAAAGTAATATTGGCAGCTACTAAATTATAATCCACTACTGACTAAAATGAATAGTCACCACATCATAATATAATAACCTGATTTTAACCTTAAGTAAAAAAATACTACTCCGTAACGCCACTTTGGTACAGTAATTGATATATAACACA
>JAUCSE010000068.1 GCA_030445275.1 Mucilaginibacter sp.
ACTCAATCCCCGTGGTTACCGGCATACGTTGATCAGTAATAATGACACCTATTTCGGTAACATCCAAAATCTTACGCCCTTCGGCAGCTGAGCATGCCGTATATATATTAAAATCGCGTCTGAAAGCAGCCCTAAAACTATTTAGATTATTTATCTCATCATCAACGTATAATACTCCTACAGACATGGTAATTTACTTCAATATAATTGACAATAAATATATAATTATATCCTCAGAATATCTATACAAAGTTGAATTTACTGCACATTTTGATTATAATTATTGTGTTTTATAAAGCGGACTATTTATCATGAAAAAAAATAATATTAACTGCGTATTTATTATTGCTAAGTATTACTGCCTTTGCCTATAAAATAGATACGCTTGTTATTTATTAATGTGGGACAGTCCAGCCTGTTAACCAACAGGTATTGCTATGAACTGGAAGACCCTAACCGGGATTTATTAATCGTCTTCTTGAATAAGGTGTCCAGGGGTCGAAAGCACATAGTTGACCTAGTATATTTCAACTGGCAAAGGGGACCTTTTTGAGCGGGTCAAAAGAGGGCATTTTGGTATATTTTTTAAAGAATATGATATACAGTGTAACCGATGATTACAAGAAATTCAAATACAAAGCATTTTTAGTTGAGCTAACGGCAGGAAATCTTAATTCTGGTATTAGTTATATCATTATCTAATCCTTACCAACTAAAAAGGGCTTCAACTAATTTAGATAAAAGGATTTTTTATTATTACCTGATAATTCATCTTGATATAAAATTCATAATTCTCATCAAATTCTTAGCCTATCTCATTTCTTGATCAATTGCAGCTTTAATGTTTCTGGCTTTTTTAAATCAATTCCATTAGATAAATCCATTTCAATCATCAACCTTAATTTATCAAATTCTTTTGCTCTAAGTTTCAAATCCGAAATGGAACTTAGGCTTTTATTGAATACAACCTACTATACTCTTTATGGGGTGTACGTTTTCCATCACCCTTATACTTGATAGAATATCTAACACACCATTTTTTATTATCTTCGTCCCGATAAATATATGGTTTCTTGTAATCAAAAATAGTTTTTCACATGTTATTAAAGATATTAACTTTTATCCCTTATTTGCCCCCCTTATACCTATTAAATGTAAATGCACAAAACAACCTACAAGTAAATATTCCTTTTTTTGCCAAAAAATAATTTAATTATACCAATGCAAGATCTTAAAAAACTGATTGAGGATGCCTGGGATGACAGGAATCTGCTAAACTATAACGAATATACTACTGCCATTGAAACCGTTATTGAACGGTTAGATAAAGGCGAGATACGCGTAGCAGAGCCAATTGGCTCACGCTGGCATGTGAACGAGTGGATAAAAAAAGCAGTGGTGCTTTACTTCCCAACCCGCGAAATGAACGAAATTAAAGTTGGCCCTTTTGTGTTTCATGACAAAATGAAACTAAAAACTAATTATAAAGAAGCCGGCGTTCGTGTGGTACCACATGGCATTGCCCGTTATGGTGCATTCCTGGCAAAAGGTGTGATCATGATGCCATCATATGTGAACATTGGTGCTTACGTTGATGAAGGTACCATGGTTGATACCTGGGCTACTGTAGGTTCATGTGCACAAATTGGTAAACATGTACATTTAAGCGGTGGTGTTGGTATTGGCGGTGTATTGGAGCCATTACAAGCCGCTCCTGTTATTATTGAAGATAATTGCTTCATTGGTTCACGTGCTATTGTGGTTGAAGGTGTACATGTAGAGCACGAAGCCGTTTTAGGCGCCAACGTGGTTTTAACAGCATCAACCAAAATTATTGACGTAACAGGTTCAACCCCGGTTGAATATAAGGGCCGTGTACCAGCGCGTTCAGTAGTTATTCCGGGTTCATATACCAAAAAATTCCCTGCCGGCGATTACCAGGTGCCTTGCGCCCTGATCATTGGTACCCGTAAGGAATCAACTGATAAAAAAACTTCATTGAACGATGCCCTGCGCGAAAACAATGTAGCGGTTTAATTTAGATATGAGATGTTAGGAATGAGATTTGAGACAACACGTTTAAGCTCATATCTAACATCTCCTATCTCCTATCTCAACCTATGAAAATACTGATAAGGCTGCCTAACTGGCTTGGCGATGTAGTGATGAGTACAGCTTTCGTCGCGGCAGTAAGGCAGCTTTATCCTGATGCCCAAGTTGATGTAATCATTAAAAAAGAGCTGAGTAATATAGCTCCACTTATACCAGGTTTAACACAGATACATTCATTTTCGAAACAGGAGTTTAGCGGCCTGACAGGTGTTTATCGCTTTGGTAAAAAACTGAGGACCGAAAAATATGACCTGTTTTTTAACCTGCCGCAATCACTCTCGTCCTTTGTAATGGGCTGGGCTACATCGGCAAAAAAACGCATTGGCTTTGGTAAAGAAGGCGGCTTTTTTTTGCTTACCAACTCTTACAAAAAGCCTGTTAATGTGCACCGGGTTGATGAATATGTATCTTTATTGGAGCAATTTTCGGGAAAAACTTTAACCCATAAACAGGTTAAACTAGATGCAGCAACATTAGGTCCCAAACAAACAAACAGGGTACTGATTAATTTTAATTCCGAAGCCTCATCACGCCGGATGCCGGTGGATAAAGGGCGGGCATTACTCAATCAATTAACCGACACTTTTACCAATACCACATTTTGCCTTATTGGTTCGCCAAAAGAGGCGGAGTTTGTAAGCCAGCTGATCATCGGCCTGGAAAATTCGGATCGGTTGGAAAACTATGCCGGCAAAACAGATCTTCCCGGCCTGTGTAGCCTGATGGCCCAGAGTGCTGCTGTGCTTACTACAGATTCAGGTCCGGCTCATTTGGCTAATAGTGTTGGTGCTCCGGTCATAGCATTATTTGGTGCAGGCAATGAACACAATACTGCACCATATAACAAACAAAATTTAACCATACAGCGTTATGGTAAACTAACCTGTGAGCCCTGTATACGTAATAGCTGTAAACTTTACGGCGTGCCCAAATGCATGGAGCTGCTAGATGAATTGCAAATTATAAATACGTTAAGTCAATATATTGATCATGTTTAGAGATGAAGTTGCCAAAGCTTTCAAAATACTGCAGGAGGGCGGAATAATCCTGTACCCTACCGATACCATTTGGGGTATTGGCTGTGATGCCACCAACACCGAAGCCGTACAAAAAATATATCGCCTTAAACAGCGCGACGAAGCCAAAAGCATGATCATTCTGGTTGACACCGAAAACAAGCTGGAAAGTTATATCAGCGAAGTAAATCCACTGGCTTATGATTTGATCGAATATGCCGAGAATCCGTTGACATTGATCATGCCGGGCGCTAAAAATATTTCGCCGGCTTTAATAGCTGCCGATGGAAGCGTGGGTATACGCGTAACCAGTCATGATTTTTGCAAACAAGTGATACAACGGCTGCGCAAGCCGCTGGTATCCACATCGGCCAATATCAGTGGTAAGCCATCGCCTCAATATTTTTCGCAAATAGACCAGGACATTATTGACGGGGTTGACTACGTGGTTGATATTGACCAGCACAGCAAGGAAATTAAAAACCCTTCAACCATTATGAAACTGGCACCCGATGGGCGGTTTGAGTTTATACGACGTTAAAAGAGAGCCAAGAGATAAGAGCCAGGATACAGGACAAAGGACAAAGGACAAAGGACAAAAATCGAGATAATTCCTAAATCCGAAAAATCCTGGTTCAGACAATTTAAAATTTACCATTACCTTTGAACTTTGTTTTAAAATTCAGTTTTTAAAGCTTAGTATTTTATTAAACTACATGAAAGCCCATCTGCAGCATCCCGTATTTTCAATAATATCAAAACTCGCGGCTCAGCATAATTTGCAGGTTTACGCTATTGGTGGCTTTGTACGCGATATTTTTCTAAATCGTCCTTCAAAAGATATCGACATTGTAGTTATAGGGAATGGGATTGATTTTGCCGAAGCTGTGGCAGCCAAACTCAAGGTAAAAGTTGCCGTATATAAAAACTTCGGTACCGCATCACTCAAATACCAGGATCTGGAGGTGGAGTTTGTGGGTGCCCGGAAAGAATCATACCGTCTGGATTCCAGGAAACCCATTGTGGAGAATGGCACCCTGGAAGACGATCAGAAACGTCGCGATTTCACCATCAACGCGCTGGCTATATCTCTGCATCCGGATACTTTTGGCGATCTCCTTGATCCCTTTGGCGGCATTGCCGATCTGGAACAGAAACTGATCCGGACACCGCTTAATCCAGAGGAAACATTTTCTGATGATCCCCTACGCATGATGCGGGCTATCAGGTTTGCATCGCAATTGAATTTCAGGATAGATGATATCGCGGTAGCTGCCATTAAAAACAATGTAGATCGCATCAGCATTATATCGCAGGAGCGGATTACGGACGAACTGAATAAGATCATCCTGTCGCCCATACCATCCATCGGTTTTAATTATTTGTTTGATACCGGCCTGCTGCACAAAATATTCCCGCAGATGACCAACCTGTACGGGGTTGAGTATATCGACGGTAAAGGCCATAAGGATAATTTTTACCATACCTTGCAGGTGCTGGACAATATTTGCGAAACCACCGCCGATCTTTGGCTGCGCTGGGCTGCCATATTGCATGATATTGCCAAACCCGCCACTAAACGTTTTGAACCCAATCATGGCTGGACATTTCATGGCCATGAAGACCGCGGCGCACGTATGGTGCCCAAGATATTTGCCCAGTTAAAGCTGCCGCTTAACGAAAAGATGAAGCAGGTACAAAAACTGGTGCAACTGCATTTACGCCCTATTGTATTATCGCAATCTATTGTTACTGATTCGGCAGTGCGCAGGTTGCTTTTTGAGGCAGGTGACGATATTGAAGGCTTAATGTTGTTATGTAAAGCAGACATAACAACAAAAAACGAATATAAGGTTAAAAAATACCGTAACAATTTTGAGCTGGTTCAACAAAAATTAAAAGACGTGGAGGAACGCGACAGCATCAGAAACTGGCAACCACCCGTTACTGGTGTTGATATTATGCAACTTTTTGGCTTAAAGGAAGGTCGGGAAGTTGGGATTATTAAAAATCAGATACGCGAAGCCATACTGGAAGGCGAAATTCCAAATACTCGCGAAGCTGCCATAAACTTTACAATTGCCAAAGGTTTGGAAATTGGCTTAAAAGTTGTGGCAGACACAAAATTGAATTAAAAGATTATTTTTGTCCCCAAAATTTACAAAACCAATGGCACTATACAGGTTCAGAGTTACTTTCGAAGATTATGATGACGTGATAAGAGAGATTGATGTTAAATCAAATCAAACCTTCGAGGATCTTCACCGCGCGATACATCAATCTACGGGTTATAGCCCCGATTTTTCTTCGTCTTTTTACATCAGCAATGATCAATGGACGAAAGGCGAAGAAATTACGTATTTACCCAATCAAAAAAGGATTGATCGTGGTGTATCATTAATGAGTAATGTAAAGCTGCTGAGTTTTATTGATGACCCGCATCAAAAATTTTACTATACCTTCAATTTCGACCGCCCGTTTGACTTTCACGTTGAACTAATGAAGATCATCTTGGACGAAACACCAGGCACCATTTACCCGGCAGTTATCAAATCGGTTGGTGAAGCGCCAAAACAATTTGGCAACGTGTTTAACCCTACTGTTATACCACCAACAAGTGAGGATTTTGACTTCCTGAACGAAATGGCCTTTAATCCTGAGGATGCCGAAGATTTTTCGGAAGTGACTGATACCGGTGTTGAAGAACTGCCCGAAGAAAAAATTGTAGGCGAGGGAGAAGAAGAGGAAGACGAATTTGGTAACGAATTTGCCGACGACGAAGGCTTTGAAGATGATGACAAGCCCCATCGCGGTGGTGATGATTATTAATAAAAATTAATAAAATACTATATCCATACGTCATTGCGAGGAACGAAGCAATCCCCAACAAGCAGAGCCGTTCTGTAAACCGGGAATTACTTCGTTCCTCGCAATGACGTTTTTAGTTAACTGCAACCATGACTACCACACCCACCACTAAAACCCTCATTGTAGTTGCCGGCCCCACAGCCGTGGGCAAAACAGCAACGGCAATTGAGCTGGCCAAACATTTCAATACGGTGGTGGTATCAGCCGATTCCAGGCAATTTTTCAAGGAAATGGCTATTGGTACAGCCAAACCAAACGCGGAAGAATTAGCGGCTGTAAAACACTATTTTATTGATTCGCACTCCATCACTGAGCCATTCTCTGTAGGCGATTTTGAAAAACAAGGGCTTGCCTTATTGGATGAGCTTTTTAAAACCCACAATCATGTTATTCTGGCAGGCGGCTCAGGTTTATATATTAAAGCCATCTGTGAAGGCTTTGACGATCTGCCAACTGCCGATCCATCTATCCGCAAAAAACTAAATCAGGAACTGGAAGAAAAGGGAATAACCAGCCTGCAACAAAAATTAAAATTGGTTGATCCGGCTTATTATGACGAGGTTGATCTGGGCAACCCCCAGCGAATCATCCGTGCGCTGGAAGTTTTTGAAAGCTCCGGTAAACCTTTTTCGTCATACCGGCAAGCCACTGTAAACAAACGTCCGTTCCATATCGTTAAACTCGCCCTGAACCTGCCACGCGAGGTGTTGTACAACCGCATTAATGAACGGGTTGATATGATGGTGCAGCAAGGTTTATTAAATGAAGTAAAGGAGCTGCTCCCCCAACGTCACCTTAATGCTCTGAACACCGTAGGCTATACCGAGCTGTTTGATTATTTTGATGGCAAAACCACACTCGAAAAAGCGCTTGAAATGATCAAACAAAATACCCGGCGCTTTGCTAAACGGCAGCTTACCTGGTTCCGGAAAGATGGCTCCTTCCATTGGTTTCAGACCAGCGATCAGGATGTTATCGACCAAATGGTAAACATCGTGATTTCCCAGTCATAAAGATATACTTCGCTAATTTCCAAGAGTTAAAAAACACATTTCATAACAATTTAATGCGCATAAATTGCTAATATTGCAGTTTGATCGCTAAATCCTACTATTTAGGTGGATTTAGCGGGTTTTTCACGTTAACATGCACAAATATTATCTTACTCATCTGCAGGAATTAGAATCAGAGGCCATTTATGTTATAAGGGAAGTAATGGCCCAGTTTGATCGTCCTGCTATATTGTTCTCGGGCGGAAAAGATTCCATTGTTGTAACCCACCTGGCCCGCAAGGCTTTTTGGCCCGCCAAAATTCCTATGCCGTTGATACACATTGATACCGGGCATAACTTTCCCGAAACAATGGAGTTTAGAGATAAACTGGTGGATAATCTGGGTGTGCAACTTATTGTTGGCTCAGTTCAGGAATCTATCAATAAAGGTCGTGCGGTTGAAGAAAGCGGTATTAACGCCAGTCGTAATGAACTACAGATCGTTTCGTTATTGGATACTATTGAGCACCATAAAATTGACGCGGCCATAGGTGGTGCCCGTCGTGATGAAGAAAAAGCACGCTCCAAAGAACGTTTCTTTTCGCATCGCGATGAGTTTGGCCAGTGGGATCCTAAAAATCAACGCCCCGAACTTTGGAACATATTTAACGGCCGGAAAAGAATGGGCGAGCACTTCAGGGTGTTCCCAATCAGCAACTGGACCGAAATGGATATCTGGAATTATATTCTGCAGGAAAATATCGCTATCCCTTCACTGTACTTCGCGCATAACCGCGAGGCTGTTTATCGCGATGGTACCTGGCTGCCGGCATCAGCATTTTTAATGCTGCGCGATGGTGAAACCATTGAAAACAAGCTGATGCGTTTCCGTACCCTGGGTGATATCACCATTACCGGTGGCATTGAATCAGACGCGGATACATTGGAAAAAATTGTTGCCGAAGTATCGGCCACCCGCAGTACAGAACGTGGTAACCGGAGCGATGATAAACGTTCTGATACCTCGATGGAAGACAGGAAAAAACAAGGTTATTTTTAAATTGATCAATTAGCTGCTTAAGCTAATAATATAAAAGGCGATTATATAGTCATGATATAACGCCACACATAAATATGGAACTATTACGTTTTACAACAGCCGGTAGTGTGGATGATGGGAAGAGCACACTGATCGGCAGGTTATTATACGATTCTAAATCGATCTTTGAAGATCAGATGGCAGCCGTAAAACAATCCAGCGAAAGAAAAGGTCTGCAACATATTGATCTTTCCCTGCTTACCGATGGTTTACGCTCTGAGCGCGAACAAGGCATCACCATTGATGTTGCTTACCGCTATTTTGCCACACCCAAACGTAAATTTATTATTGCTGATACCCCGGGCCATATACAATACACCCGTAACATGGTTACCGGAGCATCTACTGCCAATGTGGCCCTGGTGCTTATTGATGCCCGCAAAGGTGTGGTTGAACAAACCTGCAGGCATTCATTCATCGCTTCTCTTTTAAAGATCCCCCACATTATTGTATGTATCAATAAAATGGATCTGGTTGATTACTCCGAAGAAGTATTTAACAAGGTTGTTGAACAATACAATGACTTTGCCGGCAAGATTGATGTAACCGATATCCGCTATATCCCGGTCAGCGCGCTTGATGGGGACAATGTGGTAAATGATTCTGTAAATATGTCCTGGTACAAAGGCACCAGCTTATTACATACACTTGAATCTATACATATAGGGAGCGATGAAAACCACGTAGATGCACGTTTCCCTGTACAAACGGTGATACGCCCACATGCGGCAGAATATCATGATTACAGAGGATATGCAGGTCGCATAGCTGGCGGCATATTTAAACCTGGCGATAAAATAACCGTCCTGCCTTCGGGCTTAACCTCGGCCATTAAATCTATTGATACTTTTTCAGGACCTGTCGAGGAGGCTTTTGCTCCCATGTCCGTTTCTATTACTTTAGAAGATGATATTGACGTGAGCCGTGGCGACATGATCGTGAAGGACGACAGCGAGCCACAGGTAAGTCAGGATATTGATGTAATGCTTTGCTGGATGGGTACCAAAGGTCCGCGTCCGGGTGCTAAATATCACCTGAAAAATACCACGCGCGAAGTAATGGCCATTATTAAAGAAGTTTATTATAAGCTGGACATTAACACCATGGAAAAACTGGAAAATGCAGGTGATATTAAAATGAATGAGATGGCACGTGTACGCCTGCGTACCACCCAGCCTGTGGTTTTTGATGAATACCGTAAAAATCGCGTCACCGGTTCATTAATATTGGTTGATGAAACCAGCAATGAAACAGTAGCAGCGGGAACCATCCTGTAGTCCCCTGCTCCCTGATTTTGATTTGCATGTTACATCTTAAAGTATAAAAAAAGAGGTTCTGTTAGAAACCTCTTTTTTTATACTTCTTTTTTTATTCTAGGGGGATAAAAGATCTGTTCGCAAACTATACAAGTTTTAAATTATAGTGTTACCGAACCTACGCTTTGTAACTGGATGAAGAAGAATAATATTAAAAAATACAGAGATCTTCTATACCGGTGACAGAGAAAATGGTAATCGCCGCTACTTTAATCTTAAACACATTTTTTATACTAACTTGGACAACAAAATTACATTGGTGAGTTAAATCTGCGCGGTTAACAGGAATTTCCATTTCTTTTTGCATAAAAGAATATATACATTTATATCAAATAAGTTATGATGAAAAACATTTTACGCTTAAGCATGGTTGGCCTAGTTATGCTTTCGTCCTGTAAAAAGGAGCATAATAATAATGTTGTTAACACTTCAGATAAAAAATACCAAATAACTTTCAATTTAAATAATGAGGAGCAACTTAGCGCTACAAATAAATTAAAGGTAAACGCGGCAACACCAATTAACAGTCATGTTTTGAAGCATTTGTTATATAGTGTTTACAGCGGGAGCACCGTTGTCCATAGCATAACACAAGATTCAACCGCCAGCAACTATGGATCAATAACCGATGCGCTTTCACCGGGAACCTATTCTATCGTATTTTTAGCAAGCAAGCTACCCATTCAAGTTGACCAGGGAGAGTTCGTTTACCTACCTATATTGTTCGATGATTTTTTTTACAAAAAATTCGATATAACCGTAAACGGCTCAAATATTAATCAACCGGTAACGCTTGGTCGCGTGGCCGGTAAGTTGCAAATAGTTATTCAGGATACCATACCAGCGGATGTTACCAGCATTAACGTTAGTTACCAGGATGAGAAACGTTTCAGTGTATTTTCAGGGTTTTCACCCAACCAGATAGCATCCACAACATTTTCGACTAATTTAAAACCAATAGATGCAGGCAAGCCAAATTATACATTTGGAAATCTTGTATATAATTTCTTTAATACATTAGCAGTAACTATAACCCCTGTATCAAAAACCAAACAATGGCCTTCCGTTACTGTACCCAATGTATATGTAAGAAGAAACCAGGTAACTGTTTTATCGGGAGGTTTATTTAGTCCAACAAAACATAATGCGGGATTTCAGATAACATTAAACCCGGATTGGGACGTAATCACCAATACGCCATATTAATTACACACAGGGATAATTATAAAAAGAGTATGACAAAGAAAATCAATATCATCATAATGTTTTTTGTGTGGGCTACGTTTTCATGTAAAAAAGAACACTCAAGCAACAATATGCCCAACAATAAATTACACACCGTTACCTTAAAAATTAATGGCAGCAGCTTTACACAGAGTATCGTGAAGGCGGGTAATTTAAAAGTTAATACGGTTAATGACCTTTCCTTATTTAAAAACTATATGGATACTTTAATCATTAGTTTTGCTGATTCTACATATGGCTTTAGTACTAAAAACCTGACCTCAATAAACATATCGCGGAAACTTAAACCAGACAATTATAACATTTATGTTTTAGGTGGCCAGAAAGGGCTATATGTTAAAGGTTATGCCGCGGTATACCCCCAAAATGGCGACGGTTCAGGTTACTATGTCGCTGAGCATTGGAAAGACTCATTTTACGGGAAACAAGCATTTACTGTAAGCGATACAGATGTGAATTTAAATGTAGGTTTAACTAGGGTAAATGCCGGAATTGAAGTAAACATGACTGACGCAATACCCCAAAATGTAACACGGTTCACCTTGGAGAATTCGGTTAGTTATGTGTACCTTAATTTTAATACAGGAGAGGCTCTTGTACCGTTTGATCACCCAGATCACCCGCTGGCAGCATTTACTGTAAATGTACCTGATAGTTTAAAAGGGAAAACTAATTTTAAAATCAACTATTACTCAATTTATTTTGGTAGTTATAACTTTACCATTAAGGCCTTTGACAAAAATGGAGTTGTGGTTGCTTCAAAAACATTCAATGTGCTACTTAAAAGGAACCAAAAAATTGCTTACTCTGGTCCATTTTTTGGAAGTTCAACCTCAAATAATGCTGGCTTTGCGGTTAGTACCGATCCTACTTGGGACCCGGTACAGATCATAAAATATTTTTAATCAAAGTGAGTAATGAGTATTCGTTAATTTCCCATTCAAAACTCATTATTCATCCAGCTCAATTTTGATGTAAATATTCTATGAATGATGTAATTTATCCTTAATGGAATAAAAGGTACAAAAGCAGATACATTATTAATTACGAGACACCTTCTTTGAAGGTAACTATTCATAGCAACATATTTATGTTTCAGTTGATTCTTTCAGGCCTTTCTTCAATAGAAATCGCCTTTTTATGCTAATCAAACTCTACAACGCGAGCATTAGGGTCACAAACCTCCGTACTACATGTGATCCAATAAAGCCTCATCCTCCACTAATAAGTATTACTTTATTCACTAGTGCTTTTTTAAGCTAGGTATGAATATGTAAAAGTCTTTAATTATACTTTGATAAAAAGTCTTGGTAAGCCAGGCGTATACCATCTTCGAGCTCAACCGTATGTTTCCAGCCTTTATTGTGTAATTTTGAAACATCCATTAATTTGCGTGGCGTTCCATCCGGTTTACTTGTATCAAACTTAATTTCACCTTGATAACCAATTATCTGCTTAATTAACAAAGCCAGATCTTTTATAGAAATATCCTTACCGGTACCAATATTTATTAATCCAGCTTCATCATAGTTCTGCATGAGGTAAAAGCTGGCCTCGGCTAGGTCATCAGCAAATAAAAATTCTCTTTTTGGTGACCCCGTACCCCAAATAACTACCTCAGGCAAGCTTTGCGTTTTTGCCTCATGAAAGCGCCTTATAAGGGCCGGTAATACATGAGAATTTTGAGGGTGATAATTGTCATTATAACCATACAGATTAGTTGGCATCACCGAAATAAAGTTACAGCCATACTGGTCACGATAAGCATCACACATTTTAATGCCTGCTATTTTAGCAATAGCATAAGGCTCATTAGTAGGTTCAAGCAGGCCCGTTAACAGATATTCCTCCTTTAATGGCTGAGGAGCCATTTTGGGATAAATGCAACTGGAACCCAAAAACATGAGCTTTTTCACATCGTTAAGATAGCTTAAGTGTATAACGTTATTCTGGATCTGCAGGTTTTCATATAAAAACTCAGCGCGGAAAGTATTATTGGCTATTATACCACCAACCTTTGCCGCAGCCAAAAACACATACGCTGGCTTTTCCAATTCAAAGAACTCCCTTACCTGAATAAAATCACGTAAATCAAGTGATGATGAATCGCGGGTTACAATATTATTATACCCCTCATTTTGAAGTTTACGATATATTGCTGAACCAACCATACCTCGATGGCCTGCGATATATATTTTTGCGTTTTTGTCCATTAATGCTATTCAAACTGGTTTTTGATTTCGTAGCCGTAATCCTTTAACAATTTTTCCCTGCGGAAATGATTTACGTCAGCCCGCATCATATCTTCTACGAGCATTTTAAGGTCATATTTCGGTTTCCAGCCTAATTTGGTATTTGATTTTGTCGGGTCGCCAATTAAAAGATCTACCTCAGTTGGTCTAAAATATTTCGGATCAACCACGACTACCTCTTTCCCTGTCTCTAATTGAAAATCAGGAGAGAAACAAGCTACAACGTATCCTTTTTCATCTACTCCAGTACCTTTAAACTCAATGGTTATACCAACTTCGGCAAAAGCCATTCTTACAAATTCCCGTACACGGGTGGTAACGCCTGTTGCAATTACATAATCCTCAGGTTTTTCCTGCTGTAAAATTAAATACATGGCTTCTACATAATCTTTTGCATGCCCCCAGTCACGCTGTGCATCAAGGTTACCCAAATAAAGTTTATCCTGAAATCCTAATGCTATTTTAGCGGTTGCCCGGGTAATTTTACGGGTCACAAATGTTTCACCGCGTAAAGGGCTTTCATGGTTAAAAAGTATACCATTGCATGCATAAATACCATAAGCCTCCCTATAGTTAACAGTGATCCAATAAGCATACATTTTAGCCACGGCATAAGGTGAACGTGGATAAAAAGGGGTAGTTTCTGACTGTGGCACAGCCTGAACCAAACCATATAATTCAGAAGTAGAGGCTTGATATATTTTGGTTTTCTTTTCTAATCCCAAAATACGTATAGCTTCCAATAAACGTAAGGTTCCAATACCATCAGCATTTGCTGTGTACTCAGGAGTATCAAAGCTTACTTTAACGTGTGACATGGCCCCCAAATTATAAATTTCATCTGGTTGTACCTGCTGAATAATTCGAATCAGGTTAGTGCTGTCACTCAGATCTCCATAGTGTAATATTAATCTTTGATCAATATCATGCGGATCCTGGTAAAGGTGGTCGATTCTTTCTGTATTAAATAATGAGCTTCTGCGTTTAATACCATGAACCTGGTATCCTTTTGAAAGTAATAATTCGGAAAGATAAGCACCATCCTGACCCGTAATGCCAGTAATTAGAGCTGTTTTTTTCATAAGTAATTGCTTAGATACATTTATTTACAAATTAACTATAAAATTGAATTATACTTAACAAATTTTTAAATAATACATACAATCCGATGAAAAAAAATAACAGATGCTGTAAGCAAGGCAAATGCTCTTTATTGAATTGGTTTTCCCCAGGAGGCTCCATTTAAACCTGCTTTGAAAGGCAACCAACTAAAAGTGATGTTGGATTACAAATAGATCTTTTCGCCATGATCTTGCACCATTATTACCACAAGTTACGGCAAAGACAATCCTTTCATGTCAAATGCGATAATCTTTTCTTAAAACAGGTCAGGTTTTTATCCCCTTGATAAGGAATATAACATGTCGGGTCCTTGGAACACCTCCAGGTCTTTTTTTTGGGTATGCTCTCTACACTCATCTTTTTTGTTTAAAAAAGGTGTACCTGCTAAAATAGCAGGTACACCTTACTGGGACTGTTTCTCTTGAACGATGGTTCATACCGGATATAGCCGAAGGAATTTAAATCCTTCACCGATTTATGATAGGTGGCATGCGCCGAAACTTTCGCGATCTTCATGACCTCATAACTGTAGGCGCGAAGCGGGTTTATAAAACCGTGCTCCTGCCAGCATTGAAGCAATGCTGCGTAAATACCAATATGGGTGATGCTGATACGGGCATCCTTTTCAATCGCGGCAAAAAAATCCGATAGTGGCTTGATCCTTTCCATATCCGCCTATGTTTTTAATTGTATTTATCAGAATACTTTATGCGTTGCCTTCTTTTTTCAGCTTTGCCCTGTTTAATATCTTCGGCAGTTCCGTGTTTTTCGTCTTTTTGGACAGGCTGTTTTATAGCACCGGCCCCACTATGCTTAAGATCATTACCTATCTCCAGTTTTTGAGCCTGCATTTGCTTAACCGATATGCGCTGCATATCGGCGTCGTAAAAATCAAAGGTCTTATTCAAGGGATTAGCAGCTATGGAAACCTTTATTTCCTGGCCGTTTTGTACCACCGTTGCTTTTTGTACGTTACCTTTTTCCAGCGATGCCACCAGCCTGTCTTTTTCATAACTATCCGTTAACTCTTTAACCGGAAATTTCGCCAGCATTTTTTCATGATCCCAAAACAGCTTTCGCATCAGGAAATTACCCTGGGCATCCGTTTCCTTGAAATTCAGGGTTGCCCAGGATTTGTAGGTTTCGTCGGTCGGCTTAAAGCGTGCCTCTTCACCCTCTCCTACTTTTTCCAGCTTGTTGAACGCTTTAAATACTGCACGGCTGTTCAGCATATTATATCGTTCTTTTAACGTGATATTATTTTCCTTTCCGATAAAATAGGTTTGTTTCAGGATGTCCCCGGATTGTGGTTGTTTTACCGATAGCTCATAACTGTTAAAAAAATACAACTCACTGTTTTTTGATTTTTCAAAGTTGAGTGTCGAGTTAACTTCGTCCTGACCAAATTTTGACTGATGACGAATTTGAAAAGCCGGTTGTTGCTGCCCCAGCTTGTCTTTTAACTCTTGGTCCAAAGCTTCACCAAAGCCGGTGTACTTTACCTGGTTCTTCAGGTAATCATAATTTTGCATGTTGATTTCCATAATAATTGATTTTTTAATTGTTAATTCTTCATAACTAAAATGTGCAGGATAGGTTGAGACTGTTAAGTCTTCAGGCTTCGTTTCTTGCAGTCGGTCATCATAAAGCTTTAGTTTGCCTTCGCTCATATCGTATCGGGCATATAGAAAGTGTTTGATATTAATGGGATCGCTCAAAAGATTGACTTCCGATACCTGCCAGGACTTTTCTTTCAGGACAGGATCATACTGATAGAACGCGGTTTTTAAGGTGATCCCGCTGTAATTTTCTGGCCAGCCTTCCAGGTTGATCCGAAGTTGCTGATCGCGATATTGTCCGACAAGCAGGTAATCTTGCTGTGCCTGGTTGCGGGGATCCTGCGCTGTCAGTATTTGTAAAAATTCGTCTGCCTGGTTGATCGAAGTAAAAGAATCATAAATTTTTGTGCTATGCCCGATCTCATACACCTGATGACCGGGATGATGATGCCCGATGACGTAAAAACGCTCAATATTTGCGGACGGATCAATTTGTTTTGTCCATTGTACGGGAAATACCCCCTCACTTTGCAAGAAAGGGAAAAACTCTTCCAGTTGTTGCCCCGGTAAAAGATCCGCAGCCTGACCATTCATTTGTGACCGGATCGAAGTCAGGCTGATGGCCAGGATATGCCATGGCGTATTTCCCTCAAAAGCTGACTGTACTGTTTGAACCGGCATATAGCGATAATCAGCATATTCCCAATCCTGTTCCTGTGTATTAAAAGTCGCATTGGTATCATTACAAAATTGCTCCGCCTCTCCGGCTGATTCAAATCCATGGAAGGTGTGAATATCCTTACCTGGCGACCATTCAAAAGCGACCCAGTGATGTCCGGTTACTTTTGCCTGGATCAAAAAGTCAGTGATTTCCCGCCGGTTTGATTCTTCCATTTCCATACTATAATTTTTGATGTCTTTTTCATCCCGGCGTTAGCACCGGTTTCTTGATATTCTTACTGGCTATCCCTGATTATTTTTGTGATTCCCTAACTTTTTTGTTGTCCCTGAGCAACAACCGATGGCCGTTCTGGAGTTTAGCTTTAATACGCTTTACCTTTCTGGAGAAAAGTCCTTTTGCAGCGTTGATCCCGGCCCCGGCTAACTGCGTGCCGACAGCAGGATCAAAACTCATCAACTCCAATCCCTGCACACCATTGGCGGCGCCATCCCTGACTGCGTCTCCCGTGATAGCCTCCGGCACGCAGATACCTTCCAGACCATCTATCATGTCGAATACGGTAAGATCGACTGGCAATATATTATTGCCCATACGGATGAGTTTAATGGTCATCGTCAGCCGCTGGTTATTCAGTTGACCACTACCAAAGAGCAATTGCCCTTTCGGTATGAATTGTCCGTTAATGGTAATGGTATCCAACAGCTTCATGCGAACGACTGTTCCCTCGGTTATCTTTTGTTTGCCGTCAATGACCGCCGGAATTGCCTGGAACCGGTTATTGCTTATTGGTAAATCCTGGGCATTTGCTTTTTGAATAACCCTGTCCGGATGCTGGATGTCCAATATTTTTTCCAGCAATCCACTCATCTGTGTCAGTTCCGGGTCTTCTTTGCTTAGCGTTATGTCTTTTGGTGATTTATCGGCAAGCGCAATATCAGCCGAAGAATAATCAGCATTCGGCTTCCCGGCCTGCGGAGGTTTGTTGATGACGGTCTGCAGTTGAGCAAGACGCTCATAGGCCTCATTTGCCTTAGCGTCCGGTCTGTCATGACCGGTTAACCCGGAAAAATAACTTCCTCCATTTTTAGGACTCCAGGTTTTTTGCGGACGGACCGAAAAATGAAGGCTGTCAGCATCAGCACCGTGGTAATACGGATCACGCTTTAGCTGTTGCCTGATTCTTGCAGAATCTGACGCTACCTGATCATAATAACTCATTTTAGTTAAGCCCCGGTCATCTTTTAATCTGGCGTTGGGAAGTTGTGAATTCAAACCTTTACCGGGATGCACTCCGGCATTCGCAATGTCAACGGTTCCACCACCGAGTGACAGAAACAACAACGTGGTGAATGGCAAGACAATAGCGGGTAACACCAGAAAAAATTTACGCTGCCTGCGCTCCCTTGGGGATAATGTTTTTGTTTTCATGCTATTGATTTTTTATTTTTAGGATAAAAGCGGAATGATGCCCGTTAGTGATTAACCATCTTTAAATCTTTGTTTTCGACGGTGTTCCAACGCTGGATCAGAAAACCATGCGGATTATTATCGCTCCGTGATACACTACGCAGCTCTCCTTCAGTAACCAGGCTGCGGGTGACCGTGCTGGTGGTGCGGATGATGCTTTGCGTACCATAAAAGCGAAAGCGGTAGGGATAGCTTCGAAGATCAACTGATACGCTGTCTGACTGAATCTGCTGGCTGATATTCCCGGCGATGATATTGGCGTAATAGCCATTTTCACTCAAGTTATCATATTCCTTTTTGGCCGATTCATCTGCCAGGTAAAGGGCTTTGCTCAGGTTTCCCTGAATAACCTTATCATCAGGAGCAAGGGTAAAGAAGTATTGATGAAATGTTTTTACATGATCCCTGGCCTCTACAGCCAGATTGTCCTTACGATCGGTGGCAGTAGCTTCCAGGACTTTTCCATTATACAAAACGTACAGTCTATTTTGTATGGTTGTGATTAATGTCTTAGTCTGGTATACGATATAGCCTATGGTGATAAAATAACCGATCGTCAGTACGATCGTAAAACCACGTACATGCTGAAAAGCGGTTTCGATATTGCGCATTTTTTTAAACATAATCCCTCCTGATTTTTTTCATCTATGCGATTCTTTCCATTGATCAATCTTCCTGGCGGACACGAACACTATGAACCATTTCCAGCAAGCTTGTCCCGGTTTACGGTGTTTCCTACCCCCGTTCCGGAATTTCCCGGCTGAGTGGACTGACTTTGTGCCGTGCCGCCCTTCAAATAGCTTTGCATTAAAGTGCTACCGGCGTAGGTAACGGCCATGGAAGTCAGCGCACTGGCCTTATTAAATAAGGCATGACCACCCACATTCATAATATAATTAGCGATACTCGGCACCGTAAAGTAGCCGACGATGCCGATCAGCAGGAAGATCAGATAAGCCGTATTCGTATTCCCGAAATCATTTCCGGTCAGGTTTCGTTGCAGGATCATATTCTCCTGTATTTTGGCGATAATGGCTCCGAAAATATTGGCGATGGGCAACCACATGAACACATTGACATACCGGGCTATCCATTGTTTCAGGGTATGCTGGAAGCCATCGAAAATACTCAAGCCAAAACAGAGTGGGCCGAGAATGGCTAGCACAATGAGCTTGAAGGTCCGGATCGTATCCAGGCAAAGTGCCGCCGCCTGAAACAGGACATTCAGTACTTCTGCGATAAACTTCCTTATCCAGTTATTAATGCTAAAGCTTGAATAAGCATCCGATATGGGGTTCGCATTAGTCCCGTTCCCTGCGGATTGATCCGGGTGGCTGTATTGGTACCATTTATCCGGGTCACCGTTGGTGGACGATGGCTCCTGTCCTTCCACCGTACCTGGCGGTTTATCTTCCAGCATCCGGGAAATGGTCTGGTTGGATTTGGTCACCATGCCCTGGGTTGCGGTAACCACAGGTTGCAGGATACCATTCATCAGCGCCAGTACATGTTGAAAGAAAACGATACAAAACCCCAGCACAAATGGGCGTAATAAAGGATAAATTTCAACCGGTTCCGCTGCACTGATATGTTTCCATATTCTTGCGGCGATAAACCACAAGGTCGCGAATCCGGCGATCCCCCGGGCAACACCGATCATTCCACTGCACAAGGGAATCATCTGGTCATAAAGCTGTTGCAACACCCCCTGGAGGCTGTGCAAATCGTCTCCCACTCCTGCTGCATAGGAAATTAAGGGCAAAAGCATCACTGAAATTGCCAATAAGGCAACCTTTACCATCTTCGTTTTCATCGTCAAATTAGTTTATGTCATATAAGGTTCTGAGCGTTTGCCGATCGTTCGTGGCTCTCGACCTTTGCAGCGCAGTTTTATAGGCCTGATCATTAAATTTTCGCAAAAAACTCAGCTGCTCATGGCTATTGGTAAAAATCTGATCAATGGCTGTTAATCTTTCCGCATCGCTCATACGGAGTTTACTAGCTGTTACCACCATCGCCAGGTCATCTAGATTTTTCAGGCTGGAACTGGCCAGGTGATGATAAACCCCCGTCATATAGCTGATCTCCCCGGGCTTAAAATGCGGATCATGCCTAAAAACGGTATAAGCGGCTTTGTACTGACCGATCAGCGATGCCTGGTCATTGATGATGTCCGCCACCCGGGGGTATCTCCGGACCGCCGGGCTCACGCTCATTAATCCATCGAGAAATGCTTCGTGCAGGTTAAAATTCCCCTGAGATACTTTCTTTACGGCATTATAGCCTTTATTCAACACTTCGTAACCTTTATACATTTGCTGCAGAATACTTTTAAGACCTGCCAGTTTCTGGTAATCCAGCGAAAGCTGTTCCAGGCACTGGGCAACCGACTGCGCCTGAATACTCCATACCGGGATGCATATGATCAGTACCAACATCCATCCCATTTTACAAAACCTTTCCATACGAATACCCCTTCCGTTTGATGTTAATTAATCCCATATAGTTGTTTAACCTGCTCATTTTCCTGCAGGACTTGTTGCCTGCCCAAAGCCAGTTTCCGGCATTGGCTCGTAAAATATCCGGCAAACGCATACTTATCCTTCATGCGATTGTATACCCTATCTAATCTTTCCGTTCTTTGCTGATCACTCAGCTGCAACTTGCCATTGGTCAATACCTGGACGAGCTCATCCAGATCCCGTTGGCTCTCTGTCATTAGGTTCGTATAAACCCTTTGTAAATGGACGAACTCCTGACGGTTTAACAAATTTCCTTGTTGCTGCCAATCCACTTCCTTTTGAAACACAATTACAACTCCTTGGTACAATCCGTAAATCGCCTTTCCTTTAGGATCAGCTGCAATGACGGGATTAACCTGTTTAAGGGACTGGAAATAAGCCGCATGTAGATTCCAGGTACCATTTTTGAGTTCCTGCGCCGTTTGCAGTCCTTTTTCCACTATCCGATAACCACTTTTGAGGCCTTGCAAATAGATTTGCAGGTTGGTGATTTGTTCCATCATCAACTTTGTTTTTTGGGCTTGCTGACCGAAAAACTGTGCCTCCCCCCTGGTGGATATCAGGCAGGTGAAAAGAAAAACTATTCCCATCATTTTCATACTACGCTCCCCTTCGTCTTTTTATAGGTTGATTATGGCAGACCATACAGCTGTTTCACCGAGCGCCGATCCTGCTCATTCCTCGCCCGGGCCAGACTTAATGTGGCGTTCTGCTGGTTGAATTGCCGCAGGTGATCCAGGTTGGTCTGCATCGCGGCTGAGGCCTGACGTACCTTTTGCATTCGCTCTGCGTCATCCATTTGGGTACTAAAATCACTAACAGCCAGGAGGACTTCGTTCAGGTTACGAATACTCTCCTGCAGAATGCCACCATAAATATTTTGCATATAGCTTATTTCTTCGGGTGAGAAATGCCTGTCCCGGCGGAAAAGCAACCAGGCAGGTTGATATTCTCCCAGTAATTGCTTTTGACGGCTGATGATCTCCTTCACTTCGGCATAATCGCTTATCACACCTTTAACCCGAGCCAGCTCCTGGTAATAGGACTGGTATAAATTCTTCTCTTTGTCCAGCCAAGCGGATATATCCTGGAGTTTTCCTAATGACAGACTGTTTTCCAGTTGCCTTGCCGCATTTTGCAGCGCAATCGTCTGATTCTGCATTTTTTGCACCTTCAGGTCAATAGCGGTGATGATTTTCTTCATGGCTGAACCAAATAGCCCTACGATCGGAATTTGTGCATATGACGCCTCTGCCCCCGCGATAGTACATAGCAGGCTCAAAATGCATATAACGGTTATCTTTCTCATTTCACCTGGCCTACATACGCCTAAACTTCTCTTTTTCATCGCTTTATTCGTTTGTGGTTATTTCCCAGCTTTTAATGCTGCAGCCATCGCTTCTATACCCTTTTGAACGCTACCATGTTTAGCGGCTGCCTCCCTGACCTGGACACGCTCCTTCCCCTCCGTGGTATAAGCATAGTACTCCTCCGGGCACAACTCGTTTTTATATACCTTCATGACCTGCCCGCCGATGTCCATAAAGACCTCCCGCTGATCCTTATTGACTGATAGTAAGATCGTTTTACCCTTTTCGGACATCCCCAATACATCTTGCAGCTTTTCGATCTTTCCCTGGAACTTTCGCATATCCATCAGGATTTTGATATCCGCATTATTGATGATTGCGTCCTTGATAATGGGCGAAGAAATCAGGTCATCCAGTTCCTGGGTGATCACAATCGGGATACCATTAAACTTCCGGATCGTTTTAAAGGCATACTTCAGGAATTCCGCCATACCCGGTTTGGCAATCGCCTTCCAGGCTTCATCAATGGTCAGTACTTTACGAACGCCTTTTAGCTTACGCATTTTACTGATGAACAGCTCCATGATAATGAGCGTGACCACCGGAAACAGGATCGGGTGATCCTTGATATTGTCCAGCTCAATCACGATAAAGGGCTGATCTAATAGATCCAGGTTTTCCCTGCCATTCAACAGGTAATCAAACTCCCCACCCTGATAATATGGCCGGAGTACATACAGAAAATTATCGATATCAAAATCACGGTCTTTGACCCGTTGGCCCTTCAGCACGTTCACATAAGCTGTTTCGAGGTATTCATAAAAAGTATTGAAGCAGGCGAACAACTCCTTATTGTTTTCCAAATGCTGGTAAAACCCTTGTAAAGCATTGGACAAGGCCACATATTCGGACCGGTTAAAACCTTCGTTTTCCTGTTTCCATAAGGCGATCAGTAAGGCTTTTAGGCTTTCCTTTTTTTCGGTATCCAGCATTTCACCGGCTTTGATATAAAATGGATTGAAACGGATGGGATTGTCTTCTGTATAAGTGAAGTAGTATCCGCCAACCAGTTCACATAAGCCCAGATAACTACCACCAATGTCCACGGTTACACAATGTGCTCCCTGGTCGAAAAGCGAGCGGAGCATATGATTGACGGTCATCGACTTACCTCCCCCCGAAGTTCCGCAAACCAGTACCCCCATATTGGAGGCAATACCCTCCTGCCGGGGCGCGTCAAACAGGTCAACAAATACTGGCTTGCCGGATAAGCGGTCGCTAAAACGAATCCCCTGATCAGCTGGTGAGCTTTTATAATTACCCTCCTGGTTCAGAAAACAGCAAGCCTGTTCCGCGAACGTGTCAAAGGCGTCATTCACTGGGAAATCCGCCGCGTTACCGGGAATACCGGCCCACCAGATCTGTGCCGCGCCCATGGTTTCGGGTTTAGCGGAAGCATCCATCGCTGCAAGCGCAGAAGCTGCCTGATTTCTCATCTCCTTCCATGTTTCCAGGTTGTCAGACCAGACCATGACATTAAAATGTGCCTTAACAGGGAGTCTCTGCTGACTGATCGCCTCGTTCAGGAAATCATTAGTCGCATCAAGTGAAATCGCGTTCTCCCGGGAATAGGCGGATAAAGATTGCAGCCGCAGCCGTTTTTGCTCCAGTTGTTTAAGCGTAGCTTGCGCATCACCAACGAAAATAAACTGATTATAGATATGATTACAGGGCAACAACAGGCCCAGTCCGGCAGCAAAACTGACCGGAAATTTGGTCTTGTCCGTCGAATACGGACTATAACTGATCCGCGCACCACAACGTGAAGGCAGGTCCTCGGCATCTCCTAAGGTATAGATCGCCAGGTGCTGATCACCAATCAGGAGATCAGGCGTAAACTGTATGTCTTTGTACCCAACCTGTTCTTCCTGTTCATGAAGGAAACAATAACGCTCGATCAGCCCGGCCCGTTTAGGCTGGCTCTGCAGATCGGCATTTTTCAGTTGGGTCAACCGGATCAGCCGGCTGTCTTCCAGCAAGCGCTTAAATTGTCTGGCCAGGTCCAGAAATTCCCGTAAAGCAGCTGGCTCCAGTGTTTCGACTGGCACAAGGGATGGCCGGAGCAGGCTCGAAAAAATGGAACTACCGGATCGCCTGCCTGCCGGTTTTTTGGTCAGCAGAAGATAACAATCATGCTCCAGATAAGGCCTGCCCGTAAAATACCGTTCGCTGCTTTCACTTAAAAAACTCTTTGCTGTTCTTTTTTCACTGGCTTCATATTGCTTTTGGATAAACCAATCCTGCTTGTGCAGCACACTACCCCCGGGCAATACTTTAACCGCTTTTACCCAAGCCTGGTGCAGGTGCTCATAATCCTCATCCGATAGCGTAAACACTTCAGGTAGCTCCGCTTTAAACACCACGGTAAATTCACCCTGTTTGGACAGGATGCAATCATGCTCCACACTCATAATCGGTAATATATCTTTCAACTCCTTTTCCATCTCCTAATTGTTATTCTTGATCATCCATCATGATTTAGCCCCGCCTTTTCGGGGGAGTGTCGGGTGGGGTTTAAAGGCCCTACCGTTGTTTGGGCTTCATTTGTCTTGTTATTTCCTGATGCTCCCGCCGTAGCTGCTCGCGGTTGCGCTGAATGAGCGCGGGGAGATCCGTTTCACTTAGTGATATGATCTCGGCCTTTAGTTCCTTTTGGATGGGGTAACGGCGAAGTAGCGCACTTTCCTCCATTCCATACCGGCGGGCGGTACCCACGGGATCCAGGCCGACCTCATTGGGCAGCCGGATCCTGACCACACTATCCGGAAGCTCCGTCAGCTTCGGATCGATCTCCACCACCTGCTTGATGTACGGATGATAATAGGCCTCATACTTCCAGCGGTCAGGCGTAAGATCAAACGATTTTAAACTCAAGACAAGATGAAAATTCTTGGCGTGCCGAAGTTCATGCAAACGCAGGTCAATTATAAATACCTCACCGGCGATATGGATCCTCGGTAGGACGCCAGCGAGCCGCTGTTCCAGGGCGTCCTGATCAACGATGACCTCAAAATCAGTTTTCCCTTTCAGCTGGTCGGTGGTTAGACCATATTTCGCGGCCATCCCCTCCGGATCAAGCTCGATCATCAATGGAACATTGATCCAGGTTTCGGAGCTAGAATAATGCTGATCCGCTTCGCGGTATTTAACGCCCCGCTCCACATCATAGCATAGCACATAATGGGTACCCAGGTCCTTCATATCGTCAACAAATGAAATTTCGTTTGCTGGCCGTTCAACTTCCCGCAGTACCTGCTGGTTAATATCCACCAGGAAGTCCCTTTCCTTTATCGTGAAAATTGGTAATGGTTTTAGCTTATTCATTTCCCTTCCTCCTTAGCTTTCTCATCTTTATAAATGCTGAAACAATTTGCGACTGTAGGATTTAAGCACCCGGGGTACACACCGCTTGGCCATGACTTTCATCATCCCGTATTCGCCGTATTTCCGGCTCAACGCAAAGATTTTGATACTCATATAGGCACCGCCCGCGCCCACAACGGTCATACCAACCAACGTACCCGCACCGGCAATATAGAGTAGGGCAAAGACGATTAGCAGGCCTATGACCATCCCACCGAAATACCAGATATATTGCGCCCGGAGCCCGCGGAATTCGATGCTTTTATTAATGCGCTTGTTGATATGATAAATGCTGCTATTCATATTGCTCTGGAGACCGTTCTACTGTTGCTCATCGATGGGCACATGAAATCCAGACCGGTACCACCGTCCCAGGTATTCTGCAATCATCCCCTTAACTGCATACTTTAACTCCCGGCTATCCTCCATATCCTCCCCAAATCCGAACATGCTGAAAACGGGTTCACAAGCACCAATCAGGTTGATAATCTCATAGGTCAGTGTCCCGCGATCATTCATCCTTTGATAATCAATATTGAACTCCTCCTCCAGTAGCGCACGTACATACGCAAAGCGGGACGGACGCAAGTCCCTCGTCAGCTCCTCCATACACAGCGCCTCGATGACATCAGCTGGACGGTTTTCAGCCAGCAGGCCTTCATACAATTCCCAAACCGAGTTAACTTTGTGTTCCAGGTAATGGGTCAGCCGGTGATCCTCCTGCAGCGCGATCAAGAGATCCAGATGATGATGAACAAGGTAGCTATACAGCTTATTGGTCAATTGCACTTGCATACTATATCCCAAAAAATGATTTAATAATGGTGGCTACCACTACCAGAAAAATACAGGAACCAAACCAGGCAGCGGCGACTTTACTCGTATCCTGATCCCCACTATTCCATTTTTGGTAAACCTTTACAGCCCCGATCAACCCGACAATGGCGCCTATACCATACATCAGGTTTGTGCCGGATTGGAAATAACTGCGTACCTGCGTATTGGCTTCGTTGATACCGGCATTACCGTCCTGCGCAAAGACTGTAAGGTTAATGGTTAAATAAAACAGGTTAATAATCACCAGCAATGGGATGTTCTTATCCCCATGCCAGTTTTTGCACTTCAAACGCTCACTCCACTTTTTCATCTTCACTTATCGTTTTCGGTTAATATGCTTCATTGGCGCTCCAAAGGATTTCGCCGTTTGGTTAAAATTCCGGGCAAAGGCTTCCCTGTCCCTGCTTCGCAATAGTCACAGAGCGGAAACGGTCACCGGTTATTGATGATAGTTTCACATCACCGGGATGGACAATCGATCCCTTATCGTTTACCGGCAGAAAGGCTCCGGATAACCGGCCCCGCTGATGAAGCGGGGGCCAGATCCGGTAACAGCACTGCCTGCTAACCGCCCCACCACTGATCTACCTCTTCTTCGGTCAGCCCGGCAGTACCTGTTCTTTCGCATTCCGAAACGATCCATTCGTTGATGGCCGAACGATGCGGCGAGCTCTTTAAAACATGATGCAGCTGAAAAAGCCGTTGGATTTGGCTCTTTAAGGTTTCCGGAGGACAATCCCGATCCGAAGCCGTCGAAATACAGCTTTTCACAGCGGCCATCAGATTGTCTGCTTCACGCATATCTTCAGGATAATGATCATCCGAAGGACCAGCGAATGTAGTCACCGCCTCAACAGCCTTACTGTCCTGCTGGTATACGAGCGGATCACTCGTTTTTTGACTGACGGAGATTGGAGCTGTCAGGCGGTTCAGCATTTGCCGGATGTCCGCCGAAAAAAACCGGATACCAATAAAAACGTAATAGATAAGCAGTAAAATAATAATACTCTCCAGGTAACTGATCCATGACACGTGATTGAACATGATGCTTTATTTTTTCTTAAATAAAATGATTCTTTCTTCCGTTAACCGCCCCGTATATTGGGCATGTTTGACCATACAAAGGAACCGGGATTGGTATCGCGGCACAAGTCCAACTCACGGCTGTACCCTTTCTGTATCCTTGTATCCAACTGATAATGAGGCATAAAAAATCAACAATATCGCTATTGCTAAGCTATTGTTCCAGGAGTTATGGGCACTGTGAAGCCGACGAAATCGATTCTGCCAAATGGTGTGTGGGTTAAAATAGTGGAGCCATCACCCTGATCGTTAATGGAGAAAATATCCATCATTTAACTTTGGCGCAAATCAGCCCCTATAATACGAGAGTCTCTTATACTACCAAAAAATAAAGGTAACAATGGAAACAGTACATGGAAAAATTGAGCATGCCATAAAAAGGTATAAACCGTTACTTTACCAGACGACATTGAAAGACGCATTAACAAAGCACATACTGAACATTGGGCTAAACCTGCATGACTTTATGCTTAATCTGCAACTAGACGCGCTATAAACAGCCATAGCTACTCTTTGAGATACACTTGTGGCTGTTTATGTATTTTTATACTCAGCCATAAGTATAATTTAAGAGCGAGTTGTAGCTGATTCTGATTGGTGGTTGCTTTTAGCATTATACTACTTACAAGTAACCATTTAACAGGTTCAGGTAATCGATGAACACCCTATCCTTATTCAGCGCTTAGCCGGATCAAATGTCAAGGGCGGCGATAGCTGGTTTTTATGTTTGACAGTTTTCATGCGTAGCTAATTTGCGACCGCGGTGCTGTGACTGACCGATAACGCACAACTAAGGATAGGTAGGGACCGAATACACTCCTGCATGCGCTGCGGTAAGGCTGGCGGCGTAATGGAACCTGGAGCAAAGCGAAAGGTATAATGGCACTGTTCATTTACACTTTAAGGGCGCGCGATTGGGACTGAACTTCCTTTAAGATTAAGATGTTTACTTTTAGTGATATCCTGCGCTGATCTCTATAAAGACAATAATTTATTGATTAATTATTGTTTTACAATAATTAATCAATAAATTTGCGGTGTATTAATATCACTGATATGACTTCTGTAAAACTTACCGCTAAAGTTTTGTTGCACCTTTCCAGGCTGCTGGCCTTTATATATTTTATCACTTTCGTATATGCGCTGCTTAGCCTTGAAAGCAAGTCAGCCTCGGTATTGCTGCATGATGCTAACCGGCAATTTATTATATATCTGCCTTTTACACATATTCCTTTTTTGCTTGGATTCTACAATCCCGTTTATATATGGATCGAGTTTTTACCTCTGTTTATATTATACGCGTTGTTCTTTCTACTACTGAGCTATGTGTTTGATGTCTTCACGCAAGACAGGCTGTTTACGCATAAAGGCTATAATTACCTACGCGTTTTTTACCTGGCCAATCTCACGGTACCTGTAATTATGCTGTTTTTAACAGAATTACTTAATGAGGCCAGCTTTGATGCCTGGGGCATTGTAGGGCTGCATTTGCTGCTGGGTATTTTCATTTTCTTCATGGCTGCTATTTTCAAGCAGGGGCTGAATCTTCAGGACGAACAAGATCTAATCTTCTAAATATATGCCAATTGTTGTTAATGTGGATGTGATGCTGGCCAGGCGCAAAATGCAAAGCAAGGATCTGGCGGAGAAACTGGGCATCACACCAGCTAATTTTTCTATTCTTAAAACCGGCAAGGCGAAAGGTATCAGGTTTGATACTTTAAGTGCTATCTGCGAGATATTGGACTGTCAGCCGGGCGATGTATTAGAATATATACCTGATAAAGATTGATCTACTGAAATACATACTTAAATAAACTGATATGACATCAAGACTACTGATTGTCCTGGCACTTGTAGTGCTGGGCAGGGCTTCCTTTGCCCAAACTAAAGTAAACCGGATCGATAGTTTACTTCAGTCACTCAATGAAAAAGGCAAGTTGAACGGCAATGTGCTAGTTGCCGAAAAAGGTAAAATTATCTACCTCAAAAGTTTCGGTATAGCTAACGAAGCTACCGGGGAGAAGACTGATAAAAACACCATTTTCGAATTGGCTTCGTGCTCAAAACAGTTCACCGCTATGGCGATCATGATATTAAAAGAGCAAGGAAAGTTAAGCTTGAATGAACCAATGGCGAAGTATCTGCCAAAGCTTTCTTTTTATGATAAGATCACTATTCGCAATCTTTTAAATCATACAGGCGGTTTGCCGGATTACCTGAGCATTATGGATACTGTTTTTGATAAGCATAAGATTGCTGTCAATGACGATATCATAACCATTTTTGCGAGGCTTAAGCCAGCACTTGAGTTTACGCCAGGCACGCAGTTCAAATACAGTAATACCGGTTATGCATTACTGGCTTCCATTATTGAAAAAGCGTCGGGTGAAAGCTATGCCAGCTTCTTGAAGAAAAACATTTTTGCTCCTCTGCATATGCAGCGCACCTTTGTGTTCAATAGAAGACTGCATCCAAGGGAGATCGACAATTACGCTTTCGGCTATATCTATTCCAAGTATTTGAAAAAATACCTCCTGCCGGATTCCATTGAAAAGGCTAAAGTGGTATACTGGCTTGACGGCGTGGTGGGCGATGGTACGGTCAACTCGACGGTCCTGGATTTGCTTAAATGGGACCGTGCACTGTATACAAATAAGCTGATCTCCAAAACCGATATGCAACAGGTGTTCTCTCCGGCCAAACTCAGTGACGGAACGTTCACCAAATATGGTTTTGGATGGAAGATCGAGCAATATACGGACTATGGCAAGGTAGTTCGTCATAGTGGCGGATGGCCCGGATATAAAAGCGATATAGAAAGGCACGTAGATCATGATAAGACAATCATCGTTTTACAGAATCATTACGATGCTGCAGAACCGACCAAGGCTATCAGGAGCATTTTGTATGGTCAGCCACTGGCTTTACAGTGATAAACGGTGATCACTGCAAGAAATTCGATATAACAACGCTGTCTTTTCTTAAGCTTTTATCAAAAATACTTGCACAGGCATTAGAATACAGCGAAGCGCGGGCCTGTGGGCGGAGCTGTTTATATTACCCTTGACGGGTTCAGGCTAAAATAAAACTTTGTGGACAGAAAAGATGAAAATAACACTTGACAAAGTCTTAGAATACGGGCCAACCGCTGAAAGCGGACAGAACGGCCCGCTTGTGTACCCTCTGACGTTTGATTCCGGCGTGGGCTATCTTCGCAAGCGCGGGGAATAAGGATTTTATTTTTTTCTCAACAGGAGGAAAAATCCACAATGTATAACTCCGGCTTGTCAATTAAACAACCGTTGCTTTTTATTCCAAATTTCCAGGTACTGTTCCTTTTTTTCGGGACTCAGGAAAGATGCTGTAATCATCTTACCAACCTCCTTATTACCGGAGGAAAATTTGTTATAAGTATTCCTAACGGCGGTTTCAGGTATATTCATACTTCTTGCCAACACATCAAAATCAGATAATCTAATTCCTTTCTTTTTGCCGTTTATCGTCAGGGCCAGCTCCTCATCATCCTTTGGATTAACAAGATTTACGTTGAGCAGGTCATAGGCAGGACTTAAACTTACTCCTTCGTCCCCATACAATACAGAAAAGTTCTTCAGGTGCATATCATTGTTCCCTGTCAAAAAAGAAAATAATACCAGTTCAAAATAAGTCAGCGCATCAAAACCAGTTTGAGTGCAATATTTCAGAATAAGCTTACCGATCTTTTCATAAGATCCCTTGTATTTATTTTCCGTTAAAAATTCAGAAAGCTGGCAGAAATCTTCCATGTGAACTTTATGTCCTTTCACCCGGTCAAACCTCCGGGCAAGATAAACCAAACTACCGTCAGACGCCTCCATTAAAGTATGATCACAGGTAGGCATTTTAAACAGGCTTGCCAAATGCATAGTCAGATCTTCTGATTGCGGCATTTCCGGAAAATCAGGATGCTGTGGTTTAAGTAGGTATTCTCCCCAAAGTCCTACTATTATAGTCAGACGGCTCTGCTCCTTTGTCTTTTCCAGGGTAACAGAAAGCTTGGGCTGAACTCCGGTTACAGCGATCCTCTCGTTGATGGTCTGTTCGGCCAACGTTTTCAAAAGTTTATTATTCAATTCCAGCTCAGGTACTTTAGCCGTACCGAAAAATCGCTTTGAACATTTTTCATGATAAGACGATGTACCAGCATCCTGATAACAAAACCAACAATTTGCCATAGCTTAATCTATTTCGGGAATAACCGTTAC
>JAUCSE010000086.1 GCA_030445275.1 Mucilaginibacter sp.
ATCGCAAGGAATGTACTCTACGCTCCGATAAGACTCTTAAATAACGGTCGTACGAAAACCTGCGGAACTCCCTTTTTTGTTCATAAAAGCGGCAAGACTCAGGGATTTATGGAGAATACATCGCGAACAGCTGCCGTGACTTTCGATATTTCAAGCCTGTCTAATAGCCTTTACGGGAAAAAATGCAGGGTGGTTTATTGGGACAACAAGCTGCAGAGTTGGATCCCTACAGGAATAGCCCAAATTCTCAAACACCAGCCAAAGGAAGAAGCAAAGAAAACCCCGTCCGCTACAATCACATTCAAGGACGTTGCCTCAAATGCAGTATATCGTGTTGTAAACTCCGAAATCACCCCTAAAGGAAGCGCCTATGGGAGGCCATTTATTTATGACAACGAACTGTCAAAGTTCATAGACTATTAGCACTCCTTTTAGATGATTATCATTTTCTGCAAGGTACCGGTAGGTTCCTTTTATCCAATAAAACATGAAGAATAATGCCAGACACCGCCCCAAAGGCCCAATGAAATATAAGAGCTAAACTAATCTTAACCCCCAAGATTTTTGATAGAACAAAAATCCGATTTCAAATGACAGTTTCCGGGAATGTATTACTACAAAGTCTTTCTTTGAACAGCATTCGGAAAAGAGCCATTGAAATGAGCGGTCTCAAATGCGGCTTATCGTTTGCTTAAATTAGTTAATCCTCAAAAAGGTAACCACTATAAGCTAAGCCTTTGGCCACACTTTTGAAGTTGTCGCCCGAATTCAGGTTGACATGAGGGAATTTATTTTTAAAGAGTTTTTGGATACTGCCTACCATAGAAGTGCCCCCGGTCAGAAAAAGACTATCTATGTTTCGTGGCGTGATGCCATTATGCAGCATAAATTCATCCAGGTAGCTTGCAACTCGATCCACATCTTTTGAAATAATCTGTTCATAATCTATCAGTTGTATTTCCTCGTTTATGTTGATACTCATCTTGTGATACTTAAACATTGCGGTATCTGCATTTGTAAGCATTATTTTTGTCTTTTCGATGGATTGAAACACGGAATAACCCAGATTATTTTCAATCAGCGTCATCAGGTTTTTAAACTGAGGGTCATTACCTGAAAAATAATAGTAATCCTCTATATCTTTTTTAATACGCAAGCCATTAAAAAAGTTCATTTGCTCCCAGGAGCAGATATTGGTGAAAAGTGATTTTGGTACTGTTAATACTTTACCCGGAGAAGCTTCATATTGGGTGTTCTTACCGAAGTATGGCGTACCTTTCTCCCACATAAAAGTGGAATCGAAGCTATCTCCGCCCACGTAAATCCCGCCATTGGCCATCATATCGTTCTTCCTGTCTTTGCTCCCGACTTTTTCAGGATCAAGCACTAAGTAAGTAAAATCTGTGGTACCACCGCCCAGGTCAGCTACCAATACATTTTCCTTTTTGACGAGACTTTTTTCATAGGCGAAAGCCGCTCCGATGGGCTCGAATTGAAAACGGACGTCCGTAAAACCGGCGATCTCTGCTGCTTTATTCAACCTGGTCTGCGCTAACGTGTCTTTTTGCACATCATCGTCGTCAAAAAAAACAGGACGTCCAATCACCGCTTTCCGGCAGTCTTGTCCGATCAACCGGTCTGCACGATTTTTTAGTTCCCTTAAAATGATGGCCACTAAATCGGAGGCAGTATACCTCTTATTTTGAATACGTGTTTCGGAGAAACTGCTTCTCGATAAGATCTGTTTAACGGACTTGATAAAGCGCCCTTTCATATTATCCGCAAGGTAGGCTGTAATCGCTTCTTCGCCCACAACATAATTTGTAGTATTTACCGCGCCCGGTTGATCATAGAAATAAATGAGCGAAGGGATAATAATGGTATTATGTATTTCTCTTGTTTCTTCGTCGTATATAGCCAGGGCCGAGTTGGTTGTTCCAAAATCAATTCCGTATAAAAATTTCTTCATACTAGGGACATAAAGCAATAAAAATTTGAAGGGCGGCGAAAATATAAAAAAAAAGCTTACTACGGAGCCAGATATTTCTTTTTTAAGGAATTTCATGATTACAAATTAGACGAAGGGCATTAGGCATTGAAATCGTGTACCCTGTTGCGTCACAAATTAATGTATGGCGCGAGCTGGCTGATTGTGGTAAACGCCCGGTTATGGTCGATCGTGTTTCGGGTACTGTTATAATAAACCTTTACGTAAAGTTTCACATAAAGGTTTTTTATAATGCCCATGTCAATAAAATACTGCGCTTAACGGCTTTTGATAAAATTACTCAATTAGGGCTTTATCTCGTAGACGTTCCGGGGACCTTGATCACCGTGTTCCAGAATACAGGGAAAGCAATTCCTCTACACTTTGATCATATTAAACGATTGAAGTTAAAGATGCTTTTAGATTCGACATTACACAAACTGGTGCTCCGAGTGGCCCGGAATTACCTGGTCAAGGCCTTCGGAACCTCCATCGTTAACGCCAAAACGGCCCAGCCCCTGGCATATGTAATGGGCAAGCACGTTTTACGGTTGCTTGCCCTTCTTTTTTTTCACTTGTAACGTATTGTTAACCTGAAAGATGAGTTGGAATAAAAAAACACTTTAGCGGTTCGGGTGAATAGATCGTCTCAATTGGGGTAGTGTTATACCTAAATAATTAGCTAGTATTTAGTCGGTAGGTGAATTGGTTCAGAGTATTCAAGCTCAAGTAATACGTGGCTGTTTAGCAACTCAATAAAGGGTTTGGGTAATTGTCACTTTGATCCTCGATTACATTATCCAGGCATTGAAAATCTTTTTCAATGAGCAGATACAGCGGATCAGTGGTTTCCTCGAAGCCTTCCTTATCTGTTGTCGCCCAGCTTTCAGCCATTGCTTCGGGCATAAAAAGGGTTATTTTATTGTCTTCAAAACTGGCCGAAAGCTGATTGGAGCCATAAACCTTCAGGGCGTAAGTTAATATGCCATTACCAAAACCGTTTGCTCTTGTAAATAGCCATCGTTCGAAAAGCGTTCCACATCTGTTTTTGTAAGCCGGTAACGTATTGAATTTCCCTTGATCCTGATTTTCATGTGCTATATAATGCATTAAGTTTAGTGTATCTGACTAAAAATCTTTATTATCTTCAATTATAATTAATTTATATCGTTTAAAAATGATAATTATCATAAAAAAATGTAAAATTTAAAACTATTAACCAATAATTTATTGTAAATATCATAAAAATGATCAAAAATTTATTTTTTATTGACTCTAGAAATTGAAATACTGAATTAATTAGTTAATATTGTTATCACAATGCTTTAAGGTCGCAACTATAATGCATTGTAAATACAGTTTTTGCTTTAACATTTAAAAAATAAAGGTATGTTTCAACCAATCATCGTAGTTGTTGGCAATGGAATGGTCGGTTATAAGTTTTGTGAAAAACTATTAGCCAAATCATCACATTTCAATATCATTGTTTTTGGTGAAGAATCCCGTATAGCTTATGACAGGGTTCATCTCAGCGAATATTTTAATGGTAAAACAGCAAGCGACTTATCACTATCTACCGAGTCCTGGTACGCTGACAACGGCATAAAACTACATCTTAATGATCCTGTTCAGGAAATAAACCGTGTCGAAAAAATCATCCATTCCCTAAAAGGCTTTACCGTGAAATATGATTATCTGGTGCTAGCTACCGGCTCATCGGCTTTTGTGCCGGATATTCCGGGTGTTGAAAAGGAAGGGGTATTTGTTTATCGTACGATTGATGACCTTGACCTGATCAAAAACTACGCTGTAAATGCCCGGGTTGGCGCTGTAATGGGTGGGGGATTATTAGGGCTCGAGGCGGCAAAGGCTTTGATAGATCTGGGTATTGAAGAAACGCATGTGATTGAATTTGCTCCCCGTTTGATGCCCCGGCAAATAGATTCTGTAGGTAGTGGCATGTTGTTATCCAAATTAAAAAGCCTGGGTTTAAATATTCATCTTAATAAAAATACGGCAGCCTTTGTCGGCGAACATAAAATTGAAGCGTTAAAATTTAATGATGATACTAGCCTGCCTATCGATATGATGGTCATTTCTGCAGGCATCCGCCCGCGGGATGAGCTGGCAAAATTGGCAGGCTTGCATACCGGCACCCGTGGTGGCATCATCGTTAACGAAAAAATGCAAACCAGTGATGAGTGTATCTTCGCTATAGGCGAGTGCGCTCTTTACGAAAGTATGATATATGGCCTTGTAGCTCCCGGCTATGAAATGGCCGACGTGGTAGCCAGCTATTTATCGGGCAACGAAAAAGGATTTTACGGCTACGACATGAGCACCAAACTTAAACTAATAGGTGTCGATGTGGCCAGCTTTGGCGATGCCTTTATCGCCGAGCCTGATTGCCGCACTATTGTATTTGAGAATACCCATAAAGGTGTATATAAACGTATCAATATCAGTAATGATGGTAAGTATCTGTTAGGTGGTATTTTAATTGGCGATGCCGATGCTTATAATATGCTGTTGCAAACCGTTAACAACAAGATCGCGCTGCCGCCAAGTCCTGAAGATTTGATTTTGGGTTCTAGGGGTGGTGAAGTTAACGAAGGTGCTGGTGTAATGAGTTTGCCAGATGATGCGCTGATCTGCTCGTGTGAGGCGGTGAGTAAGTCGGCTATTTGCTCGGCAGTTAACGATGGCGCCTGCAGCGTTGACGATATTAAAAAATGTACCAAAGCCGGCACCGGATGTGGCGGATGCATTCCGTTGGTAAAAGACCTGGTGGTGGGCATCATGAAAGCCAATGGTCAGTATGTTAAAAATGTAATATGCGAGCATTTTGAATACTCGCGTCAGGAATTGTTTGATCTGGTAAAAATAAATAAGGTTAAAAATTACGACCTGGTATTAGATCATTTTGGCAAAGGCGATGGCTGTGAAGTATGTAAACCCGCGGTAGCCAGTATATTATCGAGTCTGTGGAATGATGTGATTGTAAAGCAGGATACTATTCAGGATAGCAATGATCGCTACCTGGCCAATATACAAAAGGGTGGTACCTACTCAGTTGTGCCACGCATTCCCGGCGGTGAGATCACCCCGGATAAATTGATCGTGATTGGACAAGTGGCAAAAAAATACGGATTATACACCAAAATAACCGGAGGCCAGCGTATAGATATGTTTGGCGCACATGTAAATGATCTGCCGGAGATCTGGGAGGAATTGATTGATGCTGGTTTCGAGAGTGGCCATGCCTATGGTAAGGCGCTGCGTACGGTTAAAAGCTGCGTAGGCAGCACCTGGTGTCGTTTTGGTTTGCACGACAGTGTATCATTTGCCATTGAAATTGAGGAGCGGTACAAAGGCATCCGCGCACCGCATAAAATAAAAGGGGGTGTAAGCGGTTGTATCCGCGAATGCGCCGAGGCGCAATCAAAAGATTTTGGCATTATTGCTACCGAAAAAGGCTGGAACCTGTACGTGTGCGGCAATGGTGGCTCCAAGCCACAGCACGCGCAATTGCTGGCTGCCGATGTTGATAACGAAACTTGTATCAAATACATCGATAGGTTCCTGATGTTTTACATCAAAACCGCCGATCCACTTACTCGTACCGCAACCTGGCTTAATAAAATGGAGGGTGGTATGAGCTACCTGAAAAATGTGGTGATCAACGATAGTTTGGGTATTGCCGAAAAACTGGATGAGGAAATGCAGCAACTGGTGGATACCTATCATTGCGAATGGAAAGAAGTGGTGGAAAACCCTGCTCTGCGTAAGCGCTTCGCTCATTTTGTTAATGCTCCTGAGGAGAAAGATCCTTCAGTAAAATTTGAAGCCATGCGCGAGCAGGTAAAGGCAAAGTGGTAATACTTATAACTGTAAACAGATTAAAAGAAAGCACAACATGGGAACTACAACTACGGTAGATATTGAATGGGTTTTAGCTTGCTATACAGATGATGTACCCGAAAACGGAGGTGCATGCGTAAAACATGGCGATGAGCAAATAGCCCTATATAATTTTTCGCGCCGCGGTGAGTGGTACGCCACACAGAATCTTTGTCCGCATAAACAGCAGATGGTGCTTTCGCGCGGCATGATAGGCAGCACAGGCGATGATTGCACACCCAAGGTTGCCTGCCCATTCCACAAAAAAGCCTTTTCATTAATCAGCGGCGCATGCCTGACCGGAGAGGATTACCAAATAAAAACTTACCCGGTAAAGGTTACCGATGGTAAGGTTTATATAGGTATTGTTTAGTTTGAATTTATAGAAAAAATATCCTGCTGGTTCAGACCAATATTAATAAAGCGATTAGCAGTAGTTAATAAAGCAGATCCCTGCTACTGAATCACTCTCCTTAAAAGGGATCTTGTCCTTTTTAATTTTATAAGTTGTTTTATGAGCTGAAATTATCGGCGCTTATCCTATCTCAATGGGTTTTGTATAAAAAAAACAGCTATTTATGTCATGATATTTTGACTTTTTTCATTATAGTTGATCGTATTCTCTAAAATAAATTGAATTTATAATCATAATTAATTAACACAGTAAATACAGGGTATTTTTGGTGTTAAAAATTGAATTTTGTGCATTATTTATAAAAAATGTACAAAAATTTCAACAAAATTGATTTTAAAATTTCAATTAATCAATTTTATGTAGAATAAATTCAATAAAATTTAAATTTTCATTATTAAAATGTTATTTAATTAGTTTTTAATATATTCAAAATTAATGATTTAACAAAAAAACAAGTTTTTATGATTTAAATCATAAAAATTACAAAATAAACTTGCAATTATTGATTCACAGTATCAATTTGGATATATTTATGACAATAAAAAGTCATTAATAAAGAAACAGCAAAAAATAAGTGCCTATGGATATAGATATTTAATTATAAAACATAAAAAAGCCCTGCCGGGAGGTCGCATTCCCAGGCAGGGTTAAACAGTTTTCATTGCTTTAACAAATAAAAAACTATCTCAAATGTACAAAAATGTATTAAACCAATACACTATTCCTGCTATTGCATTTATTATTGTTTGCTTCTCTTCTTTAAATGCAAATGCACAGCTCTCCTTTTCAGGACAATTACGAACAAGGGGCGAATTAAGGGATGGTTATGGCACCCTGCAAACCATTGGGTACAAAGACGCAGCGTTCATTTCCCAACGAACGCGTTTAACACTTGATTACAAATCAAGCAAACTCATTTTCCATACTACCATTCAGGATGTACGCTTATGGGGTCAGGATGCCTCGACCACCAGTATTACAGATGGTAACAAACTGGAGGTGCACGAAGCCTGGGCCGAAATTATTTTATCCAACAAAAAAGATACTTCCTTTAAATCATCCCCTCTTGATTATTTTGCTGTTAAGGTGGGCAGGCAGGAATTGGCTTATGATGATGAGCGCCTGTTGGGTAATCTGGATTGGCTGCAGCAGGGTCGCCGGCATGATGCTATTGTTTTTAAACTACTGCAAAAAGGCTGGCAGTTTGACCTGGGGGTCGCGTTTAATCAAAACTCAGATGCTATTAATTATAACGGTACCTATTATACACCGGCAAATATCCCGGCTACGGTAAAAGACAGCAAAGGCAACCTGGTAAATACCCCTGCAAACATAATCCCCCTGATCAACAGTGCCGGTATCAGTGCAAAAAATGGTAGTCCTGTTTATTTAAATCCTCCCGGGTCCAACGCAGCTACCCAAAACTACAAAGCGCTGGAATATTTGTATGTGGCCAAAAAAATCAACAAGACAAAAATATCAGGCTTGTTCCTGGCCGATCAGTTTAGTAAATACATACTGGATTCGGTTAAAAATACTTCGGGCACTGATGTTGGTTATGTATATGGCAAACGCTTTAACCAAACCGGGGTAAATACCCGCTATACCACCGGCCTATTAATAAATCCTGCTTTTGGCGATAAAAACCAATTGGCGTTAACCGGTGGGTTTTACTACCAGGGCGGGCATGACCGCGATGGACTGGAATTAAGTGCCTATATGATCACTACATCTGTAGTCTATAAACCAAACCAATTGAGCTATACCGCTGGCTGGGATTACCTGTCGGGCAATGATGCTTTTTCTACCTCAAAAACCGATCGCAGGTTTGATCCATTATATGGTACCCCACACAAGTTTTGGGGATACATGGATTACTTTTATGCAGTAAGCGGTTCTCCAACTGGTGGCTTAAGCAATCCTTATTTAAAAGTAAAGTATACCTCATCAAACAGCCGTTTTACAACTGAGCTTGCTAACCACTATTTTATGCTGGCTCAAAATCAGAAAGACATTAATGGCCAAGCGGTAAGCAAATACCTCGGTACTGAGTTCGATCTTACCACCGGTTATAAATTGAACAAGTTTACTGGTATTGATCTGGGCCTCTCCTACATGGCGGCCACCCGCAGTATGGAGTACGCCAAAAACATCACACCTGGCACGGCTAACCTGAAGCCGGTATGGGCCTATCTGCAGATCAACATCAAACCCGAATTTTTAAATAAATAAACCCTGCTATTAAAATTCAAAAATCATGGAAAATCAACTTACTAAACTCAATATATTTTCGGTAAAAGGCGTGCAAATGCGTACGTTCCACATTACCTGGCTCATGTTTTTTGTTTGCTTTTTCGGCTGGTTTGGCTTGGCTCCGCTTATGCCTACCATTCGTACCGAACTGCATTTAACTAAAGGCCAGGTAGGTAATATCATTATCGCATCGGTATCAGCTACCATTATAGCACGCCTTATTATAGGTAAGCTTTGCGATACCTGGGGGCCACGCAAAACCGCCATCAGGTTATTACTAATCGGATCATTACCGGTATTTTTTGTAGGTCTGGCGCATGATTACACTACCTTTTTACTATTCAGATTAGCTATAGGCATTATCGGTGCTTCGTTCGTGATCACTCAGTTCCATACTTCTATGATGTTTGCACCGCAGTTAAAAGGTACGGCAAACGCGGTAACCGGCGGCTGGGGCAATCTGGGGGGCGGCGTAACCAATATGGTGATGCCTTTAATATTTGCAGCCATTGTGGGTTTCGGCTATACCAAGGCCGAGGCCTGGCGCTATGCCATGATCGTGCCCGGTGTAATGATGCTGATTATCGCTTACTTATATTATAAATATACCAAAGATACCCCTAATGGAAATTACGACGAAACCGGCTACACCCAAGGCAAATCAACCAAAACAGACTGGAGTGTATTGGCCGACTGGCGCATTTGGGCCTTAACCATGGCCTACGCCATGTGTTTTGGTATGGAGATCACTTTTGATAATGTGGCCTCGCTGCACTTTGTCGATTCATTCCATTTATCGCAAAGCCAGGCTGGTTTCTGGGCGGGCATATTCGGGTTCATGAACCTGTTTGCCCGTGCACTGGGCGGTATTGTATCAGATAGGGTTGGTCGCAAGTTTGGTATGCGCGGTAAGGGTCTGTTATTAGCCGGCGTATTATTATTTGAAGGCTTTGGGCTGATATTATTCGCGCAATCGGGTACCTTACTGGCAGCAATCGTTTCCATGTTATCATTCGCGCTGTTCCTTAAAATGGCCAATGGCGCTACTTATGGTATTGTGCCATTTGTAAACACCAAAAATGTGGGTTTAGTGAGTGGTATAGTAGGTGCCGGAGGTAATTTTGGAGGAATGCTGTTCGGCTTCCTGTTCAAGTCCAATTCTATTACTTATGTGCAGGCATTTACCTATATCGGCTATACGGTTATCGCTGTGTCCTTAGTTGTTTTCGTTACCCGTTTTTACAAACAAGCAGTTCCCAGTACAGAAACTGACCCGGTAATAGCGGGCAGTATCGCATAAAACATAATGAGCGTAAAGGCATCATCATCAAAAAACAGGTTAACCGCCAATGCCGTAACCTCTACCTGCTGCTATTGTGGGGTGGGTTGCGGTGTTGTGCTGAATAAAGAAAAAAACGGCAGCGTTACGCTACAGGGCGATAAGGATCACCCAGTAAATAAAGGTCTGTTGTGCAGTAAAGGCATGAACCTGCACTATACCGTAAATGATAAAAGCGACCGCCTGCTTTACCCGCAAATGCGTTACAACAAAAGCATGCCCATGCAGCAGGTAAGCTGGGATGAAGCGCTTGATCGTACCGCCGCTGTTTTTAAAACGTTCATCGAAAAGTACGGGCCAGATTCAGTAGCCTTTTATGCTTCGGGCCAATGCTTAACCGAGGAATATTATGTGGTTAATAAATTGATGAAGGGTTTTATCGGCAGTAATAACCTGGATACCAACTCGCGTTTGTGTATGAGCAGCGCGGTAGCCGCGTACAAAATTGCTTTGGGCGAGGATAGCGTTCCGCTTTGTTATGATGATATTGAACTGGCCAATTGCTTTTATATTATGGGCGGCAACCCGGCCTGGTGCCATCCCATTTTATGGCGCAGGGTTGAGGCGCACAAAGCCACCAATCCCGATACAAAAATTATTGTGGTTGATCCACGTGCTACGGATACCTGCGCCATTGCCGATCTGCATTTGCAGATCAATCCGGGTACTGATATCACACTCAATCATGCTATTGGTCGCCTGTTGATCGAAAATGGCGACATTGACATTAACTTTATAAATAACCATGCCGAAGGCTTTGAGCAGTACAGTGCCATCGTTTTTGAAAAAACGCTGACTGAAGCCGCCCGGATATGCGGATTGAGCGAAAGCAGTATCCGCTTGGCAGCAAAATACATTGGCGAGGCCAAAGGTTTTATTACCATGTGGACGATGGGCCTTAACCAAAGTGCCATCGGGGTAAATAAAAACCTGAGTTTGATTAATCTGAACCTCATCACCGGGCATATTGGTAAACCCGGCTCTGGCCCCTTGTCATTAACGGGGCAGCCCAATGCTATGGGTGGCAGGGAAGTTGGTGGATTGTCCAACATGCTCCCGGCCCATCGCAACCTGGGTAATCCGCTGCACCGGGAAGAGGTGCAAAAATTCTGGGGCGGTACCACCATTCAGCCCAAGCCGGGCTTAACCGCTACCGAAATGTTTGAGGCTTTGAACGATGGCCGGTTAAAAGCCATCTGGATCATGTGCACCAATCCACTCACCAGCCTGCCCAATGTTCGCCTGGCTGAAGAAGCTTTGAAGAAAGCAAAGTTTGTGGTGGTGCAAGAGATCAGCAATAAACCCGAAACTTTGGCTTATGCCGATGTGATATTACCCGCAGCTGCCTGGGCCGAAAAGGAAGGTACCATGACCAACTCCGAGCGCCGCATCAGTTACCTGAATAAACTTCTTGACCCACCGGGCGAAGCGCTGCCCGATGCGGAGATCATTTGCCGTTTTGCCCGCAAAATGGGTTATAAAGGTTTTGATTTTGGAAATCCGGCAGCCATTTATGCCGAACATGTAAAGCTTACCGCCAAAACCAATATTGATATCAGCGGTCTGAGTTATGCTGTTTTGAAAGAGCAAAAAACGGTGCAATGGCCCTATAAAAAGAAAAGCCCGGCTAAAGGCACACCTCGTTTATTTACAGATCATATTTTTTATACCCCATCAACCAAAGCGGTGATCAGTCCGGTTGCGGATACTTTAACCAGTGAAGCGCCGGATGATGATTACCCGTTCATCCTCACCACGGGCCGTATCCGCGACCAATGGCATACCATGAGCAAAACTGGGAAGGTAAACAAACTCAATCAGCATTATAAACAGGCTTTTTTAGAGATCCATCCCGATGACGCAGCTGCTTTAAAACTAAATGAAGGTGATATTACCGTTATCACATCGCGCCGGGGCGAGGTGCGTGTGCAGGCTAAACTAAGCACGCAGATAAAGCAGGGCGTGGTGTTTTTGCCGATGCATTGGGGCAAAATTTTAAATAACGACCTGAACCGGGCCAATAATGTGACCAGCGACCGGATTGATCCTATATCCAAAGAGCCCGATTTTAAATACTGCGCCGTAAATCTTAAAAAGTACAAAAAGCCTTTTCAGAGTATTGTCGTAGTGGGAGCCGGCGCAGGAGCTTATGGTTTTGTAAAATCGTACCGGGAGTTAAATCCCGATGATGAGATCACCATATTCAGTAAAGAGAACTATCCATTTTATAACCGCGTTATGCTGCCCGATTATATCAACGGTGAGCAATCCTGGGAGCAGCTGGTAAAAATGAAGGATTCGGAAGAATCCGCTTACAACATTAAAATGCTGCGGGGGGTAAGTATTGAAAAAGTCGACCGTGCTAACAAACAGGTTACCGATTCGCGGGGCATTAAAACTTCGTATGATGTGTTATTGCTGGCTACCGGTAGCCGGGCATCGGTACCTAAAAGTGTACCATCGTTGCCGGGTATATTCACTATGCGCAGCCGTAACGATGCCGATGGCTTTATAAAACATGTGCCGCAGGAAGGTCACGTGGTTATTGTAGGTGGTGGCTTGTTGGGTTTAGAAATGGCCGCTTCTCTGCGCGAAATTGGCATGCGCATCACCATTGTGCAGCGGGTGTCGCGCTTTTTGAATAGGCAACTGGATGTGCTGGGTAGCCAGTTATTGGCTGAGGAAATGGCCGACCAGGGCTGCGATATATATTATGACGATGAAGTGCAGTTGTTTTACGGCAGATCGAAATTAACCGGGGTGGGCTTAAAAAGTGGTAACAAAATAGACTGTGATGCCATGATCCTGGCTATAGGAACCACGCCCAACCTGGAAATTGCTAAAGACTGCGGCCTGGAATGTAAACGCGGCGTTATTGTAAACGAACGCATGCAAACCAGTGATCCGAATATATATGCCATTGGCGAAATTGCAGAATTTGAAGGCACCATGTACGGCATCACCGCCGCTGCCGAACAGCAGGCCGAGGTAATGGCCAAATACATGAACGGCGATATCGCCAGTTATTACAAAGGCACACTGTTCATGAACATCATTAAAATTCATGGCTTTGATCTGTGCAGTATCGGTCTGTCTGAATGCCCGGACAATCAGCATTACGAGGAGATCGTATTTATTGACAAGGCCAAACGCTATTATAAAAAATGTATCATCCATGAAGACAGGCTGGTGGGTACCATCCTGATAGGTGACAAAAGCGAGTTTCAGGAATTCAAGGAGTTGATAGCTAATAAAACCGAACTAAGCGAAAAACGCATCCAGTTATTACGTAGCGGCAACAAGGCTGAGCCTGTATTAGGTAAACTGGTTTGCAGCTGTAATAATGTGGGTGCCGAGAATATTCAGAACAAAATAGCGGCAGGCTATAATAACCTGAAAGACCTTTGCAGCGCTACAGGCGCGGGCACCGGTTGCGGATCATGCCGGCCTGAGGTAAAACGCCTGCTGGAGGAAATGCTTAAAGGCGAGGTATTGATAAAATAAAAATCGCTATGGACAAAAAAGAAACCTGTTGTATCAAAGTAAACCTGCCCGGTGGTGTAATATCCGCGGGCGATCTGTATGAGTTATTGCTCATTGCCGAAAACGCGGGGGCGCAGGCAATTCGTATCGGGAACAGGCAGCAGCTGTTTTTTTGCATCGATGCCAACCAACTGGAAGATCTGGAAATGGATATGCTGCGGGCCGAGATCAGCTATGAAATAAATGAAGATGAATTTCCAAATATCATCAGCTCCTATGTTACCGATTCTATTTTCAATACAGAAAGCTGGATAAAGGAAGGGGTTTATAAAGATATATTCGACTTGTTTAATTTTAAGCCAAAATTAAAGATCAACCTGGTAGACCAGCATCAAACCTTTGTGCCCTTTTTTAGCGGTAACTTCAATTTCATCACCTCTCCCGTAAGCAATTATTGGTATTTGTATATCCGTTTTCCTAAAACAACTGATATTTATTGCTGGCCCTCCCTGGTTTATTCGGATGATATCCCTACGCTGAGCCAGATAGCCGAAAAGGTGATCATGAATCATCAAACCTTGTTCTATGACCGGAAAAAGATCGATCATCAAAAATTTCATGCGCTCATCATCGCTCAAAATGATTTTGTAGATCAACCCATTACCGAGCCCTTAAAACTACCCGATTTTCAGCTTCCGTATTATGAGGGTTTTAACCGGTATGTAAATAATAAATACTGGTTGGGCATTTACCGGCGCAATGAGTTGTTCGCTATTGATTTTATGAAGGATATTTGCACTATCTGTCTCAAAAACCGTATTGGCCAGGTATATACCACGCCCTGGAAATCTTTACTGATCAAAGGTATCAGTGAAACTAACCGTAAAGACTGGGGTATCATCCTCAATAAATACCGGATCAACGTGCGCCATGCATCCAACGAACTAAACTGGCAGCTGGAAAACCTGAACAACGAAAGCCTGGAGCTTAAACAACAGCTGGTACGTGAATTTGAAGAGCATGATCTGCGTACCTATCGGCTTTGTTTCGCCATCAAAATGCATCCTAAAACGGGTTTGCCGGGTTCTGTCATGATCAAAAAACGCGGACTGGGTGTTTTTGACATTTTGCATACTCGTGATTTTAATCCGAACGCGAAAGACGACGTTATTTACAAACAAAAAGTGCCCGTAGTTGATCTTGGACAGTGTTTAATTGAGTTGTGTAATTACTTCTATGGTATTTTAATTGATGATAGCGTCGTGTTGTCTGTTGCGGAAACCGAAGCTGAAGAAAAAGCCGATAAAGAAAGTCAACCCGTTTATCAATGCAAAAACTGTTTCAGTATATATGATCAAACTTATGGCGATACCTTAAATAGCATTGCTCCCGGGGTGAACTTTGAACTGTTGGCCGATTATTTATGCCCTGTTTGTGAATCGCCAAAAGACAGTTTCATACGTATTGAAAACGGAGTTACCAACACTAACCGAACTATTTATCACATAATTTAAAGCCATTCAAAGATACGGTGTGACATTGTTAAAAGATGGATTAATACAAATTAAGTGCCTATTGGACATTCCGGGACCGTTGACCAGCTCGTTCCGAAAATGCAAACAGATTATTCCGAAACACTTTGACCATGTTAATGATCTTACATTCGAGAACTGTTTTTCCATTTATCTTGCACAAACCACCAAACGTGGAGCACGGAATAACTTGGTCAAGCCTCTCGGAATATCCACATAACGGTAGACTTAATTACAACATACCTCATTTCGTCAGACGAACTGACTGAGCTGGACTTTATTTCTTTGGGTTAGCTATATTAGCCTTTAACTAATATTATTAAAATGAAAAAAAAGACCAGCCAAAAGAATTGCAAAAAAAGAAATATCAAAGATTGATAACAACAAGGCTGAATTATTAGATCTGATTGCCCAAGTTATAGTAGAAATAATAATGGATGATGATGATAAAGATTTAGACTCTGAAACTTAAAGAGTATTCGAAACAAATCCCCCAAAAGGGATTGGAATACCTGGAAACAACTCAAATAACTGATTAACAGGTTATTACTTGAACGCAGGAAAAACCTGCCAGAAAAAATAACTTAGCTAAAAAACAAGTAGACATCTAGTAATCAAACTGTTATAGGTTTAAACTTATTGTAGTAGCGTGGAGGGGACTTATTTTGAACACTTAATCGCGTTTTTGAAAATACTGGAGGGCATTATTAATATAAATTCTAAAAAATAATCCGTTGCTGTCAATGTTAAGACATTCCAATCATCGGAACTTTTCATTTTTCCTTTAATTGTTGATAAAACTAAAAATGCCAAATTGGTTTCAAGTTCTATCATTTCACTTCAAACAATATTTCTGTTTGGGCAAGATTCAGGTTTAAATCACTAGTTAATAAGCTCCATTGTAAAAACTCTTCTTCAACCTGAGTTGCATAATGTAAGGGGTTTTAGATTTCTATCAAACTCAAGTTTTCAAAATGGTAGTGTTGTTGTTTGTTTGAACATCCGCACAAAAATGGGCTTTTCAGCAAACAAATTTGGACTTTGTGGAAAACCTTTGCGAACGGACATGAGCGACCTTTGTACAAAGAATTTATAGAAATGAAAAAAACAGTTTTAGTTACCGGTGCATCTTCAGGAATTGGAAAAGCAACGGCTATCTTATTAGCGCAAAACGGCTACAATGTTTATGGTGCTGCACGTAAGACAGAAAAAATGGAAGATTTAAAAACATATGGCATTACATCGATTGGACTCGATTTAACAAAAGACCAAAGTATTGTTGCATGTGTCAATCAGATTTTTAATGAGGTAGGCAAGATCGATATTTTAGTAAATAATGCTGGCTTTGGCTCGAGCGGTGCAATGGAAGATGTATCCATGGAAGATGCAAAATATCAGCTTGAAGTAAATTTGTTTGGTGCTGCAAGATTAATACAGTTAGTGCTGCCCAAAATGCGCGAAAATGAATATGGTAAAATCATAAACATATCTTCTATAGGTGGAAAGATTGCGTTTCCATTATCAGGCTGGTATCATGCAAGTAAATTTGCGTTGGAAGGATTGAGCGATAGTTTGCGAATGGAAGTAAAGCAATTTGGAATTGATGTGATTGTGATTGAACCAGGCGGGATAAAATCAGAATGGGCTGATGTTGCAACTAAAAATTTGGTACAGACTTCAGGAAATACGGTCTACAAAACAATGGCAGCAAAAATGGCACAAGCAAATGTAAATGATAAATTTCCTGAACCGATTGTAATTGCAAAATTGGTAAAAGAAAGTGTAGAAGCAAAATGCCCGAAAACACGCTATTCAGGCGGCCATATGGCAAAGCCAATCTTGGCGATAAGAAAAATTGTTTCCGATAAATTGATGGATAAAATAATTATGAGCCAAATGAAAGGATAGTTTCATACAGGAACTAATCCTACATAACATCGTTTTATGCTATAGTCCAAATGAAAAACCCCTTCATACTCCTTTAGTCTATGAATATTGGTTGGATTTGATTGTTCCAGGACAGTCAGGAGGGTACAAAATTCCAATGCTTTTTGAAAAAATTTAAAAAAACGTAAAAATGAAATATAATAAAATTATTGAATGGGCTCCAACAAAAATCATAAGCAAATGTACGCTTACAATAGCTGTTCTGAGTGTCCTTTTAACAAGTTGTTCGCATAAACTCAGTATCAGTTATGATAAACAAGTTTCCTCGCAAAGCAAAGAGATGAGAGATACATTAAAGAGTTTATCTTATGTCACCCTTCCTTTTATCAATATAAACGATAAAATAATATCTAAGATGCGGGAAGGATGGAACAAGTATGAAAAATGGTCGCAGGATGATATTCATCAAAGATTTTCCTTTGTTACAAAGGATACTTTAATTGCCGGGGTTAAAGTTGCTATAATAAGGCCTACTATAGTAAGCCGGGAAATAAAGGTATTATAGGTTTTCATGTTCACGGAGGCAGCTTTGTAGTAGGCTCTCCCATAGATAGAATGGCAATGTTAATGGCAAATGAGTATGGTTATACTATTTACTCAGTTGACTATTCACTATCACCCGAAGTTAAATATCCTGTCGCTATAAATGAATGCCTCAGTGTGTATAAAGAAATTGTTAGTAAAAATCCGGGTAAAAAAATAGTTAGTTCTGCAATTTCAGCAGGCGGGCAAATTCTACAGTCCGTATTATTAAAAGCCCAAAATGAGAATATTTCAATGCCCGTAGCCAATGTTTTGTTTTCACCAGTATTGGATTTAAATATGGAAGGCGATTCATATTACTTGAATGATGGAAGAGATGTATTAGGTAGAAAGAATAGTGCCGATAAGCTTTTCAAAAATGTGTATGTTAGTGAAAAGGAAGACTTGAAAGCCCCTATGGTTTCGCCGGGAAATGCAATCTATAATACTAAATTTCCACCGACAGTTTTTGTTTCAGGTACCAGAGATTTGCTCCTGAGTAGTTCGTTGAAATGTTTTTGGAAATTAAAAGAAGCGGGCGTCGAAACTGAAATTTTAATTAACGATGGCGGCTGGCACGCCATGCAATACTACCCTGCATTACCCGAAGCCGTATCGGCACGAAAGGCTGTATATTTGTTTTTAAATAAATGCGTTTTGCTTTAAGAATGGTACTATATGCAACAACTAATGCAACATAATATCGTTTTATTTTCCAGTTCAAACAATGAATTTGGGCACGACCCTTTCATTTCTGAACACTGGTTGGTTTTGATTGTTTCCGGCAAATCGGAAATGTTTTCTGAGGAAGGAATTGTATCATATCCCGCAGGAACATTGGGGTTAATCAGAAAAAACCAGTTAGTAAAAACAACGAAAAAAGTGGATGGGGAAAAACCTTTTAAGTCAATTAGCATTTGTATTGACCAACAAACACTGAAAAAATTTAGTGCAGAATATAAAGTTGAGGCAAAGGGCATTTACGCAGGAGAACCCAATGTCCAGATAGAAAACGATGAGTTTATGAAAGGATATTTCAATTCACTTATGCCATATTTTGCTCAACCTGAAAAACTGACATCAATTTTAGCGCAAGTGAAAACTATCGAAGCTATTGAATTATTGCTTCGCAATCATACGTTGAAAAACTTTTTATTTGATTTCAGTGAACCGCACAAAATAGATTTGGAAGCATATATGAACAGGCATTTTTCATATAATGTTTCCATGACACAATTTGCGAAACTTACGGGACGAAGCATTTCGTCATTCAAACGAGATTTTGTGAAGATATTCAATACCACACCTGAAAAGTGGTTGCAAAAATGCAGATTAGAAATGGCGTATTTTCTTATTTCACAAAAGAACAAAAAACCATCTGACATTTATTTGGAAGTTGGTTTTGCCAATCTATCTCACTTTTCAAGAGTTTTTAAAAAAGAATTTGGTGTGAACGCTTCGGTTGTATAATAGCGTATTGCCAGCCGGGATTATTGTCTTTTGCTATCCCGTATCTTCGACTTCTGGTTTTTTTTGCCAATTATTTACCTACATTCAAAATAAAGATTGTCATGAAAAAAAGATCAGCAAGACGTATCGTTCCTAAAGCGAAGGCTCAGTCTAAATCTTCAATCGAAGAATCTGAACTCATCACTTTAATTGCCAAAATAATTGTGGATCATGTACTTAATTCAAAAGATGACTAAAATTGTGTTCTAACAAAATCCCAATCCTTGCCTCGGGGATTCGAACACCACAAACATTTTAATTGACTTATTTTCAGATAATTGCAATATGTTAATTTTTACCGGAGTCAGATAATTAAATTGTCTAAAAACAAATAAGTCACTAATAATCAAGTTATTAGTGACTTATTTTTACTGCTCTGTAGCGCGGATGGGAATTATTTTGAACACTTAATCGCGTTTTTGAAGATTTTGGAAAGTATTATTGAGTGATTTTCTGTAGATATATTCTTTAATACACTTTATTCCTTTAATTTATACTCTTCACTCAAATTGATCATTTGAATTATATGCCTTAAAAAGGACTAGCTTTCTAAATGAAAGCGATCTGGAGCCCATTAATGTCTATAATGTAGATATTGATCACAAACCGTAAAACGGGTAAGTGATCCGAAGATTCGGGTAAGTCGATCGCGGCTATACTTCCCACCTTTGTGTAAATAAAAGATCATAAAAATGAGCAAAACAATCATGATTACAGGGACCTCATCCGGCTTCGGTAAAGAAACAGCTAAGTTATTTAAACAAAAAGGCTGGAACGTAGTAGCAACAATGCGTTCACCTGAGAACGGCTTGGAATTTAGCGAATTAGATAACGTTCTCGTAACGCGCTTAGATGTGCAGGACCCTGAATCAATTCAAAATGCAGTAAAAGAGACTATCCAACGTTTTGGCAATATCGATGTATTGGTAAATAATGCAGGCTTCGGATTAATGGGGGTCTTTGAATCCGCTACACCAGAACAGATACGTAAGCAATACGCCGTAAATGTATTTGGGTTAATGGACGTCACCCACGCAGTGTTACCTCAAATGCGCCAGCGAGGTAGTGGCACCATCATTAATATCTCTTCCTTTGGGGGCCAAATAGGATTGCCATTGGGGACTTTGTATAACAGCAGCAAATTCGCCGTAGAAGGTTTTTCAGAATCGCTTTCTCATGAAGTTTCCAAATTGGGTATTTCCGTTAAAATCATCGAGCCTGGTGCTTCAGCGACCAATTTCAGAAATGGTATGGAAATGATTAAAAATGAAATTCCCGAATACATTCCAATTATAACCAAGTTTTTTGAGCGTTACCAACCAACAACAGCACATTTACCCAAAGCCACACCCGAAGATGTTGCCCAGATCATTTATGAGGCTGCAACGGATGGTCAGCCACAATTACGCTACATTATTGGTGAGGATGCACGGTTTCATATCGATACCAAATTTAAAAATAGCGATCCGGAATTTATACAAATCATGCGTGATCGTTTTATAAATTAGTAATTTGCTAGTTGGGTTTGTAATTTAATAGAGTTATGATGCAGGAGAAATATATTGATGTTCAAACCATCGACGAAATACACGAATTGTGGGGATGCGGTAAGCCCCGTCATCCGCTGGTTACCGTTATAGACCTAACGAAATATCATTTTCTTGGGGATAGAAACGGGCTTTCTTACCGGCTAAATTTTTATACCATTTTCTGCAAAAAATTCAATGGTGTGTTACGCTATGGCCGGTCGTATTATGACTTTAGCGAGGGTTCGCTCATGTTTACCGCGCCCGGCCAGGCAACCACGCCTATATCAGCTCCGTCATTTGAAGAAGGATGGGCGCTGTTTTTCCATCCAGACCTGATCCATCATTCCCCACTCGGCCAAAATATGGGGCAATATTCTTTCTTTAATTACGAATCAAACGAGGCTTTGCATGTCTCTGAAGAAGAAAAACTCGCCCTGCTCCACTGTATAAAAAAAATTGAACTGGAGTGTGAACAGAATGTTGATAAACATACGCAGACCTTAATCCGGAATAACATTGAAATGCTGCTGAACTATTGCAGCCGTTTTTACGACCGTCAATTTTATACCCGTGAAAAAGTTAATACCGATGTTGTACAGGCTTTCGAAAAACTGTTGAAGGTTCATTTTGCACAGGAGACGCTAATCAACAGCGGGCTCCCGGGAGTGAAAAGCTTCGCCGAACAGCTGCATTTGTCACCAAATTACCTTTCAGATCTGCTACAAAAATTTACCGGAAAGACAACCCAGGAACATATTCATTTACAACTGATAGATAAAGCAAAAGCTTTACTATGGAGTACTGGTATGTCTGTTAGCGAGATCGCTTATATACTTGGCTTTGAAAACCCACCGCATTTTACCCGGCTATTCAAGCAAAAAACAGGCTATTCGCCAAGCGAATTTCGTAATCTCAACTAATGCAATTACGGCCAATTACCGTATCCGCATTGTGTATCATTAAAAAAATATCATAAATATTCTATGAATGTATTTATAAATGGGGTCTTAGGACCTGCAGGCTCCGCTATTGTAAAGTATGAAGGAAGAGGAGGTGTGCGATGAAGGTTCTTGTGCTTGGAGCGAATGGTGGAACCGGAAGGCTGGTTGTTGAACGCGCGGTTGAAATGGGTCATGAAGTAAGTGTACTGGTTCGCCATGCCGGTTTATCCTCAAGGACTGGCGTACGTGTAATTGAGGGGGATGCTTTAAATGCTGAGCACGTGCTGCGTGCCATGCATCAACAAGATGCCGTGATAGAGTGTATCGGTGGAAATGCCCCTTGGATGAATCAAAAATTGGAGCGTGAAGCCATGCAAAACATCGTGGCTGCGATGAAAGAGTCTGGCACCCGACGACTATTGGTTGTATCAGCAATGGGTGTTGCAGATAGTGCAAGAAATTCTCCATGGTGGTACCAACTGTTCGTTGTTCCAACGTTTCTTAGGGGTATTATAGCCGACAAAAAAGCTATGGAGAAGATAGTACGTGAAAGCAGTCTGGACTGGATAATCGCGCGACCGCCGATCCTAACCTATGGGGCGGCGACTGGGGACGTAAAAGTGTTGGGAGCGAGAAAAACAGGGCATGTGATTACAAGGGCCGATCTGGCAAATTGGCTGGTGGAACAATTGGAAAGTGAAAGTCATGTGGGCCAAGCTGTGGTAGTGGTGAACAGCTAAATGGCATTACATGGAGTAATTTGATAGTTCATATTCCGGATTTCCGGGAAGAACCTTGCGTGGCTTTTTAATAAGGTCGCGTAAGGTTTCTTTTTGAAATGCTAACCTATAGATCAGAAAATACATCATTTGATTTTGATCAAAGGACATGAGCTACGGAATCTCGTGGTCAAGCTTATGAGAATATCTAGCTTTCTGTTGCTACATTATACAAATTAATTAAACATGAAAAAAAAGATCAGCAAAACGCATCGCTCCTAAAGAGAAATCCAAATTAAAATCTTCAATTGACGAATCCAAACTCATCACTTTAATTGCCAAAATAATTGTGGATCACGTACTTAATTCAAAAGATGACTAACATTGTGTTCTAACAAAATCCCGCTCTTTACCAGTGGGATTTGAACACCAATTGAAATTCAATTAATTGATTTACAGACAATTGAACAATTTTTATTTTTCAGTAAATCATGAAGTCGAAATTGATCAAAAACAAATAAGTCGCTAATAATCAAGTTATTAGCGACTTATTTTTACTGCTTCGTAGCCCGTAGGGGAATCGAACACGATTCACAACCAATTGGCTTTCAATATTTTATATGGCTTAAAATTGGCTACGCACCGAATTACTAACCATTTTTTGATGCAGATTATTTTTATTTGCAAATCTTACTTTACGAAGGTACAAAATATTTCAAATCCTCATACCATTTTACAAGTTACATGATGCCCAGTATATGATTTATTGGCATGAAGGCATTCTGAAAAATAAAGAGAATTAGGAGGGTATGCACCATTTGAAAAGGATAGGGTTTGTTTTAAGTAAAGGTCTTGCTTGTTCAAAAACAATAATTAAACAACCTTCAGGCTATTTACCAGGTCGTGAAAATATTTAGGTGACCAGATAGCTAATTTATTAGTATCCCGAATAAATCGCTTAATATCATTGATAGCATAGTTCATTTTCACCGTATCTATTTTCTTTGCAAGGAGTTCCCGGAATTCCGCTTCCGTAATGATATCTTTCTTCCAGTCCCCGCTATCTTTTGCACGAATTAAGAAATGATTCAGATTCAATGGAGTGCCCTTTCGAATATACCATTCCATATCGTACCAATCCCGTCCTTTCACGTTGTCACCCCATTTGCGAAAGAGCAAGGCGTGCATCTTACCGGCAAATAAATTTGGCAAGGTCAAACACTTTACATAAAATGAAAAGGGATTCAACAGGAGTTTGTCTTCCGTTTCAAAGCCCAGCGGAGGTTCCCGGTCTACCTCTATTTTGATCTTCACATTGGCCACCTGTTCCATGCCGTTCTGAGGGATAATTCCTTCCAAAACAAGTTCCTTCCAGATGGTTTCTGATTTCAGGAAAGCAGAATCGATGTTGGTTTGATTTGGTTTTTGCTTTTCCCTTATCGATACATCCATGCCCAAAGCTTTGAATTCCTGAACAATCGCATCCTGGTATTTATTTAAAGAAAACTCAGGTTCAACCGCTAATAGTGAAAAGTCCAGGTCTTCTGAAAATCGATCTAATCCATAAAATATTCTCAAAGCTGTGCCACCGTAGAACGCTGCCTTTTCAAAAAATCCAGCGCGATACAGACCTGCCAGCGCGATCTCCTGCATAATTTCCCGCAATGCGTCCTTTGCTTCCTCCTGGCTGGAGGGCTTGTAAGTTTCTAACCACTCTTTTATCATAAGCCTTTGATCATTTTAATAACCATTTTCAGACTTTCCCTCTTAGGAGCATCGGGTAACCATTCATCCATCATTTGAGTATTAAACCTTTTCAATGCATCTTCATCCATTCGCAAATCATCCAGGAGATAGCTACCAGCATTGCTAGCACTTCTTATGATCAATCCTGATGTACTGATGATCTTATCACATAATGCTTTTTCAGGACCGGCAATCATAGCGCTTTGTTCATTAGTGAGTTTGACTGTATTAATACCAAAGGCATAGTAGGGTAAAGGCAAATGTACATAAGTAAATAAGCCTATCGGCGTATCAAACTCACGTGATGCTTTTGTCGTCATTGAAGTGATTGCATAAACACGTTCGGGTATCACACCATGAAAAGATAATGCGGTATCCATTGATACATAGCTGGGACCAAGCAAGTGGTTAGCAAGTAAAGCATTTTCAGGTCGTCCGGAGTATGATTTAGGCCCCGCAATATAAAAGCCCTTTTTGACCGAAGCTAAAACACCTGCTGATTTCAATGCATTGATCTTGTCATTAGGCCGCTTATAATCTTTTAACCATGACTTCAAAAGCTGATGCGTAATGGGTTGCTTTGAATAATTCGCTATGGTTTGATTAATTTCCATAATCAAATGTAAAAAATTAATAGGATAATCGAAAAAAAATCGATTATCCTATTGAAAAAGTACAGTTATTGCAAATAAATACCTTTTAGAGAAGCAATACATTGTTTGTTATAAGTAAGATAATCGAAAAATATCCGATTATCTTACTAAATAATAACACATGTAGCTTTAGCATGTCACAGAATAAGGGCTTAATGCTAATTCTACCTGGATATTGCAACGTGCATAAGGGTTTGCTCAACGCCTGATTAAAATGCCTTTTATTCTGAAACATTTTTCCAGCTAAGAACATTATATTTTGTTCTTTTTTCATTTTCAGCGCCGCCATAGATCAGTGTTTTATTTACTTGGACTGGAGCGGCAATTTCTTCAAAACGATCCATTTCTTTAAATAATCCGGCGCTAATGGTTTGAGTTGCCTTGATCTCAAAAATAGAAAAGCCTTGCCCTTTTGTCATCAGCAGATCAACCTCATGAGCATTACTATCCTGCCAGAAATAATAATCCTGATGCAGATATAAGTGATGATTCTTTTTTTGATATTCAGCCAGTATCATATTCTCAAATATGTGCCCTTTCAATCTGTTCTCTTCCAGTTCTTCAGCAGTTCTTATTCCTAACAAATGATTTAACAGGCCTGTATCGTAAAAATATAATTTAGGGCTTTTGATCAAACGCTTATTGAAGTTTTGATGGTAAGGCTGTAAAAGAAATATAATGTAACTGCTTTCGAGTATAGATAGCCATGATTTGGCTGTGTTATGAGAAATGTCACATTCATTCGCTAAAGCGCTGAAGTTTAACAATTGCCCTGCACGCCCCGCACACAAACCTAAAAATGTCCGAAAAAGTTTCAAATCCCTGATATTCATTAATTCTGTTACATCTTTTTCTATATAGGTTTGAATGTAATTGGCGTAAAAAACAACAGGGTCAATATCCCTGTCGAAAATAGCCGGGTAAAAGCCCTTAATGCTGGTTTGGGTATAGGAATCTGCTAATAAGCCACCACGCTTTAATTCGGTAAAGTCCAAAGGGAGTAATTTGAATAGGGCTACCCTGCCGGCCAGGGTTTGAGTAATACTATTTAACAAATGGAAGTTTTGTGAGCCTGATAGAATGTATTGTCCCATTATTTTGGATTCATCAACCCTGCTCTGTATATAAGAGAATAAAGCAGGAGCCCGCTGCACCTCATCCAAAATAACTTTCTGATCATATTGATTCAAAAAAGCAACAGGATCTTCTAATGCGAATGAACGTGTATTTGGATTTTCCAATGTTACATAACGGTAATCACTAAAAAGCTCTTTTAACAAGGTTGTCTTACCTGATTGCCGGGGACCAGTAACAGCTAAAACAGGAAATTTTGTTTGTTGGGCCTTAATAATAGGTGCTATCTGTCTTTGTATAAATTTGCTCATCTCTTATGAAATTACAGACAAATTTACAATTTACATAATACAAACTTACAATTTACATAAGCTTAATTGACAATATACATGAAAACAAAAGACTTCTGTAGATAATCTACGTTATATTATTAGCCCCTCTTCGCCAATTTTGGTTTGACCATTTTCATTATAAACCCCTCTTTACGATGAAGTATAGAGGAATTTTTATTGCCTGGTATACCTATTAAGTAGAACTGATCCTCTACTTCCGGTACTGAGTGGTTCTGCCTGTTTCAATTTTCAGCAAATCTGTAAGGTAACGCCGTGAAATATGGAGTTGATCTGCCAGATAAGCCACACTTGGCAATCCTTTATCAAGCAGACTGCTGCGGGGAATTGCTGCTAAATTATCGACGGAGACTGACCAGAATGTAGGCAGTTCTGCATCAAGAATTTTAGACGGCATATACGGTTCCACAGGAAACGCGGTTACACCCGGCGCAGGTTGATATTGAACAACGTAACGTTGCCGTGAATGAAAGCAGCAAACGTTCGCAGCTATTCAATTTCGCCAAGGAGGATGCCGTACCCGACCTCGATTTGAATGAAGTGATCTGGAAATCAGTAAAAGGGGAAGGCTCCGTAATGCCGGCACCCAAGCGCAGTGCCTTTGTTATCCTCGAAAAGAAAAAGAAAGATGATGATGATTAAGCCTGGGCTGTTTGCCTTGTTTAAATGAAGTAGCAATTGATGAAGCGTTGAGATTATTTAAAACCTTCTGCCTATAATGATTTTGATAATGGCCTTATCTGCATTTTGTGTAAAACCATAACCTATGCCCCCATTAAATTCCCATTGTGGGTCAACATTCAGATCTGTTGCTACAAATAACTGATGATCCTGCTGTTTGAAAGCGTCATAATGAAAAAAGGGGCCGGTACTACCATAATATTCTAATCCGAGGGCAACAACTTTAGTTACGTCATAGCTGCCTTTAACATTGGGAGAAAAGGTGAATCCCCGGTTTTCATCCGGACCCTTGAAGCTTTTCTCCAGTGTTGGGTTAACGGAAATATATAATTTATTCCATTTTTTATCTACTATCGGTCTTATTTCTAACGTGCTGGTATTTGCAGAGAATTCACTTTTCTGAAAACCAAATTCGGTTGAAATACTCACACCCACAGGCCAGTTCCAACTCGGTGGTGCAGCAACCCTGGGCCGGATATGAGAGCCTATATAAGCCGAGCGACCGGCATCGCCGATGGAATTAAAAAAATAGAAACCGGTTTCGAACCAGGTGGTCCAGCCATGGGTTATCTCAATCGTTTCATGTTCTACGTGGTTTGTCGGAAGCTCGCCATTAGCGACTGTCTTGCTTCCATTTAGGGTAAAGTTACTGTGCAGTTCAACCATGGTTTTACCCATTTCAACTGTTTCAGAACCATAAACCTGAATCTCGTAATTGTCCTGTGCTTTAAGATTAAGAGAAAAAAAAGTAAGAATAAGCAAGCATATATATTTCATTGATATTCGGTTTTAAAACGCATGCAAATCGCATTCGCCCTAAAACTATTGTGGTAATCTGAAGCAAAATTGTAGTTAGTCGCTAAATTTCAATTGTATAATAAAAGTGACAAAACAGGAACATAATAATCGGTGATCGGTGACAGTCTTCTTAAAACGAGAGGGCAAAAGTGTGCCATCCAGATTCATATTGGTAGCGAATAGTATAGTCGTAATGCTGGGAGATATTTTTAACCAATGTTAATCCAAGGCCTGTGCCTTGTGATTCTTTACCTTTTTGAAAACGCTCAAAAATCAGTTGCTCATCTAAGGGATAGATAGCGCCTGTATTTTTAATGAATAATTGATCTCTATTCAATTCGATAATAATAACGCCGTCGGGGTTATTGTGCCTGATCGCATTACTGAAGAGGTTATTTAATAAGATATCAATCAGGTATTTACTGGCGAGCACCTGCTTGGGTTGTAGGTTGTGCTCAAACGAAAGGTCTTTAGTTTGCATCAGTTCCTGAAACTGCAGCATTTTTTCAGACAGTACAACCTCCAGATTAATTGACTCGTTATCGGTAATCAGTTTATTTTCCAGTTTGGCCAGCAATAATAACGATTGGTTAAGCCGGCTGGATTTATTGATCGAGCTGTAAATGTCCGTGATCTGTGCCAGCTGTTCTGCATTTAATGTTTCATCCTGGATCAGCGTATCCAACTTTGTCGTGACAACTGCCAGCGGTGTCATCATTTCATGGGAGGCATTCTCCGTAAATTCCTTCAGGTTCAAATAATCATGGGTTACCCTTAAAGACATCTCCCTAATAGCTTCGTTCAGTTCAGCAAATTCCTCCACCTTGCTTGGTTTTCCTTTAAACTGGTCAACATCGGAGATATTGAATTGCTTGATCTCTTTCAATGTTAACTGAAATGGTTTCCAGAGCCCGTTGAGCATATACTTATTGGTGATAAAAAGTACCGAAAGCAAGCCTGCTAGCAGGGCCAGGGTAATAATGGTAATAATCTCTATAAGGTATTTTTGGCCTGCCCTGGAAATGGTGATAACCACTTTGTAATTTGTATCCTTTAATTTGACCAAGTCTTCAACTGCACGTCCGGCCTCCTTCTGCTGCTCCTTGGGGTTAAAATAGGCGGTATCAAAAAAACGTTTTTGTAATTCCCGTTCATTGGTTCTGATAAACACTGCATGATCTTTGTCAAGGTCATACTGTTGAGGGTCCTGATTACTGCTCCTTACATACTCTTCTGCTTCTGTCAATTGCTGCTGGAGTCCTTGGTCCAACTGTTGCTGGGCAATGTAATTAATAGCAAAAAAATAGATGACAGCCCCGGTCAGTAAGACGGTCAAGGTAATGTAAATACTCGTCCTGGTATAATGTGCCGATAATTTCATTAACCTATAAATTTATAACCAATCCCATAAATGGAAGTTAAATAGTCTTTACCACCTGCATCCAATAACTTCCTGCGCAGGTTTTTGACATGCGTATAAATAAAATCAAAGTTATCATGCATATCCATCTCATCGCCCCATAGGTGCTCGGCAATGGCATTTTTGGAGATAACCTTACCCTTATTGGCAATAAAATACAATAACATATCATATTCCTTCCTGGTCAGGATAATAGCTATTTCATTAACTTCAACCGTCCGGCCCTGTACATCGATAGCAATCTCGTTAAATATTAACTTATTGTTGGTATTTAAAGCCTTTCGGCGATAAACTGCCATTAGGCGTGCCTTGAGTTCTGCTAAATGAAAAGGTTTGGTCAGGTAGTCGTCAGCCCCAACATCCAGTCCCTTTAATTTATCCTCCAGGGAGTTTCTGGCAGATATGATCAATACCCCTTCGTTCTTCTGATTGGTTCGAAGGTACTCCAGCACATCGAACCCTTCTCCGTCGGGCAGCCCGATATCCAGCAAAACACAATCATAGTCATAGTCTGATAGTTTCTGTAGCGCAGGATTAAGCGCGCTACAACTCTCACAGATATTGCCATCCACATTCAAATAGTTTGTGATGTTCTCACGTAAACCTTGCTCGTCTTCTATTACCAGGATTTTCAAAACTGCTTTTATTCAAATGTAAAACTCAAAATTGAAGATAACCTGAAGCTTACAGGCTTTATAAATTGGAAAGCAACATAGCAACTACAGATTTACTTCATTTTCTTGCTATAATTTACAAACAATTGAATAAATGACCAAAAGCCGGTATTAATTAGAATCAATATGGCAATAATCGAACCTGTTCGTCCGGATATGCAATACCCGGAACATATCAAAAAATATTCGGCTTCACTGCGCCTATGGCACTGGGCTAACACCGTCGTTATTAGCGATTCACTGCTTACCGTACTCATTAATTCAACCATTACCGATGAAAGACCAGTATCCACCCTGGTGAAAACAGAATTAAAGAACGCCGGTGCCACTGTAAACGATGAGCAGGCTGGTTCAATTGCGCATGCACTTGGCGATAGTGTTTGGAGCATACACATCTATTTTGGGTATGTATTAGTCGGGTTACTTCTATTCCGCTTAGTTCTTGAGTTTTTTCAGTTGGCCGACCAACAGTTCATCCGTAAAATGAAAAGCGCCTATTCTCAATTTCAAACCACGAAAAAGAACCGAGAGCTGGTCAAACATGAGCTTACCGTAAAAGCTATTTACGCTGTGTTTTATATTTTGCTCATAGTTATGGCTGTAACCGGTCTGTTTTTGGCATTTGAAGATCTGTTAGCGCCTTTCAAATCTATCAGGCACAGCGTTAAAGAAGTTCATGGATTTTGTATGTACCTGATCCTTGCTTTCATCTTTGTTCATCTTGCCGGTGTCTTTTTAGCAGAACGTAAGATTAACAAAGGTATCGTTTCTGATATGATCAACGGCGGAGGAGATCATAAGTGATCGTTTCCAGATGATAAGTTTAGTAAGAAAGCGATGATCAGAGCAGTAACTCTGATCATCGCCCGGTTAACTATTTGAACTTCATAGCCAGGGTTACAATATTTGAATTCAATCCGGTAGAGCGCATATAATGGCCTGCCCTGATCTCGAGTGAATTGAAATGCTGCCAGCCAAACACACCAGTTGGCGGAGATAACCTGATATTGGCCCCAACGAAATTACTGTGTAAGGTAGACAGATCATAATCGCTGGTGTAATAGGTATCCGAAGGATTGTGTTGTCCATAAGGTGCAAAATAACGTGTGCCTTGCTGGTTATTATACCGGTAATAAGGACTTACTGATACAAATGAAGTCAGCTTAATTGGTATTTCCACTTCGGCAGTATGTGCCCGGATGCCCCAGTTATCCATGTAATATCGGTAAAATGTCCTGATCACAAAATGATCATCCAGGAAATAATTAAACCGCACCGCTATCGGGAGCTTATACCGGCTGCCCGGAAGGTTTTCTACCCGTTCAGATCCATCGGTAAAATAATCGCGCTGGTATTTCGTGGCCAGCAAACCGTGCTGATAGGAAGGCTCGATGATCAATAGGGCCTGTAATCGCGTAGTAAGTACCTGCGAAAGGGAGAACGAAGTACTGAATGAATTGCGCGGACTATGATCAACCGGTCCACGTCCGTCACGGTCTGATCCTGAACCGTAGCCTGGCGGTCGCAGTTCCACGGGCAATATCACTTTCCAGGTATCCAGGAAAACCTGTCCCTTAAAATCAAACTGCGTATTCTTATCTTTCGATACCCTGGTCAAGTTCACACCAGCACCAAAAGACTGATAATCGAACTCATGAGAATAAGAACCCGTTAGCCCGAAAGCGTTGCCGGTTTTGTCATTCGAAACCGTCCAGTTCAAGGATGGATAGACACGGGTATCCTGCCTGGAGGCGGAGGATATGCTGTTCGGGTCAATCTTGTCAGAAGAAGCCGAAGTATAATGATCCACACCCAGTTCAAATGTAAAAGTGTGCTTTTTACCACTGGCTCCATATTTTGATAACTGTAGATCAAAGGTATTGGCAAAGTCAGTCAGCTTTTCTGTACCGATACCGCCGGTAACTGCAGAATTGTTGCCATCCTGGTGATAGTAAGCCGAGATGATGTTGATCTCTTCAATTTTAAGTTTGCGGGCTTCATAATTACTGCTATCCTTAACCGGTAATGTTTTGGTTTGCGCATGTGAAGCAACTATCCCTAAATATAGGGCGGCGACACATAGGTATATTTTTCTCATATCAGTAACCTGCCTTTAGTTACATCCACAGCCGCCGCCACTTTTTCCGCCATTAGCCCCCGAGCCACCTTCACGGTACAGTTGAAAACTTTGCTCAAACTTTTGTGATTTACGGGCAGATAACTCCATTTCGGCGTCGTTCAACCTGTTCTTTTGATACGCTTTTACTGAAGCGCATGAGCTTAATCCAAGAGCCGGTATACTGCCGACCAGCAATAATTTAATCAGGGGTAATTTTTTCATGTGTTAATTTTTAACGTTAATGTTTTGGGAAGTGTAAAGCCGGTTATTATCGTCAATGATCACGCAGGCGAGCCCTTGTAATTGATTTACCAGATCGAGCCCAACACGGATACCCATTACTGTTACAGGAGTGGCCATGGCATCAGCAAATTCGGCGCTGGGGCAAATGATGCTCACGCTTTTGATGCCGCTTACCGGCAGGCCGGTTTTAGGATCAATAGTATGAGAATATTTCTTTCCGTTGACGATAGCATACTTTTCATAATTGCCAGATGTAGCAATGGCCATATTGCTGATATTAAGCGTAGAAAACGGTGTCATTTGCTTGTCGGGGTCCGCAATAGCTATCGTCCAGGGACGGCCGTTGGGTTGTGTTCCCCAGGTGATTAGATCGCCAGCTGCGTTCACTATCCCGCTGGCTACTCCATTTTGTTGCAAAATAACTTTAGCCCGGTCAGCCGCATAACCTTTGCCGATACCACCAAAGCCTATGCGCATACCTTTTTCCTTTAAAAACACAGTTATGTTAGCAGGATCAAGAATGACATTCCTGTAATTGATCAGTCCAACGGATCGCAGTGCGGTTTCAGCATCTGGCAACGCTTTCATATTGACATCAAAGTTCCAGAGGCTTTTATCTATCGAACCATAGGTAATATCGAATGCTCCCTGGGTCAGTTCCGATATTCTAAGGGAGCGTTCGACTAACTGGTAAACTTCGAAGTCAACCTTTATCGGCTTGATACCTGCGGCCGCATTGATCTGGTTGGTCTGACTGTTATCGTTGAAAGTCGTCAGTAGCTTTTCAATACGGCTGATCTCAACCACAGCTAAGTCAATACGGCTATTTGCCCATTCAGCGTCATCGCTAACCACGCTGATCTCGAACCTGTTTCCCATCAGCTTTAAGATTCGCTTATGCACGATTTGTGCTTTTTCTATCGTTTCAATGATTGGCATTTGCAAAAGGTTTGATCTGGCCGATAAACTGGTCGGGGGTTTCATCAGGGTATCCGTCCCATTCTTTTAATACTTTACCATGCTCATCAACCAGCAGAGTAAATGGAAACTTACCATCGGGATTATATTTGTCGGCCAAGGCCTCGTTCAGTTTGACCTGCTCTTTGCTCGGTTGATTTTTCTTTTGCCGGGGAAAATCGGCACGAACCAACACCAGGTGATCTGTAGCAAAATCATTGAATTTTTCTGATTCCAGGATTTCCTTCCTAAACCTTATGCATGGGCCACACCAATCGGATCCGGAGAAATTCACCAGGATTAGTTTATGTGCTGCTGCCGCTTCAATTTGAGCTTTGTTAAAGTCGCCAAACCATATAGTGAGGTTGGTTGTAAATAGGAAAAGAAAGACAGTTAATAATTTCATTTTTATCTATTTTTAAGAGATGCCCCTCAGCGATGTTCCAGTTAAAGTAGTTTGATATGCTGGAAGCTTATATATCACTTCAGGAACAATAATATCAGGAGATTCTGTAGTTGGCATGAAATTGCCTTCATTTAACAGCTTTTAACAAGCTTTGCTTTAACAGATTCCGAGTAAAAAGCGTGTTAATAGAACGTTGATAAGATCTTACCGGTTATTTGGTACTTTAAAATACATTGATCTCATGGCTATTTAAATAGTCAATTTATATACTACAGATTTGCTTCAAATTTGAGCCCTAACTTAGAATGGCTTTTAAGAACTCATCTGTCCGCAGATAAGCAAAGAATCAGATGATCAATCAACCGCAATATAGATCCTCCAAATCGCGAATCACTAAACAACAGGAAGAATATAACCGGATAACCGATCAGATTTTATCATATATCAAGAACCTTACGGAGAAAGAAGATGCGGAAACTCTTTGGTTTGGAATGAGAGCCGTGGGGTATGAATTAAGTATCAGCTCTTTTAATTCCAAGCTAAAAAAGCTGGTAGAAGCTGGCCTTGTGGAAAAAAGATCTGTTGGTTACAATAAACATTTTTACCAATTTATTAAATAAACCAATTTTTCCAAAGAAACCCTCCAGCTCCATATTATTCAGCTTATCTTTACACTCCGTCGTCCACACCATAATTTCATCGGTTCAGGTCGATATTCCGTAACGCTTGATCATACGATTCTGTGCCTCAAGTTTACAATTGTGTAAAACATATCATTAAGTGAATTCTGGATGTAAGATTGTTAGCACAGTCGCAGTATTTCGGAACTATTTGTTCGCAATGCCGGAATGTGATAGTCAATGGTTCCAGAATGTCCGCTTAAATGTCTTAATGACCATTCAAGTCAATTACCTTTTTCAACGCTTTCCCGGTGACCTGGTAAAATGGCTGGCCTGCCAATAGCGTTATTTTTTTCAACGGTTTAAAAGAGGACATTCCTTTACTTTTCAGATATACCTGGGTACGATAGGCATCGATGGCACCTTTAAGCACATTTCCGGCAATTAAGGCGGTGGGTGAATCAACGCCGCCGTCTTTCAGGTCACTGGCATGGGCATAGCTGTCAACACCCAATCGGAGGGCTTCCCGCATCCCGATGGCACCCACGGTTTTCATCATTTCAGGATCGAATTTCCGCCTGTCGCCAAGTCCTATTAATAAAAGTTTTTGGGGAGCAATCGGTCCATTCGGTACATCAATTAATAAGGTCTCAAAGGAATGACCCGCAAATTGGCCGTTTTTTCTCAACTCAGTGATTATTCCATTTAAGCCTTTATCCAGGTGAACCATGCCGTTTGCTTCCAGCGGCAGCGCAGGTGGTGTAAAAATATCATTTTCGGTATATTCAAAAACACAAGCAACGTGTAATGATGTTTTTTCTGCTGAAGGGCTTTGTACCATAACCTCGATATCAATCCCGTCCATATGGCCCAGTAGGACGTGTGTTCCCACTGCCGGTAAAGCTGCTTTGGTTTGCGCCTGTAATACAGCAGGTGTACTGCACACCGCGAAAAGTATAAATACGCTGTATAGGGGGAGTTTGATTTTTTGTAGAAAAGTTGTCTGGTGATTGATAACGGCTTTCATGTGATGTTTTTAAAATTGATGAGATGGTCTGTTAACTCCAACAAATCTAACCCGGTATTCGACGGATACACATGACCTGGATCAAGAATTTTAATAGGTGAAACATAAAGTTCTGTTAACATGCCAACAGTTATCTTGCAAAAAGAATCCGCCTTCCTATCAGGCTGGATAGCCGCTCAGAAAGTTTTTTTATGGGGCAAACATTTCTTAATATAGATCAAGTTAAGCCGCAGAAAAAAGCAACAGATTTGTATCAACAACACGAACAAACACACTTTCAAAATTCATCACCTTTAAATTAAAAAACAATGAGCACGATCACCACAAAAGACGGAACCGAAATTTATTACAAAGACTGGGGAACAGGACAACCATTGGTTTTTCATCATGGCTGGCCATTATCCGGCGATGACTGGGACGCACAGATGATGTTCTTCCTTAAAAAAGGATACCGCGTAATTGCTCATGATCGCCGTGGTCATGGAAGATCAAGCCAGGTTTCTGGCGGACATGATATGGATACCTATGCAGCCGATGTAGCAGCGTTGACAGAGGCGCTTGATCTTAAAGATGCCATACATATTGGTCACTCCACAGGCGGGGGCGAAGCCATCCATTATGCAGCTAATTTGGGAAAAGGCCGTGTAGCCAAAGTGGTGCTGATCAGCGCGGTTACGCCATTGATGGTTCAAACTGAAAATAATCCGGACGGTGTTCCCATGGCTATATTTGATGAAATACGTGAGGGTACCGCATTTAACAGAGCGCAATACTTTGAAGATTTTACGATCCCGTTTTATGGTTATAACCGTGAAGGCGCTAAAATATCGAAGGGTATCCGGGATAATTGGTGGCGCCAGGGCATGATGGGCAGCGTCAAAGCACATCATGACGGTATCAAAGCTTTCTCGGAAACTGATTTTACAGAAGACCTTAAAAGTGTCGATATTCCCGTGCTGGTGCTGCATGGTGAAGATGACCAGATCGTACCATTTCCTATTTCGGGAGCAAAAGCGATCAAGTTGTTGAAAAATGGTAAATTGATTTCCTATCCGGGTTTCCCTCACGGCATGCCGGCTACAGAAGCGGCGACCATTAATAAAGACCTTTTGGCATTTATTCAATCCTAAAAACGATCCACCGTTTAATTATCCATGAAAACCGGGTGCTATAACCATACAAAAAGCTGTCATACTGAAGTGGAATGGCAGCTTTTTTAATACGTTCACTTATTGCCCCCGTGAGCAAGGTCATTGCCCGTAGTTTGATTTTTTAACCAGCCGCTTAATATCCTTGATCCATATTTTCCGGCCATCCGTTTCCAAAATACCTTCTTCTTTAAATTCCTTTAATAAGCGGATCACATTTTCCTGGGCGATCCCGGCCAGACTGGCCAGATCCATCCTGGATATATTTAAAATAATCTCTTGTTCACCGGATCCTTCATCCTTAAACTTTTCCCTTAATACGATCAGCGCAATAGCAAGCCGTTCGGTCGCGGTTCTTTGCGAAATCACGGAAATACCATTGGCCAGCACGGCAAACTCATGGCTCAATGTTTTCAATAAGCGCCTGGCAAAAAGTGGGGACTTATCCAGAATAGTTAAAAAATCTTCTTTGGGAATAAAACTGACCAGGCTATCTTCTAATGTGGCGGCAGAATCGGGACAGCGTTCCTCCGCTAAGATCGCATGGTACCCGATCAGCTCGCCTTTGTTGGCCACATAGATGATCTGCTCCCTGCCGCTCCTGTCAACTTTATACTTTTTTATTTTCCCCTGGTGGATAAAATAAATACCGGAAGGCACAACACCTTCCTTAAAAATAATTTCCCCTTTTTGATATTTCTGCGCTCCCTGCCGGGAGATCAAAAAATGGTAATCTTCTTCTGAGAGGGTGTTAAGAACAGACTGTGTTGTGAATTCCCATTTGTCAATCGGAAAAATTCCAGATAGGCTCATGTTACAAAGATACGAATTTATTAAAGCCTATTTTATTAGCTGCCGCACGCTGCATGTGCCAAACGCATAACTCACCGGGAAGATATAACGCTCATATTTATCGGCAAAAACTGATAAATATCAGCCTGTATGCTGATGTCTTACCATGCCATTGCTGCTGCTATAGCTCTAAATTTGTATACGATGAAAGATGATCCGTTTTCGCCTCTGCCACTCGGTCCCCGGGATCAAATCAAACCAGAAATAATCCGATTACCAGAAAACACCCTGGTTAATAAACTCCTATTCAGCGATGACACGGAATTTGATTGGCTATGCCCAAAACATTTTCAATTACTATCGCTCAAACATTTCACTCCATTGTCTATTGCCCGAAAAGCTGCTGAATTCCTGTCTATACCCAACACCAGGGTGCTAGATATTGGTAGTGGCGCCGGTAAATTCTGTTTGACTGCGGGTTATCATTTCCGGGAAACTTTTTTTTACGGGGTGGAGCAAAGACATGAATTACATCATTTGGCAGAGAACATCAAAAGATATACGGATCTGCCCAACGTGAATTTCATTTATGGGAATGTCACCCAGATTAATTTTAAAGAGTTTGATCACTTCTATTTTTATAATTCATTCTATGAGAATATTGATCAAATCAATAAAATTGATGATACCATCGAATTATCAGAGGGCCTCTATAACTACTATACCCAATACCTTTATATGGCGCTGAGCGCAAAGCCTTCAGGGACGCGCCTGGTCACCTTTCACAGTTTAGAACAGGAGATCCCTCCGGACTACAGGCTGGCAGATGTTTCCTATGATACTTTGATGAAAATGTGGATCAAAGAATAGGCCAAATGACTGTATTCAAATTTTTAACCGCTCCCTTCAGGAGTTTTGAAACCGATAAAAAAGACAGCAGTATGCTTCATGATACTTTAAGTCCGTCCCTTTTTCGTAAAGACCATGTTTTTGACGATCTGTATCCCGAACATATCCAGGCATTATCAGCCATGCACTGGACCTCCGTTGATATCGCTAAAAAAGCGGGTGAATTCCTGGCCATTCCAAACGCCAAAGTATTAGACATCGGGAGTGGTGTCGGAAAGTTCTGCCTGATAGCTGGTTTTTTCCATGCGGAAACGGCATTTTACGGTATTGAACAGCGGAGCGAACTATTTACTTTCGCAGAAATAGCCAGGGAAGAGATTGATTTACCCAATGTGAATTTCATTCACGGTAACCTGACTGAGCTAGACTTTGACGATTACGATCACTTTTATTTTTATAACCCTTTTTACGAAAATATCGAACCCGATAGCCGGATCGATTATGCGGTAAAAACTTCATTTGAGCTTTATGATCGCTATAGCCGTTTCGTTTATGAAATGCTGGACAAAAAGCCGCCGGAAACAAGGTTGGTGACATTCCATGGGGCCGATAGCCAGGTTCCCCCAAGTTATCAGTTGGTCAGTAATTCCTATAGCAGATTTCTGAAAATGTGGATCAAAGAATGAACTCCCGGAATGATAAAATAAAAAATGGAAAGAACATCAAAATCATGGGCCATGCTGCATGCCAAATGCCCACGCTGTCGTCGGGGAAATATGTTTGAAGGAGGTGTATATAACCTGGGCTCAGACGGCATCAACCTGAACTGTCCGCATTGCAGGATGGTTTTTGAGATCGAGCCGGGTTATTTCTACGCGGCAATGTACGTGAGCTATGCTATGAATGTCGCAGAGGGAGGATTTTTATGGGTAGCTACCTTCCTGATCACCGGAAATAACGATTCCCCCTGGTTATATCTTGCTACGATCCTGGGTGGCTTATTCGTCCTTTCACCGCTGAATTTCCGGTACTCCCGTGTGGCATTGCTTTACTGGTTGTCGCCCAAAGTACATTATCACCCCGAGCTGGATACAGATACGCCAGTTGACGGGAATAAATATAAATGGTTTAAATAATGAACATCATTATAAATTTGTTCAGGCCAAAGTTGATAGATACCCTTAAAAATTACACCCTGGCGCAATTTTATAAAGATATTGTTGCCGGTGTAATTGTAGGTATCGTGGCCCTACCTTTAGCTATAGCTTTTGCCATAGCCTCGGGCGTATCACCTGAAAAAGGAATTTTTACCGCTATTATTGCCGGGCTGGTCATCTCCACTTTAGGGGGCAGCCGGGTACAGATCGGTGGACCAACGGGGGCCTTTATCGTCATCGTTTATGGAATCGTCCAGCAGTTCGGTGTCAGCGGCTTAGTTATCGCCACTTTTATGGCCGGGATACTACTGATCATCATGGGCGTGGCCAAATTGGGCAATACCATCAAATACATTCCTTATCCCCTGATCATTGGTTTTACCACCGGGATCGCTGTCATCATTTTTTCCTCCGAGATCAAAGATTTTTTGGGTTTGAAAATGGGAAGTGTTCCAGCTGATTTTATCAGCAAGTGGCTGGATTATGGGCGGCATCTGTCTTCTGTAAATCTATATGCCCTGTTCATCGGGATTTTTACCTTACTGGTTGTTTTGCTGTGGCCCAGAATAACCCATAAGATACCGGGCTCACTGATCGCTATTGTTATAAGCACATTTGTTGTTTGGTTCTTTCATCTCCCGGTAGAAACCATTGGCAGCCGTTTCGGGGCTATCCCCTCTTCCTTACCGCGCCCGGTAATTCCCGGCGTCAGCCTGGCGACCGTCCAGCAATTGATCAGGCCTGCCTTTACCATCGCATTACTGGGCAGTATTGAGTCTTTATTATCAGCGGTTGTTGCAGATGGTATGATCGGCGGAAACCACCGGTCTAATACAGAACTGATCGCTCAGGGATTTGCGAATATCTGCTCTTCCATTTTTGGAGGCATCCCGGCAACCGGTGCGATTGCCAGAACAGCCACTAATGTTAAAAACGGCGGACGGACACCCGTTGCAGGGATCATCCACGCCATCACCCTGCTCCTGATCATGCTTTTTGTAGGCAAATGGGCGGCGCTGATCCCGATGGCAACACTCGCAGGGATACTCGTCGTGGTCGCCTGGAACATGAGTGAGCTGGAAAATTTTATAGCTGTATTTAAAGGCTCTAAAAGTGATGCCGCCGTTTTACTGACCACTTTTGGGCTGACTGTACTGGTGGACCTGACGGTAGCTATTGAAATTGGAATGATCCTGGCTGCCTTCCTGTTTATGCGCAAAATGATGCAAACAAGTTCTGTACAGCAAGCTGTTTTTTCCGCAGATCAGTTAAATGACCAGGAACTTAATCCAGAAGTTATTCCCGTGGGGGTTGATGTATTTGAGATTAACGGCCCTCTGTTTTTTGGTGCGGCCTATAAATTTAAAGATGCTATGAAAGTACTGGAGAAGCCCGCCATGGTATTGATCATCCGGATGCGGAACGTACCTGTTATTGATGCGACTGGTATTCGGGTATTGAGAGATGTTCACCAGGAGATAAAAAAGAAAGGAACTAAACTCATCCTTTCGGAAGTGAATAGTGACCAGGTAATGGCTGAGTTAAAGAAAGCACGTTTGTTGTTTCAAATAGGGAAAGGCAATATCAGGGACAGTTTTGAAAAAGCTTTAAAACGGGCGAACGAAGTTTTATCGCAAACGATCATTTAAATAGCACACTCATGATTTATCCTCAACATTTATGCTATACAACAGGCCACCAATGGGTCAGTTTAGAAGCGCAGTATGCCTTTATGGGTATAACAGACTTTGGACAAAGGGAATTGGGGCACATCGTTGCTGTTGACATACCTTATTTAAACAAAACGCTGGAGCGGAATAAGTTTTTGGGCAGCATTGAAGCAGTTCATGCTGTTTTGGACTTGTTTATGCCGTTCAGCGGAGTGATCACCGAAATCAACCCGGATATGCTTAAATATCCGGGGCTGATCAACCGGGATCCTTACGACATGTGGATCATCAAAATTCTGGTTCCTTTAATAGATAATGAGAACCTCCTGTTGACAGCGGATGAATACCATGCGCTTGTCAGTCAATAAGCCCAATATGTACCTCATGAATAAACGACTTCATCATAAAATCGCGCAGTTTACAGATGCATCAGCAATTAAAGCTAAAGGACTTTATCCCTATTTCAGGGCAATTGAATCTGGTCAGGATACCGAAGTTATTATTGGCGGTAAGCGGGTATTGATGTTTGGCTCTAATTCTTATCTGGGATTGACGGACCATCCGAAGATAAAGGAAGCAGCCAAAAAAGCTATTGATAAATACGGCACCGGTTGCGCAGGTTCACGGTTCCTCAATGGGACACTTGATATCCATGTGGAATTGGAAAGCCGTTTGGCCAGCTATGTTGGTAAGCAGGCCGCCATCTTATTCAGCACCGGCTTCCAGGTTAATCTGGGTGTCTTATCCTGTATCACCGGGCGAAATGACTACCTGATACTGGATGAACAAGATCATGCTTCTATCATAGATGGCTGCCGCTTGTCATTCTCCCGGGTGATCAAGTACGCGCATAATGATATGCGCGATTTAAAGCGCAGGCTCAGCATGCTGCCGGAAGAAGCAGTTAAGCTCATTGTGGTGGACGGCATTTTCAGCATGGAGGGAGATATCGTGAAATTACCTGAAATGGTGGCGATTGCAGATCAGTATGGTGCTAATATCATGATCGATGATGCGCACAGCCTGGGCGTGATCGGTCATCATGGTTCCGGTACAGCATCTCATTTTAATCTGACGGATCAGGTAGACCTGATCACGGGAACTTTCAGCAAGTCCCTGGCGTCTTTGGGTGGTTTTGCAGCCGGTGATGCGGAAACCATAGATTACTTGAAGCATAAGGCAAGATCATTGATGTTTAGCGCCAGTATGCCCCCGTCAGCTGTAGCCAGTGTTTTAGCAGCCCTGGATGTCATTGAGAGCGAACCGGAACGGATAGAGAAATTATGGAAGAATACCCGCTACGCTGTCCAACTGATGTTAGCGGAAGGCTTTGACCTCGGTATTACAGAAAGCCCTATTTTACCTATTTATATCCGTGATCATGACAAAACGTTCCTGGCTACGAAATACCTGCTGGATATGGGGGTATTTGTAAATCCTGTCGTGTCTCCGGCCGTTCCCCCTGAAGCGTCCTTACTGCGATTTTCATTGATGGCTACCCATAGTTTTACCCAGATAGAAGAAGCGGTTGAAAAAATCGCTATTGTATTTAAAAAGACAGGAGTGGTGTCTGCTAAAGAAAAAAACACCATGCAAGGCATCGGCCACTATAACTCCTGACGTTAAACAGGATAGTGCAGGGTCACCGCCCTGCTGATGGCCAGGATCAATCCGGGTTCAAGAGAACAATTCTCTTCAGGAGCTTTCTCCATCCACAATTTGTCTTCATTCAGGATAAGGGTATAGCTTTTACCATCTAAAAGAATTTCAATGGTAAGGCTCTTTTTACTCGGAGCAGAGATAATATAATAGATATAGTCTTGCTGCTTATAATTGAGCCGTAAAGGGAATCCGATCATAGGTAAATAGAAATTAGGTTAAATCGCTTATAAATAAACGAGAAACGGACACAAGAGCCTCAACGCGAATATTTATTATGAATGCCTATTGGCGATATGGCCTGGTGATTGACACGATTGTTTGTTAAAAGGACTCGTCAAATAATTCATTAAATAGAGGACTTTCTCTATGGGTTATTCTCCCGGCTATAAGCCCTTTTTTATTGAGTGATAAGACCACAATAAAATCATCTCCCCTGACCGACGGTAGAAGTTTAAGTAATTCAGCGATGATTCCATCTTTAGCTATACTTACCCCGGTCTTGGAAGTGGATACTTTTACAAAGTCAGCAGCAATCCCACATAACAGATCCAAATTAAAATTACAGGCTATATGGGGAGGATCAAAAATAAACCCGGCTTTATGCAGATCATAACCTATAAAGAAATGATCCTTGATGCTATTGCCCTTTTTTAATATACTCATCAGTTGCTTTGATATCCGGTTCTCCTTATTTCCTGCCATGGTTTCAGTTTCCCGCTGGTCAAAAGTACTTCAAACTTCAGCCGCCATAGGAATAAAATATCAGCCCTAATACTGATATTTATCAGGTTGTGCTACCTGTTAAGCACCTGGATCACCAGCATAAAATAGGCCGATCATCACTGATCGGGCCTATTTTCCCAAAACAATTTTTAAACTATTATTGATTATTTTTCTTTTCTGTTACTTCTTTACGAATATCCGTTGCAATAACTTTTAATTGTTGCATGGCATTTCTAAGCCTTGTCCCCGCCGCTTTGTTGCCTTTTTCGTAAAAACTGACCACGTCGCTTTCTACAGAAGCCACCAGGTCTTTTACCGATTTAAATTTTTCCATATGTTTTTATTAAGTAAATAAATGATGTTTGTTTTTCGTTCCTTTTTGAAAACAAACACGTAAAACTAAGATTTTTCAGTATAAACAGTTTTTCTGACGATCGTTGAGCTCCTTCCTGATCATTCACGCCGATATTCCCGTTAGCAAATTACCGGGTTGAATGGACGATTATTTTATTTGACTTTGTACAAAGGGCATCTTACTGATACAAGCACCCAGCAGCTGCCCCCGGATATCTACCAACACATGTGTTCCGGGTGCTGCCGCATTAATAGAAACATAGCCTAAGGCGATTCCTGTTTTCAAAGTTGGCGACTGTGTGCCTGAAGTAATCGCTCCGATAGGTTCACCATGCGTATTCAAAATACGGTATCCATGGCGTGGGATGCCTCTTTCGGTCATCCGGATCCCGACTAATTTCAGTTTCGCTCCGGCGCTTTTTTGTTCCTGCAAAACCTCCTTCCCATTAAATTCTTTATTGAACTTGGTAATCCAACCCAAACCAGCTTCCAGGGGTGTAGCATGATCGTCAATATCATTGCCGTATAAGCAGTAACCCATTTCCAGCCGGAGGGTATCCCTCGCTCCAAGACCTACAGGCCTGATATGGAAGTAGGAACCTGCGGTCATGATCGCCTCCCATAGGGCGACTGCCGAATGATTGGGTACATATAGTTCAAATCCTCCGGCTCCGGTATAGCCCGTGTTGGACACGATCATACCAGGGATGCCATTTAACATCAGTTCCCTGAAATGGTAATAAGGGATCAGGCTCAGTTGATAGGAGGTTAATCGCTGAAGCGTATCAACGGCATATGGGCCCTGAACAGAGATCAGCGAAAGCTCATCTGAGCGATCTATCAATTCTGCATTCTTATAATTGTTATCCACCAGCCAGTTCCAGTCTTTTTCTATATTAGAAGCGTTCACCACCAGCATATAGATCTCCAGGTCCAGCCGATATACCAACAGATCGTCAATGATACCGCCCCGCTCGTTGGTCATGCAGGAATACTGTACCTGCCCAATATATAAGGTCGAAGCATCGTTAGTGGTTACCCGCTGTATCAGGCCAAGTGCATCCGGACCTTTTACAAAAAACTCACCCATATGGGAAACATCAAAGATCCCTACTTGGTTCCTGACATTTTCGTGTTCCTCATTGATCCCCGAATATTGGATAGGCATATGATAGCCTGCGAAGGGGGCCATTTTGGCGTTTAATAATTGATGGATTGCTGCCAATATTTTGTAAATGCCAGGATTTCTGATCCGATTTGAATACTAACGGTACAAACCGTAGATAGACCCGGCTCAACAGTGGTTACGTTTTCTGAGTAGTTTAACAGATCTAATCACCGCCAACCAAGTGCGGGTGCAACATGCTCTAAAATTGCTGATAGCACATGTATGTTATACTCAACGCCCAAAGTGTTCGGTATGGTTAGCAGCAACGTATCCGCTTCCTGTATCGCTTCGTCCTGGGCCAGCTCTTTGATGAGCTGTTCGGGTTCGGCTGCATAGCTCTTGCCGAAGACCGCTCGTTTATCAGCTTCAATATAGCCAAAGCTATCGGCCCCTTTTGCCTGCTGTCCGAAGTAATGCCTGTCCTGCTCTGTAACGAGTGCAAAAATGGATCGGCTTACCGAAACCCTTGATTCGCGCTGGTGGCCCGCTTTCTTCCAGGCTTCTTTATATAACCTGATCTGTTCTGCCTGCTGGATATGGAAAGGTTTACCACTTTCGTCAAATTTCAAGGTGGAACTTTGCAAATTCATGCCGTTTTCGGCCGCCCAAACCGCGGTTGCATTAGAGGCGGCTCCCCACCAAATACGTTCCCGCAGCCCGTCTGAATGCGGCTCCAAGCGTAACAAGCCTGGAGGATTCGGAAACATTGGATAAGGATTAGGCAGGGCAAATCCGGCACCTTTTAATTTTTCTAAAAACTCCAAAGCCTTTTTTCGGCCCATATCCGCATCGGTTTCTCCTTCAGCAGGTTCATAACCGAAATAGCGCCAGCCCTCGATCACTTGCTCGGGCGATCCCCGGCTGATGCCTAATTGTAAACGGCCTCCGGAAATGAGGTCCGCAGCACCGGCATCTTCCACCATATACATGGGATTTTCATAACGCATATCAATGACGCCCGTTCCGATCTCTATCCTGTTAGTTTTTGCCCCGATAGCCGAAAGCAGTGGAAATGGCGATGCCAATTGGCGCGCAAAATGATGAACCCGGAAATAGGCACCGTCCAAACCTAATGCTTCCGCGGCAACAGCCAGATCAATGGACTGCAGTAAGGTGTCGCCCGCTGTACGGCTTTGATAAGCGGGATGGTCAGACCAATGCCCGAATGATAAAAATCCAATATTCTTCATTAGCTCTTCAATATGATGCCAGCAAATATATGCATCCCGGCTATAAGGCTGGTCACTGCCTAGTAATAATGAAATTGTCTGCGACTAACGAGCTGGTCGATGAAGTTTAGCCAGCACCGCCGTTGAATTGCCATGTAAATATTAAATATCTATTCACTGTAACACTATTCCATAAGTTTAGTCCTTTAAACGGTATATTGGTTAAATAAAAAAACACGTATTTTATCCACAGAGAATGATTCAACCGGACATACTTTTTTAGGCTAAACAGCACAAAGCAGGTTTGTAGCTGCCTGCAACGTTGCCCTGACAAGCTACACAGGAAACGCTGCTTTTGAAGAATGGCACGCACATGAAAACTCCGGTGTAAGTTTTTTACTGAGTGGCACGCATGAAGAAGACCTGCTGGGTAAAATTATAAAAGAACACCTGGTGATATCAAATATATACCTGCCGATGAACCACACCGCTGCAATAATTATGCAGGTGATACCACCTATTCTTTACACAGATCAGAACAATCTTTTTGAAGTTTGACAGGTATTTCATTGTCGAATTGTGATTGCATTTTTGTTCGCTCTTGAACCAAAAGCAGAATTCTGTGATGAACTCATGGTTCAGTTTTTTGATATCGATATCATCTAATCCATATTTCCACTGGATAAAAGTAGTCGCGTGGTTAATGGTGGTTTCATAACGGTCTATTGTGTTGGCTGCAAATTCGGTTCCTTCGAGCGCTTTCATCTGTATGTTGTGATACTTAAAGACCTCCAGGATCATCACTTTTTTCTCATCGGTTCCGGTCATGATACTTTTAATCCCTTCGACCGTCATTTCTTTTTCCGTTTCAATCAATTTTCTTTTTGCCTGGAACACCATTTGTTCCAGCGAATCAAGATAATGGTTCAGTTCTTTAACGGATTCTTTATTTCCGGTAGCTCTTCCGGATTTTCCACTCCACTGCGATGGCTCACACTTTCTTTTTGATGACAGCTCTGTTGCGGCCTCATCAATAGTGATTTTCAGATAGATAGGTAACGGCCCTGTCTTGTAATTTTTGGGCTTTCTCATAAAGAACAATAACCCGAAGCTTTTTTCTAACATAATTGCTTAATAAAAAGGTAAAACAAATGTCGGATTCCGGCCGCTGATATACAAGATGTTTACGAGGTGTACATGCTTGTATATCAGTCTATTATAGCGTTTTCATTGAGTCTTTTTTTTGACTTAGAGTTACTCAATGAATCGTTCAATAGAGTTATGTGTTTATATGCGATTTTTGAGAGGGCTTTAAAAGAGAAAAGCCCCTAAATCATTGATTTAAGGGCTTTTTGAAGCACTTTGCCTGTGCTTTTGTACTCAGAGCGGGAATCGAACCCGCACTCCGTTTACGGGAACAGGATTTTAAGTCCTGCGTGTCTACCAGTTCCACCATCTGAGCAGGTGATTAACCTTAAAATAAAGCCCTTCTGTTTGATGGAAGGGCTTTGAGCGAAAGACGAGATTCGAACTCGCGACCCCGACCTTGGCAAGGTCGTGCTCTACCAACTGAGCTACTTTCGCGTTGGGAGTGCAAATATAGACAGAAAACCATATTACGCAAACAGAAATTGTAAAAAGTTTAAACTTTTTTATAACTCACTGTTTTTCAAAATGTCAGCTATCAGGTCGGCCTCGTATCCGCGACCCATAGCGTACTGCTGTAGCTTGTATTTGCGGGTGAACTTGTTTTTTTCGCTTAGCGAAGCGGCTTTTTTCTCCAACACCCGTGTCAGGGCAGCCAGGTAATCGTCAATGTCAATAGTTAACAGCGCTTTTTTAATCAACACATTGGGCACCCGTTTAAATTTAAGCCCTTGTTTTATTTTAATTTTACCCCAGGCTTTCTGGCTAAACTTTCCCTTAGTATAGGCCCTGGCAAAGCGATCTTCATTTAAAAAATTACCTTCTATTAACTGACTAATAACTTGCTCAACTGCATCGGGCCAAAGCCCCCATTCGTATAACTTATCGCGTACTTCCTGCTGCGAACGTTCCTGGTAAGCACAAAAATGCTCGGCCTTTGCCAACGCAACCTTTGGGTCGGTTATTTTAATTGTTTTGGGCTTGTCCATCAATGTCAAAATTCGTTAAAAATTCTTCTATTGTTAGATAATATGAGCAAATTCGTGCCATGCATAGCAACCAATACTCCATAGCCGAAGTTAAGCAGATCATCAATGCAGATGGTAATATTGTAAAGGAAAGCACAATCAGTACGCTGTTAACCGATAGCCGCCGTATTAGCGGCGCTGCCGAAGGCCTGTTTTTTGCCTTAAGCGCCAGGCGTAATGGTCATGAGTTTATTGCCGAAGCCTATGCAGCGGGAGTAAGAAATTTTGTAGTAAAGCAAGGCCCTGAATTTAATCTGCCCGAAGCTAATTTCCTGTTGGTTGACGATCCTTTAGCAGCTTTACAGGCATTGGCTGCTTATCATCGCAGTCAATTTAAGCTTCAGGTAATTGGTATAACCGGTAGTAACGGCAAAACCATAGTAAAAGAATGGTTGTACCAATTGCTGGCTGCCGATAAAAATATAGTGCGTAATCCCAAAAGCTATAATTCGCAAATTGGGGTACCGCTTTCGGTATGGCAAATAAACGGTAAGAATGACCTGGCTATTTTTGAGGCAGGTATATCAACCATTAATGAAATGGGTAAGCTACAGGCCATCATTAAGCCGCAGATCGGGATACTCACGCATATAGGCACTGCACATGATGAGGGTTTTACAGATCGCCGCCAAAAGATTCAGGAAAAACTCGAGTTATTTAAAGATAGCAAACAACTTATTTATAATTACGACCAGCTGATTGATTATAAAAAAGATATCAAGGGTAAAGAAACTTTTACCTGGAGCCGTAAATTTAAACAAGCCGATCTGTACGTTTTCAGTGAAACTGTTATCTCTAAAAAATATTACCTGCGGGCTTATTTTCAGAAAAAGGAAATTGAGTGCCTTATTCCCTTTTCTGATCTTGCTTCTGTTGAAAATGCCATTACCTGCTGGGCCACTATGCTGGCCTTAGGTTACAGCGCTGCCGAGGCCGATAAGCGGATTGAACGCCTTAGTCCGGTAAGTATGCGTCTGGAATTAAAGAATGGCATAAACAATTGCTCCGTTATTGATGATTCCTATAATTCCGATCTGCAATCGCTGGAGATAGCGTTGAATTTCCTTGGGCAACAAAACCAGCATCAAAAACGGACGTTGATACTGTCAGATATATTACAGTCGGGCCTGTCGCAGGATGTTTTATACTGTCAGGTTGCCACGCTGATCGGTAACAAAAGCATTGATAAATTTGTTGGAGTAGGGGATGCGCTTATCAATAACCAGGCATGCTTTAATATACCCGAGCAGTATTTTTTTAAAGATACACCGGCCTTATTGCAGCAAATAAAAATGCTGAATTTTAAGGAGGAAACTATCCTGATCAAAGGATCGCGTAGTTTTGAATTTGAACGTATTAGTGGCGCACTTACACAAAAGGCGCATGAAACTATTTTGGAAATTAATCTGAATACGCTGCTGAGTAATCTTAATTTTTATCGTTCAAAATTAAAACCAGGCGTAAAAGTTATGGCCATGGTTAAGGCTTTTTCCTATGGCAGCGGCACTTTCGAGGTGGCCAATATGCTGCAATACAATAAAGTTGATTATTTGGCTGTGGCTTATATTGATGAGGGCGTTTCCCTGCGGCAAGCGGGTATAACCCTGCCTATCATGGTACTTAATCCAGAGGCTTCTGCATTTGATAAACTGACCGAAAACAAGCTGGAACCGGTTATTTATAGCTTTGGTCTGCTTGATGATTTTGTAAGCTACACACAGGATCGTGGTATTGTAAACTATCCCGTTCATCTTAAAATCGATACCGGTATGCACCGGCTGGGTTTTGAAAATTTTGAAGTTGAAACCCTTTGCGATATGCTGGAACAAAACCGGTACATCCGCGTCCAGTCGGTATTTTCTCATTTGGTGGCGAGCGAGGCGGCCCAACATGATGAGTTTACCAAAAAGCAGATCAAACGTTTTGAAAAGGCTTCTAAGGAGATTGAAAAAACATTGGGCTACAAGGTGATCAAACATATATGTAACACCTCGGGTATAATCCGTTTCCCAACCGCACATTATGATATGGTGCGGCTGGGCATTGGTTTGTATGGAGTTGATTCATCTGTTCCTGCTTCAGAAAATGCTTTAAAGCCTATAGCCAGCCTAAAAACAAGTGTTGCTCAAGTCAAAAAAGTAGCAGCAGGCGATACCATTAGTTACGGCCGCAGCGGTAGCTTATTGAAAGATGGCAAAATAGCCACGGTACGTATAGGTTATGCCGATGGCTACCTGCGCGCTTTTGGTAATGGAGTAGGCAAAATGCTTGTAAAAGGCACCTTAGTACCTACAGTGGGCAATATCACTATGGATATGTGTATGCTTGATGTAAGTGGCCTTGATGTAAGTGAAGGCGATGAAGTTGTTATTTTTGGCGAACATCAACGTATTGAGGAACTGGCGAAGCAAATTGGCACCATTCCGTATGAAATATTAACTAATGTTTCGCAACGGGTAAAAAGAGTGTATTTTTATGAATAGTATCAAGTAATTAGTATCAAGATTTTGATACTGATTTTAAAAAAAGCAGGTTGCTTGATACTAGCTACTTGATACTAAATTTGCATCTATGAACAGGATCGCGGGGGCTATATTAAGGTATTTTATAAAGGGATTGTTAGTAGTAGTGCCTATTGGCCTGGCATTGTTCTTAATTTACTGGGCGGTATCAACCATTGATAAGGCATTAAATTTAAGCGATGTTTTAGGGGTTGATAAAGAGGGGAAGCACATTTATATTCCGGGCCTGGGTATTTTAAATGTTGTGGTGGTTATCCTGATAGCAGGTATACTGGTTACCAATGTAGTTACTGATCCTATTAAACGCTGGTTTAATCGCTGGCTAAACCGGTTGCCATTAATAAAATTTCTGTACTCATCCATCAAAGATCTGACAGAAGCTTTTGTAGGTGAGGAGAAGAAATTTAACGAACCTGTTTTGGTAGAAGTGAACGAGTTTGGATTGAAAAAAATAGGCTTCATTGTTCAAAAGGATCTGGCTTCCTTGAACTTACCCGGTGAGGTTGCCGTGTATCTTCCTTATTCCTATTCATTTGCAGGGCAGGTGATCATTATTCCTTCCGATAAAGTAAAGCCTATTGATAAAAGCGCTGCTGATATGATGAAATTCGTAATATCAGGCGGTGTGAGCGGCTTGGATCATTAAACTTCTGCAGATTTTACTTCTGACTCTTTATTACCTGCCAGTGCTCCTTTTTTAAAGCTCCTGATGGCCAAAAATACACTGATAAGCATTAAAATAGCTCCAAGTATATAAGGTGCACCTGGAAAGTAGGCATTTGTACCTCTGTGTGTGAATAGATGGAAAACTGAACTCATTAATAACGGCCCTATAATTACGGTAACGCTGGTTAAGCTGGTTAACGAGCCCTGCAATTCACCTTGTTCTTTAGGTGATACGGTTCCGGTAATTAATCCCTGCAACGCAGGGCCTGAAATACCTCCCAGGCAGTAGGGTACCATATACAGATACATCAACCAGCCATGGTTTACAAAGGCTATTAATGTTAAACCAATGGTATAAAAAAGCAGGCCGGCTACTATGTTTTTTTCAAGGCCATATTTGGGGATGGTGTATCGGATGAGGCCGCCTTGTATGGCAACCAACACCACGCCAATAAAAATACCCAGTGTTCCGATACTGGTTAGTGTCCAGTTAAATTTTTCAATCAGGAAAAATGACAAAACATACTCTACCGATTTTTGAGCCACATAAACCAGGGAGAATGAAGCCACCAGTCCAATAAGCGCCGGGTACTTGCCCAGATTGCGTAAAGAGCTGATGGGGTTTGATTTTTTCCACTCAAACCGCCTGCGATTTTTAATGGCTAATGATTCGGGCAGTACAAAATAGCCATATGCTGCATTGACTAAGGCAAAGGCCGCCGCTGCCATAAATGGGAACTTTACATTAAGTTCTCCAAGATAAGCGCCCAGCCCTATACCGATGATAAAACCCAGGCCCGATGCTGCGCCAATTAATCCAAAGTTTGCCGCCCTGTTTTTTCCGGTACTAACGTCGGCGATATAAGCGGTAGCGGTGGAGTTGCTGGCCCCAGTAATACCGGCAATGGCGCGCCCCACAAAAAGCCAGCCTATGGTAGGGGCAAAGGCCATAAAAATATAATCGATTCCAAAGCCAAGCAACGAACTTAATAATACCGGTCTGCGACCATACCTGTCGCTGAGATTACCAAGTACCGACGAAAAAAGGAATTGCATGGAGGCATAGGTAAATGTGAGGTAGCCACTGTATTGTGTAGCAGTACTTACATCAATATTGCCCAGGGTTTCCAGTAATTTAGGCATTACCGGAATAATAACCCCCAAACCAAGTACATCAATAAACAAAGTAACAAATATGAACCCCAGCGCGGCCGAGTGCTTTCTTTTAGGTTTGGCTGTCATTAAAGCAATAAAGGTTTAAATGAGGCAAAAGTTTTATACGACATCAGATAGATTTAATAATGGTCGTAGGCAAAATAAGCTATATTTTATAGATATTAAAATAAGCTAGTATAAATAACGGCTAGAGTATTTGCAGATCAGAATAATTGGATATCTTTAAACTAAGTAATTAGTTATTCTATAATCTATGTTAAAAAATAATCTGTTAGTTATACTGATCCTTTGTTTTTATAGTTTTTCAATGGCGCAAACTTCTGGCCAAAATGCCTTTAGTACAGCACAGAATGCTGTTGATAAACAACCGGAGAACTACTTAGCACCCATAAAAGCGTTGCGTGGGATGAGGGTAGAGAAAGCAGATTCAGACTTTTATTATCAGGCTATGATGACCTATTATTCTTTTTTAGGCGATTACCAGAAGCTACTGTATTACAATGATAGCAGGTTTAGAGATGAGATAAAAAAGGAAAAGATAGATTATGACACCGCTTTTGTTAAAAGCCACACCTTTGTTAATGCGGCCCAATACATTATTGCCGAAGCAAAAAAGCAGCAGGTAGTGATGATCAATGAAGCTCATCATATCCCATACCACCGAGCCTTTGTTTTATTAATGCTGAAAGATTTTTATGCAGCAGGCTATCACTATCTGGCTTTAGAGACGTTGGATGATTCACTCATCAATCAAAAAAAATACCCGGATTACCATACAGGGTATTATACTGTTGAGCCCTTGTATGGTGAAATGTTGCGTGAAGCTATGAAACTTGGCTTTAAATTAGTGCCATATGAGGCTTTGGAAGAGTGTGATAATAAGGGCAGCGACCCAAACTACTGTAACCGTTTCCGCGATTCATTGATGGCTATTAATTTAACCCGGTTTTTAAAAAAGAATACACAAGGTAAATTATTGGTTTATGCTGGCTATGGGCACATACATGAAGGCAGCGACGATGGCTGGAAAACTATGGCGCAGTACTTTAAAGAGTTTACGAAAATAGATCCCTTTACTATTGATCTTACCCGACAAATAGAACATTATTATCCGCAGTTGGAAAGTAAAGAATTTACTGCAGTAAACAGATTGAAAAAAATAAAAGAACCTGTTATTGCCCTGCAGAACAACAAACCATGGCATGGAAATTTTGTAGATGCCACGGTGATATTCCCCCGATATTTAACAAAGGGAGGGGGACGACCTTCATTTTATAGTATTAACGGATCAAGAATATTTTATAGCCTGAATGCCCTGCATCTGAAACCCGGACAGTTTGTGCAAGCTTTTTATAGTAATGAAAGCCCCGGAAACCGTATCCCCGCAGATCAATTGGTTATCGGTAAACAAAGTAACGGGTTGTATTTATTTAATGGAAACTACAATTTAGAGATTAAAAATGACAATGGACATCTGATCCGCAAAACTACAATAGCTGTCAAATAGGTTAAGCTGTTTCACTTTTTACAAGATCGAGCATAGCCTCCGTATTTAGTATGGTAGCAAACTCGCCATTTAAATGCGCTAACGCGGTCAGGTGCATGGTTTCTGCATTGTATAACTCATTATTGATGCCTTTTTTTGAAAATGTTGCGGTAGCATCGGCTATTAGATAGGTTTTATAGCCGTAATTGCCTGCCATCCTGGTACTGGTGGATACACAATGATCTGTGGTTAAACCAATGATAACTACGGTATCGATTTTTGCCGCGTCAAGCCGTTCTTTCAAATCAGTCCCAATAAACGCGCTGTTGACAGATTTTTTAATGACGGGTTCGTTTGCCGCGGGTGCAACAATGTCTTTGATCTCATTGCCAGGATTTCCGGCAGCAAGTTTTGAATTAGGATTGCTGGAACAATGCTGAATGTGGAAAATGGGCAAGTGTTGTTTGCGCCAATAGTCTAATAATTTCCGGCTATTTGTTTCGGCATCCGGATTGTTTCTTTCACCACCCCAATAGGCCAGATCATCAAATCCTTTTTGTATATCTATTAAAATTAAGGCTATATTTTTCATTGTCGAATTTATAAATCGAGGATGTATTATGATTATTTATGCAGGCTGATGTTAATTTCTTTTAAAACTCCTTACCGCTAATACAGCGCTTAACAACATCAGTATACCGCCTATAACAAACGGAGCACCCGGAAATTGAAACGAGGCGTTGGCTTTGGTAAAATGATAAAATGACCAGGTCATCAATAAAGGCCCAAAAACAGTGCTCAGACTCATTAAGCTGGTAAGGCCGCCTTGCAGTTCGCCCTGCTCATTATCGGGCACGGCGGTGCTCATATAGCCCTGCAGGGCCGGGCCAGCAATACCGCCCAGGCAATAAGGAACCAAATAGGCAAACATCTGCCAGCCTTTATCTGCAAAAGCAAACAAAAACAAGCCCAGACTATATATCAGCAGGCCAACCCAAATGCTGCGCTGTTCGCCCAGTTTAGGGAGTATAAACCTGATGAGGCCGCCCTGTACTATGGCTACTAATAAGCCTACCAGGCCAAGTGAATAACCTATCATGTCTTCGCTCCAGGCAAACTTTTTAATGGTGTAAAACGTCCATACGCTTTGTACAGATTGTACCGCGAAATATACCAGAAACAGGGATACCGCGAGGCCAATAACTTCTTTGTATTTGCTGAGTTGTATGAGCGAACCAACAGGGTTCGCGCGTTTCCAGTCAAAATCCCGGCGTTTTTCTTTGGGTAACGATTCAGGTAAAATAAAATAACCATATATGGCATTGAGCAGGGCCAAACCGGCAGCAGCCAGAAAAGGGTACTGCACATTATATTTGCCCAAAATGCCACCAATTACCGGCCCTATAATAAAGCCCAGGCCAAAGGCTACACCTACTAAACCAAAGTTGGCAGCACGTTTTTCAGGTGTACTGATATCAGCAATATAGGCTGATGCTGTAGTAAAGCTGGCCCCGGTTATACCTGCTATAATCCGCCCAACAAACAACCAGGCTATGGATGGTGCAAAGGCAAGGAATGTATAATCAATGCTAAAACCCAATAAAGAGCATAGCAAAACAGGCCTACGGCCAAATTTATCACTCAGGTTGCCGATAAGTGGTGAAAACAGGAACTGCATGCTGGCATATACTGCGGTAAGCCAACCCGAATAACTGGAGGCTTCGCTTACGTCGCCATGGATCAGATGTTCAATTAATTTAGGGATAACCGGTATAATAATAGCCAATCCCATTACGTCAACCAATAAAGTGGCAAAAATAAATCCTAATGCAGCCTGTGGCTTAGTTTTAGCTGGTTGGTCCATTGGTGCAAAATAATAATATTAGTGCTAAATAACTATTTGTATTATTTGTAACGTGGAATGGAGTGATGTTTTTCTTTTGAACTCCAATTAATTAATTTAATGGAATTGGAAGTATGAATGTCTAGTCACTTTTTTAAAAAGCTTCATTTAAACCCAAAAAGAATCCTTTGGCCCCATATTTACCATAAGCATAATCCAGGCACAAATTAGTGCGCGTGGCTTTATTAAACAAAACACGTAAACCAGCTCCACCTCCGGGTTGCCATACCTGGAATAATTTTGTACCTGATTCATCATTGGCAGTTTGTAAATTAAAGAAAGCAACGCCGCTAAGAAACTTGTTGCTGGTTATTGGAAAGCGGTATTCAACTTCTGAATCATTATACTGTGTGCCCTTGAAATAACCTACGGTATATCCTCTTCCGCTACGAAAACTTGGGTCTTTACCGGTACCTGGTAATTCCAGATAGGGTACATTACCGCTGATTAGATAAGATCCCCAGTTCCAAAATGCAATAACATGTTCCGGATGTTCGTCAGAAAGACTAAAGTATTTTCTGAAATCGGTGGTAAATTGTACTGCACTTTTGGTACTTCCCATCCATGTTTGATTAATGCGGAGGCCTGCATCAAGGTAAATTCCTTTATACGCACGGTTTTGATTATCGCGGGTGGTATACTGTACGTTGAAAAGAAGAGCGTTTGCCAGGTAATGATCCTTATCAAACCCATGCTTTTCGTTATAAATATTGTATGGGGTTAATTTATTGGAGGTGTCTGCTTTATCCTGGATCTTTCGTCTGATATCAAAGGATACCCCGGCTCCAACAAAAAGATTTTTTTCAACCTCCTTGTATACCTTTTCTCTCAGGTTATAATATTGCGAATGATAAGCCCGGCCTATGCGCCCTGCATTGGCCAATACCTGGTCGGCTTCACTTCCACCAGAAGCCTTGCCTATACCTAACCCATAATCGGGTGTAACCGTTTTGGCAGCAATCAGGCTGCCCTGAAAGTTCCACTTATTACCAGGGGTGTAGATGTTATGATTAACATAAAAATAAATAATACCCTTAGTAGTAATGGATGCTGATGTTGCCGCAATTGACAAGAGTGTATTAGGGTCATTTCCTAATTTTCTGCCTGCAACTGCCTTAATACCTATCTGTGATCCAATAGTAGGATTAGAAGCAATATTAGGTATGATGGTAATACCAGATGGCTTTTTCTGAATTGAATCGGGTTTCTTGTTTGGATGAAAAATGTTACTAAGCAAATCGGCTACGTCATATTGTTTTGACAGGTTATCTGCAGGCTTTTGAATTTTTTTAGCTTCAACGCGTGAAGAATCAGCCGAAGTTTTTATCTGACTAAAGGCATAGCCATGTATACCTATAAATAGGGGCAATAATAAAATCTTTAATAAAAAATTTCTACGATTTGGTTTATGTTGCACTTGCAGGGGTTGTAAATGTTTAAATTTCAAATATTTATATGTTTGTTGTAATAACGTTAAGTCAAAATTTAAACCAGAAAAGCCATAAAATGTTTTATACTTAGGCCTCTTATTAGCTCAACATGATTACTTACGCATCCTTAAATATACTATAAGCTTCTGTGGATCAGATGTTCAATTAACCAGGAATAATGACATCTGGTTATATCAATTAATAGTAGTAAATAAAGTCTGATATGTAATCCCCGGTTTAATCTTTACATCTATGATACATAGGTGTAAAGTAATAATATAAGTGTTAAATATTCTTAAATAATTTGGATATATAATATCTTGTTTTTAAATTAACTAAAAATATAGTTAAACCATGAAAAGTCACAAATTTATTCTTGTTTTGCCGGCTTTGCTGGCACTGCAAACTGCTTTTGCACAAAGCAGTAAACTTACTTTATCTGATAACTACCCGGCGGCATCCGAGAAAATAAAAATAACCTATAACCCTGCCGGAACACCGGTTGAAGGGAAAAAGGATATTAGCGCAGAGGTGTTTTATATTGACGGTAAAGATTATCCTGCTGTTGATGTTGACCTAAAAAAGGATGGCAGCGTATTAACCGGCAATTTTACCATACCGGCAACAGCGAAGGCATTTTTTGTTAAAATATTTAGTGACGATGTTATTGATAATAATAACGACAAGGGATATGTTTTTTTAGTTTATAAAGGTGAAGAGCCAATTCAGGGAGCCTATGAAAGTAAAGGTTTTATATTGACAAGTGGTGTTGGGAGCTATATGGCAAAAATAAAAACCGATAAGGACGAAGGTTTTGCGATGTTTAAAAAAGAATCAGAGCTATACCCTCAGTCAGAAAAATTATACCAAGCTAATTATTACAGACTGTTAGCAGGAGAAAAAGATCCTGCAAGTATAGATTTTGTGAATAAAGAGATTACATCACTTGAGAAAAGTGAAAAGGAAAAAGATGTTATGATGGCGGCCGACTTGCTGAAGTGGACAAAGCAACCAGCCGCATCCGATTCATTGCTGGCCATTTTACGTAAACGTTTTCCTGGTGGTGAATCGGTAAAAAATATAGCACATATTGCTGTTCTCAGGGAAAAGGACATTGATAAAAAAGACTCCCTTTACCAGGCCTTCATTGCAAAATATCCTGAGAAGGCTGATGATAAAGAAGCTGGTCTTGATTACATGAGGGCACAATTGGCATCAGGCTATTTAAAAAAGGGAAATATGGAAGCCTACGAAAAATATGCCGCCCAGGTAAAAGAAAAGTCAGGTTTGGCAATGGGGATAAATAATGTAGCCTTTGAGTGGGCCCAGAAGGGTGAAAAACTGGACGAAGCAGAAAAACTATCCAGACAATCATTAGATTTTGTACAGGAGAGTATAAAAAAACCGGTTGCCAGACCTTATACTTCTCTTAAAAGCGCAGTTAAAAATAGTCAATCGTCTTATGATATGTATGCCGATACCTATGCTTTCATTTTGTATAAAGAGGGGAAATATGCAGAAGCGTTAAAGTACCAGCAGGGGGTATATGATCACAATACCAGTAATAATACAGAAACAAACGAACACTATGTACTTATATTAAATGCATTGGGTAAATACGCGGCCTCAAAACAGGTTATTCAAAATGCTATAAAAGACAACAAAGGCTCGGCAGTTTTAAAGGATGAATTAAAGAAAGCCTATGTTGGTTTAAATAAGAACGAAACCGGCTATGATCAATACCTGGCCTCGCTGACAGCTATTGCGAAGAAAAAGAGTTTAGAGGAGCTTATCAAGCAAATGATCAGTCAACCTGCTTTACCTTTTGCACTAAAGGATCTGGACGGTAATACCGTTTCATTGGCCAGTTTAAAGGGCAAAACCATTATAGTTGATTTTTGGGCTACCTGGTGCGGCCCGTGTAAGGCATCATTCCCGGGTATGCAAATGGCCGTAAATAAGTATAAGGATGATCCAAACGTGAAATTTCTTTTTATTGATACCTGGGAAAATGGTGACAACTATGTTGATGGGGTTAAAAAATTTATAACCGATAATAAGTATACATTCAATGTATTGCTTGATGAAAAAGGCTCCGATGGAAAACAATCAAAAGTAGTATCGCAATTTGAGGTTAGTGGTATCCCAACTAAGTTTATCATCGATAAAAACGGGATTGTAAGGTTTAAGAAAGTGGGTTTTATGGGTTCGCCAGATGACTTGGTAAATGAGGTCAGCTCGATGATTGAGTTGGCTAATGGGTCTGAGCTAGTCCAGGTGACAGGTAAATAAAATATTAAATAAAAAAAGAATGCCGCCCATTGGCGGCATTCTTTTTTTATAATAGCCGTTAAAAATTCGGCTTCAGTACGTATTTGTTATAAAAACGGGTAATGTGCTCAACAGCCTCTTCGGCGGTATCAACCACGCGGTAAAGGTTCAGGTCGTCGGGGTTAATGTTGTGCTGCTCGGCCAGCATCTTATCTTCTACCCAGGCAAATAGACCCTTCCAGTATTCCACACCAACAAATATGATGGGGAAACGGGCAATTTTACCGGTTTGTATCAGGGTGATCGCCTCGAACGATTCGTCCATAGTGCCAAAGCCGCCCGGCAAAATAATAAAGCCCTGCGAGTATTTCATGAACATCACCTTACGGATAAAGAAGTAATCAAACTCCATGATTTTATCCCTGTCGATATATTTATTATGGAACTGTTCAAAAGGAAGTTCGATATTTAAACCAACCGATTTACCGCCGGCTTCGTAGGCCCCTTTATTGGCGGCCTCCATAATACCCGGGCCGCCGCCCGATATTACACCATAACCATGCTCGGTTAGCAGGCGTGCGGTGTTTTCGGCAAGCTGGTAGTACTTGTTATCATGATGTGTGCGTGCCGAACCAAATATGGATACGCAAGGGCCTATTTTTGCCAGTTTCTCAAAACCATCAACAAATTCGGCCATTATTTTAAATATCTGCCAGGAGTCGGTAACCTTAATTTCCTGCCAGTTTTTGTTTTCAAAAGCTTGTCTTATTTTTTCTTCGCCGGTCATATCGTATTCTAAAATATTGTTAAATTATAACGTTGCTATTTTGTTTTTTGATGTAGAAGTTAGCAACAGTCCCACAAATGTAATTAATCCGTTAACAATGATAAGCTCATTGCTAAAAACATATCCGCCCAAAAGTTTAGCCGACTCTGTACTTAAAAAGTAACATACTGCTGGCGATATCAAACAAATAAGGGGCACCAGTTTATCTCTTACCTGTCTGTTACTCACAAACAAGCCAAAGGAGTAAAGGCCTAACAATGGTCCATAAGTATAAGATGCTACTTTAAATATGGCATTTACTACCGCATCATTATTAATAGTATTGAATATGATGATGGTTAAAAACAGCAGGCCTGAAAAGGCAATGTGTACGGTATGCCTGATACTGACCATTTTTTTGCTGTTCAGGTCACCTTTTTTATTAAAATTCAAAAAATCGACACAAAAAGAGGTAGTAAGCGCCGTTAAGGCCGAATCAGTAGTGGCAAAGGTGGCCGCGGTTAAGCCCAGCATAAATACCATGGCTGGTATCAACCCCAAGTAATTGAGGGCGATGGTAGGGTATAGGTAGTCGGTTTTATCAACATGGATGCCGTATTTGTTGGCATACAACCAAAGCAGCGCGCCCACACTTAAAAAGAATATATTGATGATCACGAACACCCCGGTAAAGCTGAACATGTTCTTTTGCGCCTCCTTGATGTTTTTAAGGCTCAGGTTTTTTTGCATCAAATCCTGATCAAGTCCGGTCATGCCTACAGTGATAAACAACCCGCCAAGGAAAGCTTTGCTGAAGTGGAACGTGCTGCTCATAAAATCATTAAAGAAGAATATTTTGGAATAGCTGCTGTTCTTAATAGCGTCGGCAGCCTCAAAAATGTTCATGTGAAGGCTCTGGCAAATAAAGTATATTGACAGAAAGACCGACAGTACCAGGAAAAAAGTTTGCAAACTATCCGTAATGATGATGGTTTTTAATCCCCCTTTAAATGTGTACGACCAGATGAGCAGTAAACAGATAAGCACGGTGACCGCGAACGGAATGTGATAACTGTCGAATATGAATTTCTGTAATACGATAACCACCAGATAAAGCCTGAACGACGAACCAATGATCCTGCTAATCAGGAATATACCGGCAGCGGTTTTATAACTCCAAGTACCTAACGCCCCCTCGATATAGCTATAGATAGAGGTGAGCTTAAGCCGGTAATACAATGGCAATAGTACGGTAGCAATAATGATAAACCCCGCAGCGTTGCCCAGCACGAACTGAAAATAAGAAAATTGATCGCCGGATGGAGCGCCTACTTTGCCTGGTACCGAAATAAAGGTAACCCCACTCAAGGCAGTACCAATCATACCAAAAGCTACCAGGTACCATTTGGAGTTGCGGTTGGCTACAAAAAAAGTATCATTATCTGATGCCTTGCGCGATGTAAGCCATGATATAACAAGCAATACCAAAAAGTAACCGATAATAAAAGAAAGTAATACTCCTGGCGACATATGTTTGTTTTAAATCCGGGTTTTGTAAGTATCCGGATACTGTTTAAACCGAAAGTCGGAAACTTTTTTTACAAAAGGTAATTATTGGATAGGATTATATATTTTACTACAGCTTTTCAAAAATCAGATCGGAAAAATTATAACCACTACCAGCTACAACAGGTTGCAGGGTGATTGTTCTTTTTTTATTCCCATTACTAAAAAGAACAAATGTATCAGCATCTATTTCTGGATTCTGCCACCTGATGGCAAATTTGTCTTTTTGATAAGGATAGAGGACTCCCTTTAACTGTGGGGATCGTTGAGCAGCAAACCACAGGTGGTTATTGCGTAGGGTTATATTGACATTGCCAAACCATTTGTCATGGTAATTACCTGTATATTTTTTTATATCCGCCGTTTTAACTGATTGATTCTGATATACTGCTTTCCATATCTGTGCCTTACTTTCTTCCGTTTTCTTTTCATGGGCTTGTAAACGGGTAAATTCTTCTGCTGATCTGTCGATACCTGTGATACCTAAATAACTATCCGTAATTTGATCTGTAATTGCGCCAATTGCGTTATTTTCATTATTGGTGAGTACTATAATCCCCAATCCAATTTCAGGTATCATAGATATTTCTGATACCATACCTACATCCTGACCAGTATGAAATATCTGTTTATACCCCTTTACATCGACCATAAACCAACCCAGCCCATAAGCTGCAAAATGGGTATGATAAATACCGCCATTGCCCACCGGTATAATTGCTTGAGGCGACCATAATTGCCTAGCCGTTCCCTCGCTCAATAATTGTTTATTGAGCCCATCTCCATATTTACCGTTATTCATCAGCATGAGTGCCCACTTACTCATGTCTTCTATGTTAGAATAAATCCCTCCGGCAGCATCATCCTTAGTAGAGGTGTAACGAGTAACTAGCCTGATTGTATCGTTCACTTTATTATGCGCATCAATAATATTAGTATTAAGCCGGCAACCATTATAAGATGCAGCACTTAAGTCCATTTGCAACGGCCGTAATATCCGCTGTTCCACGAAGTCTTCCCATGGCATTTTTGATATTCTTGCAATAACTTCGCCCGCTACCAGGTAAAGATTATTGTCATAAGCAAATTTGCTTCTGAAGGAGTAGACCGGTTTAATGTAACGAAGGTTGTAAATAATTTCTTTTACTGTAAAGTTAGTAGAGTCAGGATCATGCATCAGATCGCCGGCTCCGGTTGCCAGTCCGCTACGGTGGCACAGTAAATCGCGAATGGTCATTTCCTGTGTAGCATAGTCATCATACATCTTAAACTCTGGGATATATTGAATTACTTTATCATCCCACTTAAGTTTTCCTTCATCAATTAGCAAGCCAAGTGCTGCCGCAGTAAATGCTTTGGTATTAGAGGCAATTCCAAAAAGCGTTTTTGAGGTAACCGGTTGCTGTGTTTGCATGGAACGTACGCCAAAACCTTTGCTGTATATAAGTTTCCCATCCTTTATAATACCGATGGCTAAACCCGGGACCTGGAACAAACGCATGTCCTTCTGGGCTATACTATCTACCTGTGATTCACTAAGTACCTGGGCAAAAACTGTTGATCCTTTAATGAGTATAAGTGAAATAATTAAAAATGGATAATACCAGCCGAAATGTGATTTCATAAAACAACTTTTCAGCAAGTTATAGAAAAGTACCTGTTAGTACAAGCACTCCAACTTTCCTTACTATTCCTTAACTTCGCGGTATGAACTTTTCGTCCAAATTATTGGAGAATGCCGTAGCCGAGTTTGCCAAATTGCCGGGAGTAGGGCAAAAAACCGCCCTGCGCCTGGTGCTGCATTTGCTAAATCAGGATAAGCAGGAAGTGGAGCGGTTTAGTAGTACCATCAGTAAGCTGCGCAACGAAATCCAGTTTTGCAGCGTGTGTCATAATATCTCAGACCAGTCGGTTTGCGAAATTTGTTCATCGCACAAACGGGATCGCAGTTTGATTTGCGTGGTAGAGGATACCCGCGATGTAATGGCTATTGAAAATACCAATCAATATAACGGTGTTTATCATGTGCTTGGCGGTCTGATATCGCCCATGGATGGCATTGGCCCGTCAGATTTGCAGGTGGATACTTTAGTGGAACGTTTGAAAGAAAATGAGGCCAAGGAACTCATTTTTGCCCTCAGTGCAACCATGGAAGGGGACACTACCTTGTTTTATCTTCATAAAAGAGTAAAAATATTCAATATTACCATATCAACCATAGCTCGTGGCATAGCTTTTGGTGGTGAGTTAGAGTACGTTGATGAGATTACCTTAGGACGGTCTATCGCTACACGTGTTCCATATGAAAACTCACTGACAAAGTAAAAATGAAACTATCTGTCATTATTGTTAATTATAATACCTGCAATATGCTCAGGCTGGCGCTCAACTCGGTTGTAAGGGCTGCCCAGGATACTGATCACGAGGTATTCGTGGTTGATAATGGCTCAACAGACAGATCGGTAGCAATGATTAAGGAAGAGTTTCCTGATGTGAGTGTGATTGCAAATACCCGAAATGCAGGCATAGCCAAGGCATATAACCAGGCGCTAAAATTAACCACCGGAGAGTATGTTTTAATGGTCAATGCGGATACAATTACAGGCAAAAAGACCATTGAGCATGCATTGGAGTTTATGGAGATGCATACCGATGCCGGTGGACTTGGTGTACGCATGATAACACCCGAAGGCACTTTCCTGAAAGAATCAAAACACGGCTTTACCAAACCTTGGGCCATATTTTTTAAGTTGCTGGGTTTGGCCAAATATTTCTCCAAATCGCGCTTAACCGATGTGCGGCGTAAGGATTGGGTAGAGGAGTTTCAAACCTCAGAAACGGATGTTTTGAACGGTGCTTTTATGTTGTACAGGAAAGAGGCGCTATCACATGCCGGCCCGCTTGACGAGCGTTTTCATGTTTATGGTTATGATATTGACCTGTCATACCGGGTTAGGCTAACCGGATTTAAAAATTATTACTTCCCCAAAACATATATTATCAACTTCAACACACAGGGCAAAGCTAAATTTAGCTACGCTTATATCAGGGAATTTTATGGCGCGATGATTATCTTCGCCACGAAATACTTATTTAAGGTGCCCGAAATAAAAGTGGAGGGCATACCGCAGCTCTATCCTCCGTCGTATGAAGTTAAATAACAAGATCATTATCATCACCGGTGCCTCATCAGGCATCGGCAAATCATTAGCTGTTGAATGTGCCAAGCGTGGTGCCCATTTGGTTTTGGCGGCCCGGCAATACGTTACCCTTTGCCAGATAGCTGAGGATCTTGAAAAACAATATAACATTAAGGCATTAGCTGTACAATGTGATGTAGCAATTGAACAGGATTGCGAACACCTGATCAAACAAGCCCTTACCACATTCGGTAAAATTGACGTACTCATCAATAACGCGGGTATATCCATGCGGGCCCTGTTCCAGGATGCCGATGTTAAAGTATTGAAAACTGTAATGGATGTGAATTTTTGGGGTACGGTATATTGTACCAAATACGCCTTGCCCGAAATATTGAAGACCAAAGGCAGCGTAGTAGGAGTATCGTCCATCGCCGGCTACAAGGGATTACCCGGTCGCACTGGCTATTCCGCATCCAAATTCGCGATGAATGGTTTTCTTGATTCAATCAGGGTTGAGAATTTAAAGACAGGTGTACATGTATTAACAGCCTGCCCAGGCTTTACCACATCAAACATACGTAATACCGCTTTGGCTAAAGATGGTAGCCAGCAAGGCGAAAGTTCCATGGACGAAGGTAAAATGATGCCCAGCGACGAAGTAGCCCGCATTATTGCCGATGGCATCGAAAATCGTTCACGCACCCTCATCATGACCAGTCAGGGAAAACTTACCGTATTACTCAGCAAGTTTTTACCCGCGTTTGTAGATAAAATGGCATATAAGGTTTTCGCGAAGGAGAAGAATCCGTTGTTGAAGTAAGAATAAAAAATTATGTCATTGTGAGGAGGAACGACAAAGAAATCACGAACTGTGCATGTTAAAATGACCTGTCATCCTGAGCGTAGCGAAGGATCTATTCGCAGAAATGTATGTAGAACAATAGATGCTTCACTTCGTTCAGCATGACAAATATAATGCGTAAAGGCATCCCGGTAATCCCTTAATCCTAAAAATCAAGGTTCAGACAAACCTACCCTACCACCTCAAAATCATTGATCTTATCCAGGTGCAGTACAACACGACCATCTTCGTCACGGTCAAAGGTTGGTTTAAACTTGGCGCCCCACACCATATCTTTATAAGTATAAGTTGTACGGGAGTGTACAGTTTGCGAAAACGTATCGTCAAATATTCTTAATAATACCGAGAAAACTACCTGGGCTTTTTCAAAATCATCCCGTGCAAAATCTTTCAGCGGGCTGTCATCGTCAATAGGATGTACTACAGTCCAGTTAATAGATAATATACTTACCGCTTTGCGCTCCAGTACCAGCGGATAAAATTTACGCTCTGTTTTGCCATTTACTTCTTCATTATAGGAAAAGTTTATTTCGATGTGCAGGTCTATCAATACATTATGCCTGGTGTTGGCCAACCTAAACATGAGGCCGGTTTTATCGCCTTTATAAGGAGCTATGAGTATATTTTCGCTGTATTTGATTTTGGCAGTTGGTTTTGAAAAACGCCCATAGAGTAAGCCGGTAGCCAGTGCAAAAGCCAGCAAACCCATCATTGACTCTAATGCTGCCACACAATTGGCAGCCATACCTTGCGGACTAATATGCCCGTAGCCAACGGTAGATATGGTTTGTGCCGAAAAAAAGAAGGCATCCATAAAGTGATCAAACAGCGTATTTCCGCTTTTGCCGTCAAGGCTATTAGTTCCAAGGGCAACGTATATACAGGCAAAGGTGATATTGGCTATCATATAGCCGCTTAAAACAACAAACCAAAACTTTGTCCAGCTCATGTTGATGAGTGTCTGATAGCTGTTGAATCGGTTAAAAAGGGGCAAGCCAGTACGTTTTACGTTGATGGAGCCGTCTTTATTAATAACCGGCTGACTTTTTATAACCGGCTGTGTGCCAAAGCCAAGGTCATCTTCCGGGTTTACTTTTCGTGTATTATGGTTCATTTGGAGTATTAGCTTTTCGGCTTTTGTGTAAATTTATCATTCTGTTTGCTTTTAGTAAAAACTATTTCCATATTTGTGGCACAAATGAAAATGATAGTATTAAACAATAATTGGTGGTGGCTTAACGATTAATCGTAAGGCAATTCCGTTTTTGTTTTTTTAAATAAAATAATATTCAGAAGGGTTGCCATACGGTAACCCTTTTTTGTTGCACTCATTTTTGAAAATTAAAAGAATTAATCATAAAAAGAAACCCTTTGAGGGTATAAGTTATGAAACAGATATTAAATCATCTTTTTGAACACAAAACCTTTAGCCGGGAACAATCAAAAAATATTTTGATCAATATTGCGCAGGGGCAGTATAACCACTCGCAAATGGCGGCGTTTATGACGGCCTATTGCATGCGCAGCATCACGGTTGATGAGCTGGAAGGCTTTCGTGATGCCATGCTGGAACTTTGCCTGCCTATTGATCTGGAAACCGGCGAACTGATAGATTTGTGCGGCACCGGCGGTGATGGTAAGGACACTTTTAATATATCAACCCTGGCCTCATTTGTAGTGGCAGGTGCAGGATATAAAGTGGCCAAGCATGGTAATTATGGTGTATCGTCGGGTTGCGGATCATCCAATGTGATCGAATACCTGGGATACCAGTTTACCAATGATGCAGATACACTGAAACGGAGCATCAATAAAGCGAATATCTGTTTTCTGCACGCACCGTTGTTTCATCCGGCTATGAAAACCGTAGCGCCAATACGCCGCGAACTGGGTGTAAAGACATTTTTCAATATGCTGGGTCCGCTGGTTAATCCGGCAAAACCTGATAACCAGCTGGTAGGGGTGTTTAACCTGGAACTGGCCCGGGTATATGCTTACCTGTATCAAAAATCGACCACCAAATACACCATCGTAAACGCGCTGGAGGGTTATGATGAGATTTCGCTTACCTGCGATTTTAAAACATTCTCGGCGGAAGGCGAAAAGATCAACACGGTTGAAAGCCTTGGTTTTGCGAAGCTTGATCCAAAAGACATTACCGGTGGCGATACCGTAGCCGCGTCAGCAAAAATATTTACCGATGTACTGAACGGCCAGGGCACATTCGCACAAAACAACGTGGTATTATCAAATGCCGGGCTGGCCATCAAAACCATCGGCCCCGAAAAAAGCTTTGCTGATTGTTACTATGAAGCCGAAGAAGCTTTACTGAATAAAAAAGCGTTAAATAGCTTTAATCTTTTACTGAAAAACTAAGCATGAAAGTAAAAGTTTGTGGCTTAAAGCAACCCGAAAACATCAAAGCCGTAGCCGCCTTAAAGCCGGACTACATAGGCTTTATTTGCTACGGACGTTCGCCGCGCTATATTGATACTTTACCTACTGATGCGCTGGCAGCAATACCTGCGTCCATCCATAAAGTCGGGGTTTTTGTAAACGAAACTGCCGAAACGATCAATTTACTGATTAATAAATATGGCTTCGATACCATACAATTACATGGCGATGAAAGCCCGGAATTTGCCGGTGCTTTTAAAGGTAAGGTAATAGTAATTAAAGCTTTTGGGGTTGATAATGATTTTAACTTTGATCAATTACAAGCTTACGCGAACAAAGTAGATTATTTGATGTTCGATACCAAAACCACGGCCTATGGCGGTTCGGGCAAAACATTTAACTGGCAAATCCTGAATAAGTATACACTTGATATACCCTTCTTTTTATCGGGCGGCATAAGTTTGGATAACTTGGATGAGGTAAAAAAGATCAGTCACCCGCAATTTTACGCGGTTGATCTGAACAGCCGGTTTGAAACAGAGCCGGGTTTGAAAAACATAGAGAAACTGGAACAAGCATTTGATATCATCAAAAAAACAAATATTACAGATGAAGTACGGAGTTAACGATCATGGTTATTACGGCGATTTTGGCGGCGCCTACATCCCCGAAATGCTATATCCAAACGTTGAAGAATTAAGGCAGCAATACCTCACCATTATTAATGACGAAGGTTTTAAAGCGGAGTTTAATGACCTGCTTAAAAATTATGTGGGCCGTCCTTCACCGCTGTATCATGCAAAAAGGTATTCTGAAAAATATGGCGCTAACATATTTTTTAAGCGTGAAGATCTGAACCATACCGGCTCGCACAAGATCAATAATGCCATTGGGCAAATATTACTGGCCAAACGCCTGGGCAAAAAACGCATCATTGCCGAAACCGGTGCCGGGCAGCATGGTGTGGCCACCGCTACCGTATGCGCCCTGATGGGTATTGAGTGTGTGGTTTACATGGGCGAAATTGATATGGCCCGACAGGCCCCTAACGTATCCCGTATGAAAATGCTGGGTGCTACCGTGAGACCAGCATCATCGGGCAGTAAAACACTGAAGGATGCCACTAATGAGGCCCTGCGCGACTGGATAGCCAATCCGGTTGATACCCATTACATTATCGGCTCGGTGGTTGGTCCGTATCCTTATCCTGATATGGTGGCCCGTTTTCAGTCTATCATATCCGAAGAAACAAAAAAACAGTTGGTAGAGCATACCGGTAAAGAATTGCCTGAGTATGTTTTGGCCTGTGTAGGCGGCGGCAGCAACGCTATGGGCATGTTCTATCATTTTTTGGATGATGAGCAAGTTAAATTGGTTGCTATTGAAGCAGCCGGTAAAGGTGTTGACAGTGGGCACTCCGCAGCTACTACTTTTTTAGGGCACGAGGGTGTGCTGCATGGCAGTCGTACCATACTGATGCAAACACCCGACGGACAGGTTGTGGAGCCTTACTCCATTTCGGCAGGGTTGGATTATCCGGGTATTGGTCCGCAGCACGCGCATTTATACAAAATAAACCGGGCGCAATATGTAAGCGTTACTGATGATGAGGCTATGCAGGCAGGTTTGCTTTGTTCGCAAATGGAAGGCATTATCCCAGCCATTGAATCATCGCACGCGCTGGCACAGCTAGAGAAAATGAAGTTTAAATCCAGCGATAATGTAGTGATCTGCCTGTCGGGTAGGGGTGATAAAGACCTGGATACGTTTATCAAATATTTTAATTACTAATAACTGTCTGAACCAAGATTCATCGGATTCTTAGGATTATGGGATTTGAATAGATAATCCAATAAATCCCTTAATCTGATAAATCCCAGTTCAGACAAAATAACCGGACTACACAATGAACCGACTAAACCAGCTTTTTGCGTCAAAAAAAGATAACCTGTTATCGATATACTATACTGCGGGTTATCCTGCCTTAAACACTACGGTTGCTATTGCCGAGGCTTTGGAAAAAGCAGGAGCTGATTTCCTGGAGATCGGCTTTCCGTATTCAGACCCGGTGGCCGATGGACCAACTATCCAGCACAGTTCTGAGCAGGCATTGATAAATGGCATGACGCTTAACCAACTGTTTGAGGAGCTAACCGAACTGCGCAAGCGGGTTACCATACCTATTTTGTTGATGGGTTATTTTAATCCAATTGTACAATATGGTATTGAGCGTTTCTGTAAAAAAGCGGGGGAGCTGGGCGTTGATGGCGTTATTGTACCCGATTTGCCAATGTATGAGTACGAGGAACTGTATTCATCCTATTTTATTGATAATAACTTGAGTAATATATTCCTGGTTACGCCGCAAACATCACCGGAACGTATCCGTAAGATAGATGAGCTGAGCAATAGTTTTATTTACCTACTTTCGTCATCATCCATAACAGGAGGCAGTCTGCAGCTTACCGCCAATATTGAAGATTACTATAAACGTATTAAAGGGATGGAATTGAAGAACCCCGCTATTATAGGTTTCGGGATATCAGACAATGCCACCTTTACAAAAGCCTGCCAATATGCCAATGGCGCTATTGTAGGCAGTAAGTTTGTAAAACTGTTGAGCGAAGAGGGGTATATGGAGAAAATTCCCGGATTTATTAAGTCGATAAAGCAGTAAGTAAAGGATTAAGGGTTTTCAGATAAAGGACGGCTTAGCTCAAGACATTATTCAAGTAGAAGACACTTGAATCAGGCAGATATTTTAACATTTTGTTCCGTGTTCGTGTTCGGATGCCCCCAAAACCCGAACAGGGCCCGAACAAAATCCGAACAAAATCCGAACAAAATCCGAACAAAATCCGAACAAAATCCGAACAAAATCCGAACAAAATCCGAACAAAATCCGAACAAAATCCGAACACGGACACTGGGGTGTCCGTGTTCGGATTTAACCACGTTACGGTTGCAATGACACATTGTTTATTTATAGTAGCATATTACAAATACAGTTCCAGTTCGCCTTTACCTTCACGGATGATCTCAAAGTCGCCTGATGTGCAATCAACCACGGTTGAGGGTATGTTATCACCGTAACCGCCATCTATCACAATATCCACCAGGTCTTCATATTTTTCGTGGATCAGTTCAGGGTCAGTGGAGTATTCTATAATATCGTCATCATCTTTAATAGATGTAGAAAGGATGGGATTGCCCAGCACCCTTACAATTTCGCGGGCAATATCATTATCAGGCACCCTGATACCTACCGTTTTTTTATTGGAGCTCAATAACTTGGGCACCATGTGGCTGGCATTAAATATAAAGGTGAACGGCCCCGGCAGCGCTTTTTTAAGTACCCTGAAGGTGGTATTATCAATAGGTTTGATATAATCAGAGATGTGGCTCAGATCATAACAGATAAAGGAGAAATTAGCCTTATCGGGCTTGATATTCCTGATCTTGCAAATAGCCTCGATAGCTTTATGATTGGTGATATCGCAGCCCAAACCATAAACGGTATCGGTAGGGTATATGATTAAACCACCTTTGCGTAATACCTCAACCACTTGCTCAATTGCTTTAGGGTTAGGATTTTCTGGATATATTTTAATAAGCATGATGTTATAACAAATATACTTATAAGTTGGCTTAAAACGAGATGCTGTTTCAATGCTTTATAAGCCGTAAAAAACGTGTCATTGCGATCCGCCAGCCGGCGGATCGCAATGACGTATCAGAGAAAATACCAAAAACAAAAGGCCATTTGCTATAGCAAATGGCCTTTTCATAATAAGCTTTAACCTGTTAAAGTGTCTAATAGACCGGGTTATTACCAGGGTAATAACCCGGTACCTTAAGTGCTAAACACAGCAACAGTATTAAAACAATTAAGCTTGTTTAGTAAGTTGTATGTTGATCAGTAATTTAATGTCTTCGCCAACTACAACCGATCCTGCTTCGGTAACACCATCCCAGGTTAAGCCAAATTCTTTACGGTTAACTTTACCGGTTATTTCAAAACCAGCCTTAGTGTTACCATAAAAATCGGCTGCTGAACCACCAAATTCTGCAGTAAGAGTTACCGGTTTGGTTACGTCTTTTATGGTCAGGTTACCTTTTAATTCATATTCCTCATCATCAGTTTTGGTTAAGGAGGTTGATTTAAAAATGATCTTTGGATATTTTTCAGCGTCAAAAAATTCGCCGCCTTTTAAGTGCTCATCACGTTGACTTTGGTTGGTGTCAATGCTGTTTATATCCAATGAAAAGTTCACTTCTGCATTTTCAAAATCATCACCATCGCTGGTGATCTCACCTTCAAAGCTTTTAAAAAAGCCGCTTACTGTTGAGATAACTAAATGTTTTACCTTAAATTGTACTTCTGAATGCATTGGGTCAATAACCCATTTTGTTGCTGTTTCTGTTGCCATGATTTGTTTTATTTTTTTGTTGAATCAAAGATAATAACAAAATAGATGTTTAAACATCTATTTTTATTTAATTACAATCTGCAGACATTGAATTACAAGTTTAACCATACAATTGCGCTATTGTTTAACTTTAAAAGTTATTTTTATATTAAATAATCTATTTATGAAGAAGCTTTTCATCACCTCATTCTTTATCATTTTTGCCGCGCTTATTGCCTGGACAATGGTGTGGAAACCAGCAGCATGGTCGTTCCTGATCATTGTGCCTATATATGTTATAGGCTTTTATGACCTTGTTCAAAAGAAACATAGTATAGTTCGCAATTACCCGGTATTTGGTCACTTGCGGTTTTTGATGGAAGAACTTCGTCCCAAAATATACCAGTACTTTATTGAAAGTGATACCAACGGTACACCATTTAACCGCCAAAACCGCAGCGTAATATACCAGCGTGCAAAAAAGGTTGATGATACCCGCCCGTTTGGTACCGAATTGGATGTATACGAAAGTGGTTATGAATGGCTTAACCATAGCATTGCAGCCATTGATCACCATCAGCTTGATCTTTCGCCGCGTGTAAAAGTAGGCGGGCCCGATTGTAAGCAACCCTACATGGCCAGTGTATACAATATATCGGCCATGAGCTTTGGTTCGCTTAGCGAGAACGCTATCCTTGCCCTGAATGGTGGCGCTAAGCTTGATAATTTTGCTCACAACACAGGTGAAGGCGGCTTAAGCGATTATCACTTACAGCCCGGCGGAGATATCATCTGGCAGATAGGCACAGGCTATTTCAGCTGTCGCCACCCCGATGGTACTATTGATTATGATGCCTTTGCCCAGCGGGCTGTTTTGCCCCAGGTAAAAATGATTGAGATCAAACTATCACAAGGCGCAAAACCAGGGCACGGCGGTATTTTACCGGCTGCCAAAGTTACACCCGAGATCGCCAGGATCAGGTTGGTACAGATGGGAGAGGATGTAGTATCGCCACCTTATCATACAGCATTTAACAACCCTATAGGTTTAATGCATTTTATTAAAAAACTGCGTGAGTTATCAGCTGGTAAACCTATTGGCTTTAAACTTTGCGTTGGGCATAAGAGTGAGTTTTTGGCGATATGCAAGGCCATGGTTAAAACCGGCATCTATCCCGATTTTATTACAGTTGATGGCGGCGAAGGTGGTACTGGCGCAGCTCCCTTAGAGTTTTCCAACTCGGTAGGTATGCCGCTACGCGAGGCCCTTGCTTTTATATATGATGCGCTTACTGGGTTTGATATTAAAAGACATATTAAACTTATAGCATCAGGAAAAGTAGCCACCGGATTTGACCTGGTGAAGAACTTTGCCCTGGGTGCCGATATGTGTAACAGCGCCCGCGGAATGATGTTTGCCCTGGGCTGCATACAGGCCCTGGAATGTAATATGAACACTTGCCCAACCGGTGTTGCCACCCAGGATAAAAGCCTGATGCGTGGCCTGGTGGTTGACGATAAAAAGGTACGTGTAGCCAATTTTCATAAACAAACCGTAAGCAGCGCCATACAAATGATTGGTGCGGCCGGTTTAACAAAACCCTGCGATCTGCACCGTATGTTCATTTATCGCCGCATCAATAACAGCCAGATACAAACGTACGGCGAACTATTTCCTTATATACCCAAAGGCAGTTTGCTGAATACCCCCTATCCATCAATTTTTGAGTTGGATATGGCCATCAGCAGCGAAAATACTTTTGTACCTGATTATAGTACGGTAACCAACGTTGATTATAGTAACGTGAGTTCGTACATGAGCTAGAATAACCCCAGTTTGTCATTCTGAGGAACGAAGAGTCTATTCTACAACGGGCATAGTTCGTTAACAGATTCTTCGCTATCGCTCAGAATGACAGGCTTTATTTGGGTGGGGGCTTGTTCAGACAATATATCGCAACAAAAAGGGGAAGCTTTCGCTCCCCCTTTTCAATATATTCAATTGGCTAAAATTACAGCGCCAATACTTCTTTTACTCTTTCAGCAGCTTCTTTCAATAATATGGCTGAAAATACTTTCAGACCTGAATTATCGATCAGTGCTTTTGCTTCAGCAGCGTTGGTGCCTTGTAAACGTACAATGATAGGAACCGGGATGTTACCGATTTCTTTGTAAGCATCAATAACACCTTGTGCCACACGGTCGCAACGTACTATACCACCAAAAATATTGATCAGGATAGCTTTAACGTTTGGATCAGACAGGATGATGTTAAAACCAGCTTTCACTGTTTCGGCATTGGCAGTACCACCAACATCCAGGAAGTTAGCAGGCTCGCCACCGGCAATTTTAATAATATCCATGGTTGCCATAGCTAAACCTGCGCCATTAACCATACAGCCTACGTTACCGTCAAGCTTTACATAGTTCAAGTTTGATTTGCTGGCTTCCACTTCGGTAGGATCTTCTTCGTCGGTATCGCGCAAAGCTGCGTAATCCGGGTGACGGTATAACGCGTTATCATCCAAATTTACTTTAGCATCAACGGCTAAAATTTTATTGTCAGATGTTTTTAATACCGGGTTAATTTCAAATTGTGAAGAGTCTGTAGCTCCATATGCTTTGTATAAAGCAGCAATGAATTTAGTCATGTCCTTAAACGCTTCGCCACTTAGGCCAAGGTTAAAGGCTATTTTGCGGGTTTGAAAGCCCTGCAGACCAACTTTAGGATCAATCTCTTCTTTAAATATCAATTCAGGAGTTGAGTGTGCAACTTCTTCAATATCCATACCGCCTTCGGTGCTGTACATAATAATGTTACGGCCTTTTGCACGGTCAAGCAACACGCTCATATAAAACTCCTTGGTTTCGCTTTCGCCAGGATAGTAAACATCCTGTGCTACTAAAACTTTCTTTACTTTTTTACCTTCGGGTCCGGTTTGTGGGGTAACCAATTGCATGCCAATAATATTGCCTGCAATTTCTTTTACCTGGTCAAGGTTTTTGGCCAGCTTTACACCGCCACCTTTACCACGGCCACCAGCATGTATCTGTGCCTTTATTACTACCCAGCTCGATCCCAGGTCTTCTTTCAATTTTTGGGCAGCCTCTGCCGCCTGTTCAACAGTATCGGCAACAATGCCTTCCTGAATTCTAACGCCAAAGCTCTTTAGTATGGCTTTGCCCTGATATTCGTGAATATTCATGTTATTTGAAGAATTTGCGGTAAATCTACAATTTTGTTTTAAAGGATGAAGAGGTAAATGGAGTTTATTTACCGGTATCGTGTTTGTTAACATTGTATTTACAATAAGGAGGAAGTATCAAGTAGCCGGTATTAAGTATCACGATTTGTAATAACCGTACGGAATGACCAATGTAGCTGTTTTGCTACCTGATAACATGCCGATTAATATTCAAATAATGGAGGTTAAAAAAGATTGTCTTGATGCTTGATACTCGCTACTTGATACTAAATAAAAACTAACTTTGTAAAATGCTTAAAGCTAAATCTATCTTTAAATCATATGGGCAGCTGCAAATATTAAAAGGTGTTGACCTGGAGGTACAGCGGGGCGAAATTGTAACTATTGTTGGCGCATCGGGCGCGGGTAAAAGCTCCCTGCTTAATATTTTAGGCACTTTAGACAGGCCCGATTCCGGGCAACTAACCATCAATGATATAGAATTGAGTAAGCTGAGCAACAGAAATCTGAGCGATTTCCGTAACCGTAAAATTGGTTTTATATTTCAGTTTCACCATTTGCTGGCCGAGTTTACCGCTGTTGAAAATGTATGTATCCCTGCGTTTATTGCTGGTGTTGCCCGCAGCGAAGCCGAAAAAAAAGCGAAAGACTTGCTGGAACGGTTGGGACTACATGACAGGATTAACCATAAGCCTAATGAACTATCAGGCGGCGAGCAGCAAAGAGTAGCTGTGGCGCGTGCCCTGATCAATAACCCCGCACTCATATTTGCCGATGAGCCATCCGGAAATCTTGATTCGGTGAATGCGCTGGAGCTTCATGAATTATTTATTAAGTTGAGGAATGATTTTAACCAAACTTTTGTAATAGTAACCCATAATGAAGATCTTGCCAATCTTTCAGACCGTACGGTTTTAATGAAAGATGGTTTAATTGTTCAATAGTCTGCCTGTAAACGTGAATATACTGATAACCGCGGCCAACTCCGCACCAGCTTACAAATTGAAGAACCAGTTAAATGGTAATAATGTTATTATGGGTGATTACCTGGATCTGCCTGATTTTATGCTGAAACCCGGCAAACTGATCCGCCTTCCTGATCCAAACTCTGCAAGCTATACCCATGAAATGCTAACTTTATGTTTAGATATGGATATTGAAGCTGTTTACCTGTTTCGTGAACAGGAAACGGAACTGCTGCTAAAGTCCGAAACATTGTTTAATGAATACAATATAAAAATCCTGGTTAAGGGCAATGAATTATAAGGACGTTGACAAGCGCAAAAGCGCTTTTATTTTTGAATTGGATGATGTGCTTTATCCGCAAAAAGATTATTTATACCAGGTTTATTACCTGTTTGCCAACTTATTAGAATATACAGAATTGGTTGATGCTAAGGAAACAACCGGTTTGATGACTGATACGTATGTATCAGAAGGAGCGCATGCGGTCTTTAATCGGGTGGTTGAAAAGTTTCCTATAGCCAAAAAGCATAAGGTAGCTTTTGATAATCTGCTGGTAACTGCCAAGCTGCCTCTAAAACTGTTATTGTTTCAAAACATGCTTAGTTTATTGCAGGAAGTTGTTGTTGACCGTAAGAAACTATTTATAGTAACCAACGGAAATGTGGAGCAGCAGGTGAACAAAATTAAGCAGATCGAATGGCATGGGCTTGAAAAATATCTGACCTGTTATTTTACCGAGGAAACTGTACCAAAGCCCGAACCTGATGTGATAGTGCTATTAATGCAGGAACATAATTTACAACGCAGGGATATTGTAATGATCGAAAACTCTGACACTGACAGGTTATGTGCAGAAGCCGTTGGAATAGATTACTTTAACGTTGATAAATTTTTGTAATAGAAGTATGTAACATACTTAACTATATATCGTTAACAGTTTAAACTGATTTTATATGAGAAAGTTATTTTACTTCATATTAATTATTTCTTTAGCAGGAGCATCAGCTTGTAAAAAAGATAAAAGTCCGGGTAGTAATACTAATACCACCGCGTTTCAACTGACACAGGATTCCATATACATGATTGCCCAGGAGGATTATTACTGGAATACTTCTTTGCCTACATATAGTGTTTTTAACCCCAGGCAATATACCAGCGGTAGTACCGATCTTAATAAATTCACTGGCGAAATAGATGCTTATACACAACTATCAAAGAATCCTGCAAACAAGAACCAGCCATATGAGTATGATCCTTTAAATCCAGGGAGCTCAAAGTATTCATTTATTGATGATGGTGCGGTTAACGGCGAACTAAATGCCGTTAAAGGTGATTTTGGCTTTAATATTTTTTATACCTATACCAACGTGATCAGGGTAAGTTTGGTTTACCCTGGCTCACCGGCAGCCGCTGCAGGTTTGCAACGGAGTGATCAGATTATTGGTGTCAACGGTCAAACGGATAACAATATTTATATTACCAATAGTAACGACCCGTTTAATGATCCGGCTTACAAATTTGTAACCGGCGCGGTTAATAATGGCAGCGCCATTACTTTGCAGATCCGAAAGACAAACGGTGATACAAAAACGATTACCATAAACACCAAAAGCTACACTGTTAATCCGGTTATTTATACCAATACTTATGCCCTTAAGGGCGGTAGAACAGCTGGATATATGGTATTTAATAGTTTTATTGGTTTGAGCAATATACAAGCCCGCCTGGATTCTGTTTTTAATGTTTTTTCAAGTAAAAATGTTACCGACCTGATCATTGATCTGCGTTATAATGGTGGTGGCGATGTGGAAACAAGTATTTATCTGACAAACCTTATTGCACCGTCAAATGTGAGTGGAAGCGTAATGAACACTACATACTGGACAGCCAACATGCAAAATGATAAATATCCTATATTGCAAAAAAAGTTGGGCCCATTCTCTACAGGATATTTTAAATCAACCAATCCGGCACAAATTGAGAAATTCGCGAAAAAGGGATCGGTGAGTGCAACCCGCGTTTTCTTTTTGGTAACCGGTAATACGGCATCAGCCAGCGAGCTTACCATCAATAACGTAAAACCCAAAATGGATGTTCAGTTAATTGGCGATACTACTTACGGTAAACCAGTAGGATTCTTGTCTAACCTTATTGTTAACGGGCATTATCTGTATACACCAGAGTTTGAAACAAAAAATTCAGCAGGGGAGGGTGGTTATTATACCGGTATGCCACCAAAAGGTACCACACCAACTGGTGGCGTATATAATGGCTGGTATGTGTTGGAAACTATTACGAATGATTTTGGCGATACCAATGAAACGCTACTGAAGTATGCCATAAGTTATATAGAAAATGGTAGTTACCCGTCAAGTTCAACGCCGAAAGTTCAAAGCTTGTCGTCAACTGCTATTGCAATGAGTGACTATCAGCGTAAAATATTGGCTGTAAAAACACAGTCGTACCGTAAAAATTCGATGTATATTAATTTAAAAAGGAAATAATATCGGCGATTAGTCGGCAAGTTCCCGCAAATCAACCGGAACTACGCGCGATATACCTTGCTCAACCATAGTCACCCCGTAAATTACATCGGTACTGGCTATGGTTCTTTTATTATGCGATACGATGATGAACTGTGAATCTTTGGAGAAGGTGCGTATAATGTTATTGAACTTATCAATATTGGTATCATCAAGCGGGGCGTCAACCTCATCAAAAATACAGAAGGGAGCAGGTTTAAGCAGATAAAGCGAAAATAGGATAGCCGTGGCGGTAAGCGTTTTTTCGCCGCCCGATAGCTGGTTGATGGATAACGGGCGTTTACCCTTTGGCTTGGCAATAATATCAATATCAGATTCCAATGGGTGCTGCGGATCGGTGAGTACCAGGTCGCAGGAATCCTCATCGTTAAATAGCGAACGGAATACTTTGATAAAGTTTTCGCGCACCATGATAAACGCGGTCATGAATTTCTCTTTCGCGGTATCGTCAATTTCCTGTATGGTGGCCAGTAACGAGGCCTTAGCTTCGCTTAAGTCTTTCTTTTGGGCCTGTATAAAGGTATAGCGCTCGTTCATTTCGTTATAAGCCTCTACCGCCATCGGGTTTATGGCGCCAAAATCATCCAGCTGCCGCTTTAGCTTTTCGGCCTTTTCGCGCAGGTCATGCTCACTTTCGTCAACCGGTGTTTCGGTTTCGGGCAGTTCCTCAATATCTATATTAAACTCAACCGAAAGGCGCTCTTTCAGGGCGTTCAGCTCCAGTTTCAGGTTGTTGCGCTCATCCCGAAGTTCGTTTTCAATAACCTCGCTGTTATCTTTTTTACGACGCTGGGCGGTTATCTCGTTTTCGTTTTCGGTGATGATGCCACGCCATTCGTAATATTCCTGTTCGGCCTGCTGGGTAGCTTTCTCCAAAGCTTCTTTTTGCTCATACATTTCCAGTAAACCTTCGTCAGAGTTATCAGCCTGCTTCAGGTTATCCTGTATGGCAATTTTTACTTTTTCAAATTCGGCGCTGTTTTGTTTGATGCGGCTTTCCAGGCTTTCCTGCTGCGTATCGCGGTAATCCAGGTCTTTTATCAAACCCGAAACCTTATTTTGCTGCTGGTGAAAACGGATGTTTTCCTGGTTATAGGCGTTTGACTGTACCGATACATACTCGTTCAGCTCATTAAAAGCCGCTTGTTTCTCTATCAGTAGGTCATTTTGAATTTCTTTTTGCGTTTTTAACTCTACCAGTAAAGGCTGCAGGGCCAACATCTCCTCATGGATCGTGGCAATTTTACGGGCAATATCATCTTTACGGTTAAGGCTGTTCTCAATAAACGTTTGGTATTGTTCCTGTCGGGTTTTAACCGTAATAAGTTCCGTATTTAAACGGTTAATAATCAGCTGCTGTTCATTCAGTTCGGCTGCCTTGGTTGATGCCTTTAGAGCGGTAAGCCGGCTTTGCAGCTCGTCTGATTTGGTTTTTAAACCGTTAACCTGTGTTTCAATACTCTTGATCTCCTTGGCCAAATTCTCCAGGTTTTTGGCACGACCGATCCTTTTACCCTCAAACAAACCCACCGACCCACCGGTCATGGTATGTTTTGATTTATTGAACTTGCCGCTTTTGCCAATTAAAACCACACCCTCGGGCAGGGTGGCGTTGTTAATTTGCTGGTCCTTATCATCATCAACCAGGTAAACATCTTTTAATAAGTAGTTACACAGTTGGGTATAGCGTTTATCAACCTCAATTACTTTTAAGGCCGATACCGCGCCCGCGTTTTCAAACGCCGGGTTTGTGGGTATTACCTCGTCATAATTATCTAGGATAAAAAAGTGCGCTCTTCCTTTGGCCGAGTTGCTGAGTAAATTGATGGCCTTTATAGCCTCGTCATAGCTTTCAACCACATAGTGGTTCATGAGTGGTTCCAGGTAGTTTTCAATGGCTACACGGTACTCTTCGCGGCAAAACAGCACATCACTGAAAAGCGGGGCGTTTTTGGCCCAGTCGGTATTCTTTTTCAGGAACCGGATTGACTCGGGGAAACCTTCCAGGTTATCCACCATGCTTTTGGTCAGGTTGTATTCGTTTTGCTTGGCATCAAGCTTGCGACTTTCTTTTATAATAGTATCCTTTACCGTGGTAAGCTCGGTATCAGTATCAGTGATCTGTTCTTTTAGTTTATTTTCGGCATCAAGCGAAGCCTGGTATTCATCATCCAATGATTCCTTGCGGTATTGCAGCTCGGCCACCACCTGGTTAAAGTGCGAAAGTTCTACTTCTTTATTGGTGGTATCTTCCATGTTGCGCTGGCTTTCCTGCTCCAGGGCCTGCTGCTGTATCTGCAATATATCAATATCCTTTTCGGCTTTGTAGGCCTGGTTTTGTAACCGGGTATTGATATTACTAAGTTCATTCAGCTCATTGCGGGCCGATGATTGTTGTAGCCTGAGTTCGTCAACTGCCTCTTTCAGGTCGGTAACTTTGCTTAGTATAGTTTGCAGGGTTTCGTCTTCCAATGCTTTTTCTTCGGATAGACGCTTGATGTTGTATAGTACATGGTTAAGCTGGTTCTTATCGCGTTCCAGTTCTTCGCTTAAACGGGCTTCTTTATCCTGCTGGAATTTAAGCTGTTCGTTCTTGATCTTTTTCTCGCTTTCATAAGCGCGGATCTTGGAAACAAACTCGTTGGTGGTTTTTTGTTGAACAGACAGGTTTTTTTCTTTGGTGATGCTATCCAGCTTTTGTTGCTGCAATGCAGCCTCCAACGTATCAATCTGGGCTACAATACCGCCTTTTTCGGCTTTTTGCTTTTGTTCCTGATCTTCAATCTTTTTTAACGATTCGCTGAACGATACGATCCTGAACGAAGCCAGCATAATGCTGAGTGTTTTATACTGTTCTTTAATGCGGTAATAACGCTCGGTTTTCTTGGCCTGGTTCTCCAGCGATTTCAGGTTTTTCTCGATCTCAAAAAGCAGGTCCTCCACACGTTCCAGGTCGGCTTCGGTATCTTTGAGCTTGCTGAAAGTTTGTTTTTTGCGGAGCTTATATTTGGATATGCCTGATGCTTCTTCAAATAAATTACGGCGCGAACCCTCTTTGTTGGTAATGATCTCATCGATCATCCGGAGCTCAATGATAGAGTAGGAGTCGGACCCGATACCAGTATCCAGGAAAAGATCGGTGATATCTTTCAACCGGCACTGTACATCATTCAGGCGGTACTCACTCTCACCGGTACGGTAAAGTTTACGCGTTAAGGTAACCTGCGAATAATCAGTAGGTAGTACATTTTTGGTATTGTCAAAGGTGAGGGAAACTTCGGCAAGGTTAGCTGATTTTCGGCTTTTGGTACCGTTAAAAATAACGTTATCCATCTTCTCAGATCGCAGCATCCGGGTGCTTTGTTCGCCCAAAACCCACCTGATGGCATCCACCACATTTGATTTTCCGCAGCCATTGGGCCCCACAATAGCAGTTACACCCTCATTAAAATTAATGGTGATCTTATCTCCAAAACTTTTAAAGCCCTTGATTTCTAAGCGGGTAAGCTGCATTTATATTATAGTGTCCTAGCAAAAAATTTAACTTTCAAAGTAATCATAAAAAAATGATTTTTTAAACTTTTTATTGTTGGCAAAAAGTAGAGACATCAATACAAAAAAATCTGAAGATTAATTTTTTATAAAAGCTGTTATTTCGATAGAGCGAGAGCGGCTGGAGAATGGGGGCGAAAGAGAAATCTTATACGTGATGCAAGACGAGCATTTCAGGTTGTACAAGATCTCTCCTCGTGCCTCGTTCGAAATGACAACCTTTTATTTCTTCCGAACACCTATAGTTAGCACACGGGCAACGGAGAGAGAATAATTTTTCTTTTATCATTGAAATTAACATACCCTCCGCCTATTCAAGCGTCCACGCTTACTTTAAATACAGTGTAAGCGTGGACGCTTACACTGTATAAGTTCAAGCGAAGGACGCTTGAACTGGCGGATACTTATAAAAAAACCAGGTATTAAATACCCTGTTTTTCCTTTACTTTTTCCAAACGTTATCCCGCTTGTCTGTATCCGGATCATAAGTGGTACCCAGTACCATTTGCTTAACCGGTTTTGGTGCAGTAAAGGATACGGCTGTAGTTTTATTGCCCTTTGCCCAGCAGGCTATACTTTGATGGAGCAGTTGCTTGCTGCCATCAGCATAATATACGGTGAGGTTTACGGGGACAGGCTTAGTGCCGATGCTGGTAATGGTTACCGTATATTTTTGCTGCTGGCTACTTACCTTGCTGATGGCCAGATTAGGCACGCCACTATCAAAGAACCAGTTTTTCCAGAACCAGTTGAGGTTGGTACCGGAGCCGGTATTGATACAATTAAAAAAATCATAAGGCATTGGATGTTTGCCGTGCCATTGACTAATATAATAATGCAGGGCTTTGGTAAACAGTTCGTCACCCAGCATATCTTTTACATAGAGATAAGCCAGGGCAGGCTTGGGGTAGCTATCAGTAAATTTGGATACGCCGGTAAGTTGAGGGGTAAGGGTCATGATAGGAACATCCTGCTCTATTCCGGCACTTCCCTGCACGGCATTGATACCGTATTCATCTACAATTTTGGTATCTATAACCGGGCTAATAAGCCACTCAGCAATGGTGGCCCAGCCTTCGTCCATCCAGCCGTACTTGGTTTCGTTGGTGCCCATGTAAAAGGGGAACATGGTATGAAATATTTCGTGATCGGTAAGTTCAATGGCATCAGCAGTGTTTTCAAGCGGGTTATCATTCACCATCATAGGGTATTCCATTTGATCAAGACCATCAAATACGGTTTCATGCGCATAGGGGTATGGCCATTTCGGGAATTGGTAACTCATGGTTTCCACGGTTTTGCGGGCGTAGTTCACCACTTCAAAATAGTCTTTATGAACCGGGTTAAAAACGGCATCCACACGGGTGCGGCGACCGCTTTTTGGATCAACCACCAGGCTTGATGCTTTCCAGATGTAATGATTACTGATAGCAAAGACAAGATCAGTAACGCTATCAGCTTCAAACTTCCAGGTGTTGGCGGTATTGTTTTTGGTGATATTGCCAGCTTTTACATCGGCTTCAGTAATAATGTCGGTCACCTGATCGCTATTACCAGCCTGAGTTATCAGTTTAGCGTATTGGGGCTGATATACTTCGTCGGTATTTTTCAGGTTGCCGGTGGCCCAAACCTGATAATTGCCGGGGACGGTGATCTCGGCATTAAAATGGCAAAAATCATTATAAAACTCTTGCGAACCCAGGTAAGGATATTCGTTCCAGCCGTCAATATCATCATAAACCGCTATCCTCGGAAAAAAATAAGCTATAAAAAATGCACCCGGATCAATTTGCCCGGTTCGTATATGCGATGTTTTGTTAAGGGTGTAAGCATAAGCGATATCAAAATGAACCTTTTGCCCTGGTAATATTTGTTGACCACCTAAAATCATGTTAGTGCCATCAATTCTGCGTTTTGTACTGTCTGATAATTGGTTGTTGATGCTAATCGATTGAATATGCACCCCATCGGTCAGATCATTTGCAGCCACCGGCATATCGCGTATAACACCTTTTTTATATAAATTAGGATATAGCTTAAACATAACTGTGCTAAGCGTATCAGGACTATTGTTTATATAATCGATGGACACCGTACCGGAAAGATTTAGGTTTTGAGGGTCAAAACTTACCTTAATACTATAATCGGCAGTGTTTTGCCAATAATTTTTACCCGGCGCTCCGCCTGGGGTGCGGGTGTTTTTTACGTAAGTGTGCTGCAGGTTGGTGGCAATAGGCAAGGTAGTTTGTGCATATGTTATATTACTGCCTGATAATAAAACTATGGCGAGTATTTTTTTAAGGTTGATCATTAAGCGAAATTATATCAGTTATATTTGGGGTAAATATAATAAACAGTAAAGGCAAGAAAGCAAACCGCTTAAATAAGTGATTTTAGCATAACCATTATTATATTGCTAAATGCTTTTTTGCAGCTTAATAATTATATTTAAAGGAAGTTCGGATAAGCAACAGGAGAAGCCTCATCCCAACCCTTCTCCAAAGGAGAAGGGCTTAAAAGTGGATAAGCCATTTTGCAAATCAAAAGTCCTCTCCTTTGGAGAGGATTAGGTGAGGCTAAACTTATCCGGAACTCACGTATATTTAATAATTAAAATAAATCAATGACTGCTGAAAAAATGATCATTATAACAGGTAAGCAATACCTGGAACTGAAACAACGTCTGGAGAGTGGTGACGGCCTTTTATATAATATAGGTACTGATAAAAACCCGGAAGAGGTTAAAATAATCAATATGTACATGGACACCGATCCCGATTTTACCCGCAACCCCAGGCAATTTGCCAAGATGAACGAGGACCTGCATATACAAGTGAAGTTGGAATATATTGTTGAGTCTTGAGTCGGAAGTCTTAAGTCTCAAGTTGGAAGTCGATAGTCATAAGTCCTGCATCAAAAGTTCTAAATCTAAGTATTCGCTTCTAAACTTAAGACTTCCGACTTAAATCACCACCCGCCTTTAAAGCCTTCGGTTAAGGCATTGCGATAATTCTCCAGATCAAATGAGTAAAGGTAGGGTGCTTTATGCGCGCCGCCTTTACGCGGTTGATCTGCCCGGTTTAAAATACCAAATGCCAGTATACGCCGCTGAAAGTTGCGCCTGTCCAGCTTTTTGCCCAATATAGTTTCATACAGTTTTTGCAGCTCGGGCATGGTAAATTCTTTTGGCATCAGGTTGCCCCCTATGGGCTGATAGTTTAACTGCAGGCGCAGGGCATCCAAAGCGGTTTTAAATATCAGTTCATGGTCAAGCAGCAGTTCGGGCATATCATCAAGATCGCGCCAGGTACATACATCAGAAAACTGGTCGGGTTGTGGCACAACTCCAAAAAAATCAACCAATGCGTAATAACCAATTGATAAAAAGCGGTTCGCGAACCAGTTTTCATGATCAGGTACGGTGTCTTTATAAAGGTCGCTATGAAATTTGGCGCGGTCAGGGTCGCCAAACACATGAAATTGCTGCAAAAATATCTTATCAAGCCCGGTACGCTCTTTTAATATACGGTTAGCCGCCATTTCAATAGGCTCCTGCTTCATTACAAAGCCGCCTGGCAATAACCATTTTTCATCATTCTGGGGTTTTAACAGCAACACTTTCATTTGACCCTCGTGAAAACCAAAAACTACACAATCGATGGAAATGTGATCGAGATAATTTTTGCGGGCATCATCGCTAAATTCAATAAGTTGTTCTTTGGTTAACATTTGTGCTATTGTACAAAAATACTTTGATTATTTAATTATAATAATTACAATTGTGTACTTTATACACCATGATTTTGTTGTTTGTAACTGCCAATTATAATCTTTAAAATTTCATAAAATAACTTGGTGATATACAGTTGCCTGGCCTTTATTATGCCCATATTTGTTTTATCTATTTCCATTATATCTAAATTAAAAAAATGAAGAAGTGTTTTTCAGTCCGAATTATTAACAAGGTTATCCCACTTTGTGTTGTCGCGTTATTGCCATTTAATAAGGTATCGGCCCAAACTAAAACCGAAGATGCCAAAATGAATGTGTTTGTTAATGGCTTGTTGGGTAAAATGACCATCGATGAAAAAATAGGACAGCTTAACCTGGTAACTATAGGCGCGGCAACAACCGGTTCGGTAGTAAATAAAGGGGTTGAAGAGAATATTAAAAAAGGAAGTATAGGGGGTATGTTTGGCATTTGGGGTGCCGATAAGGTAAAAGAAGTACAGGACCTGGCCGTTAAAAGCTCCAGATTGCATATCCCGCTTATTTTCGGGCTTGATGTAATACATGGGCATCGTACTATTTTTCCTATTCCGTTAGGACTTTCGGCAACCTGGGATATGGGACTGATCAAGCAATCGGCACAAATTGCAGCTAAGGAGGCAACTGCCGAGGGACTTAATTGGGTGTTTTCGCCAATGGTTGATATTGCCCGCGACGCGCGCTGGGGCCGTATCTCAGAAGGATCAGGCGAGGATCCGTGGTACGGATCGCAGGTGGCTAAAGCTATGGTGCAGGGTTACCAGGGTAGTAGCATGAAAAACGCCGACGCGGTGATGGCCTGCGTAAAGCACTTTGCTTTATATGGTGGAGCCGAGGCCGGTCGCGAGTACAATACGGTTGATATGAGCCGTATAAAGATGTATCAGGATTACTTGCCGCCTTACCGGGCCGCGGTTGATGCAGGTGCAGGCAGTTTCATGAGCTCATTTAATACGGTTGATGGTGTGCCTGCTACAGGTAACCAATGGTTATTAACTGATGTGCTGCGCAAGCAATGGGGCTTTAAAGGTTTTGTGGTATCAGACTATACCGCTGTTAACGAAATGACCGCTCACGGTCTTGGCGATCTGCAAACCGTATCGGCATTGGCTTTAAAGGCCGGACTTGATATGGATATGGTAGGCGAGGGTTTCTTAAAAACATTAAGAAAATCACTTGCCGAAGGAAAAATAACCCAGCAGGAAATTGATCTGGCTTGCCGTCGTGTGCTGGAAGCTAAATATAAGCTGGGGCTGTTTGATAATGCTTATAAATCAATAGACGCAAGCAGGGAAGCAAAGGATGTGTTAACACCTGAAAATCGTACTGAAGCCAGAAATATAAGCAAGCATTCATTTGTACTGCTAAAAAATAACGCGCAAACTTTACCACTTAAAAAAGGCGGATCAATTGCATTGGTAGGCCCATTAGCCGATAATCAACGCGATATGCTGGGTACCTGGGTAGTGGCTGGCGAGTGGCAAAAATCAATCAGTGTAATGCAAGGTATCAAAAACGTTGTGGGTAATAATGTAACCATTAATTACGCTAAAGGCGCTAATATAACCGAGGATAGTACGTTTATAAACAGACTAAACTTTTTTGGTCAGCAAATGGTAACTGTTGATAAGAAACCCGCTGATGAATTGTTGAACGAAGCTTTGGAAGCCGCCAAAAAATCAGACGTGATTGTGGCTGTGGTTGGCGAATCGCAAAGCATGTCGGGCGAATCATCAAGCCGTTCAGATATTGATATTCCTGAAAGCCAGAAAAACATGCTTAAAGCATTGGCTAAAACAGGCAAACCACTGGTTATTGTGTTGTTTAATGGTAGGCCGCTTACTTTAACTTGGGAAAACGACCATGCCAGCGCTATATTGGATGTTTGGGCACCGGGCACAGAAGCTGGTAACGCCGTAGCCGATGTATTGTTTGGCGATTATAACCCTGCCGGAAAAATAACCGCTACCTTTCCGCGCAGCGTAGGTCAAATACCTGTTTATTATAACCATAAAAATACCGGCAGACCGTATGATGGTAAAGGGCCATCAAAATTCAAATCAAATTATCTTGACATTTCAAACGATCCGCTTTATCCGTTTGGTTACGGTTTAAGCTATACTACTTTTGGTTACAGTGATGTTAAACTGAGCAAAACAAGCCTGAAGGGCAATGAAACGCTTACAGCCACAGTAACCGTGAGCAATACCGGCAAATATGCGGGTGAAGAAGTGGTACAGCTGTACATCAGCGATCCGGTTGCCAGCATTAGCCGTTCGGTAAAAGAATTAAAGGATTTTAAAAAGATAAGTTTGCAACCAGGTGAGCAAAAAGAAGTTTCCTTTAATATCACCCCAGCCGATCTGAAATTTTATAACTCACAGCTTAAATATGATTGGGAGCCGGGGCAATTTATTATCCAGGTAGGCACTAACTCAAGTGATACTAAAACAGCGTCGGTGCAGTGGAATAAATAAGAGCTAAACACTAACCGCACTGTCATTTCGAAATGACATTCGTCTTAATAAACAAAAAGGGCCTGGATATATCCGAGGGCACTGAAAAAGTCCTTTTAATTTAAAGCGGTAGCTTTACAAGTAAAATGGAGTTGCTGAGAATCGTCTGTACGAAAATGCTCTCCACCACTTATCCGAATACATCAAAGAAAAAGGGGCTG
>JAUCSE010000087.1 GCA_030445275.1 Mucilaginibacter sp.
TTGAGGAATAGGTGTTGGTCAGGTAACCGTAAACCAGGAGCTTCAGCATTAGCCTTGGATGAAAACTTGACGCGCCGCCACCTTTGTACTTGCGGTTGATCGGTTTGGTATCGATCTTGTCGATCACATCTTTTACGATCCGAACTGGGTGGTTCGCTGGTACCAGTTCATCTAACTTATAGGGCAATAAAGTTAGCTGATCAGGATCATATGGCTTAAATACTACTTTCGCTCCCATGATCTTAAAATACGAAAATATCACCTGAAAAACAATAAGAGGCTGCTCTTGAGACAGCCTCTTTTGTTACGCGACCTTTTGTTTTTCATAAACGATAAATAAGCTGTCATTTCGACGAGGAACAAGGATAAACTATTCCTTGAGCACAGCGAAAAATCTTCTGCTCCAGGAAGTTGAAACTTTACATTATGCAGAAGATTTCTCTTTAGTCTTTTCAGTTCCCTCCCCATGTGAGGGGTGCGGCTGGTGACGCGATGGCAGGGAGGGGTTTCTGCATTAAGCTACTGTGAGATTAGCGCAATGTATCTCATGGTTCACATAATCAAAGCTCAACCCATACTTCCCACAAATAGGATCTTAGAATTTAACTAAATCGTTCAACAGCATCAGCAGAAACAGGTGTAAAAAAGTTAACCAAATTGCCGTCAGGATCGCGAAATAATAAGGAGCGATTACCCCAGGGCATCGTTGTCGGCTCTTGAATGATGTCATTCAGTAAATCTTTAATTTTAGCATATTGATTATCAACGTCTGCAACGCGAAATTCTATGATCACGCTTTTGTTGCTAGCCGCCTGAGCAAAGTTGTTCCCAAATAAGCTCAGAGTCCGGGTACTTGCTATGGCTAAATCACTACCGCCTGTAGTTATTTCTGCAAAATCGTCCGTATACCATTTGGCAGGCAAACCAGTGATTTTTTCATAAAACGGTACCAGGCTTGTTATTTCACTGGTGATAATCCTTAATGATGATAATTTCATAGTGTTATTATTGAGTTGTTATTTATAGGCAAACATAAGTGTGCCTGATGACAACAGTATGTCAGGAGTATTGTCTAAATCCCGGTTTAATTTAAAAACATCTTATAAAGGCATTTCAGCTTATAAACAAATCTTTACCAAATCAATCAACAAAGATGAAACTAAGGTCTAAACAGGTTAAAACCGGTTGATTGGTATAATCTATAAATTAATACTTTTTAAAGTTTTGAAAACTGCTCAAAACTGTGTTGAAACTTGTTAAAAAGTATCAAAATGAGGCCTTTTTAAACGTTTTTAGCCCGTTTTTGCATCAATTCCGAGCCGAAAAGCATTAAAATTTAAGGTTTAAAAAGTTTTTTAATACACCGGTGGATGGATGGTGATGATGCAAAATAAGCGGTCAAAGTATAATCTGTCAAATCAAATCAAAATCAGTGAAATCCTGTTATATTTGATAGTATATAAACCAAACTGATCCCTGTAAATTGGGTTATTCCAATATACCTTAACAGGTTAAATATCATGGCCAAACAAACTAAGAAAACCGATCCCTCTTTACCCGAAGCAAAACCCGTAAAAGAAAAAAAGGCTGTAAAAGCAAAAGTTGCAGATAAGAAAGTTGCACCGGCAACTACAGTTGCCACGGTAAAAAAAACAGCTAAGCCAAAGGCAAAACTTGCCGGAGCAGAAAATACTGGAGCAGTTAAACCAAAAGCTGTAAAAGCAAAAACGGCGGTGCAAAAGCCGCATGTAATACTAAACGCGGTTGAATCTTACAGCCGTTTCACTGATTTTGATATCAGCTTATTCAAATCAGGCAAGCACTTTAAGTTGTATGAAAAGTTTGGTTCGCATGTGGTGGAGTTTAATGGGGTGGTGGGTACTTACTTTTCGGTTTGGGCGCCAAATGCACAGCATGTTGCTGTAATTGGAAATTTTAATGGCTGGAACCGTGGTTCGCATCCATTGCTAAGCAGGTGGGATTCATCGGGTATTTGGGAGGGTTTTATCCCTAACGTAGGCGTTGGCGAAACCTATAAATATTATATCAAAGCATCAACCGGCGAGGACCTGGAAAAAAGCGATCCATTTGCGCTGCGTTGGGAAGTGCCCCCACATACGGCATCAATAGTTGCCGATACCTATTATGAATGGAAGGATGGCGACTGGATGGCCAACCGGCACAAACATAACGGACTTGACAGGCCTTACAGCGTTTACGAAGTGCATTTAGGTTCCTGGGCGCGCAATATTGAAAGCCCTGATGAGTTTTTAACCTATGCGCAGTTGGCACATAAACTGGTGCCGTATGTAAAGGAAATGGGCTTTACACATGTAGAGCTAATGCCCATCATGGAAAGTCCTTTTTATCCAAGCTGGGGCTACCAGATCTCGGGATATTTTGCGGCGGCATCACGCTATGGCACGCCTCAGGAGCTGATGTACCTGATTGAGGAATTTCACAAAGCAGGCATCGGGGTTATTCTGGACTGGGTACCTTCGCATTTCCCGGGGGATATTCACGCCCTGTATAAATTTGATGGAACACATTTATACGAACATGCTGATGCCCGCAAAGGCTTTCACCCGGACTGGAAATCATACATATTTAACTATGGCCGTAACGAGGTCAGAGCTTTCCTGATCAGTAATGCCCTGTTCTGGCTCGACCGTTACCACGCCGATGGCTTGCGTGTTGATGCCGTAGCATCCATGCTTTATCTGGACTACTCGCGTAACCACGGTGAGTGGGAACCTAATATTTATGGCGGTAACGAAAACCTGGAGGCTATATCATTGCTCAAAGAATTTAACGAAGCGGTTTATAGTCATTTCCCATCCGCACAAACCATTGCCGAAGAATCAACCTCATTTACGGGTGTTAGTCGCCCGGTTTATTTGGGTGGATTGGGTTTTGGTATGAAATGGATGATGGGCTGGATGCATGATACCATAGGTTATTTTAAGGAAGATCCCATCAACCGTAAATATCACCACAACGAAATTACTTTTAGTACCATATACGCCTTTACCGAAAACTTTATGCTGCCTTTTTCGCATGATGAAGTAGTGTACGGTAAAGGTTCCATGTTGCGTAAAATGCCTGGCGATGAATGGCAGCAGTTTGCCAACCTGCGTTTAATGTACAGCTATATGTTTACTCATCCGGGCACCAAATTATTGTTTATGGGGGCTGAGTTTGGTCAGGGTGATGAATGGAACTTTGGCCAGTCGTTACAATGGCATGTATTACAGTACGACAATCACCAGGGCATGTCCGACACCATAAAGGCCCTGAACCACCTGTATCGTGATGAGCCGGCCCTGTACGAAAAAGCATTTGATTTTACCGGCTTTGAGTGGATTGATGGCGGAAACGCCAATGACTCCATACTGGTATATGGGCGTATGGGGCATGATGAAAAAAACGACCTCGTGATCATCCTGAACATGACCCCTGTGCCGCGTCATAACTACCGCATAGGCGTACCCGCAGCTGGTAAATGGAAGGAAATATTTAACTCAGATGCTAAAAAATTCTGGGGTAGTGGCCTGGGTAATCCCGAACTGATTATTACCGAGGCAGAAGCCTGGCACGGTAAGGATAACTCAGTAAGTATTACTATACCACCGTTGGGGGCAATTGTATTAAAAAGCGCTAATGATGCCCCGGCAAAATATGAGCTGAAACGGTGACTGTTCTGATAAATCGGTCAAACAATGTAACCATTAGTCAAACATAAGCGTTTAGCTAATGGTTACATTGTAAATTCAATACCGATGAATCCTAAATACCGTTACCTCTACATCATTATAGGATCAATCCTGTTGGTAATGCTTATCGTACAGATAGTAATGACCTATCCCGACGTAAGCGCCCAGGGCGTATTGCTGGATGCCCTTCCCTCACTACTGTTTTATTACCTGGCATATAAAACCTACCACGAGAAAAAGGATAGCGAGCTGATGTAGTTTTGTTTTAAGGTGTTGATATATAGCATAGTTGCCCCTCTGTTCACTTACGAACGATAACTGTAATGAATCCGAACAGAGATTATTAATTTAAATATATAACTATTTGATAACGAGCATGTTGAAAATTAGGCATATTATTGGCTATGCCGTAGGTATAACTTTTAATTGACATGATCAAGAACTACATTAAGATTGCGTTCAGAAGTCTTTGGAGGCACAAAGGGTTTTCGATAATCAACATCATCGGCCTGGCAATAGGCATGACGGCTTGTTTTCTGATCTATATCAATATAAAGTTTGAGTTGAGTTATGATAGTTTTAACGAAAAATCTTATCAGATCTATCGTGTCTCGACTGATGTGAAATTTCCTAATTCAACGGCCTTCCTTCCAGGCTCTTTTATACAGATGGGACCATCTTTGCAGCAGGATTATCCGGAAGTAAAAGCTAATACGCGGATCTCTGGCAGTCGATTTTTGGTACAATATGGTAATTCAAAATTTCAGGAGGACAACGTAATTTATGCTGATCCATCCTTATTTACCGTATTTACTTTACCTGTTATAAAAGGTGATGTGAAAAAAGGCTTTGGCGCCCCATTTACGGTAGTAATGACTGAAACAATGGCCAAAAAGTATTTTGGCCATTCTGATCCTGTTGGTAAGTCTTTGTTGCTTGATGATAAACACCCTGCATTGGTTACCGCAGTGATTAAAGATGTTCCTTCAAATTCACATTTTAAATTCGACATGGCGGTTTCCTTTGCCACGTTGGAAGGAGTTCGTTCCGACATATTGAAAAATTGGGCAAGTTTTGGTTGTTTGACTTATATCGTACTGCCAAAGGGGTATGATTATCATAAATTGCAAAGCCAATTACCTGCTTTTGCAAACAAACACTATACCCAGGCTGATAAAAAGGAAGATTTAGGCTATGACTTTTCTATAGAGCCCTTGAAAGATGTTTATATGGATGCGAAAAGAAGAGCACCTGAAACGGGCGACCTTCATAATGTCTGGATATTTTCAATTATCGCTGTATTTATCCTGCTCATAGCCTGCATTAACTTTATCAATTTAACAACGGCAAGGGCTACAGAAAGGGCAAAAGAGGTTGGTGTCCGCAAGGTAATGGGTGCAGGAAGGAGGCAACTGATTATTCAATTTTTAGGCGAATCCGTTATAATATGTCTGGCCGCTTTTTTATTGTCAGTTCTATTTAGCTATTCATTGTTACCGTTATTCAATCAGTTATCCGGCAAAGTGACCAACACCAGTATTTTTTCGCATGGCTACCTGTTGCAGTTTTTTATGCTCTCCTGTGGCATAGGTATTATTGCAGGTTTATATCCGGCATTGGTGCTCTCGAGGTTTAAACCAGTAATTACTCTAAAAGGGAGGTTCAGTAAATCAAACGAGGGTATTTTACTGCGTAAGGGGTTGGTAGTTGCCCAGTTTACTATATCAATGGTACTTATTATAGGTACTATAGTAGTTTATAACCAGTTAAATTACATGCGTAGCCAGCCGCTTGGTTTTCAAAAAGATCAAATGCTTGCTATTAACTTTTATTCTGATTCGACGGTGCAGCACCGCGCTGAATTAATAAAAAATGAATTGAAAAAGGTCCCTAATGTGGTATCTGCTACGGCATCCAGAAGTTTGCCTGGTTTTAGTAATGGAAATAGCGACTCCAAAATAGAGAATAAAGCAGGTTTTCTGCAGCAGATAGTTATTGACGCGTACTACGTGGATTATGATTTCATCCCGCAGTTTGAAATGAAACTGGCTGCCGGGCGCATATTCTCAAAATCCTTCGGTACCGATACCACTCATAGTATGATAATTAATGAAACGGCCGCCAAGAGCCTCGGCTATCGCACATCCGCCGAAGCTTTGGGCCGTGATTACTTGCAATGGGGGCGAAAAGGTAAAATCATAGGTGTATTAAAAGACTTTCATTTTCAATCGCTGCAGGAAACAATAAGGCCCTTAAGCATGATCATTGATCCCGATTTTAATCGTATGTTCACCGTTAAAATTAAATCAAAAGATATTCCAGCAACTATCTCTGCTATTCAAAGCAGATGGAAAAGCCTGGTGCCCGAACGCCCCTTTAATTATACGTTTGTTGATGATGCATTTAATAAGCAATACGCAGTACAAGTTAATTTCGGCAATCTGTTTCTATATTTTGCAGTGTTAGCCATATGTATTTCATGTATGGGGTTATTTGGTTTAGCAGCATACAGTACCATTCAGCGTACCCGCGAGATCGGCATCCGCAAAGTATTCGGAGCTTCTGTAACCGGTATCGTAAATATGTTATCTATTGAGTTTTTGCAGTTGGTGATCATATCATCGTTAATAGCATTCCCGTTAGCATGGTTTGCCATGAACAAATGGTTACAGGATTTTGCATACCGCATAGCTATAAGCTGGTGGTTTTTTGCATTGGCGGGAGTGATAGCACTTGTAATAGCTTTTGCTACAGTGAGCTTTCAGGCAATAAAAGCTGCACTTGCTAATCCTGTTGATAGTTTAAGAAGCGAGTAGTTGATGTTTAAAAGGGAATAACTATAATTAGTTTTGTCATGCTGAACAAAGTGAAGCATCTATTCTGCAATATGCATGTTTGCGAATAGATCCTTCGTACCTCAGGATGACAAGTTTTTGCTGCTAATTCCGTTATTTTGCTGTATGTCAGTTTTAACTACGCCCGAGAAACCAACAATACCAATCTATTCACTGCTGCAAAATAGCTCCATTGGCAGTAGTATGATCGAGGTGCGCGAGGCCAGTGCAAATTGCGAAGTGTTTAAACTTGATCCGGCTTTCCTGATACCACATCGTAAAGATTATTACCTGTTTGTATTGGTAAAGCAAGGGAACAACCGCCATTGGATTGATTTTATGCCTTATACCATTAAACCGGATACTTTTTACTTTACCGTACCACAACAGGTTCACCTTAAAGAACATGCAGGACAAATGGAAGGTTTGATGGCCTGCTTTACCGACGAGTTTTTGCAGCTGGAAGAAAATCGCGTATTAAAACAACTCCCCATTATCCATAATCCGGCAGGGGCGCATGAGCTGCTGTTGAATGAGAAGGATGTGGTTTTTGTTGAAGACATTATGCGCAAAATGCTGACCGAGTTTAATGCCGATGGCACCTGGCGCAACCAGATGCTTACTTCATGGCTGCGTGTGCTGGTTATATACCTGAGCCGGTTGTATACTGAGCAATTCGGCGAGACATGTTTCACCCAGAATTATTGCCTGCTCAAAAGCTTTCAATCACTCATTGGCGAATACTACAATACCCAGCATGATGTTGCTGCTTATGCCGAGAAGCTCAATATAACGCCGGGTTATCTTACCGATGTTATTAAACAACAAAGCGGTAAAACGGCTATTACTCATATACATGAACGGCTTATTGTGGAGGCCAAGCGCTGCTTGTTGCATACCGAACTTTCTGTAAAGCAAATTGCCGATGAGCTTGGTTTTGAGGATGCCGCCTACTTTAATCGGTTTTTTAAACGGCTTGCAAGTACTCCGCCGGCAGGCTACCGTGAGCAAATCCGGGAAATGTACAGGTAATGCCGCGCTATGTGCAGCTGTAATTAAAAGAGGCCGCTGTAGCTTTGCTTTATGAATAAACAAACAGTTTTAATAACCGGGGCCAATAAAGGAATTGGCCTGGAAACCGCCCGCCAGCTTTTAAAGGCAGGCTATTATATATTTTTGGGAAGCAGGGATAAAAGCAACGGCGACAAGGCCGTTGAGCAATTGAAATCAGAAGGTTTTATCGATGTGGAGCTTTTACTGATTGATGTTACCAATGAACAATCTGTTAAACAAGCTCATGATGATCTGGCTAAACGCATTGATAAATTGGATGTATTGATCAACAATGCGGGTATCCCCGGTGTATTCCCGCAGGTGCCATCAAACACCGATAATGAAACGTTGCACAACGTTTTTGAAGTAAACTTCTTTGGCGTTATCCGTACGGTAAGGATCTTTATTGATCTGCTGAAAAAGGCTGAAAATCCAAGGATCGTGAACGTAACATCAGACCTGGGGTCACTTACCCTGCACAATGATCCTAACTGGGAGTTTTATCATTTTAAATCCGCAGCTTATGGTCCGTCGAAAACAGCTTTGAATGCTTACACCGTTGCTTTGGCTTCCGAGTTGAAGGGACAGGTTAAAGTAAACATGGTAAACCCCGGCTATACCAATACTGAATTTAACCACAATCAGGGGCCCAAAAAAGTGGAGGATGGTGCCGCGCCAATTGTGGAATATGCCATGCTGGATAAGGACGGGCCTACTGGTAAATATATAAGCGACAATGGTGAAACGCCCTGGTAGGTTTTGGAGGGGATGAAGGATTGGTGGAGCAAGGATAAAAGGATACAAATTCGGCATGATAGTTTCCCATTTTAAATCTTGTCATCCTGAGCGAAGCGAAGGATCTATTAGTGGATTTGTATAGAGTAGAATAGATGCTTCACTGCGTTCAGCATGACAATTCTAATATTTTTTAAACAACCAAGCCTCTCGATTAATCGGGAGGCTTGGTTGTTTAAATTAAAGATTGATGGAGTAATTAAACTTTACCAAGTTCCTGAACCAGGTCAATCAGTTTGTTTGAATAACCCCATTCGTTATCGTACCATGATACCACTTTTACAAAGTTATCATTCAAAGCAATACCTGCCTTTGCATCAAAAATTGATGTGCGTGCATCACCTTTAAAATCTTCAGATACTACATCATCTTCAGTATAACCTAAAATTCCTTTTAGCTCACCTTCTGATGCTGTTTTCATCGCTTGTTTAATCTGCTCATAAGTAGCGCCTTTTTTAAGGCGTACAGTTAAGTCAACAACAGATACGTCGGCAACCGGAACACGGAATGACATACCAGTTAATTTACCTTTTAGCTCAGGAATAACCAAAGTAACCGCTTTAGCAGCGCCGGTTGATGAAGGGATGATGTTTTGGTAAGCACCACGGCCACCTCTCCAGTCTTTAGCTGATGGGCTGTCAACTGTTTTTTGAGTAGCTGTAACTGCGTGTACAGTGCTCATTAAACCTTCTTCAATACCAAAGCTATCGTTCAATACCTTAGCGATAGGAGCAAGGCAGTTGGTAGTACATGAAGCGTTTGATACAATAGTGTGGCTTGCAGCTAATTTTTTATGATTTACACCCATTACAAAAGTAGGGGTATCGTCTTTAGCTGGTGCGCTCATTACCACTTTTTTAGCGCCGGCATCAATATGTTTTTGTGCAGTTTCCTGAGTTAAGAATAAGCCGGTTGATTCAATGATCACTTCGGCACCTACTTCGCCCCATTTAAGGTTAGCAGGGTCCTTTTCGGCAGTTACACGGATGGTTTTACCGTTTACAACCAAATGTCCGCCTTCAACAGCAATAGTGCCTTTGAATGGTCCGTGAGTTGAATCGTATTTTAACATGTAAGCCATGTAATCAGGCTCAACAAGGTCATTAATACCAACAACTTCAATGTCAGGTCTTTCAATTGCAGCTCTGAATGCCAGGCGGCCAATACGGCCAAAACCGTTAATTCCTATTTTCATGATTTTTTAATTTTTATTTGAATAGTAGGTTAATAAATTATTTATAGGTTCTTTAATAATATTTGCTATCTGAAGGTTTGCCGCGGCAGCAGCTTCCTGTAAATGTTCCTGAAAGTTAAAAGCAACCGTGCCCGCAAAATGAATAGAGGCTCCCGGATGTTGCTTTGATAAAGGTAGTAAATATGTCGAAATTAGCTTGCTAAATCCTTTTTTTATGACGCTTTGCAGATGATGGTCATCGCGGTTTTCCAGATAAAAGTCGGTAAATGAACTTAAGAACAAGGCCGGTTGTTTTTGGCGATAAACTTTCTCCAGCAGGGTTTTCCGGTCGGCATCGTATTTATGAATAAACTTTTTCCGAATGTTTGCCGGGAGGGTTTCGTTCATAAAACCTTTGATCAGTTGCCGGCCCAGCCAGTTGCCCGAGCCTTCATCAGCCAACACATAACCAAGGCCGTAGTTGTTATCCTCTACTTTTTTACCGTCATACCAACCCGCGTTTGATCCGCTGCCGCAAATACTAACAATGCCAGGTGAATTTTTACAACAGGCAATTGCCGCGGCAGCTATGTCATGATCAACGGTTACCTTACCAAATTTGAAAAATGAGGATAGTGCATTATGTACAATTTGCTTGCGCTCATCAGACGAAGCGCCCGCGCCAAAAAAATAAATACGTTTTATTTGCTCGGCGTGGTGTATCAGGTTAATGTTTTTGTTGAGGAGTTGCAGAATGTGCTTTTCGTCGTTAAAATAGGGATTGATGCCATTGGTTTTAAACGAAGCCACAGTACGGCCTCTATCGGCCAGGCGCCAATGTGCAAAATACGATCCGCTATATACAACTGCAATCATTTATTATATTGATAATACATCAACCATTTGCAGAAGATCGGCCTCCAGCTTAAACTCATGCTGGTTAAGGGCTTCCTCCAAACTGGTGAGTAGAATATGGTTGGCCTGCAAACCTACCATTTTTTGTGTTTCGCCCGCAATTAACGCATTTACAGCGGCAAAGCCAAGTCTGCTGCCCAAAATACGGTCAAAGCTTGATGGGCTGCCCCCTCTTTGCAGGTGGCCTAATATAGTTACTTTGATATCGTAGTCGCTAATTTCTTTTTGCACTGCTTTGGCTACGTCATACACGCCACCATTTTTATCACCCTCGGCAACAATAACAATGCTTGATGATTTTTTGTTGGACTTGCCATCCTTCAAATTTTTGATCAGATCTTCCAGTGCGGTTTGCTTTTCAGGAAGTAAAATGGCTTCGGCACCGCACGAGATACCAGCACGCAAGGCAATAGCTCCCGAATCGCGACCCATTACTTCAATAAAAAACAGGCGGTCATGTGCATCGGCAGTATCACGTATTTTATCAATGGCTTCAATAACGGTATTGGTTGCCGTATCAAAACCCAGGGTATAGGTTGATCCGCACAGATCATTATCAATAGTGCCTGGCACACCAATAACAGCAATGTCAGGGTATTTTCTGGAAAAGCGCAGCGCGCCGGTAAATGTTCCATCACCACCAATAACTACCATGGCATCAACGCCGTGTTCTTTTAAATTTTTGTAGGCCAGAGCCATGCCTTCATCTTCTTTAAAAGGTAAACAGCGTGCTGTTTTTAAAATAGTACCTCCCAAATTAAGAATGTTACTTACCGAGCGACTTTGCATATCATACATGTCATTATCAATAAGTCCTTTGTAACCTTGCCTTACACCAACAACTTCAAGGCCGTTGTATAAGGCTGTTCTAACTACGGCCCTGATACACGGATTCATACCGGGGGCATCACCACCTGAAGTTAAAACTGCAATTTTTGAAATTTTATGCATCTTTACACCACCTAAATTTGAGCTACGAAGATAGTGTGTGAAATTTACACCGTTAAATTTTATTTGTTTTTTTTTGGATTAAGAATTAAGGTTATATATTTAACAATTAAACTTAAAAATCCCGTATCGTTTTGGAAGTAATGCTACCCAAGTTTGATTCCGTATTCTCTATTGACTGCGTAATTTTTGGTTTTGAAGCCGGAGAGCTTAAAATTTTGCTGATTGAGCGTAACGAAGAGCCATATAAAGATTGGCTGGCGTTACCTGGTTATATTGTTGAACAGGACGAAAGCATTGACGATGCTGCCGAACGTATATTGTATGAGCTCACCGGCTTACGCGATATGCATATGCAGCAGTTTCATACTTTTGGCGAAGTTAACAGACACCCGCAAGGCCGTGTTATTACCGTGGCTTATTATGCACTGATACGCATAAACGGACAAAAGGAACTACGACCGGTTACCCAATATGCTAAAAAAGCGTTCTGGCACCCGGTTAATGAGCTGCCTAAGCTTGCTTTTGATCACAGTGAGATATTTAACACCGGTTTTAACAAAATTCGCCGCCGATTGCATTATCAGCCGATAGCTTTTGAGTTATTACCAGAAAAATTTACATTAACCCAGCTGCAGTCGCTTTATGAGACTGTTTTAAATAAAAAGCTGGATAAGCGGAATTTCAGGAAAAAAATGCTGAGCTACGGGTTTTTAAAAGAACTTGACGAAAAACAAAAAGGGGTATCATACCGCGCTGCCAAGCTGTATAAGTTTGATAAACGTAAGTACGGCAAAATATTCCAGGGCGAAATGACACTGGCGTAAGGGGTTTTTTGGGACTTTAGGACAAAGGATTATAGGATAAGAATTAAGACTGTTAGAGTCAGGAGAAAACAGAATAAGATCTTGTTTAAAATATAAAAGGGCTGGAAATCAATTCCAGCCCTTTTATATTTTATCTAAAAGTCCTTTGTCCAAAAGTCCCAAAGTCCTTGCTCCAAAAGCCGAAGGCTTCCTTACAACTGACTAGGAGCCAGGTCAAGGTGGTATTTTACCAGGTTATCTATAGGCGAGCGGATGATGCTACCAACTACCATTCCGTTTTCGGTAGCTACTTCTTCTAAAACATTACGGAAATTATAACCTACTGAACCAATGCAGTTAAAGCTATATTTTTGATAATTAGGATAGTGCGTTACCAGGTTACGGAAAAAATCCTCGAACGAAGTACGTACCAGATTACGTGAATACTCGATATGAACATTATTGTCATACACAAATTTGCTGAAACTTGCACAAAAGCGGTTAGCACGTGGCTGGGTATACACCTGTTCGTTTATATCATCAGGTGTAAGCTTAAAGGTTTCCCAAAACAGGTTGCGTACCGGCTCGGGCATATAGCCGCGCAGGTAGTCGGTCAGTAATTTTTTACCGATGTAACAGCCACTGCCCTCGTCGCCCAAAATATAGGCTCCGGAATCAATGTTGTTAACCACTTCCTTGCCATCATAAATACAGGTATTGGTACCAGTACCTAAAATAGCTGCAAAACCCTCGTTATTACCTAACAAGGCACGGGCTGCTGCAAGCAGGTCATGACCAATATTCACCTTAGCTTTGGTGAAAACGGCTTTCATGGCTTCTTCAACAATTTTACGCATTTCGGGGGTCGAACAACCTGCGCCGTAATAGTTTACTTCGGTTATTTCATCTTTCTCAAGGTCGGTTGGCAAACTTTCATTTAATGATTGTATGATATATTCCGTACCAGAAAAATAAGGGTTATAACCCTCAGTGTTAAAATACACTTTTTTACCTTCTTCGGTAACCAGGCACCAGTTTGTTTTAGTTGAGCCACCGTCAGCAATTATGATCATAAATTAAATTTTATTAAAAAAAATTGGGTTAAAAGTATGATTAACTTATTGTAAAAAAAACACTTTCTATTTTAAAAAACAAAAAATGCTGTTTTTAAGCTAAAAACACCTGTTTTTATTAAAAAAAGAACGCCTAAAAATAGGTTAATCATCGGTATTAAATACGTTTTTTATAAAAAAAAGTATCAATATAGCAACTGTATGATTTACATATAATTAGAGCGTCAATAGTTAAAGCACAGTAATTTGCAATTGTACGTAATGTTAAATTATTTAACAACAAATATGTTTGTTAACATACTATAGCCCATTGTGCTTTACAACTACAAAAATGAGCGGGAATTGTTGGATAAAATGTGTGTTATTTTAATGTTGGGTACCTTTTCTTTTAACCAGGTAGCCATAAATTCTGAGCCGGGTTCTTCGCCGGCGATATGCCCTAGCACAAATTGATGTCGGCTTTAATCCGGATTTACAGGGAATAGGTTTGCTGGAGATGATCAAATATAGAGAATGCGTGGTATAGATAATAGCCATAAGCAGGACATTTATAGTGGAAAAATTGCCGTTTAGTCAAAGAAACGTATCGTTACGTGATTTACACATTTCAAGCCATAATCCTAAACTTATTTTTTAGCTTTACTGCTATAATTTACCTTATGAAACCCGTACGATCACTTGTAAAACTCCTACTTCCATTAGTATTACTTTTTGGCTGCAGTCCGGCCATATCAACCTTTGATCAGAATGCCTATATGCAGGTTACCTCGTTAAAGGTAGATGCATGGGACCTGATGGATAAGGCCACAGAAAGTTATACCAGCCATGAAAGCGATGTAAAAACGCTGCAATTGAAAATTGATAAGGCTATTGAATATGATAAACACAGGCCCCATAATGAAGTAACGTATAAAATGTGGACCATTCTGAACGATTCTACAGGGCATTTATACGGAGGGTTTTTAGTTAAATGGAAACATGACGGCAAATGTGGTTCGGCTTATATTACGGAGAAGAAAAAGCAGATCGGTTTTTCCTTTGATCAGATAGCAGAACTGGAAAGTAAAAAAATAAAACCTACAGAAATTTCAACACAATAATTCGACCCCATGCCCATAGATTTTGCAAAAGCGTTCAAGGCCCTGAAAAACGGTATAGTTGACCTGGCCGAAAAGGACTTGAAAGATTATATAGCTGCCGCGACCAAAGATGGTAACGACATTTTAAACGCGATGAAGGATGACCTGAAAAGGTGGACCAAATTGTTAGCCAGCGGCGATTTAACCAAAAATGACTTTACAGACCTGGTTTTAGGGCAAAAAGACAACCTGGAACTGGTGGCTTTAAAACAAGCCGGGTTGGCCGAGATAGCAGCCGATCAGTTTAAAAGTGATCTGTTTGATCTGATAACGAACACGATTATTGGACTGATCCCATAAAAACAGTTTTTGTTAGTTTTTAGCTGCTAACAAAGGAATAAGTTCACAATTAAAATGAATGATTTGAACTAAACATAATGTTTACAATTGTTGATAAGTTAAATAATTAAGCTTAGCTTTATCTAACCAAAAACGATCAAATACATGAAAAAACTACTAACCGTGCTGATGCTTGCATCAATGAGCTTTGGCGCAATCACATCCGTTTACGCTTTACCTCAGGCTCAGGAGCAAACACCTGCCCCAACAACAAAGCACTTAAAGAAAGATGGTACCCCCGATAGACGTTACAAAGAAAACAAAGGATTACCTCCAACAGAGAAACCTGCAAAAGCAGCCAAGGCGGCTAAAGCAGCGCCTGCTGCAGCAACACCGGCAGTAGCGGCAGTAGCGGCAGCTGCACCAGCAGCAAACAAATCTTTGAAAAAAGATGGTACACCTGATTTAAGGAAAAAAGAAAACAAAACAGCAGCGGCGGCAGCACCAGCAGCAGATAAATCCTTGAAAAAAGATGGGACGCCTGATTTGAGGAAAAAAGAGAATAAAGCAGCAGCGACGGCAGCAGCACCAGCAGCAGCAGCAGATAAATCCTTGAAAAAAGATGGTACCCCTGATTTGAGGAAGAAAGAGAACAAACCAGCCAAGAAAGTGAAAGCTGTAAAGAAAGCAGCATAAAAAAAGGCCCTTGAAAAAGGGCCTTTTTTTATGCCCGGTATTGATACCTGGCAAATTGATTTTGTAGAAGAAGCTGGGCTCATCAAATCAATTAACAAATTTGATTGATATTTTCAGCATAATTTTGCATATTTGCACCGCGAAAAAATCGCAATGGTCTCATAGCTCAGCTGGATAGAGCAACAGATTTCTAATCTGTAGGTCTTAGGTTCGAATCCTAATGGGATCACTGGAAAAAGTCGAAAGCCTCAAGTCGAAAGTCTTGAGGCTTTTTGTTATATTAATGGTGTGTGGTAACACCGATCATAAGCTAAAAGCTTTGAAAAGATGTAGTTGTATTATTGAGCCTCTTTGGTCTTTACGCCAAAGATCAGTAACCAAAGACATAAGCAAAGTTCGCCAATACTGGCTGGAAACGTAATATAACCGGAAATAATAGTTTCATTATAATGAGGGAAAAGAAAACTCCCAATAAAATCTATCAGGTAACCAAAGCATCCTGCCATCAGAAGAACGCCCAATACTTTAGGCAAAAAACCTGATTTTAATATCAAATAGCCCAACGGAAATAGCCATAATCCCCAAAATATTTCCCCGATCAATATTCCATTCTTATAAAAGTCAAGGTATAGTGAAACCTGAGCTTTTAAATTATCCGGCGTAAACATTTTAGAATTAGCGGCTTTGTTTATGAGGGTCAGTACAGCCAATTTGTTTTGTAAATCGATAAAAGATACAATAATGCTAACTGCAACGAAAATAACCATCAGTAAAGAACAGGCTTTATCAACTGTTTTAAACAGTTTGTACAACGTCAGCGATAAGAGTAAAAAGAATAGGTCTGAAATTATTTCAACCAAAATACTCAGTCGGAACAACGTTTCAGAATTCCTGATATTTCCAATAGTGGCCGATAAATTATCCGGCACAATTAATTTCATCGGAACATACCGGAGATAAAAAAAACCGCAGAATACAATAACTAAATATAATAGCCCTGCTATTCTTGCTGTTTTTTTTATTGATCTCATTTGCTTTTTTTTGTATTTGATAAACGCTAACTGTAATTGTTACAGTTGGTTATATAATTTCACCCTTGTTAGTACTGTTCCCTGCTAATGGAGTGGTGATAACACTGACCATAGGCTCAATGAGGACTTAATCATCGAAAGAAAATTGGTTTTAGTACACAAAATGGTAGATTACATTATGCTTGAGCAGCGCTACGAAAACGCAAATGATTTCTATACCACAGTTCTGCTGCCTTTAACAGAAGAAGACAAACAAGTAATTAAAAAGGCGATAAAGAATCAGTACCAGGTAAATGTTTTATTGTTACCGCTTTTAATTTTAATTTTCTTTTGGGGATTATGGTACTTTCTCTGCTTCCTGGTTTTTGTTGTTTGGTATAATATAGCTGCTTTTTTCGGCGTTGAAAAAAACGAACTATCATTAAATAACCCGAAAACTATACTAACTGGTAAAATTACTCAAAAGGAGCCGCCAGGGGATGGATTGGTTATTTTTTTAGGACCGGAAAGATTTGAGTTGACCTATGCAAATATTACTTTTCCCATTGAGGTGGGGGATACGGTTTCTCTTCATTATTCGCGATTCAATATTAAACCAAAAGCTAATATTAAAGAAAGAGGTATTCTCCTTAGAGTAGAAAAGGAGAATTATCCATTAGGATAACTGTTTCAACTATTAAAATCCACCGCCCGATCCTCCACCGCCGAAATCCCCTCCACCAAATTTTACGCCTTCATCTGTCGGGGCCGATGGCGCATGCGAGAATGTTTCGGCAATAACAAGCGACTCTATTTTCAGGTGATCCATTAGGTGCCCGTCCTCTGTTTCGGCACAAGTAAACCCGTGTTTAGGTATTTTAAGGTATACTGTAATGGCATAAACAATACCAAGTATCACCGCTCCTATAATGGTAAGCGTAATATCAACGGGCAGCATGTGGTAGTAATTGCGGAAAGTAACTGCGGCAGCGGTTATCAGCAGCAAGCCGGTACGCAGCAGTATCACATCTTTTTTCTTGATGCCTGATGCAATGTAAACAAATGGCAATAGTACAGTCCAGGTCCAGAAGAGTGCTCCAAACGGGACAGGGCCGGTGTGGTCCGTCATTTCACTGCTCAACCTTTGGATAACATAATAATTGCCCGCCGCATACAAGGCTACCAGGCTTACAACCTGTGTAATAACAAAGACGTTGTCATAATTAACAAACTTTTCCTTTTTACTGTTTATGCGGGAAAGCCAGTAAATCACTCCTGAAACCAGCATCATAGCAAACGGAGCAGTTGATAAGCCAGCAGGTACAATTTTTATCCACCCAAAAAACATAAATGCCAAAAATGAAATACAGCAAACAACACTCGCCAGCATATCGGCAAAACGGATGCTGAGGTAAAGCATCAATAGGAAAATAATTCCAGATAGGGGCAGGTAATAGGTGCCATCGTCATGGCGGGATAATAGAATAACAAACCCTGTTACAAATAAGCATCCTGATATAAATAAAAGGGCATCATCAACTCCTGATCTGAAATGATTTTTACCACTCACCATCAACTCCAGGCCAATATAATTGATCAGTCCCAGGAAAAAGAACCATCCAAAGCTTTCAACTATTCTTGAACTTTCTGCTAGCAGACTTATAAAGCCATCAGCAAATAAAACAATAATACAGGTTAGTATAAATAAACCAATCCGTGCAAACAGGTTAGGAGTGTAAAAACCCACCGGGTATTTTTCTGTAATTGATTTGAATTCAGCGGGAGTAATATAGCCATGCAGCAAGTCTTTTTTTAGGGTTGCCTGCAATCGCAGATTGGCCAACCAGGTTTTGTTATAAATGATCATGCCGTTTTAAGTTTTTTGTTAAGATTTATTAGCAGGAATATAAGACCAATGCCTGATCCGATAACATACATCAGCATCGAATACACTGCCCCGGCAGTATCGCCCATTGAAAGAAAAAGCCTTACCGCTAAGCAGCTTACCGCAATATAAGCATACAATATTACCAGTAATAAAAAGTAGAATGATTTGGATTTATAGGCATCTCTGTACATCAGTACTGATAACAGTAATATACCCAGCATAAATGGTGGAGCGATATCTAAATCATAATAATGAAAGTAACCGGCCAACAACGCGATGTAAGTAACATGTATGCCGTAATGCTGATAACTGAATTTAAAATGCTTTTTGAACTTGAAATGTTGTGTTAACAAGGCACCTGCGAGCAGCAAAATGCCTAAAAGCAGGTAAGTGTAAATAATGGTTCCGGTGTTAAAGTTGTTGTCTGCCAATAGTTGTTTTGGGGTAACTGATACGCCCATCCACACGGCTAAATTGGCAATGGCCATATTCAGGATGCCTAAATGATCAAAATAATAGGCAATAAAGAATAATATCAGCATGGGAATAAGTGTGGCCATACCATAATTGGTGCCGAATACTTGATATGCGAATTGGAGATAACCAACAAAGGTTACAAAGCTGATGCTGCCTAACAGCAAAATATAATCAAAGTAAGCGTTAGGTGAATTTACTTTTTGGGCACTAAATGGTAAGGCCTTTTTTGAGCAATAAGCGAAACAGCCTATGCATATGAGCGCTATCAGCAGTAAAACAAATTGATGGCCAATGCTGTCAATGTTTTCATATATCAGAACGCCTAAACCGGCAGTAAGCAGTAAAACACCTACATATAATAAGGTTTTTATTTCCCAGTGGATAGAGAATAATACAGGTTTTTCTTCTTTTTGCTGGAGTTTTTGGAGCGAGTCATCGCTTATTAGGTCTTCGGCGTGTAGGTTTTTATAAAGGTTGTTAATCATTCGGATGAAAGTGATTTGCGACCAATAATAGTAAAGATTATCGGGATTTTCTTTTTTTATGTTGATGAAGATACCTGGCATTAGGGTTCAAGCGCTAATTTCTAGTAAGAATAGACTTGCTCGCCCCGCCCTTGTTGGTGCGGTCACCAACAAGTAAAGGGTATGCATGAAAAGAGAAAAAGCCTCCTGGTATAAATCGAGGGCACTGAAAAAGTCCTTTTAATTTAAAGCGGTAGCTTTACAAGTAAAATGGAGTTGCTGAGAATCGTCTGTACGAAAATGCTCTCCACCACTTATCCGAATACATCAAAGAAAAAGGGGCTG
>JAUCSE010000122.1 GCA_030445275.1 Mucilaginibacter sp.
AGCAGGACAAGAACAACAAGAAGCAGGACGCGCCATGAACGACAACAACACGGTATCGATACCGCTGCTGGAAGAAGCGGCGGACTGGCTGGACCGCCAGGACGAACTGACCGCAAGCGAGCAGGCCACCTTCCAGGCATGGCGTGCCGCCTCGCCCGATCATGCGCACGCCTATGACATCATGCGCCACGCCATGCTCGACCCCGCGCTGCTGGAAGCCAGCAGCGTCGTGCCGGCGCCGCGCATCCTCAATGCCCGCGTGCTGGGCTGGGGCATGGCGGGACTGGCGGCCCTGGCCGCAGCGGTGGTGATCCTGTTCGCGCAGACGCCCGTGCGGTCTCCGGCGCCCGCTTCGGTCGTCGCTGTCCGGGACTATGCCACCGGCCTCGCCCAGCGCGCCGACTGGCGGCTGGCGGACAATTCACATCTCTATCTCAATGCCGATTCCGCGATCAAGGTCCAGTATCAGGCACGTGCGCGCAACCTGTCGCTGGCGCGAGGCGAAGCGATCTTCGAGGTCGCGAAGGATCCGTCGCGGCCCTTTCATGTCACCGCCCATGCCGTGACCGTGACGGCGGTCGGCACCATGTTCGGTGTTGATCTGATGAACGACGCCGTGGGGGTTCATGTCTATCACGGCGTCGTGACAGTGGCCGAGGACGGCGGCCGGGTGACGACGCTGCGCAAGGGCGACTGGCTGATGCTGGACCCGCGCCAGGGCGCGCAGAATGGCCGTTTCGATCCCGCCACCTATCAGAACTGGCGCACCGACTGGCTGGAGGCGGACAAAATGCCGCTGTCCTATGTGGTGGCGAAACTCAATCGCTACACCAGCCAACCCATCGTGATTGCCGATGCCGCGCTGGAAGGCACACAGCTCACCGGCCGCTTCCATCTCAGCGATACCGACGCGACGTTGCGCGTGATCGGCGCCACGCTCAACATCGCGCCGGTCAGGCGCGATGGCCACATCTATCTGATGGCGCCGCGTGGCTGATGCTTTTGCTGCGTCGCAAAAGTTTCACAACATAGGCGGCCGCTTCGCATCCCCATCGCGCGCTTGCGGCGCTCACCCCATGCAGCACGGGCGTCGTGCTTTGCAACGGAGTGAGGGGACTATGCGGAAATCCAGTTTCATGAGCGGTACGGCCTTGCTGGCGCTTTGCCTTGCGGCAGCGCCGGCTTTGGCACAAAGCAGCGATGTCGAGACCGTGACGGTCTCGGGCTATCGCGGCAGCCTGGCAAAGGCCCAGGACTTCAAGCATGATTCCGTCGGCTCGGAAGACAGCATCTTCTCCGAGGACATCGCGCAGTTCCCCGAACTCAATCTCGCCGAATCCCTGCAGCGCATTCCCGGTATCGCCATCACCCGCGATGCGGGCGAGGGGCGCCAGATCACACTGCGCGGCCTTGGCCCCGACTTTACCCGCACCCAGCTCAACGGCATGGAAGTGCTGTCCAATACCGCCTCGGGCATGGACAATCGCGGCAATGTCAGCCGCACCCGCAGCTTCGACTTCTCGATGTTTGCCTCCGAACTGTTCAACCGCATCACGGTGCAGAAATCCTATGCCGCCGACCAGGACGAAGGCGGCATTGCCGGCACGGTGCAGCTTTATACACCCGAGCCTTTCGACTATGACGGCTTCAAGGCGGTGGTCTCGGCCAAGGGCCTGACCAACTCCAACACCGGCACGGTGACGCCGCGCCTGGTGGGCCTGGTCTCCGACCGCTGGGGCGATTTCGGCGCGCTGGTTTCGGTCGCCTATTCCACCAACGACGCCAACGAATATGGCTATCGCAACTGGGGCTGGAGCCAGATCACGGTGCAGCCCAAGAATATCGGCCCGGGCGTCAGCGCCGCCGATGCGGCGCGGCTGGAATCCACCAGCCCCGCCACCCAGCTTTTCGCGCCCCAGGCCGATACCTATTCGACCTGGTTCACCCACCGCGAGCGGCTGGGCGTCACCAGCGCGCTGCAGTGGCAGCCGGCCGACAATCTCTCCTTCAGCCTGGACGGTCTCTATGGCCACCTGAAGAACAATCGCAACGACTATGCACTGGCGGCGGCGGGCACCAATGCCCTGACCGGCAACGTTTCCGGCACCCAGCTGCTCAACAGCGTGACGATCCAGGGCAACACCATCGAGGCGGCCAACTGGAGCCATGTTGACATGCGCAGCGAATACAATCAGGAGAACGACACCACCGATTTCTACCAGCTGTCGGGTCATGCCGACTGGCAGGTCACCCAGGATTTCGGCGCCAAGCTGATGCTGGGCTATTCGCGTTCCAACTATGTGCTGCCGACCTTCGACAAGGTCTTCCTGGAGTCCCAGAACAAGGACTTCGCCTATGACGACCGCACCCCCAATCCGGTCAACACCTACGGCTTCAACATCGCCGATCCCAATCAGTGGAATCTGATGCGGATGGACACCCAGGAAAACGGCATCACCGACGACTATGTCAACGGCAAGCTGGACTTCTCCTGGAAGCTGGACGACACCTCAACCATCACCTTCGGCGGCGAATACAAGAAGTTCGCCAATTCCGGCTTCACCCGCACCAACAAGGTGTTCCGCAACGCCCCGGCCGACACGGTGATCCCCAACAACCTTAAGGATCTGGTGCCCTATGACACGGTGCAGAACTATGTGGTGGGCGATGTCGATGCCACCTATGCCGCCATCGGCCAGATCCGCAACCTGAATCCCAGCTTCGATGTCCCGGGCTCGGACTTCGAGGTGGTGGAGAAAACCCTGGGCGGCTATGTCCAGTACGATCTCAAGACGACTTTGTTCGGCTATGGCGTTCGCGCCAATCTGGGCGTGCGCTATTTCTCCACCGACCTGTCATCGGCCGGCATGCTCAACACTGGTACCACCCTGGTCCCGGTGGACATCCTGCATCATTATAACGACCTGTTGCCGGCGGGAAACTTGGCGGTGGATATCACCGACGAGATCGTGTGGCGCGCCAGCGCCAACCGCAATATCAGCCGCCCGGCCTTGTCCGACCTGGCCGCGGCAGGCTCGCTGACCACCGCGCCTTTTGGCGGCACCATCAGCGCCGGCAATCCCAACCTGCGGCCCTTCATGGCGGATTCGCTGGAGACCTCGCTCGACTATTTTGATGCGCATCACGGCTATGCCTCGATCGGCGTCTTCTACAAGAACATGGAATCCTTCATCACCACCCAGACCACGGTCGAGCCTTACAGCGCCACGGGCTATCCGCTCTCCTTCCTGCTGCCGGGCCAGGACGGCACCGTGCCCTACAACTATTCCGCCCCGATCAACGGTCATGGCGCCGTGATCGTGGGACTGGAAGCGGCGGGTCAGCGCGATTTCGACTTCCTGCCCGCGCCGTTCAACCATCTGGGCGTGGAAGGCAACATCACTTATGCCGATGGCAACACCCCGGTGATTTTCTCCAGCGTGCCGCACTCGCTGCCGCTGACCAACCTGTCCAAGCTGACCACCAACTTCACGCTCTATTACGAAGCCGACAGCTGGGGCATCCGCGCCTCCGATGCCTATCGCAGCCGTTACATGGATGGTGCGGGCGGCAGCGGCAATTTCGGCGACTTCGTCAATTCCACCAACAATGT
>JAUCSE010000123.1 GCA_030445275.1 Mucilaginibacter sp.
CCGCAACGCCGCCGGCCAGCTTGGCCAGGCGTTCCTGCAGCTTTTCCTTGTCATAGTCGCTGGTGGTCTCTTCGATCTGGGCCTTGATCTGGGCGACGCGGGACAGGATGTCCTTCTTCTGGCCGGCGCCGTCGATGATCGTGGTGTTGTCCTTGTCGATCTTGACGGTCTTGGCCTTGCCCAGCATTTCAAGCTTCACATTCTCAAGCTTGATGCCGATGTCTTCGCTGATGACCTGGCCGCCGGTGACGATGGCAATGTCTTCCAGCATGGCCTTGCGGCGATCGCCGAACCCAGGGGCCTTAACTGCAGCAACCTTGAGTCCGCCGCGCAGCTTGTTGACCACCAGGGTGGCCAGGGCTTCGCCGTCGATTTCCTCGGCGATGATCAGCAGGGGACGGCCCGACTGAACAACTGCTTCCAGCACCGGCAGCATGGGCTGCAGGCTCGACAGCTTCTTCTCATGGATGAGGATCAGCGCATCGGCCAGCTCGACGGTCATCTTGTCGGGGTTGGTGATGAAATAGGGGCTGATATAGCCGCGGTCGAACTGCATGCCTTCGACGACATCCAGCTCGGTCACGAGACCCTTGGCTTCTTCGACGGTGATGACGCCTTCGTTGCCGACCTTGGCCATCGCCTGGGCGATCATGTCGCCGACTTCCTTGTCGCCGTTCGCCGAAATGGTGCCGACCTGGCCGATTTCGTCGTTCGACTTGACCTTCTTGGAGCGCTTCTTGAGATCGGCCACAACGGCTTCCACCGCCTGGTCGATGCCGCGCTTCAGGTCCATCGGGTTCATGCCGGCCGCAACCGACTTCGAGCCTTCGCGCACGATGGCGCGGGCCAGAACGGTGGCGGTGGTGGTGCCGTCGCCGGCGATGTCATTGGTCTTGCTGGCGACTTCGCGCACCATCTGGGCGCCCATGTTCTCGAACTTGTCGGCCAGTTCGATTTCCTTGGCGACCGTCACGCCGTCCTTGGTGGTGCGCGGGGCACCGAACGACTTGTCGATCACGACGTTGCGGCCCTTGGGGCCCAGCGTCACCTGCACGGCGTCGGCGAGGATGTCGATGCCGCGCAGCATCTTCTCGCGGGCGTCAGCGCCGAATTTCACGTCCTTGGCTGCCATTGTAATTGTCTCCTGAATTCTGTTGTTTGGATTGGATTGGGCGAGGCGCTTACTTCTTGGCCTTCTTGCCTTCCAGCACGCCCATGATGTCGCTCTCCTTCATGATGAGGAGGTCTTCGCCATCGACTTTCACTTCCGTGCCCGACCACTTGCCGAACAGCACATAGTCGCCGGCCTTCACTTCGGACGGCACGCGCTTGCCCGAATCGTCGAGCGCGCCGGGGCCGACGGAGATGACTTCGCCTTCCTGGGGCTTTTCCGCGACGGTGTCGGGAATGATGATGCCGCCAGCGGTCTTCTGATCTTCCTTGATGCGGCGGACCACGACGCGGTCGCCAAGCGGACGGAATTTCATGGGAATCCTCTTTCCTAAGAGATTGATATTATTGGATGAAACTAAGGTTGCAGCACTCGCACCCGTTGAGTGCCAGCGCCTGCGCCCGGTATGTAGGCAGGCCCACGCGCCCGGTCAAGGTGGACAGGCGGTTCCGGGAGGCGAATGGCCAGATGAATGGATGCTCAGGTCTGGGGCCTTTTCAGGGTATTTGCGCCCGGCCCGCAACGGGTGCGCCGGCTCGACGTTGTTCATGTGCGGTTCAGCCGGTCCCGATCATTCTGCACACCGGCAGAGGGGACTGCGAAGAATCAAAGGAGACCAAGATGAACAAGTTCATGAAAGCGGCACTGGGTGCATTGATGGTGACGGGCGCCGCCGTGGCGACCACCGCCGCGGTCAGCACGCCCGCCGAGGCGCGGGTGTCGATCGGCATCGGCCTGGGCGGCCCGGGCTATTATGGCGGCGGCTATTATGGCCGTCCCTATTATCGCCCGCGCTACTATGACCCCTACTATGCGCCCGCCTATTACGACCCCTACTATTATGGCGGCGGCTATGGCTATGGCCCGAGCATCTACTTCGGCGGCGGCGGTTATCGCGGCTGGGGTGGCGGCTATCGCGGCGGCTACGGCCATGGCGGCGGCGGCTTCCACGGTGGTGGCGGTCACGGCGGCGGTCATCACCGCTAGTCGCATCGCATGAACAGAAACGGCTCCGGTTTTCCGGGGCCGTTTTCTTTTGTGCGGCGTGGGGCGCGGCGAACACAAACAAAACGTAATCCGTTCAGATGTGGTTCAGCGCGGGACCATCAGTGTCTGCATCAAGCGCGGATCATCGCGTCGTTAGTGGAGCGAAACATGAGGAACATATTCAAAGCCGCGATTGTCGTTTTCGGCGCCGCCGGCGCTCTGTCCGCCGCGCCCGCCGTCGCGCAGCCTTACGGCGGCGGCTATGACAATGGTTATAGCGATGACGGTTATGGCGACAACGAGGACTATGGCTATTGCGATCCGCAATATGGCTGCCCGGACGATTACTATGACCAGCCGGTCTATTACGGCCAGGTCTATTGGGGCGACGAATGGTTCGACGGCCCGATCTATTATCGCGACTGGGGCGGGCGTCGCCAGTTCTGGATCCATGGCAACTGGCGCTTCACCAATCAGTATCGCGGCGGCCGCTTCGGGCCGGCGCTGGGCCGCGGCTGGTATGGCCAGCACCGCAGCGAATTCCGCGGGCTGTACAATCGCGGCGGCAACCACGGCTATAATGGCGGCGGCTATCGCGGCCAGCAGAACGGCAATCGCAACTATGGCAACTATCGCGACTACGACCAGCGGGGCCAGAATGGTCAGCGCAACTTCGGTGGTTCGAGCAACTTCCAGTCGCAGCAGTCTGCGCCGCAGAATTTTCGCGGCAATGACGATTTCCGCTCGCGCTGGAGCAACCGCCAGGGCTTTGGCCAGAACGGCTATGGCCAGCGCGATGTCCAGCAGCAGCAGCAGGTTGCGCCGCAGCAACAGCGGTCCTTCGGCGGCGGTGAACAGCGCGGCTTTGGTGACCGGGTGACGCGCGGCAACTTCTGGCAGGGACGCCAGAATGCCCAACCGCAGGCCGCACCGGCGGCTCCGCAGCAAGCCGCGCCGCAATCCAGCGGCCGTGGCGACGGCGGCGGCCGCGGTGACGGCGGTGGC
>JAUCSE010000118.1 GCA_030445275.1 Mucilaginibacter sp.
CGGAATCGCCGCGCAGTCCATGAAGAACGCCGCCGAAATGGCACTGGCGGAATTCCAGAATCCCAATATCCAGCTGCTGATCAAGGATGATGCCGGCAGCGCGCAAGGCGCGCAGCAAGGCACCCAGCAGGCGCTCGACGAAGGCTCGGAGATCATCCTCGGGCCGCTGTTCGCGCTGTCGGTGCCGGCCACTGCGCAGCTGACGCGTACCCGCAACATCTCGGTGATCGCGTTCTCCACCGACTCCAGCGTCGCCGGCCGCGGCGTCTACCTGCTGTGCTTCCTGCCGGAATCCGACGTCAACCGCATCGTCGATTACGCCGCCTCCACCGGCAAGAAATCCTTCGCCGCGATGCTGCCGGAAAACGCCTATGGCAATGTCGTCGAGGTCGCCTTCAAGCAGGCCGTGGCCCGCAAGGGCGGCCGCATCGTGGCCTTCGAGAAATACGGTACGGATCGTTCCAACGCGGCGCGCAACATCGCGGCGTCGCTGAGTGGCGCCGATGCACTGTTTCTGGCCGACGATGGCGATGCCGTTGTCGCCACCGCCGATGCCTTGACGGCCGCGGGCGCCAATCTGCGCAATGTGCAGCTGCTCGGCACCGGCTTGTGGGACAATCCGCGGGTATTCGGCAGTGCGTCGCTGCAGGGCGGGCTCTACGCCGCTCCCGATCCCTCCGGTTTTCGCGCCTTCGCCGGCCGCTACCGCACCAAATACGGCGCCGAGCCGGTCCGCACCGCGACGCTGGCCTATGATGCCGTGGCGCTGGTTGCGGCCTTGGCGCGCACCCAGGGCGGGCAACGGTTTTCGCAGGATGTGCTGACCAATCCATCTGGCTTTGCGGGAATCGACGGGCTGTTTCGTTTCCGCGCCGATGGCAGCAACGAACGCGGCCTCGCGGTGATGCGCGTCGCTTCGGGTGGCGGCCAGCCGGTGGCAGGTTCGCCGAAGAGTTTTGGGGCCTGATTTAGCGATGGCGGAAGCGACACCCTCGCCCCGCTTGCGGGGAGCCGGGTGAGGGGAGCTAGAGTTTCACTCGATAGTCCCCCTTACCCGGAGCCTTCGCTTCGCTCAGGCTCCGACCTCTCCCCGCAAGCTAGTTCGGCGCTTTCAATCCCGTCACCCGCTGCAGTTTGTCCGGATTGCGGGTGATGTAGATTCCGGTGATGCGGCCATTCTCGATTTCCAGAGCGGTGGTCTGCAGCACCCCGTCGCGTTCCAGGCTCGCATAGCCGGGCAGACCATCGATCCACATCGCGCGAAACGGCTCCGCAGGCTGCAGGCCCATTTTTCGGGTGAGGCCGCTGAACAGGCGCAGCACCCGCTCCAGCCCGACAATCGGATTGGGGAACGCGTTGACCTTGCCGCCGCCGTCGGATTGCAGCACGACCGTCTCCGCCAGCATGGCGCGCAGCGCGTTGATGTCGCCGCTGCGCGTGGCCGCGAAGAAGGCCTCGGCGATGCGGGTTCCTTCCTCGGGCGCCACGGGATAGCGGGGCCGCGCGGCCTGCACATGCCGGCGGGCGCGCACCGCCAGTTGGCGAACCGCGCCGGCATCGCGGTCCAGCGTGGTTGCCACCTCGTCCAGGGCAACGCCGAACACGTCGTGCAGCAGGAAGGCGGCGCGCTCCAGCGGTGACAGCCGTTCCAGCGCCATCATTAGTGTCAGCGTGAGTTCGTCCTGATCCGGCTCCACGTCCAGATCGATCAGCGGCTCCGGCAACCAGGACCCGACATAGGATTCCCTGCGCGCACGCGCGGATTTCATCAGGTCGAGGCAAAGCCGCGTGACGATCTGCGAAAGAAATGCCGACGGCGATTGCACGGTGGTCTGATCGACCTGTCGCCAGCGCAGCCACGCGTCCTGGATGATGTCTTCCGCCTCGGCCAGCGATCCCAGCATGCGATAGGCGAGACGCAGCAGCCGTGGCCGATGCGTCTCGAATACCTCAGTGGCCTCGTCAGCCGCGACAGACGCGGCATCGATATTTCTCCGCTGTGAGCTCATGGCCTGCTCCGTCGTGCAGCATGCACGGTTCAGCCGGGAAGAAGCAACGTTCGATGGCGGCGGTGGCCGGCTTCGCGGATGAACCCAGGGCCGGACTGTCAGGTCTCAATAAACGCGCCACCCCGGGTGCCGCCGCCAGCGCGCGCTTGCCGGAAGGCCCAGATGCTCAACGCCACTCCGATCAGGGCAGGCAGCGTCACGGCGGGAAAGTCCCGCGGAAGCACGGACGGCGAGCAGATGCCGACCGCGACCTCCCAGAAATGAAACAGCGCGTGGCTGCACAGCCAGATCGTCGGAACGGTCCAGAGCAAGACCCGCGATTGCGGTCGCGCTGCGCCCCATGCGAAGCCGCCGCCGAGCAAGACGAATATCAAGCCGATATCGCGGATGAAATGCTGGTTGAACGGTCCGGTGGCGGTGACGCCGGGCACTGCGACGTACCAGGCTTCGGGCGCGACGAGCATGAAGAGGCCGTTGGCGGCCAGCCCGGCACCAAAGATAGCGGCAAATACGAGACAGAATTTGTTCACGATGCGAATCCTTTGAATGGGATCGTTGGCACGGCGCCCGATGACGCCGTGCGGCGCAGCCGGCGATACCGCTGCGCCTTGTTGAGCTGCCTTGCGTTGTCAGACCGCGATGCGGGGTGCGTCCGCTGTATCCACAGGGTGGACCGCGCGAAAACCGACCTGCAGCCGGTTCCACAGATTGATGCTTCCGATCAGCATGGTGAGGTTGACCTGCTCGGTCTCGTTGAACTCGGCCTTGAGCAGAGCGTAATCCGCATCCGGCGCCCCGGTCGCGGCGATCAGGGTCAGCGCTTCCGTCCAGGCCAGAGCTGCGCGTTCGCGATCGCTGTACAGCGGGGATTCGTGCCAGGCGTTGAGCATGTACAGGCGCATCTCGGTCTCGCCTTTGGCACGCGCGGCGGTGACATGCATGTGAATGCAGAAGGCGCAGCCGTTGATCTGGGACGCCCGCAGCTTCACCAGCTCGATCAGGCTGTGTCCCAGACCGCTGGCTGCGATGCTGGCCTCAAGCGCCATCATCGCCTTGATGCCTTCGGGAACAGTTTTGTAGGCGTCTTTTATGCGTGGAATCATGATCTTCTCCATCGTGCACCGTGCACGTTGCCAACAAGACGAGATGACGCTCGCCGATGTGACATGGATGGAAAAGAATTTTGGAGGTCAGTCGGAGGCGGCTAGGCCGCCAGGTCCGCTACCACCGCGTCGAGTACCGGAAAACCCTCCTGCGTGACGCGCAGCCGGCCGGTCTCCTCGACGACGATGGCGCCTTCGTCGCGCAGGATCCGGATGCGGTCGGGATCGAGCGCGCGGCCGGACAGCGCCTGGTAGCGCTGCGGGTCGATGGCTTCGGCGAGACGCAGCCCCATCAGCAAAAATTCGTCGGCGCGTTCTTCGCTGTTGAGCAGATCGTCGATGACGACGCCGTGACCGGAGGACTCGACGCGCATCAGCCATGCTTCCGGCCGTTTCTCGGTGGCGATGGCGTGTCT
>JAUCSE010000064.1 GCA_030445275.1 Mucilaginibacter sp.
GAGTTGCTGAGAATCGTCTGTACGAAAATGCTCTCCACCACTTATCCGAATACATCAAAGAAAAAGGGGCTGATTTCAATATTGAAATCAGCCCCTTTTGATAAATAGCCACTTTTTCAGTGCCCTCGATTTATACCAGGAGGCTTTTTCTCTTTTTTGGGGAAAGCGATCAAATTTTAAATGCTTCAATAATAAAAAGCATTGGTCTGTATATCGGCAGCCAATTTTGTTTGATCGGTAGCCGCCGCAAGGCCATGCAGCCATACGGTATAAACAGAACCTTCGCGCAGGCTAACATTAGCCAAACTTACCAATACTGTGGTTGTACCCGCCTTACGGATCTCCAGCGTATAAGTGGTATTAGCTGATATGGGTGCAAAAACCGTATAACCTTTATAAGCTTTATTGCTGGCTATTACAGCGCCGTCTTTTATACCAAGGTCAACAGGGGCTACGTCCGGACTTAGATTTACAAAGCGTATAGTTGCTTTTCCTGCATCAGGCCTGGTTATGGAATCGGTTAATAATACGATATCAGGCTTGCTTGGTATATTGGATAAATAGATAGAATAGAATTTTTTAACCTCCAGATTGATTGTATCTGATTTAATTATCTGTGGTGAACCCGAAACCGAAAAAACAGCGTTTCGTTTACCTGGTTTGGCTCTAATATAATCCAAATCATGGCCGTAGCGTATGGGGGCATTATTTACCAGGTTCTTGTCTAACTGGAAATCCACCGACTGGGAGCCAGGAGAGGCATTGATCACCGATAATAGCGCCGCCGGCTGTGGCTCTATATATTGATTATCATGATTCTTTAAACAGGAGGAAAGCAACCCCGCCAGCAAACACATCATCCCGAACATGCTTGCCCGTCTTTTTAAATTTTGTTGAAAATTTTTCATAAATTAAACTAATTATTAGGATAAACAGATACTTAACTTTACGTGGCTAATAGGAAATATGCTACAGGAGGGCAAAGCTTTTATCAAATAAGCATTAGTTAAATGAAACCATCAAATCAGCATAGTAATAAAATCATCTGCTGTAATTAGCTTTTATCCTTATCTTCATGCCGCTTTATCAGCGATCATTCATATGCCAATGCCGATCAAAAAAATTCTGTTTAAAACCCTTAAAATAAGCGCTATAACCGTAGTTGGATTGTTGTTGCTGATGTTTTTGTTGCCGTATCTTTTTCCCGAAACGGTAACCAACAAAATAAAACAGTGGGCAAGTGGTAGTATTAATGGTAAACTTAATTTTACAAGTACCCGCTTATCCTTCTTTAAAAGGTTCCCTTCGCTTACCCTTACGCTAAATGATTTTTTGTTGGATGGCAGTGCGCCTTTTCAAAATGATACGCTGGTTGCTGCTAAGGAAGTTTCGCTGGCTATTGATCTGTCGTCGGTTTTTAAAAGTAAGATCAATATCAACAAGATCTATCTAAGCCAGGCGGTAATCAATATTCAGGTTGATAGCAGCGGTAAGGCCAATTACAACGTATATAAATCAAAAGATGCCAAACCAGCCAACGCAGCCGATACCAGTAGTGCATCATTGGGGATTGAACAGATATTGATAGAAAAAAGTCGCCTGGTTTATAACGACCGCTCGGTACCAACGCAGATCAATGCCCGCGATTTTAATTATAAGGGCAGCGGCGATCTGAGTAAAGATGTTTTTGACCTGTCCAGTCACCTTGAATCTGGTTCAGTTGATTTTTATTATGGGGGTAAAGCCTATGTGCTGCATAAAAAGGTAAATGCCGACCTCGTTACCAGTATCAATACTAAATCATTGGCTTTCGCTTTTCAAAAGAACGATCTGCTTATTAACAAATTACCGGTTAAATTTAAAGGCCGGTTTGAGTTCCTGAAAGAGGGGTATGATATGGATTTCCGCATCACATCAGACCAAAACGACCTGAGCGATATTTTTACCGCCATACCTGCCGAATACGCCAAATATGCCGATGATACCGAAATAAGCGGCGGCGGTAATATACAGATAGCCCTGACCGGCAAATACATCGCCTCAAAAAATATTATGCCCGATTTGAGTTTAAGCATGAAGGTGCGCAATGGTTTTGTAGCTAACCGGCATGCACCTGCACCGGTAAAAAATCTGTACATCAATATGGATGCGGAGCTGCCCGGTCTTAACCCGGATAGCCTGAAACTAAATATCGACTCGATATATTTTAATATCAATAAGGATTACTTTGGTTCGGTGATCAAGGTGAAGGGATTAAAGGAACCGGAGATATTTGCCAAGATCAATACCGAGATTGACCTGGAACAATGGAACCGCGCATTTGGTATTAAAGCGGTTGATTTGAAAGGCCGCTACTCATTGCATATGCTGGCCGAAGGCAAATATACCAAAGGCATAAAACGGACAGGTGGACTAAGGCCAAGGGTTGATTCAGTGATCACCAGTATCCCGAAGTTTACGGTACATTCTACCTTCAGGAACGGGTATTTTAAATATGCCAGTCTGCCTGAGGCAATTAAAAATATCAGCTTTGATTTAAATGCCAATTGCCCTGATCATGACATTGCCCACGCCACGATGCAGGTTGATAACCTGAATATGCTGGCGTTAAACAATTATATCAAAGGTTATTTTAAACTGAGCAATACAGCAGGAGCCTTGATTGATGCAGATTTGAAGGCCAAGTTTCACATGACCGACCTTAAGAAGTTTCTACCAGCTGATAGTATTGATATTCGCGGCGATCTGAGCGCCGATGTGCAAACCAAGGGCCGGTATATTCCCGCACGCAGAATATTCCCGGTTACCAACGCGCAGATCTCGCTGCAAAACGGCTATATACAAACCAAATATTATCCGCACCCATTGCAGGATATTCAGGTTAATGCCGATATCCGTAACACTAACGGGGCTTTAAATGGTACCCGGGTTAATATTAAACCGGTGTCGTTTAAATTTGAGGGGCAACCTTTTCAACTCAAAGCCGATCTGCATAATTTTGACGATCTGAATTACCATATAGCCTCACATGGCAGTTTAGATATTGGTAAAATTTACAAGGTGTTTGCCATAAAAGGTTATGATGTAAAAGGCTTTATCAGCACTAATTTCTCGTTAAAAGGTAAACAAAGCGATGCTACCTCGGGCCATTATGACCGCTTGGCCAACTCGGGTACCATGAAGGTAAAGGATATTACGCTTACATCTGAACTGTTCCCGAAACCATTCCTGATCAAAAATGGCGTGTTCAGTTTTAATCAGGATAAGATGAAGTTTGACCAGTTTACCGCACATTACGGCAAATCGGTCATCGTGTTAAATGGTGCATTATCCAATGTGATCAATTACGCGGTTCAGCCGAATTCGCCACTAAAGGGTGATTTTAACTTAACCAGCGGTTTAATCATAGCCGATGATTTTATGGCTTTTGCAGGTACCCCGGCATCTGCCAAACCCACCAAATCAAATGGTGTGATTTTGGTGCCATCAAATCTTGATCTGAATTTTACAGCCGATGTAAAAAAGGTAAAATATATGGGACTTGATATCAGCGATGCCAAGGGCCAAATGACCATCAGCAATGGACAAATACTGCTTAAACAAACCGGGTTTACACTAATAGGCGCACCAGTGGTTATGGATGCCACTTATGGCAGCACCACACCGCAAAAGGCATATTTTGACTACCACATCAGCGCCAAAGAGTTTGATATTCAACGGGCCTATAAAGAGGTAAAAATGTTTCATGATATGGCTTCATCTGCCGCGCATGTGCAGGGCATTGTGTCGTTGGATTATAAGCTGAACGGTAAGCTCAACGGTGATATGAGGCCCATATATCCATCGATAAAAGGCGGGGGAGTACTGTCGGTAAAGAAAGTAAAGCTGTATGGTTTTAAACTATTCACTGCGGTAGGCAAGCAAACCGGGCACGATAGCCTGGCCAAAGGCGATGTAACCAAGGTAGATATTAAGAGTACCATTGCCAATAATATCATGACCATTGAGCGCACCAAGATGCGCATGGCTGGTTTCAGGCCACGGTTTGAAGGCCAGGTGAGCCTTGATGGCAAACTAAACCTGCAATTCAGGTTGGGTTTACCACCTTTCGGCATATTCGGCATCCCGATGACCATTACCGGTACGCAGGAAAATCCTAAAATAAAAATGGGTAAAGCGAAGAAGGAAGATGAATTGAAAGAAACAGAGGAGGATAAGTAGTAGAGATAAATTATTAATTCTAATTAGTCTTTTTATGGAAAAATATGAGCTTCATAATAAAGTATTAAGATCTGATTACGATGGTATACAAATTTTTATTAAACAAGGGGCAAATTTAGATGAGCTTGATGATAGTGGAAGTTCTGCATTACATTGGGCGGTAATGAGGGGTGATTATGACATGGTGAAGGTTTTGCTTGAAGGAGGAGCAGATGTTAATGTACTATCGACACAAGGTTTTACTCCAAAATGGAGTGCGATAGACTGTGGTTTAAATGAAATAATTGAGCTCCTCAATTCATATGGTGGAAAGGTTATTACGGACGATCGATTTGACAGGACTTCCTGGACGGTGTTTAAAAGTGCACTTGGTCAGTCACTACCAGAGGAAGAATAATAATCGCCCACTTAGCATGTGAGATCCCGAAATAAATTCGGGATGACTTTGTTATCTTTTACTTGATAAATAATAACATTCATCACCGAAATAATGAAACTTTACTGCTCAACTTGTTTCTTCAATATCTCCAGCGTAACATTCCAGTAAAAGGCGAGGTGTTTATATATTATTTCTGTCGGGAAATTACTTAGTGTGAGTGTTAATGCTGTTTGATTTTCTTTTGGTGTTAGTTTAAACCCGATAATGGAATAGTTTTCTATTTTGTCCGGAAGCCTTGACAACGAACTTAAATGGTTATATTGAAGATGCCGTTCAGATTCAAACTGTAAGATCATGCCTTTGTTTTCAAAACGGGTTTTATACCAGGCTCCCCCGATGGTTATAGAGTTTCCAACCTTCCAGTCGGTGATGATGTCAATTGGTGTTTCAGACATCCATTGCTTCATTAACTCAGGGTTGGTGAGTGCATCCCAAACTTTTGAAGGTAGGGCATTTATGATGATTGTTTTATCAATTATAGGGTTGAGTGGTATCTCTTTATCAGTCATTTTATATACTACTAATAAGGTGTTTTTAGTTATAAACAGGTATTCCGTTTAGCTCAATACAATAGTCGGTTATCCAGGGACCGGCTACATCAACATATAAAATATTGGGTTTGTTATTTTTGTTGATGGTACCTGTATTTATCCAATCATTAATCTTTGCAGGCAGGTATTTATTGCCGGCCGCTGCCATGTCTGTTATGCTCCGATTTTTTTTGATCACATTGGTTAGCAGCATGAGGCTGTTAATCACTGGGTCTACGTTTTCATCCTGAAAATCATTACATACCAGGGCGGCTTCATCGCTGCTTTGGGTAAGTTGCCAGTCAAGGCGTACCAGATCATTATTGTTTACGCCGCTTTTCATCGATGTAAAAAACAATTCTTCTTTGGCCAGCAATTTATTGATTTGGTTGGTGGCGGCATAAACTCTGCGGATGTTAAGGAACGTTTTGCTTTTATCGGCCATGGAGTTGGAATCGATCAGTTTATCTGCACTGGCATACTGCTCAAAAGTTACAATCACTTTACCGGCTAGTTCATGGAGTTTAATCTGGTCGATACTTTTTAACTGGTTATTAAAAATATATTCTTTACCCAGCGTGCTGAAAATATAATTGGCTACATCATTTGCCGATGCCTCCCTGGGGCAAAAATGACTGAACGTTAAAATAACGAATTCTTTTTTATGCAGATCTAAAAAGGTTTTAACCGAATCCAGAATATCCTTAAAACGTTCACCATAACCACCACCCATAGCTTCGGCCATACAATCAGACGAGCTATGCTTGGTATAGATCTGATTTTTAAACAAGCCAACCCGCAGATCGAACATCCGGATGCCTGCATTAAGCTGCTTACCAATATTTAGCTTTTGTGTAAGGGTGTTGCAGGTGTTTATGGAGCCTGCCTGCTTGCCCCCGGTACCATTTAATGCCGACATGCCTGCATCATGCGAACCCGGTATCACAATATCCTTCAGCGTAAGGTTCTCTTTGGCCGGGAACAAGGTATCTTCCATCCAACGGGCCGGATCATAATTGGTAAAATAGCTCAGGTAAAGCTTTTGATCTGCACCGGTAAAAGCCATGGCGAATTTTTTATCATCTATCTTACAAACAGCTACCGGGTAGGGTGTTTTAAAATAGTCGGGCAAGGTATGCCCGGTCAATGATCTGGCCTGTTCATCGCCTGTGGCATAGTAAACGCTGTTTTCCTTTTTGTTGTCTTTCCAGATATAAAACAGGCGGGTGGTATTAAACACGTGGTAAATGGCAGGAGATACCTTTGTTTTTGAACCAGATACGGGGAATTGATCCGTCCATGTTCGGGTATCGGTATTTAAATCGGTGTAGTAAATACCCTGATCGTTATAATAGCATAGCCTTACCGTATTGTTGGATAGTGTAACTATAAATGGATATTCTGTGCTTTTTTTATTGGGCACAGTTTGTAACGAAGCTGGTTTAAGCATGCCATTGTCATCCGCGTCAATCAGGGCCACTACCATATCATTCTTGTTGGCGGCATGCGATGCAATCATTATTCGGCCATTTACCACCGTCGCCGTAATACCTGATCTTAATTTTGGCGAGTTTCCAAAGTTTACGGTACCTATGTTTTGGGTGTTAAAAGTGGTATCACTGTTGTTGATCATGTATTTTAATGAGCTATCGGTACCCAACCATAAAACGTATATATGATTATTAGTTACTCTTAAAACAGGGGCGAAGGCACTTTTTTCTGTACCTGTTGTTACGTCCTTTTGATTAATTTGGATGGCATGCCGTTTACCCAGATAGCATACATGGATATTGCCGGTTGGACCGGCATCTTTCCAGGTAATAAAATAATTGCCTTTAAAACTGGTAATGTCAACGGCCTTATCAGTACGGGCTGTCGGCAAAAAGTTAACGGGTTGGTTAAAGCTCAGATTTTGTGCCCGCGCATCATCAATACCTGCTAAAATTAAAAAGTAAAGGAGTGTTAAGGTAAGCGTTATAAATTTCATAGAATAATGGTAAAAGCCTCATCCCAACCCTTCACCAAAGGAGAAGGGCTTAAAACAGGGAGTCGTCATTTTGCTAATCAAAGTCCTCTCCTTTGGAGAGGATTAGGTGAGGCAAAACTTTTAAACGGACGGCAAGGGCAAAATAGTTTAACATTAACGGCTAATATTTTTTCCTTAGGTTGAATTTATAATATTTTTACGTCAAATAAATAAGCCTATGTCAAAAATCCTGATCACTTTTTTCTGCTTAATGTTTTTTTTTCAGGGAGTTAAGGCACAGGATGCTAACTATTGGTCGTCAAGTTATAATCCGGCAGGGTTTTTAACACCGGGTGCGGTGATCGCTTTTAACCGCGATAGCGGTGTAATGTTCCTGAACCCGGCATTACTGGCTTATAGCAATAAAAACACGGCATCCATCAGCGGATCAATTTATCAGTATTCCCAAACCAAAATTAGTAATGGAGCAGGTACCGGGCTCAATCTTAATGCAACATCGGCCAGTATTATTCCGCAAATGGTATCGGCTACTATATCGCTAAAGGGAAAACATCCATTTACGCTGGGCTATTCGCTTATTCATAACCCGGTATTGAGTTATCAGGTTACCCAGCAGCGCGATGCCAAATTTAATGTGCTTGATGATTCATACAGTCCGGGTGATGAGAATTTTTTAGGACAGTATAAAAAGCAAAACACCATTAACGAAACTTCGGGTACTATAAGCGGTGGCTTTAAAATAGCCGAACATTGGGCTTTTGGTATATCGGCAGAAGGACTTTTGCGCAAACAAACTTTTGATACTGATATCAGCTCACGAGCTTTGTTAAATACAAATACTGATTCAGGTTTACCACCCTTTACCAATGTAGAGTCATCGTACCTGGCATCCTATTTCCAGGTGGGACTCAGGTTTAAAACGGGTTTTGCCTATGATGAAGGGAAAAATCATTTGGGGCTCACCATATCATCCCCTTTGTTACACATAGCCGGTAATGCCAACATATTGAGTGATAACGCGTTTAATAACCTGCGATTAGGCCGCGACACGTTTAATCTTTTGGCCAACTCCAGGCAACAAAACTTAAAAGTTAAATATAAATTACCACTAAGTATTGGGTTGGGTTATGCCTATGATTATAAAAAGGGACAGGTTTATTTTGTTGCCGAATATTTTGCTAAAGTAAATGCATATAACCTGATATCGCCCAGCGACCGGAATTTTGTAAAGGGCGATATACCACCAGATGTCAATTTTTCATCATCCCTTCAATTTCAGGATGCAAGAAGTTCTGTAATTAATTTCGGGGTGGGGGTAAGTTACTTGATTAGGCCCGATGTAACCGGCTTTTTATCCTTGCATACCGATTTTAATTATGCCAATAATGCATTGTATAAAGAAGATGATGATGGGTATAAAACAAATACAGCCTATTATAATATTTATCATTGCCAGTTAGGCGCCAACCTTAAACGGCGGAAATTTAATTTCCGTGCCGGGTTATTATTAGCATATGGTACAACCAACAAGTATATGCAGGAAGTTAACTTTGATAACCCCAATGAAGAGAACTTTTTGAACGGGAATGTAATCAATACCAATGCTTCGCATTTTTCTGCGGGTTTGCTGTTAACCTATATTCATAATTTGTAATAGATCTTTCTTAGCGCAAGACTTGCGCTAAAAATAGTGTTTGCGGCAAAATTACTGACAAGATGGTGCCCGTGTTCCATTTTTGTTCGGATTTTGTTCGGGGCTTGTTCGGGTTCTGGGGACATCCGAACATCCGAACACGGAACAGCCACCAGGTACGCCAAATTTAATTTTGCTCATCATAAGCTATAAGCGTTTTAAAATCTTATTTTTAGCCCCTCAAATATGGATACCCGGTTATCAGCCGGTATAAGGCATAATATAACAAAATGAAAGTTTTAAAATTTGGCGGAACGTCAGTGGGCAGCCCAGGTCGCATGAAAAATCTGCTCGACATTATTAATCCTACCGAACGGCAAATCATTGTGCTATCGGCAGTATCAGGCACTACCAACAGCCTTGTTGAAATTGGACAAGCTTATTTAACCGGCGATAAGAAGAAGGCTATTACCCTGATCAATTTGCTGAAAGATAAGTACGAGCTGTTTATCAAAGAACTATTTACTGACGATAAATTTTTAAAACAAGGCAAGGAAGTAATTGACTATCATTTTACCGTACTCAGCAACCTGGCCAATGACTTTTTTACTACGATAGAAGATAAGATCATACTGGCACAAGGCGAACTACTATCCACCACGTTATACCATGTTTATCTGAAGGAAATTGGTGTACCATCGGTTTTATTGCCGGCGCTTGATTTTATGAAGATAGATGAGGATAACGAACCCATTGTTGACTACATCACCGAAAAGATCACCCCACTACTGGATAAATATCCCGAAGTTAACTTATTTATTACCCAGGGATTTATTTGTCGTAATGCCTTTGGCGAAATTGATAACCTGCGCCGTGGCGGCAGCGACTATACTGCATCACTGATAGGGGCAGGTATCCGCAGTGAGGAGGTACAGATCTGGACCGATATTGACGGTATGCACAACAACGATCCGCGTATAGTAAAAGGAACACAGCCTATTGCCCAGCTATCATTTGATGAAGCTGCCGAGCTGGCCTATTTTGGCGCGAAGATATTGCACCCTCAAAGCGTGTTTCCGGCACAAAAGTATAAGATCCCCGTACGCCTGTTAAACACTATGGATCCACAGGCTAAGGGCACCCTGATCACCAATACGAGCGAGAAAGATAAGATCAAATCTATAGCGGCTAAGGATGGTATTACGGCTATCAAGATACAATCAAGTAGGATGTTACTGGCGCATGGCTTTCTACGGAAAGTGTTTGAGGTTTTTGAACGATATAAAACGTCTATCGATATGATCACCACCTCTGAAGTTGCGGTATCATTGACTATTGACGATACTACGTACCTGGGCGAGATCACCAGCGAGCTTACCGCTTTTGGTTCGGTTGAACTTGATGTTAATCATACCATCATATGCGTAGTGGGCGATTTTGGTGCCGAAAAGCATGGTTACGCAGCCCGTGTGCTCGAAGCAGTAAAACATATCCCGCTTAGAATGATATCATATGGCGGCAGCGATCATAATTTGTCGCTATTGATCAAAACCGAAGATAAGGTGGAGATTTTAAGAAGCCTGCATAATAGGTTGTTTTAAAACTCTAACCCTCCCGGAGGGGAGGGTTTTAAAATATAAACAACGCGTCATTGCGAGGGAACAGAGAAAGTCCTCTCCAAAGGAGGGGGGTGGGTGAGGCTCTTCAATGACCACAAATAAAGTAAATGCCAATCATGGCAAAAGCAGCCGCGATACCGGTATTTAAAATGAAGAGTTTTAAAGTAAGCTTTCTGTCATGGTACAATTTATAGCTGGATAAAAGACCGGCAAATACAGAAACGGATACACATAATATAACAGACAGATTATTCATCATGGCTATGTTTAATAAAGCTAATATAAATAAATTTCAACAGTTAGATACCCCATTCTACTATTACGACATGGAGGTTTTACGTCAAACGCTTGATGCCTGTCGTGATGCATCGGCAAAGCATGGTTTTCATGTGCATTATGCTATGAAAGCCAACTTTAATCCCAAAGTGCTGGACATGATACAGACCTTTGGTTTTGGTGCCGACTGTGTGAGCGGTAACGAGGTGAGGGCTGCTATTGACCGTGGTTTTGATAAAGGGAAAATTGTTTTTGCCGGTGTAGGCAAATCAGATAAAGAAATAAACCTGGCCCTTGATACTGATATTTTTTGCTTTAATGTGGAGTCGGTTCAGGAGCTGCATATCATTAATGAACTTGCAGGAGCCAAAGGCAAAAAGGCAAAAGTTGCTATCCGCATCAACCCTAACGTTGACGCTCATACGCATCATTTTATTACCACAGGGCTTGATGAAAATAAATTTGGCATCAACATTTGGCAACTGCCCGATGTGGCCACAGCATTACGTGAGTGCAATAACCTGCAGTTTTTAGGTATCCATTTTCATATCGGCTCGCAAATTACTGATCTGGAAGTGTACAAAAATCTTTGTACACGCATCAACGAAATGCAGGATTGGTTTGAAGATCATGGTTTCCCGGTTAAGGTGTTAAATGCAGGTGGAGGCCTCGGTGTTGATTATTATAACCCGGATAACGACATTGCTGATTTTGAAAGCTATTTCCAGGTATTTAAAAACTTCCTGAATGTTAAACCCGGACAAGAGGTGCATTTTGAACTGGGCCGTGCATTGGTTGCCCAAAGTGCATCGCTCATATCAAGAGTATTATACGTTAAGAATGGCCTTAAAAAGAATTTTTTGATACTGGATGCAGGTATGACTGAACTGATACGCCCCATGCTTTACCAGGCTTATCACCAGATTGAGAATTTGAGTCAAGAGTCAGGAGTCAAAGGTCAAGAAAAAACTCAAGACTCAGAATTCAAGACTCAGAACTTAAAATACGACGTTGTTGGCCCTATTTGCGAAAGCACTGATTGTTTCCAGAAAGATGTTGATCTGCCGGAGTCATTCCGTGGCGATCTGATAGCCATCCGTACTGCCGGAGCCTATGGTGAGGTAATGGCATCAGGCTATAACCTGCGTGATAGAGTAGGAAGTGTGTATTCAGAGTAAGATTTATAGTAATAAATTGTCATTCTGAGCTCAAAAAAGTGTCATTGCTGGCACGAAGCAATCTCTATGCTATACAGAGAGAGCTTTAATGACCGGACCTGCCTATTTAGAGATTGCTTCGTGCCTCGCAATGACGCGTGGAGATATAATATTCACTGACGCACGCGACACGCGTGCGTCAGTGAATAAGTCCCTAGTACTATTTTCTTACTCTAATCCAACAACTCCATGAAATATTCCCCGGTAAAGTCCGCAGCAAAGTGTGTTATATTGGATAGCTGATCAAACTCTTCAGGCTCATGTGTGGTGGTGATCACGATAGCTTTCATTCCGGCATTGGCGGCTGCTTCTGCACCTTTGGGTACATCTTCAAATACTATACAATCAGTCGAAGGCACATTTAATAGTTCAGCGGCCTTTAAAAAGGTTTCGGGATGAGGTTTGCTTAGTAACACATCATCAGCGCTTACTATGGCCTTAAAATAATGCCTGATGTTCAGATTATCCAACACAAAATCAATATTAAATGGGATGGCAGCCGAGCCAATAGCCATCGGAATGCCTTTTTGATAAGCAGCCTCTAAAAATTCAGGTAAACCAGGTAAAAGCGCTAAGTGAGGTAAATACTCCTGCTGATACTTTTCTTCTTTCTCATGCGATAATTTGTTCAGTTCATCTGTAGTGAAACGGTTTGGGCCAAATACCCTTACCAGTAGTTCAGTATTTTTACCATACATCTGGTACTTTACCTCATCCAGCGTAAAATTGCCACCTAACTCCTCATTTAAAATGGTTTGCCACACCCTGTTATGATAGGTCATATCATTGATCATGGTTCCGTTAAGGTCAAAAATAAAGGCTTTCATATATAGATCTGTTTTTTGGCAAACATACATTTTTTAAAAATTAGCAATAACAGCATATTGCATGGCTAATTTTAAAATTTCTTTATTGATTGTAAATCAGTTTATTATGAATGTAAAGCTTTGTAAATTTATTCGTTAGGATAGGGTTTGCAAAATAATACGTACCTTGCGCACTTTAATAAATAAAATAATGCAAAAAGAAGGAACAGTAAAATTTTTCAATGAAACAAAAGGTTTTGGTTTTATTACACCAGCAGGTGGCGGTCAAGACATCTTTGTTCATTCAACAGGCCTGATCGATGAAATCCGTGAAAATGATAAAGTGGAGTTTGAAGTAGAAAACGGAAGAAAAGGTTTAAACGCGGTAAATGTAAAAGTTATTTAATTATAATATAACCATTAAACGTACCAGGCATTCACTTAGTGGATGCCTTTTTTTGTGCTTTATAAAATTTGCTCCTGCAAAATTGGCATTGTTGTTGTTTATATTTGATCAATTAAATCGTCTACATAAAAAACTCAAAATGAAAGATCAAGCAAAAATTATAGCAGCACTTTTAGTTGGCGCCGCAGCAGGTGCCGCCTTAGGTTTATTACTGGCACCTGAAAAGGGTGGTGAATTAAGAGAAGACATTGCCGATTATATTAATGACCTGGTTGGCACCGCTAAAAACAAAGCACAATCAACCGCCAGCCATATAAAAGAATATGGCACTGACGTTGTTGACAAGGCAAAGTCAAGGTTTAACGGCACTGTTAGTGATCTGTATGATCGTGGCCATGATGCCGTTGACGCGGTAAAATCAAAAGCTAAAGATGTTGCTGATAGAGCAAGAGATTTGGGTGAGGATGCTGTAAATACAGTAAAATCAAAAGTAAAAGGTACTGCAGATGACTTGAATGATTCGGTACAGGACGCATAATTTTTAGTACTATATAAACAAAGAAAGGCCGGTGACTACCGGCCTTTCTTTGTTTAATGTGTTGTCTTTTTGTTATTTAACAATAAATTTATTGTTGCTTACATCGGCATCCATAAATATACCGCCATCTAATACGGCTGATTGTATGGTTTTACTTGTTTTAAGATTTACAGTTATCTGCTTTTGATTTTTCTCCCAAACAGCGGGTGTTTGATGTATGCTTTCGGTGGTACCATCGGTATAGGTTACCTTAACATCAAATGGAACGGCAAAACCACCTATGTTTTTGATACTTGCAGTATAGCCTCCGTTAACTTTGCTTACGCTTTGCAAGTCAAGATCAATATAATAATTGGTGAAGAACCAGTTATTAAAAAACCAGTTCAGGTTTCGACCCGATACACTGCTCATGGAGTTAAAATAATCCCATGGAATAGGGTGTTTTCCATGCCAGCGGTCCATATAGCCATGCAGTGCTTTTTTAAACAGGGCATCGCCCAGCATATCTTTTAATGCAAAATAGCTTAGTGATGGTTTACCATAAGAGTTGTTTCCATAACCACCCCTTAATTCGCTTGATGGAGTAATAATGGGCAGGTCTTCGGCTGTGGCTGCATCATGTATCCATCTGTCAACCCTGAAACCTTTATATAATTCTTCGGCTTTTTCCTTACCAACTTCGGCAGTACCTATCAATAGTTCAAAAGTGGTGGCCCAGCCTTCGTCCATAAAAGCATAACGGCTTTCGTTAATACCCATATAAAAAGGGAAATAGGTATGCGCGATCTCATGGTCCTGTACAAACTGCGAAAAGTGCACATCATCATTATGGCTATCATTTACCATCATCGGGTATTCCATATCAGCAAACCCCTGGAATGATGTCATTTTAGGGAAAGGATAAGGCACACCCGGCCAGTTATGCGAAAGCCAGCTTAGGGAGTTGCGTCCGTTTTGCACAGCATGATGAAAATCTATGGCATTATCTAAAAAGGCAGCCTGCATGCTAGCCCTGCGATGGGTGGCATCATCAACAACGGTACTCGCGGCATCCCACACATAATGATCGCTGATGCCAACAGCCATATCACTAATGTCATTGGCTTTCCAGGTCCAAGTATTTACCTCATTTTGAGCGGTTATATTTTTCTGAGCCAGATCGGCGGCCGTAGCGATGTGTATGGTAGAGTCGCTGGTCATGGATGTTTGCAGGCGTTTAGCATACTCTGGTTGCAGCACCTGGTTTGGGTTTTGCAGGGTACCGGTAGCCCATACAATATAGTTTTTTGGCGCTTTTACCTGTAGGGTATAATCATTAAAGTCATTGTAAAACTCCTGTGCATCTATAAACGGAAGCCTGTCCCAGCCATTATAATCATCATAAACAGACACTCTGGGATAAAAATAAGCCAGGTAATAGGTGGTTGAATCAATCATTCCCTCGCGGCCGCTTTCTAATGAGATCTGGAAATGCCATGCTATATCAAGCTTAACCGAGTCATGGGGCATAAGCGGTTTGGGTAAACCGACCATTTGGTTTGTGGATGCTGTATTGTTATTGATTTTTTTTGGTTGACCATTGATCAAAAATGTATCAATTTGAATACCCTGGGTTAAATAATCAGGCTGTGCATTACCCATCCTTGCCGCGCCTGGTTTATGAATGTTCAGGATCAGTTTCATATTAAGCCCCTTTAAAGTATCCGGGCTGTTATTAATATAAGTGATCTGTTCAGTGCCCTTAATATTGCGGTTAGGGGGGAGGGCCGTAATGGTAATGTTATAACGACCGTAGTTTTGCCAGTATTTTTTACCCGGGTTGCCATCTGCAGAGCGGGTTTCACTTTTATAGGCATGTTGTATATCACGGGGGACATACAAATTTTGAGCTTGTGCCTGCACCAATATCAGACTGACAAAGGCTGTTAAAATAATTGATTTGATCATGTTTTTAGTTAATACAAGCGCAAATTAATGCAAATTCATGATAATTAATAGGCCATTATCACGAATTAGTAGCTAAAAAAATGTGCCGAACAGCCCTAAATGAGGTGATTATTCATGATTTCGTAACAAATTTGTAACAATAATTGATTTAAGATTAAATGGTTTGTATGTGTTTGATATATTTTTTTAACTTTGTTCAAGTTATTTTAATAGGGGTATTAAATAACTAATATTAGGCCATTCGCGTTATGCGGATGGCTTTCTTTTTTTCTCTTAAAAATTAGCTAATTACCTTTCAGTCAGGTGCTCTTTTGATATGAGCATAAAAAGCTGATCATTATCAATTGATTCATCAAAACATTCGGTAAGCAGTTGCTGGGCATCATGGTAATTTAGCTGCGTAGCAACCATAATAAGCATACGGCATGAGGTAATGTTTATATGTTCAAGCAGTTGCAGATACATAATTACATCCATATCGCTCAGTATGCGTATGGATTGTTTTTCGTCAAGGCAAAACTCATCCTTAACTATTGACTTGATAGGGTTACAGTTCTTGTCGGATGGAGTTTCATTAATCAATTTGTATATCTCCTCCATCCTTGCTATTTGTTTCTTTACATCGTCCCAAAACTCTTGTATAGCTTGTTGTAAAGCAGTAAATGATGCAAGCTGCATGAGGTGGGCAAGTTTGCTGTTCAGGTAACACTTACCAAAGTATATGCGGTTTAGGTTGTGTGTAAACACTTGTTTTAACAACTGGTGGTTTAAAGATTCAGGTTTAGTGCTGTTCATAGTGTGAATTATATGATGTTTATTAAACGTGGAGGTAAATTCAACTAACAAAAGCTCAAATTGTTTAATCAAATGCAATATTAACCAGTCGGGGTTTTATTTATAGTCTGATATGCAGATATAAGCTAACTTTGCGGATAGATATACATCATTATGAAATATAAATTAGGCGACTTTGTACGGTTTGTTGACGAAAAGATGGAAGGTTTTGTAACTCGTATAATTGACGACCAGATGATAGGCGTTACCGGCGAGGATGAATTTGAGATACCGGTATTGGCCAGTAAAGTAACCACTGTTCACGGGTATGAATCTGCCGGAACTAAAACCAAGGTTATTGATGATAAACCAATAGTACCAGGCGAGTTTGAAAAGAAAGGCGTTTATATAGGTGTAGTTACTGATGCTAAGGCTAATTCAGTAGTACACTTTTATTTAATAAATAGTACATCGTTCCAATTGCTTACCGCGCTAACTACCGAAAAGCAACAGACATTTAAGGGTGAGTTTGCCGATGTGGTTGCCGCCAAATCAACGGCTAAAATTTACTCGGCCCAATTGGCTGATCTGCAACTGTGGCCCAGGTTTATTTTTAATGTTATTTACAGTACTAAACAAAATATTGAACCACCAACGCCATTAATTGTTAATGAAAAATTTAAAGCAAAGGATTTTTCGACTGCTAAAAAGCCGATACCATTATTAAGTGAGCAAGGCTGGCTGATACGCCTGGATGAACCCGAAATGGTGATAGATGCTCAAAAACTGAAGGAAAGCTTTTTTAAATCGGCTGAAGAAAAAACGGTTTTGGAAAAGCCAGCCAACGAGGTTGATCTGCATATTGAGAAATTGCGCGATGACCTCCAGTTTTTACAAAACAGCGAAATGTTAACCATACAAATGGCTCATTTTCATAAAGCCCTGGATGCCGCTATAGTACATCAGCTACCCGATATTGTATTTATTCATGGTGCAGGCAACGGGGTTTTACGCCATGAACTACAGAAGGTATTAAGTAAACACCCCAAAGTGCAAACCTTTATGGATGCCCGCAAAGAGAAATTTGGCTATGGCGCTACCAAAGTGATACTGAAATAATGGAAAAACCGATGTGTTGGTCAGATTTACTATGGTTGCTTATTTGGGAGCACATAGCAAAAAGTTGCCCCTTTTTCGTTGGCGTTTTCGGCCCAGATATGACCGTTCATTTTTTCAATAAAATCCTTGCATATCATTAGGGCTACACCGGCTCCTTTTTCTTTTTCAGAACTGTAACGCATATCAACCTTGAAGTTGAATATCGACTTTAACTTTTCGGGGGATATGCCCTTACCTTCATCCATTACACAAACCGTAGTTTTGCCCCGGTGTATAGATGCCGAAATGGTGATAGTAGAACCCTTGGGCGAAAACTTGATAGCGTTATGAATAAAGTTGCGATGGATGAATTGTACTAGTTCTCTATCAGCGTAAATAGTGATATTATCTACATTATTGATAAATTTAAGCTGGTATTCTTCGCCTATCAAGTTAAAGGGTTGCAGGGCTTCGTCAATTAACTCTTTGAGCGATAGCGCCACTGGTTGATAACTAAAACCCGACAGCTGTTGTTTTATCCACTGCAATATATTTTCAAATATCTCAAGCGAGATGTTAGAAGAATGCTCCATGGTATCAACCAGTTCCATCAATTCATCCCGAGTAAATGAATCAGCATCTTTTAATACGGTTGCAAGCGTTTTTAAAGTACCTATAGGTTGTCTGAAATCATGGGCCAGGATAGATACCAGCCGATTATTAAACTCATGATCAATCTCGAGCTTTTTGTTACGCTGTAATACAGATTTGTTAAGCGCCTCGAGGGTTCCGGCATGTTTTTGATTAAGGCGATACAAACGATAAATAATCAGCGCGGTAACCGCTGCTAACACAAGGAGTACTCCCAACACAATGGCCAGTGTTTGTCGGTTATGACTTCTGATAGTAATAGCCTCCAGCTGCTGATCCTTTAAAGCATAATCAATATAATCAAATCCTGAAGTATTGGTAAATTGTTCTTCATCGTCATAAAGTTTCAACAGCTTTTCACTGTAATTTTGCACCTCTGGCAGTTTGTTCTGGGCTATATAGATTTCGTATAGCTGCTTTCCAAACAGTTTTTGGTACAGGTGGTAACGCCTTACTTCGGCAATAGCAAGTCCTTGCTTGTAGTAGTCGATAGCTTTATTGGTATCTGTATCATGGTAAAGATCGCCCAGGCTCATGATAATGCCCAGACTAAGATAATTCAGATCCATCGCTATGCCTTTATCGGCCGCTTTCTGCAATAGGCTAATGGCTTTATCGCGCTCATTGTTTTTTAAATACAATTGCGCCTGTATCTGGTCTGTAGCCAGTAAAACCCGGTTATCTTTGTACCGGGTGCCTATCTCCCTGGCTTTGTTAAGGTAAATATTAATGGAGTCTTTAGGTATTTTGTCTGGATACATCAACAGGTAATTGCAATACACCAATGACATGATCGAGTCTTTTTTTAGATTTTTACCCAGGTTCCTCGCCTTATTGAGTATTTCAATCGCCTTATTGTCTTCCCTGGTTTCATTAAAAACAACCCCAATGTTCATGAGTGCCTGCACTACATTTGATGTATCATGTATAGCCAGATAATGATTATAGGCATCGTTATAAAAATGCAGGGATAACTGCAGATTGCCTTTCAGGGTGTAAACTATTCCAATCGTATTTAGTGCGTCGGCATCGCCTTGTTCGTATTTTAATCCTTCGGCAATTGTCCTGGCGCGTTTGGCATAGTAAAAAGCGCTATCAACATGACTTTCATATAACAGTATACCTAAGCGGTTAAGTGCATCAACATATTTAATACTATCAGTAATATGGGGCAGGTCTTTTTTAATTTTATTGATGTCATTTACCTGGCTGTACCCCGAGGTAACGGCAAATAACAACAATATAAAAAAGGTTAGGTATTTTTTCATTTACAAAAACAAGCCACTTATCATAGAGTTAACATACATAACTTAACATCTTTATACGGAATAATATACACAGAGTTGAGCCAATAGTGAATAAAAACACAGACGAATAAAGTGAATATATTTTAAACCACCCATTCTCATTTAATATACATGAGCGCAAAAGTTACTCGCCCCAGGCTGTAAGCATTAAATTTCGTGGCCCGCCATAGTTCCGGTGTTCGCACAAATAAATGCCCTGCCATATACCCAGGGCAAGTTTACCGTTGCGAATGGGCACCATTACCGAACTCCCCAGCAAAGCCGCTTTTAAATGAGCCGGCATATCATCTGCTCCTTCGTCATCATGCAAATAGGCCGGATCATTTTCGGGTACGGTTTTACTGAAGTACATTTCAAAGTCCTGGCGTACGGTAGGGTCAACATTTTCATTAATGGTAAGTGAGGCCGAGGTGTGCTGGATAAAAACCTGCATGATCCCAGCTTTGATATGACCTATCTGCGGTAAGGCTTGCGCTACGTCGCCCGTGATCAAATGGAAGCCACGCCTTCGTTCTTTAAGCTGGAGTGTTTGCTGATGTATTTGCATATTTTTTAAGCTTATATATTTAAAGGATAACGGTACACCTTGTAATATGATTGTTAATGTATAAATTTTAATATAAACTCCGGGAAAATCAAAAACTCACGAGCAACTTATTTATATGGCCTTACCCTTACTTCTTTTGTACCCTACATTACCTCTCATAAGAGCTTTCTATATTCAGGTTCACCAAAAATCAATGTAGTTTTATAGCTGTTATCATAAACCAATTTTTTCATCAATGATTACTCGCACCTGTATCAAAAAAATTGCCTTCCTGGCAGTTGTCATATGTGTAATATGTTTTAGTTCTTACAACGCAAAAGCGCAAGATCATAAAACCAAATTCAAGGTGATAGCCTTTTATACCGGCCGTAATGATAAGGCACATATCAGCTTTATGCATGAGGCCAACAGGTGGTTCCCGGAAATGGGTAAGAAATATAATTTCACTTATGATTCTACCAAAAACTGGAGTAATATGAACCCGGAATTTTTGGCCAAGTATCAGGTGGTGATATTTTTAGATACCCGGCCCGATGACGCGGCACAAAGAGCGGCGTTTGAACAGTATATGAAAAAAGGTGGTGGCTGGATGGGGTTCCACTTTTCGGCGTTTGCACTTACCCCATCTGATTTTCCCCAAAACTGGGACTGGTACCACAATGAGTTCTTAGGTTCAGGCCAGTATAAGAGTAATACATGGCACCCAACTTCGGCCATTTTACGGGTAGAGGATGCCAAACACCCCGTAACTAAGGGCTTACCAACAACCTTTAAAGCATCGCCAAATGAGTGGTATCGTTGGGAAAAAGACCTGCGCACCAACCCGGATATTAAAATATTGCTTTCTATTGATTCTACCAGTTTCCCACTGGGTACCGGGCCAAAGCTATATGAAATATGGCATAGTGGTTATTACCCGGTGGTATGGACTAATAAAAATTATCGGATGGTTTATTTTAACATGGGCCACAACGCCATTGATTATGATGGAGGTACCAATAAGGAGCAATCACAAACATTTGATAACGATATTCAAAACAAGCTGATTATCAATACGCTGTTATGGCTGGGGACTGGGAAAAAATAAACCCCATCCAACCCTCCCCAAAGGGATGGTTTTAATAGATTGCCGCTATACAGTTAATTCTATTCCTTCTTAGTGGTGTCATTTTTTTAAAAAATCTTTCCTTAGAGAACTAACATATGCCGGCGGTTTTTACCTTTGGTAATAACCGCCTATTTATGAAGAAGATAAAAGAACTTTTTGCCCAAGTAAAAGAATTGCAACATGCTGATAACGAGGATATAACTAAGCTGCTTTGGCAACTTATCTGCTACTCGCCAAAATTTCCGTTACGGTTGCAACAGCAGGAGTTACTTAATGAATCTACACCTTTTGTATTGGAGGTTGATGATCCGCATTTTAGCCATTCCACATTAAAATTTAATGGGTTTATATGGGGTAATGGTAAACGTAAAGTAATCATTACACACGGCTGGAGTTCTAAAGGGGCTGATTTTATCGACCTGATAACTGCGCTTAGAACTATTGAAGATCTGCAGATCATAGCCTTTGATGCACCAGGTAATGGCAGTTCGGAGGGCGAGCTATCCAATCTGTTGTTATTTGTGGGGGCCGTGAAAGCCATTATCAATGCTTATGGCGCTCCTGATGTATTGATAGGGCATTCGCTGGGAGGAATGGCCAACACCGTAGCGCTAAAAGAAACCGGGGTTAAACCACCCCTTCTGATCACTATTACCCCGATGGTAAGACTAAAAGAAAATTTTATATCTACCATGACCGCCGCCGAAGTTCCACAGGCTGCCCAGGATAAATTTTTTGAAAGTTTTGAATCCTTGTTCGGTATGCAAACTTCAACTTTTAATTTAAATGATCTATACGCTAGTACCTTCCCACATAAACACTGGGTAGCCTTTGACCGGGATGATAAAATTGCTCCGAATATCTATCTACAGGGTTTTTTAAAAGCCTATCCTAATATTTTATCCAAAGAGTTTGATGGCGTGGGTCATGAGCGGATTATTAAGGACCAACGGGTTATAGCAGATATTTTGGAGTTGGTGAGGCAGGAAGGGTAACTAACTTCTTTACACCACGTCATTGCGAGGTACGAAGCAATCTCTATGCTTTACAGAGCGAATAGATAAGGATAATTGCACGGTTGATCTGCCTACGTAGAGATTGCTTCGTACCTCGCAATGACGTGTTTTTTAGTTTATGGGAGCATTGGTCTAAAATACCTGATCCTACACCATCTCATTCTGACCTGAATAATATTTTAGCTCTATCAGGTCATGGGGCAGGGTTTTGGTATTCCAGGCTTGATGTATGGCCAGGGCGGTACCAACCGCGGTAGCTTGCGCCATTGAAGCGGCGTAAACTTCCAGTTGAGGGAATGCGAAGGCCAGTAAATGCATAAATACTGTATTTTTGCTAAAGCCTCCATCAACAAATATGCGTTGCACTTTACAGCCCTGCAGCACATACCCGGTTGATATAACCTGCTGCTGCACAATATCAATCATTAGCTGATGATAGGCTTCTGTATCACTGTTAAAATCAGCCAGGTTACGTTGTTCAAAAACTGATTTTTGTAATTGTCCTTCCTGTGTTTGGGTTTGTAATGTTGCCTGTGCCTGTAGTTTAGCTACTATGGTAGTATCATAATTAATATGGCGATATCTGATCACATCCTGGTTAAAATGTGAGGCTATGCGTTTTATTTGCTGCTCATACTCATAACCAGAAAACAGCCTCGATGCCTTAACCAGGCCTCCTTTATATTGCAGATAGTTCAGGCAATCGTTCTTTAATTCGTCTTCGGTGAGTGGCGTTTGATTGAAAGGGTTCAGGCTTATTGACCAGGTGCCGGTTGATATAAGCACAAATGGCATATTAAAGCTCACCAGATAGGGTATAAGCGCCGCCGAACTATCATGTAAGCCAATACCTACGCTATAGGTGCTGCCCGGAAACACAGCCGGTAACACACCATCGGCAGGTTTAAGCGGGGCCATTTTGGGCAAGATGCCCTCGCGGGTTACCCATTCATGGTAGTTATTGCGGTTAAAATCCCAAAGAGCGGTATGGCAGCCAATGCTGGTAAGGTCGGTTACCATTTGGCCGCTGAGCAGGTAGCTCATGTACTGCGGTAGGTGCAGGGCGTATTTTACTTTTTTGAAAATCTCGGGTTGCTGATACTTGAGCCGGTATAGTTGAAGACCCGAGTTCAGGTTACCTAAAATAGGCGAAGCAGTTTCACGTGCAAACCGGGCTTCGTCGCCATAGGTTTCGTAAAACTGCCTGCCCAGCTCAGGCGGATATGGTTTAAGGTAATTATATAGCGGAGTTAAGGGTGCGCCATCTTCGTCTACATAAACAAAGCTTGCTCCGTAGGCCGAAAAATTAACCGCTTTAAGGTCAAATTCCTGATGTTTAAATATTTCCCGAAGCGAATCAAATACAGATAGTCGCAGGCTGTCCAGGTTTTCGCAAGCGTCGCCATCCTCATCGTGGGTTTCAATGAAGCGGGCTGTTTTTTCGAAAACTATCTTGTAGTTCTCGTCAAAAAGGAACAGCTTTTTATTGGTTTTACCCACATCAAAAATAGCTATAACAGGTATTTGCGCTATCATTTACAAACCGGTTGATACTGCCAATGCCCCACGTTCTTTTATTAACTGGTTGCGCACCGCCTGCTGTCTATACACTTCTAAAGGCTGTAAAGCTCCCCCCGATCTTAGGCGGGCCTCGGCCAATAACGGACGTACATCTGTGCGGTAGGCTTGCTGTAAAATTTCCTGTGCCAATACTACATCATTATCCTGCTGAGCCTGTTTTAAAACCCCCTGATCAATTAATAAAGCCTGGGCATAAGCTATCTTGATAGCTTCTACGGATTGCAACAGGTCCTCGATAGGGTCTTTAATATTGTGCGATGCATCAATCATCCAGCCTATTCCGGTAGCGTGGTTCAAACCGCGGGCATCCATGCCTTCCACCAGCTCATTAAATATCAGGAATAACTGATAAGGATTGATGCTGCCCACGGTCAGGTCATCATCGCCATATTTAGAATCGTTAAAATGAAAACCGGCCAGTTTACCTTCCATCAGCAACAAGGATACAATTTGTTCAATGTTGGCACCTTGTAAATGATGTCCCAAATCAACCAGGGTTTGTGCCTTTTTTCCCAGTTTTGATGCCAACAGGTATGATTGTCCCCAATCGCCAATGGTGGTGGAGTAAAAGTTTGGCTCGTAAGGTTTGTACTCTATCCAAACTTTCCAATCGTTAGGCAAGGCATCATATATTTCACCCAGGCTCTCCAGCGTACGCTCAAACGCACCCCGCATGTTGAGCTGCCCCGGGAAGTTTGATCCATCAGATAACCATACGGATAATGCTGTGGAATCTAGCTCAATACCATAATTGATCACTTCAATATTATGCTCAATGGCCTGTTTGCGTACAGCCTTATCCACGTGGTGCAATGACCCGTATTTATAACTGTGCTCTTGCGATGGTTGATCCTGAAAGGTATTAGAGTTCACCGCATCAAAATGCAATCCATATTGCGAAGCCAGTGTTTTAATAGCTGCCGCATTTTCCGGAATGTCCCAGGGGATGTGCAGCGAAATAGAGTTACTGCTTTGGTTTAAAGCATGTATCAAACCTACATCCTCAATTTTTTCTTCCAGGCTGCGCGGTTCGCCGCCGCCGGTAAAACGACCAAAACGCGTACCTCCCGTGCCTAGTGCCCAGCTTGGTATGGCTATATTGAAGTCAATAATTTTTTTGATGATGGCATCAAGACCTTTTATATCGGCAGCAATAAAATCAAATTTACGCTGATGCGCCGCTTGATGCTGATGATTATATTCATCTATTTTATATTTTTCTAACTGCATAATTTATTAGTTTGTAATGGTTATGGTAAATAGAAAACCTCTTTAAGTGGTGTGCTCACCGGCGAGTTGTCGGCATTGCTTTCCATAATATCTTTCATGTATGCCCACCATTTTTGCATCAGCGCTTTTGTAGGTAAGCTGTCCAGCAAGGCTTTGTCTGCCGCCTTTAAAACACTAAAGAGGGTGTTGGTTTCTTCATCTAAAAATATAACATAATCGCTTATGCCGGCTTCCTTTAATAAAGCAGAAAGTTCGGGCCATATTTCGTCATGACGCTTTTTGTATTCAACCTCATAACCCCTAAACAGTTTCATTTTGAATGCCAGTCTGTGCATGTTTATGTTTTGTTTACTATCACAAGAATCATGTCATTGCGAGGAGGAACGACGAAGCAATCGCGAATGCAGATCTGACTTGTAAAGTTCGCGATTGCCGCGCTACGCTCACAATGACATATATTTATTCTTTTGTCCTTTGTCTTTCCGTCCTTAATCCTTCGTCCAAAAATCCAAAAATCCTTTTGTCCCCAAATTATCTCACAAAAGCCATTGCCACACCGCCGTCAACATTCAATACATTTCCTGTTGATTTACTAAGCAGTCCGCCGGTAAAGGCGAAGCAGGCATCGGCAATATCTGCCGGTAATATCACTTCATTTAACAAGGTGCGTTTTGCGTAAAATGCAGGCAGCTCGGCTACAGTGATACCGTATGCCTTTGCCCGGCCCTCGGCCCAGCCACCGGCCCAAATATTACTGTCACTTATTACAGCATCCGGATTTACTACGTTTACACGTATGCCATCGGCACCTAACTCGGCAGCATTCAAACGACTCAGGTGCAGTTGTGCAGCTTTTGCCGATCCATAACCCGCGTTATTTGGTCCACTCACCAGGGCGTTCTTACTTACTATATTGATGATATCGCCACCGATAGCTTGCTTTTTCATGACCTCAACTGCGGCCTGGGTAATAAAGAACTGGCCTTTTACCAGTACATCATATAACAGATCCCAATCCTTTTCAGTATGATCAGCAATAGATTTAGATATAGATAACCCTGCATTGTTCACCACAATATCAATCCCACCAAAAGCTAAAGCAGCAGTCTCTAAAGCGGTACTGATCTGCTGGCTATTGGTAACATCAAGCACCGCGGTGGTATATGAGTCTTTACCGTATTGTTTTTTAAACTCTTCACCCGCGCCATCCAAACGTTCGGTATTCATATCATTTAATATCACCACAGCACCCTCGTCAACAAACTTTTTGGCGATGGCTTTGCCTATGCCACCCGCGCTGCCGGTTATCAGGGCAATTTTACCTGATAAGGCTTTGGGTTTGGGCATGCGCTGTAATTTAGCTTCTTCCAATAGCCAGTATTCAATATCAAAGGCTTCCTGACGTGGCAGGGATGTATATTCAGATATAGCTTCGGCACCCTTCATTACGTTGATGGCATTGGTATAAAATTCGGCAGCAACACGGGCGGTTTGTTTATCTTTTGAAAAAGAGAACAACCCAACTCCCGGATACAGAATGATCACCGGGTTGGTATCGCGTATTGCCGGACTATTATCATGCTTGCAAGTATTGTAATAGTCGGTATACATTTGGCGGTAAGCCTTAAAAGCCGGAGTAAGGCGTTGTTGCAAAGCCTTAACATCGCTCAAATCCTCGCCAGGTTCAAGATCAAGCACCAGCGGACTGATCTTGGTACGCAAAAAGTGATCAGGGCAGCTTGTACCCAAAGGTGCCAAACGGTCCAAATCATTGGAGTTGATAAATTCCAGCACACGCGCATCATCCGTAAAATGACCAATCATATGTTTTTGGCTTGAGCAAAAGCCACGAAGGATAGGAGCAATGGCTGCTGCTTGCTTTTTACGGCCAGCCTCATCCAAACTTTTTACTTTTTGACCACCAAAAATGGAGCCTTTTTTACCATAGTTTTCTTCCAGGTATTCGGCACAACGCTCAATAACTTCCAGGGTGTTCATATAGCTCTCATAAGCAGTATCGCCCCAGGTAAATAAACCGTGCGAGCCTAGCATAATACCGCGGATACCCGGATTTTCGTCGAGGCATTGTTTTAATTGCAGACCCAGTTCAAAACCAGGTTTTTTCCACTCTACCCAACCTATGGTACCGTCAAACAATTCCTGGGTTATTTTTTTACCATCTTTTGCTGCGGCAATAGCAATGGCCGCATCAGGGTGCAGGTGATCAATATGTTTAAAGGGTAAAAAGCCATGTAGCGGCGTATCAATCGATGGCGCTTTGGAGGCCAGGTCATAAATACAATGGTTAAAAAGCTCTACCATTTCGTCTTCATATGCTACACCACGGTAAACATTTTTAAGACTACGTAAACGTTCGACATATAAAGCTGCTAGTCCGTTTTTTTTAAGTGTTCCGATATCACCACCCGAGCCTTTGATCCACATTACCTCCACCTCGCTGCCCGTCAGCGGGTCTTTAGCTATTGCTTTGCAGGAAGTGTTACCCCCGCCATAATTGGTAAGCCTTAAGTCGGCGCCTAACAGATTGGAACGATATATTAACAGTGCCACCTCATCGCCTTCCAGTTCGGCGGCTTTGGCATCATCCCACAGGTAGCTTACATGCTTAAATTGTGTTGTTCTGACAGACATATATATTTTAATTGTTGAATTATTGAGTTTGTGAATTACTGATTGTTATTAATTATTGAATTGATAAATAGTTACAATGTTTTAATTAAGCTTTTTACTTGATGGAGTTGCCATAACCTACTACTAATACTGATAAAATAATAACGGCTATCCCGGCTATTACTGTACCAAAAGCCCTTTTACTTACGCCCTTCCATTCCTTTAATACAAGGCCCCACGCGTTAGCTATCAGTATAATAAAAGCCATGTGCAGTATCCATGAGCTTGCGCCATTGCCCATTTTACTTTCGCCCATACCATAAAAAAAGAACTGCAGGAACCATGTAGTGCCGGCCAACGCCGCAAACAGATAGTTTTTAAGCAGCGGTGTCTTTTTATCGGTATAATTACCAAACGTTTTGTTGCGGGCGTTGAGTACCATGCACCAGATAAAATTGGTAGTGAGGCCGCCCCATAGTATAATGATATAGGTTACATTATTTTGATAAAGAAAATTGCCTTGTGCCGGATGCGCAGCCTGCCAAAGCTGGTTAGCGGTATCGGCCATTGATTTACCGGCTTCTATACCAAAATTAAAACAGGCGCTTAATACGCCCGATACAATGGCAACCAGGATACCTAAGCCAAAGCGGTAATCTTTATTTTCCTGTTGTTCAATTTGCCCGCTTGTCGATAGCTCCTTTTCTTTCATCATGCCGGCCTTGCCGCAAATAACTATACCCAGTACGCATAATAAAACACCCAGTAGTACCATTTGCCCCCATGGAGTATGTAGTAACATACTAAAGGTATCTTTACCCGCTTTTGGGAAAAAGTCATAATAAACGGATGGTATAAGCGCACCAAAAACAGAGCAGAGCCCCAGTATTATAGTGCTACCTAATGATACGCCGAGATATCGTACTCCCAGACCGTAGGTGAGGCCGCCAATGCCCCAGAGCAGGCCCATAAGGTAGGTCCACCCGATAACGGAGGTGCTGGTGTGGCTGATAATATCTGCAAAACCAGGAATAGTTAGCCATGCTGCCAGCGGCGGTACAATGAACCATGAAAAAATGCCACCTACTATCCAGTAGCTTTCCCAGGCCCATCCTTTAATTTTTTTGTAGGGGATATAAAAACTCCCCGAGGCAAAACCGCCGACGAAATGGAAGAAGACTCCAAAAATTATTTGCATAGATAACTGGTTTATATTGGTAAGGCTAATTTAGAGAATAAAAACAGGAGAACTGTCCTTGTCTGTCATGGAAACCTCATGTCAAATGGTTCGCCGGAAGAGTGGGAAGGTAAAGTTTAATCAATAACGTCATTGAGCGATAGCGTGGCAATCCCCTTTATACAGAGTGAATAGGCATATCGTATACCCGCTCTTGGCCGTGGGAGGCCCATTACTTTTGTCGTGACAAAAGTAACAAAAACACTTTTTTCTTTTGAGGCTTCTTTACGCTCAAGACCATTACCCTGCAAATCAGGCAGAACCATGGGCTGCAAACAGTTGCCCCTCCGCCAGCCGGTGGATCGCTCATAACCAACGCTTCAGCAAATATTTACTATGCCCCTGCAGCCGCACGAGGCCAGCTTGTTCTGCCTGATTTCGCCCGAAGCGAGCTGCAATAAAAACACAAGAAATTTAGATACAGGAGCCATGATAAAGGAAGGTCAGCAAGTCAAAATGCGGGTAAAGGCCTGACAGAAGCGGGCCTGGGTGTTTTGCCTGTGGGCGGAAGCTTTTTTCTGTCTTGAGTTATTCACCTATTATTTGTTTTTATAGGTGTTCATTATCTCGCTGCGCTCGGTCTTGGTTACTTTTGTATCAAGCCATACGGCGAAGCCCTCTTGAGTACCTATAAAAAAACAAACAACAACGAAAAACGTAACAGCCTTAGCGGCAATTGAGCGTTATACGATATGCATGTACGCTCTGCTAATCGGGGATTACTACGCTATTGCAATGAGGTGTCAGGGGGAAAGGCTTCCCCTCTCTCTCCAGTAAAGCCGAGAAGCCGAAAAGAGCTAGCTCCCTCTCCCTAGGCTACCGTGTGTACACATCTTTTTAATTCAAATTTTGAAAGAGCAACCACCCTTCATATACGCTATAGAATTTAGCCAGGCCTTTTTGTAAAACAATTGGGCCTGGTTATCTCTGTGATGCATATCCTTTCCACCCGCCCATTCGTGCAATTATCCATGTTGCCCATTTCAATGTATTCACTTTAGCCGGGTTCTTTCGTTTTTCAGTTGCTCCATCCATCTTTTTACCTATCATTTGCAAACATTTTTGCTCCTGTTCGTCAA
>JAUCSE010000131.1 GCA_030445275.1 Mucilaginibacter sp.
TCGGCCTCGACCAGGTGCTCGCCGCGGCCGCAGTGAATGAGCGTGCTGCCCCTGGGCAATGCGGCGAAGGTGCGCGCGTTCAGGATGCCGCGCGTGTGCGGCGTGAGCGGCAGCAGGCACACCAGCACATCGGTCTGCGCCAGGAAGGGCTCGAAGCCCGCCTCGCCGCTGAACACCGCGACGCCCGGAATTTCGCGCGCGCTGCGCGCCCAGCCGCTCACCGTGTAGCCCAGCGAGGGCAGGTACGAGGCAATGTGCCCGCCCAGCTCGCCCAGGCCCATCAACCCCACGCGGCAGGACGAGGCGGGCGTTTGAAGCGGCCGCTTCCATTGCTGCACGCGCTGGCTCGCCATCGCCTGGTCGAGCTTGCGGTGAAAGTGCAGCACGCCCCACAGCACGAACTGCAGCATGCCGTCGGCCAGCAGCGGGTCGACCACGCGGCACACGGGCAGGCCGCGCAGGTCTTGCTCGGCCACCACGTTGTCCACGCCGGCGGCAATGCTGTGCACCAGCTTCAGGTGGGGCATGCGCGCGTACACGCCGGGCGGCGATTGCCAGCACACGGCCACCTCGGCGTCCAGGCAGCGCTCGTCGGGCCAGGTGGCAATGTCCAACGTGGGGTCGGCGGCCAGCAGCAGCGGGCGCAGGAAGTCCATGTCGACGGAACGGCTCAGGAGTGCGACGGTGGTCATGAAGTGGCAAGAAGGTGCTGCGCCAGCGCGTGGTACGCCGGCAGGGTGGTGGGGTCGAGGCCGGCGTTGCCGGCCTTGGGGTGCGAGGCGAAGCGCGCGATGGTCATGCTGGCCACGGGGTCGATGTAGATGCCCTGGCCGTGGATGCCGCGCGCGCAGTACGCGCCGTGGGCGTTGTGCGTCACCCACCACATGTGGCGGTAGCTCCAGCCCTTCAGCAGCGCATAGCCGGCACGCGCGAAGTGCGCGGGGTCGGCGCCCTGGCGGATGTCGGCCACGGCGGCCTCGGGCACGATCTGGCGGCCGTTGAAGAAGCCGTTGCCGCGCATCACCTCGCCGAAGCGCGCCATGTCGCGCAGCGTTGCGTTGAAGGCGCCGCCCGCGCCCGCCAGGCGCTTGCCGTCGACGCCGAAGAACGCGTCGTGCTCCGCGCCCATGGGCCGCCACAAACGCTCCTGCACCAGTTGCTGCAGCGTCTGCCCGGTCACGTTGCACAGCACCCAGGCCAGCACCTCGGTGTTGACGGTCTTGTACGCGAAGGCCTCACCATGCCAGTCGTTGCGCTGCACCGTGCACAGGAACGCGCGAATGCCGGCGGGCTCGATCACGCCCGGCTCGCGCGGCAGCTGGCCGGCCGCGCGCAGGTACGACCACACCTCGGCGCCGGGGCGGGTGTAGTCCTCGTCGTATTCGAGCGCGGTGGTCATGTCCATCACCTGGCGCACGGTGGCGTTGCCCCACGCGCTGGCCTCCAGCTCGGGCACGTAGGCGGTCACCAGCGCCTCGGGGTCGATGCGCCCGGCCACCATCTCGGCGGCGGCCAGCGTGCCGACCAGCGACTTGGTGACCGACATGCACACATGCGGCGTGTGCGGCCGCAGCGGGCCTTCGTAGTGCTCGTACACGATGCGGCCCTTGTGCAGCACCACGATGCCGTCGGTGTGGTTGGCCGCCAGCGACTGGCGCCAGCTCATGGGCGCGGTGCCGCCCAGCGGGGTGAAGACCAGTGTGTCGATGTCGTCGCGCAGCGCGTACGGCAGCTCGCTCACGGGGCCGTCGCCGCGCCACACCTGCGTGGTGGGCACGCTCTCGCGCAGGGCGCTGAAGCGCTCGCGCACACGCGGTGCCGACCATGCATCGGGGTCTTCGCACAGGCGGGGCGCACCCATGCGCCAGCCGAGTTCAACAGAGGCGGTCATGCGGCGAGCTTGTGTTCGAAGTAGTCGAGGCCCGGCATCGCACTGAGCAGTTGCCGCGTGTAGTCGTGCTGCGGCGCGCTGAAGAGCTGCCCCGGCGCGCCGCGCTCCACGATCTGGCCCTTGCGCATCACCACCACCGAGTTGGAGATTTCCGCGGCCACGCGCAGGTCGTGCGTGATGAACATCATGGTCAGCCCCAGCTCGGCCTTCAGCTCCGCCAGCAGCGCCAGCACCTGCGACTGGATCGACACGTCCAGCGCCGACACCGCCTCGTCGGCAATCAGCAGGCGCGGCTTCAGCGCCAGCGCGCGCGCAATCGAAATGCGCTGGCGCTGCCCGCCCGAGAACTCGTGCGGAAACCGGTCGGCCGCACCCGCCTCGAGCCCGACCGCTTCAAGCAGTTCAGAGACGCGGGTGACCCGCGCCCTGCCGCCGCTCCTGCCGCGATACTCGCTCAGATGCGTCACGAGCGGCTCGCCGATGATGTCGGAGACGCGCATCCGCGGGTTCATGCTCGAATACGGGTCTTGAAACACGACCTGCATCTCCCGCTTGATGCCGAGCAGCTGCCTGCGCCCGCACCCGGCGAGGTCGACCCCGTTGATCGTCACCTGACCCGATGTCGGTTCGAGCAGGCCGAGCAGCAAGCGGGTCAGCGTGGTCTTGCCCGAGCCCGACTCCCCCACGATCGCGAGCGTCTCGCCGGTATGAACATCGAGCGTGACGTCGTCGACCGCGACGAACGGGGCGGCACCGCGCACCGCGTACTCTTTTCGCACCGCCTCGAGGTGAACAAGCGGCACTCCGGGCACCCGCGATTCCGCGGCAATCGTGCTCTGGGCGGTCATGCGCGAACTCCTTGCGTCGTGGCGGCGCCGCGTTTCAGTCGGGGTGTCGCCGCCAGCAGTTGACGAGTGT
>JAUCSE010000129.1 GCA_030445275.1 Mucilaginibacter sp.
TGAGATAACGCGCCAAGCGTCCGTCCAGCTTCTTCGCCTCATCTTCCCAATGATCGGTTGGCTCAAAAGCAACGATATTAAGAACCAATACTGTATCTACCGATCCATCCGCAATTGATGGTATGTAATCGTCGTGCCCAGGATCCAAATTCGTCACCTTCACATATCGGTCAAGCGGGTAAGGGCAGCGATCAGCAATGTCTATGCCCCACACTGCTTTCGACACTGAAGCAATTGCACCGGACAGCCGCCCGTTGTGGCACCCGTATTCGAGCGCGATTCCGAAATCCTTGAGTCCCAATTCGGCGCGGATTCTTTCCAGCGCCTTTGCTGTCGTCTGCGCCGGCCGCAGCCACCATAGATGGCTCCAGCGATTGACTATTCCATAGCCCATTCCCCGCAGCACCCAATAACGCAACCAAGTACGCACCCGCCTGTACGGCGAGACAACGGGAAAAGTCATGATGTCCATTTAGTTCGCTCCCAGCCCCAGTGATCGTGGAGATTACAGAGCTGGTTCCGGCCTGTCGATTCTGCCCTCAAATCTCTTTGGTGCGCTGGATATGTGCTTTGGGCGACTTGGGACTCGGCTTATCCTTCGCTTTGGGCGTGAAGGGCGCGGGTGGCATTTTCAGCATCTTCCGCAGAACGTCATCTCGCGTGGGGTCTTTGGTCATGGCAACGTCTCCGCATATCCGGCGAAAATTGTCCGCCGCAGATAAGGCTGTGCTGTCAGAATATACCGCACTTGCTGGGCAGGTGGTATGGGCTTCCAACGCAATGCACGCCAAGTTCTTGTTGGTTTTCGAAGAGGTGATGCTCTTCGACTGCGAAAACAATAAGCGAATCAAAAGAAAGGTAGCGGATTCCGTGTGGCACGCATTGCGGAGTGACGACATTCAGCGGGCAGTTTTGCAAGCCGCTGTAGTTGAAGCGATGAACGCAGATCACACGCTAACCAAAAGCCTCATATGGGCGATCAACGCCGCTGGCCGCCTCAGTGAGTTCCGAAATGATGCCGTTCATACCGCCTTCGAATTTAACAACGAAACGAAGAAATGGCGGATGGTCCCCAATAAGTGGGCAGCACAGCCCAAGCGCGTCGAAAAGCTAAACCGCGTCGGTTATAAACGCCTTTTCAAACTACTCTTGGGTGACCTAGTGCAACTCCGGGTCTACGTTGAAGCTATCTATTTGAAGCTGTCGTTTTCCGAGCAGCATCCATTGCCAAAAAGACCGCATCTGCGATCCATCCGACTTGTCCAGCAAACCCCTCCAGCGTCGAACAGCCAGAAACGGCCCGCTCAAGGATCGCGACACCGGCTGCAATCATTTCGGCAGAGGGCTTCTGCTGCCGAGATGAGGGCCGCATTGCGCGCGGCTGGCGTGAAAACTTTTCCCTCGAAAGCCCCATAGGGCAGTCCTGAACGGGCTCCGGCCCATGTTAACTGGCGGCTGTATATCGGGCCGGAACCCGGAACCTTGGCGGCCTGTCACGCGAGTAGCCGGATACCGTATCCGGGGACAGTACGTCAAGTATACAATCGCCAATTATATATACACCTACTCCTGCCGCCGCCTCTTTTTGGCGCTTGGCTCTGGTTGTATTGCACCTTTGGTTGAGACAATGTTCTGCCAAAGAAATCATGGGTTTGGGGGAGTGAAGATGAAGTCTTTTCGCAAGCTGGCGACGATCGGCCTGATCGGTCTCGCGGCCGTTATGCCGGCTACAGCCCAGCCAAGCTCGGTCTGGTACAGTTGGTCGCCCAAGCCAGTACCGCTGACACCATGGAAAGCGCCCAACAAGCCGATCTGGCGGCTGTCTGAAATCGTCACCAGCCACAAGGGTGAGAAAAGCTGGACCCAGCCTATCGTTCACGATGCTGACTATGATGCCAGCTACATTCAGCTGGCGCCGGGTGAAAAGACCAAGACCCAGTTCTGGGGGGATGATCGCATCTTCTGGTATGTCGCTGCGGGCCAGATCCGGTTCACCATCCAGGGGCAGGCGCCTTTCGTGGCCAGCAAGGGCTTCCTGGTCCAGGTTCCCTACCGCACCCCCTACTCGCTCGAGACCGTCGGCGACGAACCAAGCGTAAGACTGGAAGTGATCCGTTCCAACCGCACGCCGCTCTATCCGGCGACCGGCAAGGATGATGCAGGGCCGGCGCCGACCGCCAAGGGCAAGACCTATGTCTTGGCCAGCTACCGTACGCCGCCTGATCCCTATACCGAAATCAACAAGCCCTATGTCGATTTCTGGGGTGATTTCGTGAAGCGTCCGGCGACGCCCGGCGACCATGCCTTCGTCTCCGACACCACGAATTTCGCGAATATCATCCGCGGCAAGGGCACGCCTACGCCGCCGGACAGCAACAAGGGCCACTTCCATATCGACTATAGCGAGTTCTGGGTGATCGCCGAAGGTACGGTGGACTACAAGATGGAAGGCATGCCGGTCTTCACCGCCGATGTCGGCGACGTGGTCTATGCACCGCAGGGGCGCTGGCACCGCGCCAGCTGGGCCGGCAACGGCATGTCCACCCGCATTGCCATCAACCCGCGACCCTATGGGATGCATAATTTCGATCCGGACTCCGGGGCGAAGCAGTAGGCAGGATCAATCGGGGCTGGTCGCGAGACTGGCCCTTTTTGTTTGGAGAGACCCATGAAAGCGCTGTTGCCGATCATCCTGCTGCTCGCGCCCCTGCCCGCGCTGGCGCAAACCGCTCCGCCGCCTATCAAGCTCTATAGCGCGGCTGCCGATGTACAGGCCTTGATCGCCGAGGCGCGCGCAGAACACAAAGAGGGCAATACCGTCAAGGTCATCGGCAATGTGCCCGGCTATCCGGTGCAGCTGGAATTCCGCACCAGCACGACGCCGCCTTCCATCCATCCGGTGCAGGATGAGTTGATCGAGGTCATCGGCGGCGGCTGCACGCTGATCACTGGCGGGACGCTGGCAGGCGTCAAGCCGGGCAACGGCAAAACCCTGTCGGGCACGACAATCGAAGGCGGTGCGCAGCGCAAGGTCGCCAAGGGCGACTATATCCTGGTGCCCGCCAATACCCCGCACCAGTATACCGACATACAGGGCGAACTGATTACCGTCGCCGTACACATGCCGGTCAGCGCGAACTAGTTAGGCAGCCCGAAGACATAGAGCTGGTGGCCAGTCGTCGGACGATGCACTTCGTCCAGCAGAGCCGTGGGCTTCTGTTGCGGACTGCCGCCGCCAAGGCCGGTGGCGACGGCGATATACTGCTTGCCGTCCAGGCTGAAGCTGACGGGATAGCCCTGCACAGTGTTGCCTAGCCTTGCCTGCCAGATGATCTTGCCGGTCTTCACGTCCACCGCCTTGAAGCTGCGGTTGAAGTCGCCCACGAAGGCCAGGCCGCCGCCGGTGGACAGCACCGCCGACAGGAACGGACTGCGCTGCTGCCAGGACCACGCTTCCTTCATGTCGGAAGTGCGATAGGCGACCAGCTTGCCCATGTTCTGGTGAGTACCTGGCATGAAGAAGAATTTCTGCGACGCTGCCGTGCCGCCGCCGCCCAGCTTCTGGTCCACGTCATGGCCCTGGATCATCACGCAGCTCTGGCTGAGCGGAATGATAAGAAGATCGGTGGGCTGGTTGTAGCTGACGGCCTGCCAGTCATGGCCGCCTTCTGGTCCCGGGCACGACGAAAGCCACTGGTTGGTCTTCTGGTTGATGATATCGCTGCGGTAGGTGACTTCACCGGTCTGGTGATTGATATTGGCGAAGACGTTCTGGAACATGGTCTCCTTGGCATCCAGGAACTTGCCGGTGACACGGTCCAGCTTCCACAGGATGCCAGGCTTGCCGATGGTCATCAGCGTCTTCTGGTCGCCATGATCGATCAGCACGCGCTCGAACACTTCGTCGAGATCCAGCGATTCGCCCGGCGCATGTTGGAAATACCATTTCAGCTTGCCGTCATCCGGATTGAGCGCCAGCGTCGAAGACGAATAGAGCGTCGAAGCGCCATAGGTCTTGCGGCTGGCGCGGAACCAAGGCTTGGTCTGGGCCACGCCCCAATAGGTCGTGTTCAGCTCCGGGTCATAGGTACCGGCAATCCAGGTATCGCCGCCGCCGCGCAGCAGGTTGGGCAGGCCATTCCAGGTGTCGCCACCCGGCTGGCCTTCCAGCGCGGTGGTGAAGAACTTCCAGTCGCGCTTGCCGGTGTCGGCGTCAAAGGCGCTGATATAGCAATTGTTCTCGGAATAGTTGTCGCAGCCGGTAAGGCCGGTGAGCACCTTGCCGCGCATCACCA
>JAUCSE010000115.1 GCA_030445275.1 Mucilaginibacter sp.
AGTTCTTTCAGTCCAAAATTATCATATAATCTGGTAGATGCTTGATATCTAACTTTCACTTTTCTCTTTATATTTTTAGAGGTAGATTCCTAGGTATTTATATGTTCCTTCCTTTCCCAGCATTTCAATCTTTTGAAGGTTGTATTCTGGTTGTCCATATGATTGGTCATTGATCCATGCATAACCAGATTTCTTGGCATTGATGTGTATGCCAAACTCTTGTGCATATTCTGCAGTAAGGTCATATATTGTTTTGATATCTGTTTGTGAAGAAGCCAGCAGTACTGTATCATCTGCAAAGGTATATATTGATTCTGTACTTCCTGATGGGAGTGGTTCTAGTTCCTGTTGGCTCAGTTTCCAGATCAAAGGTGCCAGGCTGAGAATGTAGAGTGTTGGAGATATTATATCTCCCTGTCTTACTCCACTGTGCAGTGTAACTTTGTCCGTGTATCCATGTGCTGTTTTGAACTGTGTATGGATGTTGCTGTATAGTTCTTGTATCACTTCCACAAATTCTTCTCCAAAATTCATTTGTTTGAGTGTTTCAAGGATAGCCCAATATGAAACAGAGTCAAAAGCTTTTGCAAAATCTATGTACACTGCATGCAGTGGTTTATTTGTTTCATGTGCTTTTCTTATTTGTGCCATAAGTGCATTGATGCAGTAGCTAGTTTCTTTGGCGGATCGGAAACCATTTTGTGTGTTAGGAATTAGTGTGTACTTTTCAATCATCATAGTACATCTGTGATTTAACATATATGTGTATATTTTATAAAGTACACTGAGCAGACTGATTGGTCTGTATCCATTTACTGAGTGTGGGTCACTTCCCTCTTTGTAAATCAGGGATGTTGTACTAGCTTTCCATGTATGTGGAACATACCTGGTTGTTTTCACAGCATTGTAAAGCTCTAGGAATTTTTTTATTATGAACTTGTCATCTTGGATAATCATTTGTATCATTTTTGCAGTAATACTGTCAGGACCACCTCCTGCATATGGTTCTTGTGCTTTAATTGCTGTGTGAAGTTCATCAAGGGTGAAAGGAGAGTTAAGATATTGTTGTTCTTGGGTCTCTATTTTGGGTAAGTCTGTGAACCACTTCTGATGTATATGTTCTGTAAAAGGTGCTTTATTGTTGAAAATTTTTTCATAAGTGTCTGTGATTTCCTGATATACTTCTTTTTTGTTGTGTAATATTTTGTAAACTCCATTCTTTTGCTTCAAAATGTAGTCTAATTTATGTTGGAAAGATTTATTTACTTGCTTTCTTAACATTTTAAAGATATAGTAAGGATTGTATTGGAGCTTTTCCATATCCTCATTGAAGAACATCCCTCCTATTGTCTTCCTAAATTTTCTGAGGAGCCTATACTGGAACTGATGAATTTGTCTTTTTAGAGTTGTATATTCTATTACTAATTCCTGTGGAAGTTTGTTACGAGTCGAGGTTGGAATCTGGAAGCCAGGTTTTTTTGCTTTTTGAAGATAGATCCCTATTTGTCTTTCAATTTCTTTATGCCTGTGTTGTTTTTCTGAGTCATTTTCTGTTTTAGGGATAGGTTCTTCAGAAAACTTTTCTTGTGTTATTTTCAATAACACTTCTTGATATTCCTTGACTAGACTGGCAAGTTCTTTTTCTTTCTTTTCCAAGTAGTTTTGTATCAGCACATCCTCTGATAGTTGTCTGGTTGTTTTTGCATATGATAAGTAGATACTATTTATACGATTAATGTGACAGCATATAAGGCTTGCTTTAGAAAATAGTATATGTTTCAATTTAGGTTTCAGTGGTAACATTACTTTTTGTGCAGTCCCTGCTGATGGTGAGAGCAGTGCATCTAAGTGTGTATTTGGTGATACTGTTTTTGTTACATGTAAATTTTCAGGTTGTTCTTTCTCTTTCTTCTGCCATTCTACAGAGTTTTCAATTTGTTTATCCACTATTTGAGTGAACTCTTGTACCCATTCATCTATTGATTTGGTCGTATAAGTTCCAATTCGCGAATATACTCTCTGTTCAGATGGATAGTTCGAAATATATCAACATATTTTTCTTTCTTCAATGTTGCGAGCAGTTTTCCTTGGTCTTGTTTTTTTGTGGAATATCCTTTTGTAGACCATTTGTCTAAAAGGTTGTCTGAATAGTCATTCATATCACCCATCATTATCGAGTTGGAAGAGGAGATTTTGTTTGTATTCAGGAACTTTTTCAAGTTCTTGCAGTATTGTACTTGTTCTTTCTTATCAGGAGGTGCATAAGTATTGATGATGAAGAAATCATCTTCATTTGTTACTTTTGGCAGGTGTAGTACTAAAGCACGTGCTTCGACACTCTGAATGAATTTACTTCCATGCAACACATGGTGAGATAGCCCTTCATCTATAATGAATGCTAGAGTGTCATTTCGTCTATCAGAAAATTTGAACTGATGTACTTTGTAATCTCCATATATTTGCTTACTTTCATTGGCTTTATAAATGTATCCAAAATCCTGTAAGCCAATTATATGAACTTTGAGAGAAGCTAGTAGCTGCAAGACTTCTGGCATCAATTGATCTCCTTTTGCTTGAAGGTTGAAACTAAGTACATTTAGTTTATTCTGGGAGTGATGTAGTTTAGAGCTGTATGTTTGAAAAGATTCCAGAGGTGTTTGTTTATTGATTGTATTGATTTTTAGAGATATTGGTGGAGAAGTGCTTTGGACAGACATGGTTATTTAATATTTTAAAAGTGTTAGAAGTGTTATAAAAAAAGCAGACACATATTTCGTTTTTTTGGTGTGGTTGCTCACGTTTTATTTATTATTTTTTTGACTAAGAGACAAGGATATTTACAGTGCATTATGAAAAATTGGATGACATAGATTGGTAGTAAG
>JAUCSE010000120.1 GCA_030445275.1 Mucilaginibacter sp.
ATCGGCGAACACGATCTGCGGCGACTTGCCACCCAGCTCCAGCGTCACCGGGCAGTGGCGCTCGGCGGCGGCCAGGCCCACGCTGCGGCCGGTCATGGTCGAGCCGGTGAACGAGATGTGGTCGATGCCGGGGTGCGCGCACAGCGCCGCGCCGGCTTCCTTGCCGTAGCCCGTCACCACGTTGAGCGCGCCGGCCGGAAAACCCACCTCGGTGGCAATCTCGGCCAGCCGCAGCAGCGACAGGCTCGCGTCTTCGGCCGGCTTCACCACGCAGGCGTTGCCCGCGGCCAGGGCCGCGCCCACGCTGCGGCCCGCGATCTGCATCGGGTAGTTCCAGGGCACGATGTGGCCCGTCACGCCGTGCGGGTTGCGCACCGTCAGCACCGTGTAGCCGCGCTCGTAGGGCAGGGTGTCGCCGTGCAGCTTGTCGCAGGCGCCGGCGTAGTACTCCATGTAGCGGGCGAGCGCCGTGGCGTCGTTGCGCGCCACGCGCAGTGCCTTGCCGGTGTCGCGCGCCTCGAGCTGGGCCAGCTCCTCGTGGTGCGCCATCACGGCGGCGCCCAGCTTGGCCAGCAGCCGGCCGCGCTCCAGCGCGGTCGTGGCGCCCCAGGGGCCGTCGAAGTTCTCGCCGATGGCCTGGCGCGCGGCGCGCACGGCGGTGTAGATGTCGGCGGCCGTGCCGCGGGCGATCTCGCCGAACTTCTGGCCGTCGCTCGGGTCGATCACGTCGATGGTGGCGTGGCCTTCGGACGCCACGCGGCGGCCGTCGATGTAGTGGGTTGCTTCGTTCATCTGCGTCATGTGCGTTGTCTCCTTGCGAACGGCGTCATTGGACGCCGTCCTGTCATTTCGGTTCCGGCCAGGGTCTTTGCGCGTCGCGGATCTGCTCGAACGCGCGGCTGAACTGCAGCACGCCCAGGTCGTCGAAGCGGCGCCCGGCAACCTGCAGGCCAATGGGCAGGCCCTCGGCCGAGTAGCCGCAGTTGATCGACGCGGCCGGTTGCTCCGACATGTTGTACGGCACCGTGAAGCCGATGTGCTCCAGCGGGCGCATCGGGTCGTTGGTGGGAGAGGCATGGTCCGCGGGCGCGGGCAGGTTCGGCGACACCGGCGACAGCACGAAGTCATAGGCCTTGGTGGCGGCCACCGTGGTCGCGCGCGTGGCGATGAACTGGCTGTAGGCGTCGAAGATGTGCGCGCCCGAGAAGCCTGCCGCGCTCTCGGCCCACTCGCGGATGTACGGCAGGATCTTCGCGCGCTGCTCCGGCGTCATGGCCTGCATGTCCAGGCACGAGCGCATGCGCCAGAAGTGGTCCATGCCCTGCAGCATCTTCGGCGTCATGAACGCCGGAATTTCTTCGATGTGCGCGCCCGCGGCCTCGATGCGCTTCGCGGCCAGGCGAACGGCCTCGGCAATCTGCGCGTCCAGCGGCAGGCCGCAGCCCGCATCCATGTGCAGCGCCACGCGCTTGCCCTTGATGAACGACGGGTCGACCTCGAAGGCGTTCCAGTCGATCGAAGGCGCGGGCAGCTCCGAGAAGTCGCGGTCGTCGGGTTGCGCGAGCGAGGCCATCATCAGCGCCGAGTCGGCCACGGTGCGCGTCATGGGGCCGGCGCAGCGGCCCATGTAGGGCGTGCTCAGCGGAATGCGCCCGAAGCTGGGCTTGAGCGTGTAGATGCCGCACCAGCTCGCCGGCAGGCGCAGCGAGCCGCCGATGTCGGTGCCCACGTGCAGCGGGCCGTAGCCGGCGGCGGCCGCCGCACCGGCGCCCGCGCTGGAGCCGCCGGGCGTGCGCGACAGGTCCCACGGGTTGCGCGAGAGTTCATGAAAGCTCGACAGCCCCGACGACAGCATGCCCAGGTCGGGCATGGTGGTCTTGGCGACCAGCACCGTGCCGTCTTCCTTCAGGCGCGCGGCGGGGGCCGAGTCTTGCGTCATCGGCACGAGGTCGTAGGCGGCGGTGCCCAGCGGCATCGGGTCGCCTTCGGTCGCGAGGTTGTCCTTGATGGTCACGGGCACGCCGTCGAGCGGGCTGCGCGGCGTGCCGGACCGCCAGCGCGCTTCGGACGCGCGCGCCTGCTCGAGCGCGAGCTCGGGGCGAAACAGCCAGGTGGCGCGCAGCTCGGGCTCGTAGGCCGCGATGCGTTCGTTGACCGAGCGCGTCACTTCCACCGGCGACAGTTCCCGGGCGGCATAGGCCGCGTGCAGTTCCTGCACGCTCAATGCGTAGAGAGGCTTGGAAGACGAGGCTTGTGTCATCACTTCAACTCCAGGAGATGGCGGCCAGGTCGTTCACCACGATCGGCATGCTCGGCCACAGGCCCTTCACTTCCTTGCGCGCGATGGTCGGGAACACCGCCTGGTACAGGAAGCCGTTCACGGCGTCGGTGGCCAGCATGCGCTGCGCGTCGGCCAGCAGGTCGGCGCGGCGCTTCTTGTTCTCTTCGTTCTGGATGGAGACGAACAGGTCGCGGAACTTCTTCGAGTCGTAGCCCCAGTAGTAGTCGGGCTCGGTGTACTTCACCATGTCGAAAGGCTCCACGTGCGCGACCATGGTCAGGTCGAAGTCGTGCGCGCCGCCGAAGGTGCTGTTGAGCCACTGCGCCCATTCCACGTTCTGGATCTTCACGACGATGCCGATCTGCGCGAGCTGCGCCGCGATCATCTCGCCGCCCTGGCGCGCATACGAGGGCGGGGGCAATTGCAAGCGCAGCTCCAGCGGCGTCTTCACGCCGGCCTCGGCCAGCAGCTTCTTCGCCTTCTCGATGTCGAAGGGGTTCATTGCCGTGGTGTCGACGAAGCCCGGTGCGCCCATGGCGTAGTGGCTGCCAATGGGCTTGCCGAAGCCGTCCGCCGCGCCCTGGATGATGGCGTTGCGGTCGATGGCCGCCAGGATGGCGCGGCGCACGCGCACGTCGTCCAGCG
>JAUCSE010000062.1 GCA_030445275.1 Mucilaginibacter sp.
AGAAACAAACTCATCCTACGAATATTCGCCTGCGTTAATCAAAATAGACCCTATGAAAAAAATTATCAGAAAGTAGTTGCTTAAATCATAGAAATCGAACGAGGTACGAGGAGAAACTATCTCTTGAACGATAGCGAAAAATCTTATACGGTATGCTATTACGGAGAGCATGGAGCATAAGATTTCTCCTCACCCCAACACTTTGGCCATCACCGTTCGTCGAAATGACAAGTTTTTTATTTCTTCCGAACACATATAGTCTTTTCAGCAACAAACAGCTGCTTAACCGGAAATAGCCAGTAAATAATCAAAGCCCGGTTGCGATGAGGCTAAATAATGATTGTTACTGTAGGGTTTTCCCGCTAAACGAATTTGCTGTCCCTGTGATATGCCCTGTAAATTCACGGTTTGCTGATCAAGTACGGTACCATCAGATTCTAATAGCCGGTAGGCATCCTCCGATATAAGCAGATCATTGTTCAGCTCTTTGGTTTTGGCCTGGAGCCTGGAGGCGATATTCACGGGCAGGCCCATTACTGAAAGCTGTGAGCGCTCATCCAATACAAACTCACCTACAAACACCGTCCCAGCGTGCAGGCCAACACCAATTTCCAACGGGCCACCATGATAAGGCACGGCATAGGCATCATTGAATAGGCTAACCGTTTGAAACATCACTTTAGCGGCCTGGTAAGCATTGTTAACTGCCTCCTGCAAATTGGTTTGTAAGCCAAAAACTGCGTACAGATTGTCGCCCGCAATTTCTACAACCTTGCCCTGAAAGCTTTTAATAACCTGGTTGAACGCGGTAAATAAACGGCGCACCACCTGGATCACCGTTTGGCCAGGTTGCGATTCCATGAGCCCGGTAAAGTTGCGGATATCCAAAAATAAAATGGCCAGCTCCTGTTCGGTATCAGATGGAGTAGCCAGAGCGGCAGGACAGTCGCCATTGAGTATTAAGTATTCATTTTTCATAACTTCATTGTATATATCTATACCAATGTAGACGCTAAGCTCATGAAAACATTTTAAACAAAATGCAATTAATAATAGTCATGATATACAGGTGACCGGAATTAGATTTTGATATGGCAATTTTTACTTTAAGAGCGAGTTTGGTTTAAAATAGCAGTATTTATAATGCGTATTTGCTACTTGACTAAAAATGATCAAAATGATGAATAAATCATGCTTTTAGGAGCAAAAAAGCACCAAAATCCAATTAATTTGGACAAAAATGGCAAATATAAAAAATCACAAACAATTGATTTACAGTATATTAAGTAAAAAACAAAAAGTCTTTAAATAAAATTTTCATAATCATAACTAATTGACCATGAAACACTTACAATAGTCACTTTTAACTTTTTGCTGACTATGGTTAAATTGACTCTTTCTGACTTAAAGTTCAATCCAAATCATTGCCCCAATCAATGGTGTTCTTTTATTGGGTAGTTTGGTGAATCCAATATTGTAACTTGTTCAGTTTGAAAGAGTTTATTTTATACAAGCACCGCCCACTCAAGCGGTGCTATATATGCACTATTACCTAATTGATTTATACGTATTATTATACTATTACTATATGGGAAATAAAGAACGGAGTGTACTTGTTTTAGGATCTAATGCTAAACCCTTAAACAGATTTTTTTAAGTTTTGACCTGATGAATTAGCTTTGAGATTATCAGGCCTTTTTTGCAATAAGAGGTCTTCTTTATGGTGTTTATTGCGTGAATAATTAAAATTCATCGGAGCGAAAAATGGCAGTGGTATATTTTGCCGGATCAATCCCTTTACAAAGTCACGAATAGGGCTCATAAAGCGATATGACCCAATTCTCAAAGATGATATTTGGAACATTGATTGTTGTGTTAATGTGTTCCTAAAATAGATGTTCCTGCCCTGACAAAATAGTTATATCGAGTTAATTAATAGTCCGGAATAGGCTTTTGAGTTATAACTATCCGTTGGCTATCATAACTTATTTATTGTAAACCAAGTTGTAATAATGAAATCCAGAGTTAGAAAGGTAATTTTAACCTTAGTACTAATTTTCTAATATAAAAACAGATTATCGAAGATTTAAGCTAAAAAGTCTTATGAACTATTAATTAACCCGATATAACTATTTTATTTACCCACACATATATAATTTTGAAACAAATTAATCTTTGTATAAGAAATAACATTTATCATGAACATAAAATACTTTAAGATCATCGTATTATTGGTGATAGCCTCGTTATCAGCCTGTAAACAACCTGAAGTGCAGCAAAAAGCAGCATTAAGCTTAAACAACTTCCTGAAAGATACCACAAAGGGTGTACGTACAGGCGGGGTGCAGGTTATCTCTATCAATACCCCCAAAGGAAAGTTCAATGTATGGACAAAAAAAATTGGCAATAACCCTAAAATTAAATTGTTACTGCTCAATGGCGGCCCGGGTGGTACTCATGAATATTTTGAATGCATGGAAAGTTTTTTGCCTGCTGAAGGTATCGAGCTTATTTACTATGATCAGTTGGGCACCGGTAATTCTGATAACCCTAAAGACACGGCGATGTGGAGTTTACCACGTTACGTTGAAGAGGTTGAACAGGTAAGACAGGCATTAAAATTGGATAAAGATAATTTTTACCTGCTTGGCCACTCCTGGGGAGGTATTCTTGCTTTAGAATATGCGCTTAAATATCAGCAAAATTTAAAAGGTCTTATCATATCAAATATGATGGCAAGCGCGCCAGATTATGGAAAATATGCTAATGATGTATTAGCCAAGCAATTTGATCCTAAGGTATTGGCACGCATAAAGGCTTTTGAAGCCAAAGGCGATTTTCAGAATCCCGAGTATATGCAGTTGTTATTGCCAAATTATTACGCTAAAAATATTTGCCGGTTTCCGGTTGAGCAATGGCCAGAACCATTTAACCGTGCTTTTGGTAAAATAAACGAGTCATTATACGTAACCATGCAGGGGCCAAGTGAATTTGGTATTGCTGGTAAACTGGCTACATGGGATAGAAAAGCTGATCTGCCTAAGATCTCAGTACCCACATTAACTATAGGAGGTAAATATGATACAATGGATCCGGCACATATGCAATGGATGGCCACACAGTTTCAAAACGGTAGTTACCTATATTGCGCCAATGGCAGCCACCTAAGTATGTACGATGATCAGGAAACCTATATGAATGGATTAATTAAGTTTATAAACGGAGTGGATACAGGTGAGAAAAAGGTGAAATTATAAAACTTTTTTTGATCAAAAAACAACAAGCCTTATAAAAGTTAATAGAATAAAATAGCAGGTTATTTACCGTGAAATTGTCAAGTATTGCGTAGATACTGTCAAGTCGGACGGACAGATGATCCGGAACTTTGTTTCAATAAAACGATATAAAGTTATGAAAAAGACTATTCTCATTACCGGCGCATCATCCGGCATAGGCCGGGAGGCAGCTAAACTATTTCAACAAAAGGGATGGAACGTTATTGCAACCATGCGTTCACCCGAAAAAGAACTGGAACTTAATCAGCTCAAGGATGTTTTGGTTACCCGCCTCGACGTACAGGATCAATCATCCATCACCGGTGCCATTGAAGAAGGTATTAGCCGTTTCGGCCGTATTGAGACTCTCGTTAATAATGCAGGTTATGCATTGGTAGGTGTTTTCGAATCAGCTACCCACGAACAGATCCACAAACAATTTAACGTAAATCTTTTTGGGTTAATAGATGTTACCCAGGCCATGTTACCATACATGCGCACGCAGGGCAGCGGCACCATCATCAATATCTCGTCAATGGGAGGGCAGATAACATTCCCTTTTGGGAGCCTGTATCACAGCACCAAATTCGCTGTGGAAGGGCTCTCAGAATCACTTGCACACGAGCTCCATTCCTTAGGCATCGCGGTTAAAGTGGTTGAACCTGGCAGTATAGCCACTAACTTCCGCGGCGCAGTTGATATGATAAAAAATGATATTGCCGCTTACGATCCCATATTTGCTGGTTTCTTTAAACTGTCGTAACTTTAGGATGTTTAGCATCCCTATTTTCCGATACAGAAAGTACTTATAATATGATTATCAATAACTTACGGGTTTTGAGTAACAAATCAGCAACAAAATTTCCGGCCTTTTTTTAGGACAATTTCACCATTTTGAGATGAGGAAAACTCGTTTTCTGGCGGTAAAAATTCAGTTATAAAACTAAAATTAAAGTCTGATAACTGCAAGGTTTATAATTTATCGATATACTCGTAGATTCTTGCCAGCAGCATATCGAAATCCGGCTGGCCATTGTAATATAACGCAGCCGTGTCCGTATAACGTTTCTTAAAAGAAGCCCTTACTGTTTTATCGCTCAAGAGAAAGCCTTCGTTTTGTTTCACCGGGATAACAAAGTCGGGCTTGGGAAAACGTTCTTCTTTGTGTGCCAGATACTCTGGCGTCCCGATGAATGTCTGGACGTCTTCCCGGCCAAGCAGGCTGTACACATCATAATATTGCCTCATGAAGTTTACGCTGGTATTACCTGTTTCCTTTTCTCTGCGGAATTTCGTCGCGATGGTTTGCAGTTTTTCTACAAACGTATAGCCAGGGTGATAGCAGGCAATATCCTTTGCACGGTTGTCAATGATGTCGATGCCCTGTGCTATGGCACGGTCATAAGCCCAGGAACTGATGGTTAATTTTTCGTTGGGTGTTACCCGGTCAAAACCTGCTTCCAATAGAATTCCTTCCTTTATACCCTCTACCGGATCGATCAGATTGTCGTAAAGCAAACGTATGCCGCCACTGGAATAAGACTTGGTATTATCGAAGTCCGTATCACGTTCCACCTGCACGATGCCGTCGACCTTGATATCCCCGGCCAGCCAATCATAAAAATTCTTACGGGCGGCAACGTTGATCGGCTTTTCATTTTTAGGATTCTCGTTGACTTTTTGGTCTTCTGGCGGTTTGATATGAATATCGATATCTTCCGAAAATCGCTCAATAATTTTGTAGCCTTTCGAAAGTGAGGTTCCTCCTTTTAATTCAAAATCATATCCTTGCGACTCTAAACCATACAGCACATGCATGATCCAATAGTCCTTTTCGATCAAAGCGGCCTGAATACCCCTTTCGTCTTCCAATATACGAAGCAGTTCCCGAAATTCAGGATGTTGATGAAGATATTCAGCCATAAGTTGTTTACGCAAACACAGGTGTCAATAAGTGCTTAGCCTTACCGTTCCCGTATCGGTCAAGAGTCTGCCGCAACTCGTTTTTATTCATGCTCCGAGCTTTGGATAAAACATTAGTTAGTACCTGTTGCTGATCTTCGCCCAATCTGTTTAAGTTACCGGCCAGATCAACGAGTAGAAACTCCGGTGTCAGCTTTTCAGGAAAATGATGTTTCATCTGAAAATCAAATGTACGATTGCCCAGTTTGAATTTCCCATGTCGTTTATGATTATAAACAGTACGTTGATTATACAGTTGGGTAGTGCCAACACCTAATGCATTATATAGATTGGGAGATGTCAGTAGAAAACGATCATCTTTTAGGAATGAGCGTACCAAAGCTTCTTCTTCCGGAGGCGTTTTGCCAAAACTGGAGTTTTTGGGATAATAATAAACACCTTGTGATAATTTTTGTAATATACCCTCTTTTAGTAAAGCATGCAGATGTCTGTCTACTGATCTCGACCACTGCGTGAGTTCGTCCCGTCGATAAACCTGCCCTTCCTGCAAATGTGTTTTAAGATGTTCCAGCGTCGACATTTCCTTACTTTTTACAAAGTTGGTGATAAATCAAAAATAATGCAAGTATTTTTATTTAAAATTCATGCACTAATGATAACTACAGCTCCTCCTGGCTAATATACAAAACACAAGTTCTCGTCCCAGCCCATCTCCGGCACCGGTTACAAGAATTAATTTATTTTCGACTTTAATTATGCCTAATAATTTATAACTAATTGATAATTAATTAGTTATATCGATTATTTGTCCTGATACAGAAAGTACTTTTGAATTGATTATCAGCAAATTATGAGCTTTAGTTACAAATAAGTAACAAAAAATTCGACCTGTTTTAGGACAATTTCAGCTCTTTTGGATGTGGAAAACTCGCCTTTTGGATAGCGTTTAGCGAAGATTGAAAACATCTCGGACTTTGCAAAAGGTGTTTTACCGGACAATATATTTAGTACTTTCTATCCGGGGAAAGTCGTCATTAAGGCTTTCAACAGTTCCGCAGAATCTTCCAAATTGAAAGAATACCTGCAGGAAAAATTCGGTGGCCTGGACGTGCTGATCAATAATGCTGGATCAGCGGTTCCTTATACGCTTGGTATAAACGCTGATTCTGCCCATAAAGCAGTGGGTGAATTTGAAACGAACTTCTTTTCGGCAATTCGTTTGATTGATGAATTATTGCCATTGTTATCGAAAAGTGCAGAAGGGATCATTGTCAATGTTACATCAATCGTAGCTTTGGTACCAAAAAGCACTCTTCCCACTTACAGCGCCAGTAAAGCCGCTTTACATGCCTATACGGAGTTGCTGCGTCATGCTTTAAGCAAAAACACGTCGATAAAAGTTTTCGAATTGATGCCCCCGCTGGTGAACACCGAGTTTTCATCAACCATTGGCGGCGAAAACGGAATTCCACCAAAAGACGTAGCAGACTCTTTACTGGCTGCCATTGAAAGCAATATCTACGAGGTGCATACTGGCAACACCGCCGGCATATATCAGCTATCCCGGGCAACTACCTACAACGACGCGTTCAAAATGGTAAATAAGTAAAATCAAATTTTTTTAACACGTAATGCTACCTCAGCATTACTATTGCAAAAACCCATAAATGATGTTTTCAAATTATTTATGGGTTTTTCGTGCTTGCGCATTCTGATTCCTGATAACTATGATTGTAATATCGAACCAAGATTTACGAAAATCATAAAAATGTAAAATGAGCATTGTTAGTCACGACTCTCTGTCTTTCGCATTATGAATGATGGCTTGAACCTAGAGTTTAGATGCAATTTTTTTTATTGCATTTTATAAATGCTTACCTATATAAATATTAAAGATTTGCATCAAAGAGAAAGATGGCGAGCTACCGATGAGTCGTGACAGTCAAGCATTGTAAGCTGTTGGATATTAGATAGATCGGGAAGCAATTATATTCCTCGACGAGATGGTCAATGACTCCAGAATGTCCAGATATAAATAAAATGCAAGCCAAAGGAATGTTAATCATTTGCAAAAAAGATCTACTGTATCATTGGCTCCTCGGCAATAATGACCGATCGTTTAAGCTGTGCGCGTTTTTTGACTAGGTTATTTACACGCCACATTAAGCCGATGCTGCCAAGCGATATCACCACAATTACATAGCCCACAATATTGTAATGCTGTAATGGTGCACCTTTAGTTGCCTGGGTAACAATTTTACCGGTAACTATAGCAGCAAATCCACCGGCAATTTGATTAAACGAAGAATTGATGCTCATGAATGCCCCACGGTCGGCCATATCAGGTATGGCGCTGGTCAGGGCTGATGATGGGATCGCGCGGCTCATAATACCTATCATCATCAGGATATTAGAAACTATTACCCAAGGTAGAGGTGTTAAACTTAAATTGGTGTAAAATACGCAAGTTATCATCATCAACAATGAGGCTACGACGAAGATCTTGAATTTGTCTATCATATCGCTGATCTTACCAATGAATGGCATCACAACCAATGAGCTAACACCGGATACCATTAACAGCATGGTCAATTGCGCATAGTTTACACCAAGATTATTTACTGCGAAAGCACTGCCTAATGGAATAATCATAAAACCACCCATTGAAAGGAGAGCAGTAGATGTGAACGCGATCCGATAATTGCTATTCATAAGGGTTTTCCCTAAGTGCGCAAAAGCCGATTTATTGTGTTGAACAGCCAAATGCGCTATAATTGGTTTTATGTACATGGCAATAGCTATAGCTATCAAAATGCTTAAGGCAGCTACCATCCAAAACGGCGCTTCCCAATCCCACAGAGTTGCCATGTAAATGCCGATAGGTACACCCAAAACTTGACTGGCACCGAAACCCATTTGTACAAAACTCATGACTTGTCCGCGTTTCTGCATCGGGAACACATCTGTTATAATAGTCATTGAAATAGAGCCAATAACACCGCCGAACAAGCCCGTGATAATACGCGCAGCAATCAAGGCTACATAGCTATGCGCCAATCCGCAGAAAATGGTGCCGATGATAAAACCGCAGTAAAAGAATAACAACAGTTTTTTACGGTCGAACCTATCGGCAAATGCAGCCGTTAATAAACCGCTGATACCTGCACTAATAGCATAGCCCGATACGGCCACACCAAATGCAGATGGTTTTAGCGACAGCGATTTCATCAACATATCACCAAGAGGCGACATCACCATGAAATCCAATATCACGGTGAACTGGGTGATAGCCAATATAAATATTACAAATTTTTGGTAGCCGGTTAACGGTACCGATTTTTCTGTTTTCATTTGTGATCAAGTTGTTTCATAGCACTCACGGCCGTGAGTATAGAGGGTTGAGTCCATAGCGGATCAGCCCGAAAAGATTATTTCATCATCGGTCTTAATATTAACTTCGGATTCGGTGATTGTAGTTCCTAATTTTTGAATGAAGCTCTGAACTCCAGGGGGGATAGATGGGTTTTGGCTTTAAACAACCGACTAAAAGATTGCAAATGTTCAAACCCCAGTTCGTAAGCGATCTCGCTCATGGATAACTCACTGGTTGAAATTCTTTCCTTGGCCCTTTCAATCAGCTTTTCATGGATATAGCGCTGGGTATTTTGCCCCGTGTGCATCCGTAACAAGCTGCTTAAGTATTTTGGGGTGATATGGAGCATGGCGGCTATATCGTTTACGGTCGGCAAACCTTTGGTGGCCGGTTGCCCGCTGTTTAAATAATCATTCAGTACTTTTTCCAGTCGATTAAGTACCTGGTGGTTAGCCTTTTCGCGTGTAATGAACTGCCGGTTATAGAACCGCTCGGCATAGTTGAGCAAGCTTTCCAGCTGTGATATAATGATCTGTTTGCTGAATTTGTCAATATTAGCGTGCGTTTCGCGATGTATATTTTGAATGATGCTGATAATGATCTCTTCTTCTTTTTCAGCAAGAAATAAGGATTCGTTTACAGCATAATCCCAAAACTCATATCGTTTGATGGTATTGGCTAAGGGTGTATTCCATAGGAAATCAGGATGGACGATTAAATACCATCCCGATTGCCTTATTTCGACGTCTTTTTCAACAGAAAGGCTTGTTACCTGGCCAGGCGATACAAAAGACATGATCCCTTCGTTAAAATCATAGGGCTGCTGCCCATATTTCAATTTAAGATCTTCGACGCCCGAAACCCGCTTTATAGCTATGCAAAAGAAGTCGCAAAAAGATGTCAAAGTATCACCTCTGCGCATCATTCTGGAAACATCAACCTTAATTACACTAATGAGTGGATGTTCAGGCTTTAGCAGTTGCCAAGCCTGGAACCATTCGGTAATAGTTTTATAGTGCACCATACGTTTTAATCTTCTTTACGAATTTCAAGCACAATTTTTCCCCGAACATGTTTCGTTTCACTATCGCGATGTGCCTCGGCTGCCTGCTCCCATGGATAAACCTTACTAATAATAGGTTTCACTTTGCCTGCGTCAATCAATTTGGCCACTTCAGTGAAGCAATGCTGATGATTAATATCAACACCAGCCATCGAAACTGTTGCATTTTTCCTGGCCAGTAATGCCTTAAACTCATCGTTAGGCCATACTCCATGTGTACATACGAAGATACCACCTTCTTTCAAAACTTTAACAGATCTCAGACGCAATTCTTCATCAACAGTAGTGGTAGGGGTAGCATTGAATACCACATCGATATCGCTCAGAATATCCTCAAATTTTTGGGTGTTATAGTCAATCACTTCGTCAGCGCCCAATTGTTTTAAAAAATCAGCATTATGTGCCGATGCGGTACCAATAACATAGGCACCAAAGGCCTTGGCAAACTGTAACGCCAGGTTACCGATACCTCCAGCCGCGCCATGGACGAGTACACGCTGACCTGGCTGTACCTTAGCCTTCTCGACCATACCGCTCCAGGCCATACGTGCGCAGGCGGGTAACGAAGCGGCTTCGTTAAAGTTGATACTACGCGGCATAAGTGCAAATTGATTAACCTTTGCTGCAAGATATTCAGTGTAGCTGCCATCTAAATAGTTGGGTACACCATACACACGGTCGCCCTTTTTGAATTCAGTTACCTCGCTGCCAAGCTCTTCTACAATTCCCGCCCCATCAATGCCTAATCCCATTGGTAATTTTAAAAGTGGTTTTAAACCTTCATTTCCCCCTCGGCGTATGATGTAATCCGCCGGGTTAACACTGGAGGCGTAAACTTTTATTAAAATCTCATCAGCTGCTGGAACAGGACGTTCAATCTCTACAATTTTCATCACTTCCGGTTCGCCGAACTCATCAATTCTTATTGCTTTCATAGTTTCTCTGTTTTTTATACAAAGATCTGCAACCAAATGGTGTTAAATTTAACCAAAATGCCCTTTGTCTTAACCAAAGAGGCGACTTAACAATACGAATAGATTTAGAAATCAAGCTTAAAATATTTTTTTTATCAAATTAGTCATCTTTTTTTGTAGGCCCAGCTGTGGTGTAATTAGTTTCTCAGCACGATACTTATTACCAAGTCAAAAGACATAAAAACTTTCCAAAGCGTGTAGCGAAAAAGCACACGTAATCGAAATTTCTTTTTCAGAAGTTAAATCAGACTCTGCCTGTATTGGGCCGGTGTCTGGCCGGTAACCGTTTTAAAAATTTTAATGAAGTGACTGGAATTTAAATAGCCTATATGATAACCCACTTCCTTTACGTCCAGATTGGTATGATGCAATAACCGCCGCGCTTCCAGAATGCAGTGTTCTTGTATAGCTTCAGTAGCTGACCTACCCGTGATTCGTTTAACGGTATCGTTAAGATGTGCTGTAGTAATATTTAATTTTTCAGCATACGTGGAGGGCTTCTTCCAGTCTTTAAAATGCTGATAAAGCAGGAATAAGAATTGCTGTTTAATCAGCGCCGGCCTACTTTTCTTATTTTTAGTTTTAACTGCTGACCCTGCTATATTACCGGTAATAATATACAACAACCCCATGAGTAAAGCCGTTATCGCACTTTGGGAGGTAATCAATGGTTTGTTGTGCAGCTGACTGATCGCGACGAACAAACTGTTTATCTGCTCAAACCATACCATAGGAAAGTTGCCAAAAGAGGGTGTCTGGTCTTGCCAATCCTTTTCTAGTACGTTCCTGAGGTCTTCATTGATCAACGCTGTGTCAAAACTGATAGTCCAGCCAGACAACTGCGTTTGCGGCATTAATTGATGTACCTGTTCCGGAAAGATCATAAGTAAGCAGGGTGCGCTGAATTCGTGATCTTCAAAATCAATAATGGCTTTTAATTTACCTTCCCAAAGCGCTACCAGCATATAATGATCATCGCGATGTGCAAATCCGGTCTGGTGTTCGCCCGGAGCCTTTTGGTTAAGGTCAAGATTTTTCAGGGCGATGCCTTTTATATTATTTCCGGATATGCCGAACTCGGGAATCTGCTTATTGGTTTTGTTAGCCATGTCATCATTAATTAATTCTGCGATTTGAGGTATAATCACAGCGATTTCATCTATGTATCGTTTATAAATCCATCTTTCTTTGTATAAAATTAATCAAAAAAATAAAAGCGATGGAGAATTCAAATAAATTAACTGAACCTGCGGTAAAAAAATTAAGGATTGTAGTTGCTGGCGGCGGCCTGGTAGGCCTAACTGCTGGTATAGCATTGAAACGCATGGGAGCAGATGTTATAGTTTGTGAGCAGGCCACAGAGATCAGGGCGGCCGGTGCATCCATAGGCTTATGGAGAAATGCGCTGGATGTATTTGAAGACCTGGGAATGAGCCAACAAATGCACAGCGTAGGTACACCGATAGAGGCCTGGTTTTATAATGCTGCCGGTCACCGGTTCAGGGCCGAAGGGTTTGGCGCGGAAGATCACTCTTTTGTATTATATCCGCGACCACAACTCAATAATATACTTGCAGCGGCTATGGGCCAGGATAATATTAATCTTCAAGCACGGGTTGTCGGCTTTGAAGAAAGCGCGGATGAGGTTAAAGTATTATTGGAGAACGGGGAACATATTTTAGCCGACCTGCTTATCGGGGCAGATGGTGTGTATTCCAAAGTGCGGAGTCAATTGTTACCCAACTATACAGCTCAGGAGCATAAAGGGCATCATGTATGGAGGGCTTTAGTTCCATCCGGTGATGAACCTGCACCTGGAAGTGTCCTTACTATTGGTCATGAACGAATCCGGGGCGGTTATTTTCAAACATATGGTAATGAAACAACCTGGATGATCAATCAATTTGACAGTGCAGAGCCTACCGGATCAAAAAAGGAAGAGGCTTTAAAACGCGCAACTCAAATGAATGATAATGGCTGGGGCGACGCTTTAATAAAATTAATTGAACGCACACCCGAAGAAATGATCCTGCACAACCAGATCATGTTTGTTTCCCCACTGCCTTCCTGGGTGTCACAGCGTGTAGCTTTGATTGGTGATGCTGCTCATGGACTATCCCCGCATATATCAGCCGGTGGAACTTTAGGAATAGAAGACATCATTGTTCTCACCAATACTTTAAAGGCAAACCCATCTTTAGCAACCGCATTAAAAATGTACGAAGCTAACCGCATACCTCATTACAACAAGGTAAGACAATTATCGTGGAACGTAGAAATCGCCCAGGGAGCCGAATGTTATGCTCGAGAATATGCAGCGTTTAGCCATTGGATGCTTAATGAAGGTTATCAGGAATCACGATCATAAAAATCAAAACGATGAAAAAAAATATTGATATTAAACAAATTATAACCCTGGTCAGAGGATTGGGTGACAGCTTTTTAGAAGATTTCAAAAGCAAGCCCTTACCCGTAAACATGGACGATTTACGCGAACTTAGCCACGATATGGATATGCGCTTTCAAAAAGAACTTCAGTCAAAGCTGGAAACAGCATACCCGCAAATTAAATGGCCTGAGGAGGAAACTGAACCCGCACAACAATTAAAGCCTTTAACCATCCCTGAATACTGGGTATGTGACGTGATGGATGGCGCTGTTCAATATGTTCAGCATCTACCCGGCTGGACAGTGAATCTTACCTTGATGAAATATGGAGAAGTTGATTTTTCGGTCATTTACGATCCTATATTAAAAGAAACATTCTGGGCAAAATCTGGCGAGGGCGCATTTATAAACGGCGAACGTATTGTACCCAATAAAAAGAAAAACCTTAATGAAATGCTTGCGGTTTGGGAATATACACACCATCAAAAGGATGAATATCACATCTATCATAAAATGGGAAAAAGTGTTACCCATTTATTGGAGCAATTCCTTTGTGTCCGAAACTATGGCCCCCATGCCTTACAATTGGCCTATGTAGGTGCAGGGCGGATTGATTTATTTCACCAGGAAGATTTAGATACAACAAACTGGCTTGCTGGCTTATTTATTGCCAAAGAAGCCGGTGCCGAAATATTAACTACCGATGGTAAACCATGGAAATATGGGAGCAGCAGTTTAATGGTTGCACCTAAAGGTATTGGTCTGCAATTTTTAACGGCGATTAACAAAATTTAATAATTTAAAATCATGAATATCACTATTATAGGTGCAACTTCAGGCGTTGGGTTAAGCTGCGTTAAACAAGCTTTGGCAAAAGGCCATAAAATTACCGCATTATCTCCGAGGGCACAACAGCTTCTCCAGGATGAGCCGATGCTCACAAAAATTAACGGCTCTGCTACCTCTCTAACTGACGTAAAAGAGGCAATTAAAAATGCAGATGCTATTTTGGTATGCATTAATACCAAGCAAAAAAAGGGGACTATCTTATTTTCGGAAATGGCAAATGTTGTTATTCCCGCAATGCAGGAAATTTGCCCGGACGCTATTATATTGGTTATATCTGGTTTTGGTGTTGGTGATAGTATGCCTTATTTAGGTTTTTTTATGAAGCTAATCATTAAAACCTTACTAAAAGATCAATATGATGATAAGGCAATAATGGAAAATTTATTTGCAAAAAGTAAATTAAAATGGGAAATGATCAGACCGGGGATCTTGTCTGATGCATTGCCAACAGGAAAATATCAGCTATTCCCTAACCTACTTAAAAAGATGAAGATTGGGAAGATTACGAAGGGTGATTTAGCCGATTTTATGCTTAAAGAAGTTGACGAAAAAAAGTTCTTACTAAAAACCCCTGCGATTACGCAATCCATATAGTTTTATTAAAACATAAAATGTCTATTGTGTTTTTTATGGATAAAGCCGAATTAACAGATAAAATTCAATTCTGGATATCCTCAGCCATTAGTTTAATACTAATTAAAGCGTTAATCATAACGTTAGGCGGCACGCACAACAACCTAAGACTTTCACCTGTTTCTTTTTGGAATATTCGTTTGAATACGTTTGATATTAGGAGAGGTTTGATTCTCAGACGAGAACTTAAGATTCCAGCCAAAATCTTACTTTTACTTCCTTTAAAAATATAGAATGGAAAATTTTCAAAAATTAAAGGAAGTAATTGCTGCTGCCGAAGCGGATGTGGCAAGTTTTTATGAGAAGGGCAATAAAGCGGCCGGAACGCGTGTGCGTAATGCCATGCAGGCCTTAAAAGTATTGGCTACAGACATTCGTAAGGAAGTAACCGAAAAGAAGGCGCAATAATTAATTAAGAATTGTTTTGGGAAAGCGCCTGGCTGTCAAATGCCGGGCTCTTTATTGTTTACAGTTAACCGGCGTTCACACGTTGATTCATAAATCCGATAGACCGGTTAATTCACGACGCTGGCCAAATATGACGGCAGAGGCAGCCCATGAAATTAACTATTATACCATTCGATAAAAAGCAATGTATTAACTAATAAATAAGTTAGTTTCATTCCAATTGATTATCTATATCTTGCTTTTACAGCTAATTTAGGCTACCAGTTCCAGCTGTTCAAGGTAATCTGATATAACTGCAATTTCCTCGTTGCTTAGCTGGGTGTCAATGGCCCTGGCATTTTCAATAGCCTGTTCGCTGTTTCTGGCACCCACCAGGGCTATCGTAATTCCAGGTTGCTGCAATGTCCACAGGATAACCAGCTGCCCCAGTGTTAAATGCTTTTCTGCGGCTATTGGCTTTAGCAAATTCAGAAACTCATTGGTTCTTCTTAAATTTCTCTCCTGAAAAAATGAAACTGTTTTACGATGATCGCCAGGAGCAAACTCATGCCCGGGTTTCATTTTACCGGTTAAAAGTCCCCGTTCTAACGGACTATAAGCCAGGATGGATTTATTATTCTTCAGGCAATAAGGAATCAATTCGGTTTCTATGGACCGTTTAACCATACTATAAGGCACCTGGTTTGACGCAAGGGTAATATATTTTTCAGCCTCAGCCATTTGCGCCGCATCATAATTACAAACACCGGCGTAACGTATTTTTCCCTGTTCAATTAAGCGGGAAGCAGCTTCCATACTTTCTTCTATCGGTGTTGTTGAATCAGGCCAATGGATCTGGTACAGGTCGATATAATCAGTTCTTAAACGTTTCAAACTGTTTTCACATTCTTTGATAATGCTCTTTTTTCCTGCATATTTATATATGTCGATATCCTCCCCGCCATTATTTTTACTACTAAAGCCAAAATCACCTTTTTTAAGATCCCAGCGCATGCCGTATTTGGTCAGGATCTGGAAATCATCACGTGCCAGGTCCCGGATCGCTGCTCCAACAATTTCCTCGCTTGTGCCCTGTCCATAAATTGGAGCTGTATCAATGGAGGTTACACCCAGTGAATAAGAAGTCCTGATGGCGTCAATAGCCTCTTTCCGTTCTGTACCACCCCACATCCATCCTCCGGCCGCCCAGGCGCCAAAGGTTACTTCAGAAAGTAATAAGTCGGTATTTTCTAATTTTCTGTATTTCATTTTTGTTTTTATTTTAATTATATTTTCCGTTTATTGCATGCTAAAATCGATTTAGCTTCGTTTAATCCTATTAAAAGGTAGCAGCAGTGCAAAGGAACAATAAACAGTCATGGAGACCAATAGCTTAACCGGTAGTTAGTAACTCATTAATAAATTAGCATGTCAGAAAGAAAACTAAGTTCCACCAACTTCTACAACCAGTCGTTCCTGGAAGAAAAGTGCGCCCTTAATGAACTCCTCTATTTATTGAGTAAAAGATGGATGACCGAGGTACTGTTCAGTATTGAGGAAGGAAACACACGTTTTAACAGCCTGAAAGAAGATCTGGAACATATTAGTGACCATATCCTGGCCGACCGGCTGAAATTTTTGGAACACCATGAACTGATCCATAAAAGTTACATACCGGGTAATCCGCCAAGAACAGAATATACCTTAACCAGCAAAGGAGAAGAATTGAGTGAAATATTAGGGGGATTATGTGATTTTGCAGAAAGCAAAATGCAGTTTTGATAATTTCTCCAGGATAATCTAACCCTAAATTTAACCGCTATTATTTCAGGTCTGGCCAATCACTAACTGATTTATTAGTGCCCTCATTTTATTTAGTAAAGTACCATTAACTTACTTTTGGCTAAATGTCTGAGCATTACTTTCGCCAGCAAGCTAAAACCATTAAATAAAATACTATTATGAAGTTACACCATCCATTCAGGTTTATTTGCTTTTTCGTTTCAATTATTGCCATTACCACTTTGAACGCATGGGCCAATGCACCGGCCCGAAATTACTATCAGCTTAAAATATATCATTATAAAAACCAGGGCCAGGAAGCCAGGATAGAACAATATTTACAACAAGCTTATATACCGGCATTACACCGCGCCGGTATTAAAAATGTGGGGGTATTTAAACCTGTTACCCAACAGGATACCGACAGGAGGATCTATGTTTTTACTCCTTTTTCCTCTTTGGATAAGCTGGCAGGAATAGAGCAACAACTACAGGCTGATGCAAAGTATTTAGCTGATGGCAAAGACTATATTGATGCTGGTTTTAAAGATGCTTTATACAGCCGGATAGAAACCATTGTATTACAAGCTTTCCCAGGTATGCCAACTCCTGCAATTCCCAACCTTACAGCTGCAAAAGCCGACAGGGTTTATGAACTGCGCAGCTATGAGAGTGCCACTGAAAAATACAATTTCAATAAGGTCAGGATGTTTAACGTCGGTGATGAAATAGGGCTCTTTAAAAGATTGGGCTTTAACGCTGTTTTTTACTCGGAAGTGATAGCAGGAAGCCGCATGCCTAATCTGATGTATATGACCACCTTTAACAGCAAAACCGACAGGGATAAACATTGGGAGGCCTTTGGCGGTGACGCTCAATGGAAAACGCTTACAGCAAAAGAAGAATATAAAAATAATGTTTCACATGCTGATATTGTTTTTTTGCACCCGGTGGAATATTCAGATTTTTAACACTCCCAATTATTTGAAAAGCCAAACCGCAGTTGTTTTTGTCTTATATTATTTAATATAGCATTACTAAAAAAACCTCGTAAGCATGCGTGATTTCTGTGGCGGATAGTGTTCAAAAGCTCTTTAAAAGCAGGTTCCTTATGTTAACCTAAATTCGAGAGGTAACTTCCAAGGTGTGTTCGAAGGTTTGGCATACAATGATCCGGTAAGATCCTATTGAAATAGTTTGCATTCCAGGTCAGCTTTTCGCTTACCTGATCTGGATTACTTCACAAGTTGACTTATCAGCCTACTTAATTATTGGGCCGGCTCGAACAAAGCCAGCCCGACAGCATGTAATTGCGGGGCATTGTCACAACTGACGTACTTTGCTCTATTTGTTTTATTCGTATTCACATTGTAATGCCAGCTCCATACAGGTACGTATACCGCATCTCCGGCTTTCCAATTAACTTTCATATCTTCTATCATAGTAAAGCCCTCTCCTTCTATTATATACATTATGGCCTCATAACTATGCCTGTGTTTGCCGCTTTGCTGCTCGGGATGTAATGTACCGATGGTAACAGACATTGTTTTTGATGGAAGGTCGGCTATAAAAAACGGGGGCCTGGCCATTTCTGTAAAATCCGCATTTTCCTGCTCTACATCATGGTGGACTAAATTTTCCGGAATAATAACTACAGGGCTTGTCGCTTTCTGATAAAAGTCCCTGGTGATAATTTTACCTTTTTTGTTCATCTCTATTTGATTAATTATTGAATTGCGTTTCTTTTAAAAAAACTTAAAATAAGTTCGGCTATTTGTTGTGTATTGTCATTGGTGGCCACCCAATGTCCGCCATTGAGCAGATGAACTTCTGCTTTAGGTACATCCTTTAAATAAGCAGTAGCGCCGGGTACTGTAAAAAAGGTATCCTCTTTGCCCCAGGTCATTAAAACAGGTGGTTGATATTTTTTCAGATATGCGTGCCATATAGGGTAACTTTTAACATTATTGCCATAGTCAAACCATAGCTGCATAAACAGCTCCAGTCTCCCGGGCTTAAGCATAACCATACCGTTAAGCATCCGGCTGTCAATATTCACCCCTGTATCAAGCTTCTGTTTATCAAATGGCACCAGGCTAGCGTTCCGGTAGAAATTTATCCAGTCTGTTTCGTATTTTTTATTCTTATCCTTCCAGTATTGCTGTAATTCTCCTTTGGGGCTTTGTGCTTCGGGAAAACCCTCTATATAAGCGTTGCCGTTTTGGACAATAAGGGCTTCAATATTTTCAGGGTGTTTTACAGCCATTCTGAAACCAACCGGCGCCCCGTAATCCTGTATAAAAAGGCTGTATTTGTGAATACCTAATTGATTTAGTAGCGCGTAAACTGTATTACTGATATTATCGAAGGTGAATTGGTACCCGGCCGGAGGCAATGGTGAATAACCATGAGCCGGATAATCGGGCGCTATTAAATAAAAATCATTTTTTAATAGCTGCATCAGATCGCGGTACATGATGGATGAGCTTGGAAAACCATGGAGTAGTACAATTACAGGATGTTTAGGATTGCCCGCTGATCTGTAAAAAAGTTTAACACGATCAACTAAAGCCCAGTGATTGGAAACGATGTTCGTTTGTGCGGATAATCGGGAGACAGCTGCTATTAACCAGCAAAAAGCAATGACGATTCTTTTTAACATTTTAACTGACCTTTATGCCGGTACAAATGTTGTGAAGGCTGTGCGGCTTATCAACCTGATTCTTGCGGGTTTTAAAATTTTGAGGATATCTTTAGAGGATAGTAATTATACAGCCATGCTTGCCATTTCCCAGGCAATCATGGTTTGTTTTCGCACTTTGCCGTATTGAAAATCGCCTACGTCACCATCTTTAGTTATAATACGATGGCAGGGAATAAGATATAAAATAGGGTTTTTACCTGCAGCTGAGGCCACGGACCTCATACTGTTTGCATAACCTAACTGTTCAGCAACTTGTTGGTATGAACGTACTGCACCAAAAGGGATGTTAACCAATGCCTCCCATACCTTTACCTGGAAATCAGTTCCCTGCACCAGTAGATTAAGCTTTTCCTGATCATTTTCGCCAGGCCTAAATATTTTTTGAATATAAGGCTGAGTGATATCTGGTCTGTGGTTTAATTCGGCAAAGTTCCACTTTTTTGAAAAAACTTCATACTCTTTCCGGTCGCCATCTTCATCTATAAAATGAAGATCGCATATACCTCTATCAGTAACGGCAATAAAGCACATGCCAAATGGCGAAACGTGATAACCATAAGAGATCTCAAGTCCTATTCCTGCTGATTTAAATTGCTGGGGACTAACCCCTTCGATATTAACAAACAGATCATAGACCCGTGACTGGCTCGAAAGCCCGGCCATATTTGCCGCTTCAATAACGGTCCCAGCCTGGTGAATACTATTTTTAAGGTAGTCGAGTGTGAGGTATTGCAGAAACTTTTTAGGCGTTAAGCCAACCCAGTCTAAAAAGATTCGCTGAAAATGAAATGGACTGAGGCTTATTTTTTCTGCTATCTCATCCAGATCGGGCTGTTGCTTAAAGTTAGCTGTAATATAGCTGATAGCCTTTTCAATCCGGTAATAGTTTACAGTTAATTCCCTGGTCATTTCATGTAAAATTAACAAGTTAGTAAATATCCGGCAACCCGAAACTTGCGAAAATTCCCTTAAAATAAAACAGGATCATATAATTATTTTGGTTAAAAGTAAATGATTAAAAACCACTTATCCAAATCAGCCTGTTAATTATTAGCTTTGGGGATCGCGGAACGCCGTTTGAAATCCTCCGACAAGTTTCGCGCCTGAAAGCGGGAATCACCTTTTTTGAAATGTTCAATCTCCATTAGGAGATCATTGTCAGGAACAACGTTTTCGGTCTGTTTTAGAACATTTTCACCAATTAAGATGAGAATAACCTTATAGAGTACTGTTATTATGCGGCGAAGAAATTTCCTTTACTCCGCAATTCGAGAACCTCTAAACCTCCCCGGTTGTTATCATTTAAGTGATTTAACCTACAATGACTTTCGAACATCCAACTTCCATGGATTTGCAACAGTACAAATACCTTTGGCCTCAATAAGTTTAGACATCGTCTGCCCCATTAGTTTAAAGTCTGTAGAAAGCGTTGTAATCCCACCGGCCAGAAGTTCCTTAAGCGGGGTATCGTTATAAGAAATGATCCCAAAACCAATTCCGGGGGTTAACTGCTGAAGGGTTGCCTGTTTAAGCAAATCCACCAGATCTCTATCCTTAACTACAATAAAGAGATCGTCAGCATTTATCTCTCTTTTTGCTGTATTGGAAAGATAGCGATGTTCAAATCCAAACTCGTTGCAAAAAGCCCTAAGTCCATCATATCTTTCTAAAGGTTCCTTCTCTTCGCTCTGTACCATTAAAATACGCCTGTATTTTCTGATCTGATCAATGGCAGAAACCAAAGCCTCATAGGTGTCTTTCTCGAAATTTTGTGAAACAGAAGAGTACGCTCCCATTAGTTCCGAATGAAAATGATCGAGCAGAAATACCCTGCCCGACAGCGTTTCAAGCAGGGATTTAATACCCTGAAACTTCCCAGACATGATCACATAGTGTGTATATTTATTATTGGAATCATTAATAAGGGTTTCAAATACCCGCCTATTATAATTATGAAAGTAAAGATCTACCGTAGCAGAGCTACCCACAGCTTCCATAAATGAATTGTACAAATCCTCTTTGAACTCGTTAAATTCATTAAACAACAAGAATATATTGCGTAATGAATTGGTTTTTGTACTGGTAACAAAATAGCCTACACCATGATTTGAATCAATAATACCCTTCGACATTAACTCGCGTAATCCTGCAAATACTGTATCTCTCGACAAATTATAGGTACTTCGAAATTCATTTATAGAGGGAATGCGATCACCTTTCTGATACTCTTCTGACTGAATCCTATCAATAACATGACTCACCACAAGTTTATATTTCGATCTATTCTCTTTCACTAATTTATTTGATATCCGGCAAATATAAGTAGTACCAGGATAATCTTACCATAATTTAAAAAAATCATACCAGTTCGTACCAGCTAAAAAGTATTTATATATTTGGATACTCAATCACACCTAAATGAAAAAGAACTACACTTACATCATTACTGGTATTGCTTTAATTCTCTTTAGCTGCTCCCCGGGTAAAAGACTCGGCGTGGTGAACCATAAAGGGGCTCAATTATCGCAAGTAAAGACGGTAAAGATTAATGATGCTTTTTGGAGCCCTAAATTCGAGATTTGGAGTACCGTTACTGCCAACGACGTACTAAACAAATTTGAAGGACAAAACCTTAAGTCGGCTGAAGAAAGAGACAAAAACAATATTTTTGAGAATTTCGACAAAATAGCCGCAGGCAAAAAAGGCACTGGCGACCACGCTGGCTTACCTTGGTTTGATGGACTGATCTATGAAACCATACGTGGAATAGGAGATTTAACTATTCAGCATCCTGATGCAAAACTTCAGGCTAGACTTGATGGATACATCGACCGCATTTATGCTGCACAAAAAGCAGATACCTCAGGCTATATCAATACCTACACTGATTTGATGGAACCTAATCACCGCTGGGGAGATAATGGAGGTTTATTACGTTTCCAACATGATGTTTACAATGCAGGCATGCTTATAGAGGCCGGCGTTCACTATTATAAAGCTAGCGGAAAAACTAAACTTTTAGAGGTAGCTACCCGGTTTGCAAATCAAATGAGCAAACTTATGGGCCCCCCTCCAAAAAGAAATATCGTTCCTGCACATTCAGGACCAGAGGAAGCAGTAATGAAATTGTACTGGCTTTTCAAAGAGCATCCTGACCTCAAGAAAAAACTCAGCATTCCGGTAAATGAAAAAGATTACTATGATCTGGTTAGATTCTGGATAGAAAACCGCGGAAATAATATGGGATATCCGCTATGGCAAACCTGGGGTAACGATAAGGCCGAGCAATGGATTAAAGATGAGAAATACAAAGATGGTGCAACAGGGAATTTCCCCCGACCTTCCTGGGGTGATTATGCACAGGATTCTATTTCAGTTTTTGCCCAAAAAACTATTGAAGGCCATGCGGTGCGCGCAACTTTATTAGCTACAGGCATCACTGCTGTAGCTTTAGAAAACCAAGATCCGAGATATATACAAACTGCAAATCGACTTTGGGATAACATGATTGGGCGCAGAATGTTTGTGACGGGTGGTGTTGGAGCAATTGCTCATGATGAGAAATTTGGTGCAGACTACTTCCTTCCTACAGGTGCGTATTTAGAAACCTGCGCCGCTGTAGGTGCCGGCTTCTTTAGCCAAAGGATGAATGAATTAACCAGCGACGGTAAATACATGGACGAATTTGAAAGAGTATTGTACAACAATGTACTAACTGGAGTTTCACTAACTGGTGATAAATACTCATACCAAAACCCGCTAAACGCACATGAGCCATCCAGATGGGAATGGCATTCCTGCCCTTGCTGTCCGCCGATGTTTTTGAAAATGGTTTCAGAATTGCCAGCGTACATTTACTCTTCATCAAACGACAACCTATATATTAACATGTTTATTAGCAGTGATGCTAAGATCGTGATAGATGATAAAAAAGCAATCGCCATTTCTCAGAAAACCAGCTATCCATGGGAAGGCGAAATAAGGCTGAATATAAACCCGGAAAAACAATCTGAGTTTAGTTTAAACATTCGAATTCCGGGTTGGGCGCTAGGAAAAGAAAATCCATTTGACCTGTACAAATCTAATATCAAAGAAGGTTTCACCCTATTGGTTAATGGTATTGCTGAAAAAGCGACAATCAACAACGGCTATGCTGTTATCAAAAGAGAATGGAAAAAAGGGGATTTAGTAGAGCTGCAGCTCCCTATGAAACCACGTCTTGTTACGGCCAACCAACAGGTTAGGGACTTAAAAAATATGGTTGCTATTGCATCAGGACCTATCGTGTACAGCCTTGAGGGTGTTGACAATGGAGATATCGATCAACTTACTATAGATACCACCGCCGCTCTGCAAATGCAATATCGTGCAGGTATGCTTAAGGGCATAAACGTGATTACCGGCAAATTGACAAATGGCAAAACTTTTAGTGCTATACCTTATTACACAGTTGGCAACAGAGAAGGAAGGGGTTACAAAGTTTGGTTACCTGTTGCACAACAATCCCGTATCAGGGTAAACAGTAATCAAGTTCAGCATAAGATCAGTCCGTTGATTTATGGATCTAATATAGAGGATGTAAATCACGAAATCTATGGTGGATTCTACGATCAGCGTATTTTTGGGGAAAGCTTTGAAGAACCCTCAACAGGAGTTGATTTTAACAACTGGAGAAGGTATGCCGGCTATTGGACGGAAAAAGATGGCGCCATTACCATCATACCTGGCAGAAACACCACCAGTGATGTAGTGATGAATGGTGTACACCACATTGGCGTAGAGCCTGATCAAAGTGCAAAACTGATTTATGAGCCAAAAGAACTTGCAAATGGAAGTGTTGAAGCTGAAATGAGATTTACAGGAAATGGTGAAAGTGGAGCACTGATTGTTCGTGTTGGAAATGCCGGAGTTGGTAACGATGTTTTCGATGGATATGAGATCAGCTTGAGCAGGAATGGTAAAAAAATAGGTATAGGAAAACATTTACAGAACTTTGAACTACTTAAAGAAACCGCAGTTAATGTAAATCCTGAAGGCTGGAATAAAATAAAAGTAGCACTTCATGGCCCGGAACTAGTGGTATTTTTGAATGGACAGCAAGTATTGTCATTTAAAGATGAGCGTAATCCTCTATTAAAAGGAAAGATAGGCTTGCGCACTTGGCGTTCGGCAATAGAATTCCGCAATGTTATCCTGCAAGAAAATGGAAAGACAACACCGCTGAAGCTTGCAAATGCAGCAAATGAGCAGGTAAGTTACAACTGGGATATCATCCGCGCTGATCAGGCAAAGAGTTCCTTTAAGGTGGATAACAACACCGCTTATAATGGTAAAAATTCGCAGGTAATTACTTTTGTAGCTGGTACCGGAAAAGCCGGCATTGCAAACCGTGGTTTAAATCGATGGGGTATTGCAGTACGCAGGAATCAGCTGTTTAAGGGAAGAGTTTATTTGAAGGGAGAAAAACTTCATGGCCCCGTAACTGTGGCGCTTGAAAGTGCAGATGGCCGTAAAACTTATGCTTCGGGTAAACTAAACAGCATTGGCAGTTCATGGAAAAAATATCCGTTTACACTAACATCAAATACAACAGATAAGAATGCGAGACTAGCCATATACATTTCGTCAAAAGGAAAGCTTTGGGTAGATCAGGCTGTCCTTATGAGCACAGGAAAAGATCAGTTTAAGGGCTTACCGATCAGAGCAGATATTGGGAACGCGCTGGTAGCTCAGGGGCTAACTTTCCTGCGTTATGCAGGAACTATGGTGAATTCGCCAGAATACAAATTCAAGAATATGATAGGCGATCCGGATAAACGTCCGCCGTACCGTGGACACTGGAACTGGTACACTACCAATGGTTTTGGGATTGAAGAGTTTCTAAAGTTTTGTGAGGCAACATCTATTGAACCATCCTTCGCAATTAACATCTATGAAACCCCCGCAGATGTTGCCGATATGGTGGAGTATCTCAATGGTAATATCTCTACCGTTTGGGGAGCAAAACGCGCAAAGAACGGACATCCAAAGTCATACCATATAAAGTACGTTGAGATCGGTAATGAAGAAGTGATTTTTAATGGTGATAGCAAACAGGCTTACGAGGAATATGTAACGCGTTTTAACCTATTGTACAAAGCCATGAAGCAAAAGGACAGCTCACTAAAGTTTATCCATGCTGCATGGTGGCGCCCAGGCTCTCCTAATATGGAATATGTTTTCAAAGCGTTGAACGGAAAGGCAGACTATTGGGATCTTCACGTAGGTGGCGATGACCCTAAAGCCGGTTTCGATACGGACAAGCAACTTGCTGAAATGCAACGTATGTTTAAACAGTGGGATCCTGAAACTAAAATGAAAATAGCTGTTTTTGAAGAAAACGGCAGCAAGCACGGCGTACAGCGCGCCCTAGGTCATGCCACTAATCTGAATGCGATTAGAAGACATAGTGAATTTGTATTAACATCCAGTCCTGCAAACGCACTGCAACCTTACCTGCAAAATGACAATGATTGGGATCAAGGACAAATTTTCTTTACTAGTGATCGGGTATGGGACATGCCTCCTTTCTATGCTCAAAAAATGCAAGCAGAAAAACATTTACCCCTACTTGTTAAAAGTACTGCAGAGGGCGATCTGGATGTAACTGCAACCCGTAGTGAAGATGGAAAAACGCTGATACTTCATGTCGTAAATACCGGTTTAGCTGTACGTACAGCGTTAGATCTTGATTTTGAAGGCAGAAAAGAAGACGTCGCAATCGCTACGTTAACAGGCGAGCTAACTGCAGTAAATACACCAGAGCATCCTGAGCGACACAAGACGATATATTCGAAGGAAAAGCTGACAGGAAAAGCCCCTTCTTATGACTTTCCTGCCAATTCTTACACGATACTGAAGTTTGAAAGATAAATAATATGGGCTATGAAATTTTTATTTTCAGGTTACGCAAGCTCAAAAAAGAGAGGAAGAAGACCTAAATCCTGTGTTGACAAATAAATCGTTTTCCTGTTTACACGGCATTATTATTAATCAATGTTACCCGTACTCTTTGCTGCCCAATAAACAAGAACTGGCTGAAACAATAATCTCACAAACCTTCTATTATCGGAATTTAAACCAAATGGTTCCTTTCGGGATGGTTTTGACCTCCTTAACCGGGCTAAATCAATCAAGAAAGACATCCTGGTTGTCCCGGGTGCAGGTCATTATGACTTATATTGGAATCCGGAACATGCCAATCAGGTGTTAGCCAAGTTAGTGCCTTTCTATAAAGAAAATCTTTAGTACCAGTTGCCTAATACCAAAAAGTGGCGAATTCGGTTATATATAAAACATTGAAAACCAAATAGTAATAAGATAAATTCAACTCTCTATCGTTCCACTGATAAAAATATTAAAACTTAATTAATAGCCTGCAAATCAAGGATTGCAGGCTATTTTTATTGGCATGAATTGGCTAATTTATTCATAAAATGTAATTTGCGTTTATCGGATTTCCCTTTTGTTTTTGTTAAAATCAAGTACCAGTGTTTGATTTTTGTACTTTATTGCTAACCGATCTGAAGCAAACTCGGTTTTTCCATAAAGGTTTTCAAACCTGGGATAACCGGTCAAGGCAAGTTGTTTATTGTTTACAGATAGTGGCTGCTTCCAGCCAAATTTCAGGCTGCCTGCTGACGGTGAGTTATAACAGATATTTAAAGCGTCACATTTAACTTTACCCGATGATATTTTATTTACGAAAGAATCGAAACTACCCCATTGTGATCTTGAACCCATTTCACAGATCCAGCTGTTTTGTGGGGATGCTGACCTTAACTCGTTTTGTTCTCCATTGGAACTGGTTACCCAATTCGTTGTATTTTGGGAATAAAGGGCAATGAAAGCATCGCCCTTTCTGCCGAAAGTCCAGTTTCCTTTTTCCACAACTTCATCAAAAGCGCTTTTTGGAAAATAAGCATGTGAGTATGTTTGATGATCGCTTGCATTGTTATTATAAATACAAAACAATACATTTTTATACTGTGCTGCGTCCGGCAGAATTTTGTTACCTGCCCAGTAAGCGGGACTGGATTCTTTTCCCGTGGGCTCCGGTGTACTTTCCCCCGGGTTGTTTAAAAACACCACGGCATCTGTGCCCAGCGTTGCCTGCCAGACATGTTGCTGATAGCCCGGTGTGCCGGGGCGGTAACGCTGCACGCTGCTCAGCATATAATCCCGGGTACGGTAGGTTTGGATATTTGCTTCCGATAAGGCATAACGATCCAGGTTGGGATTAACTATCTTCCCGAATTGCTTCCTTTGATCGGCATACAATTGTTCGTAGTGTTGGTAATCGCGGTATGGCCACACGTCATACTTTTCAGATATCCGCTTTGACATGGCGATTACATCCGGGTTGATGAACTCTTGCATGCCCCAGTATAAATGGCAGTCAAGTTCATTGTTATAACTTAAGCCGTATCTGGGGGCGTCATCAATATTGATACTTTGCCGTTCTTTATGATCGATGGTTTGTCCATAATCGTTAGCGATATTTTCAATGACGGAAGGACATCTGTAGGAACTGGTAGCCAGGCTTACAGCCCCCAATGACCGGGGCGAATTGAAGATCCCGGCACCAAACATCAGCTTGCTGATCGATGATGTCGCCTCTTGCCGGCCTCCCGTGAGCGACCTGTTATAAGTTCGCCCGTGCGTAGAGCCAAAAACTCCATGAAAATTGTTCAAGGCCATCTCATATAGCGTCATGTCTATCAATAGACCCGCCCGATCCCGTATATCATGATCTTCGGCGAAGTCGTATAAATTGCTGAGGGTAAGCAAGTCTACCTCCAGGTAATTATTGGAAAGCCATTCACTATAACCGAATCTCACACGGTAACTAAGCCACTTGTCCAGCAGCAACTTCGCATGGTTGATATGATAAGCCCCTGTTCTACCGTCCTTAAACAATTTTTTTTTAAATAATTGCCCGGCCATGAGCTCATCCTGATGATAAAGCCCCTGGTGGTTTTCGGTATGATAACAGCGGTATTGGGCGTCCTTTTCAGGTTCGTCCCACCAATATTTGAAATTGGTTAAACAAGCTTCCAGTTCATCACGCAGTTTTTCAGAAAGCCGGTGTTTGTTCTGATCCAGGTAAAGCAGCCGTACCAACCCTCCAACCGAAAAGTCATTACAGTCTTTATTTTCACCAACAACGGCGATTGTTCCGCGTACAGCGTTTTCGTTAACGGGCAAACCCAGTTCAAGACGGGCGACCTGGCTGAACACCCCGTCCCTGCTACCGTCATTGTTATTGGCTGCGCAAAAATTTAGATACAATTCACGTCTGTCCACGTATGGTTTTTGCGGACTTGTCCAATAAGTGTCTTTCGGGAAAACGTTTTCAGTTTGTGCCATCACCTTGATGGAAATAACACACAAGCTCAGTATCATAAAGCTTAATTTTTTCATAGCTGGAGGATTATTCGTTAGGGAAAGAAATGTGTTGATAATAGGTGAGCGGATGTGCGGGAGCAGGCAATCCTTCCGGTAGCGGCAGTTTCGAATAAGTCTGAAAATAAAGTACACAGCCATCACGCCACCACATCGCTTCCTTTTTTTGTTGCAGCAGCAGTTGCCGTACATCCTGATACCGTTCCGGATCGATTTTCTTTCCCGCAATATTCCAGATACTGATCATATGATCGACCGAATCGACACCGGCATAATAATGGTTCACCAGTTCCGTCCAAAGCGTTTGTCCTGAAGCCATTTTATAGCTCCAGGGAACATGGTGGAACCACAATAGGTATTTTTGCGGGCAGGTTTTTAAATCTGCGAATTCTTTATCCAGTGGAGGAAAATACTGACTTACCGCATTCGTACCCGATAGGGTGCGGTCTGTGCCTATACCGCTTGAATCTGAGCGGTGGTAATCCCAGGCGTTCCAACCGGGGATCCTGCCCCAGGGTCCCGGGCCGTAATGCGTGCCGAGATTCATGATATGGTTTAAGCCTAATGGCATCATGTAATTTACCGCAGCCTCCCTGGACTGCAGCATCATTTGTTCAACTGGCCCTAAAAAGGCAGGATCGTTGGTAAAAGTCATCTTTAACCACTCCTCAGCTATCTGCGCTGATGTTAACCCGGAATTCCAGGCTATCCGCCCGAAGGCATACCAGTTTGCCTGTCCAAATGGATGGCCACACCAGTTGATGTCGCTGCCGATGTTAGCCACTCCGGCGATCGCTGATAATTGATGGCCTTCCAGTGTACCATCTGTGATCTTCGAGATGGTGGACCCTTTACCTTGAGCATAGGTGTCGGTTTGCAAGTATTCCTTAAATAAAGGAGCCAGGTAAACCAGATGTGATGCAAAGCCCAGATATTCCTGCGTGATTTCAAATTCAGGAGCGATCGGTGTTTTTGGCATGGCTCCAAACAAGGGATGGAAGGCCTCGCGTGGCTGAAAATCAATAGGCCCGTACTTGACCTGAAGGAAAACATTTTTGTTAAATTTTCCGTCAAGGGGCTTAAACTCGTTGTAAGCCTGCATGGCCCTGTCACTTCCTTTTTTGTTTTCATAAACGAAGGCCCGCCACATTACCATACCGCCATGCGGTTCGAGCGCTTCGGCTAACACATTGGCGCCATCGGCATGCGTGCGTTTATAGTCCTGCGGACCGGGCTGACCCTCGGAGTTTGCCTTAACCAGGAAGCCGCCGAAATCCGGGATGTAATGATAAATTTCATCTACTTTCTCCTTCCACCACTTTTTGACTTCAGGGTCCAGTGGGTCCGCCGTCTTTAAATTTCCCAGTTCGATCGGTGCTGAAAAACGGGCGGTCAGATATGTCCTGATGCCATAGGCCCTGAAAACATCCGCCAGGGCAGCTGCTTTGATGATGTAAGGTCTGGTCAGGCTTTTAGCCTTCGCATTAACATTATTGAGTACTACGCCGTTGATGCCGATTGATGCGTTTGCGCGTGCGTAGTCCTTGTAACGTGGATCGAGGTAACCCGGAAGCCGCTGCCAGTCCCATAAAGAAGAACCTGCATAGCCACGTTCTATCGTTCCATCCAGATTATCCCAGTGATCGAGTACACGAAACGTAACTTTAGGATGATCTGCAATATGAAGGTGATCCAGGCTTTGTCCCGTTTGGATCAGTCTTAAAAAATTAAAAACACCATATAATATGCCGACATCGGTGTTGGCGGTGATTATAGTAGCTTTACGACCGCCTGAAACTACTGACTCGATGACGAACCCTTCTTGCCCGACTGCTGTCAGTTCAGAAATCTGAAGCGTTTTTATCGCGGGTATCATTTTGGGCGTGCCAACGATCAGCGCTCCATCCATCGTTACCTGATCATTTGCGGATACGTTTACCGATAACATCTTTTGGAGGCCGTAACGCAATTCAGAACCTGCTGATTTAATAACAGATGAGTTACCAGAGATGACGAGCTGCTTAATAACCTGTTTGTAGCGGCCAGATAGACCGGCATCAGTAATTGCGGGATAACGGAGCCACAGATCATAACCATTCTCAGCCCTGGTCAATCCTGCAAGCAGAAGCAAGCTGATTAGAGTAAATAACTTTCTCATGGTTTGCTTCTGTCTACTTTGGTGAATTTGGCTGCGAAGCCCCCTCCGGCCTGAAGCTGTAGTTTTATGGAATTTTTCCTGTTATATTTTTTTTCAGATAGCATCACTTTATCGGCCGAAGCATGATCATCCGCTATCGTTACGGCATTATAATTTCCTGGTTTCAGAAACGATAGATCTATGGAGAGGTCCTTAGTTACTGCCCCGTTGAGTACGGAAAGGTACCATGTCTGCCCCTTACGTCGGGCAAAAACGGCAGTTTCACCGATAGCACTTTGAGCCAGCACTTTCGTTTCATCCCAGGTTGTCGGAATACCAATGACAAATTTCTTGATGGGGCTATTCAATAGCTCTTCCGGATTGACAGCAAGACACAAAAACGGGGAGGTAAATGCTACTACCGTGGCAACCTGGTGGGTCAACGTCGTGCCACCGATTATTTTTTGATTAAAACTTAATGGCGTGTAATCGCCATGGCCCGCAAGGTAACGGGTAAAGGGCAGCGTCGTATTATGCTCTGGCCAGCTACTTCCGTTTTCAAGTCCGCGGATACCCTCTCTGGACATTTCGTTGGGCCAGGTGCTGCTTTGTCCTGTCGGCTTATCCGCACCATGGAAATCCAGCATGAGCTGTAACCTGGCGGCATCTTTTAAGGCGTCCTGATAAAATGCCATCACCTCCTGTGATTCCGTGTCGAAAAAATCGATCTTGATCCCGACGACCCCTACTGCTTTACATTGTGTGAAAAAATCCCATCTTGCTTTCGCATCTTCTAAACCGGGAACACCATTCCTGTCTGGATAGGCTTTCCAAACCCATACTTTGACATGCTGCTGGTCGGAATAGGTCACGAGGTCTTTGATCAGTTCCCATTTGTCCTTACTGCCATCCGTCCATTTTGACCAGCCTTCATCAACGAGATTGTATTCTATTCCCAATTCACCGGCCCATTTGGAGAATTTTTTCATGTTTTCAAATGTCACCCCGCCGTTGCCTGCCAGCCATGACCATACACTTTTTCCAGGTTTTACCCAACTGGTCGCTATCCCTTGCGGAAACAATTTGGGATCTGGTTTGGGAGATACACTGCTGATAATATCGCAATTCACCAGCACATTCAGGTCCTTTCCGGTTTCAATAATCCGCCAGGGCGTTTCTATGTTTCCGGAAACGGAAGTTGAACCGGTTAGGTTTGCCTTGTAGCCCCGTTGCCCGTCTGCCTTTAACGACATGCCTGCAAAATGACCGGCTCCACCCTCTGTGATCGCAGCGTATCCTGCGCCTCCGGGCAATTTAACAGTAAGCGGAGGGCCCACTAAACTACCTTCTTTAACATCTTCGATATTTCGTTTTTGATATTTTCCCTCGTAGCTCCTGATATCTCCCTGGCTCCAGGTAACGCTACCGCCTGGAATCGTAAACGTGGTATTGTCGCTTGTAATCTCGCTTTCCCCGTTACCGGGGACGATGTATCGAAAAGCCAGGCCATCATTAAAAACCCGGACCTCTAATTTAAAATGCTCCAAACCCTTGCTGTTCTCACATTCAACTAATGTTGAATTACAGTTGTCAATGGCCTTATCGTGTACACCGCGTGAAAGGTAGGACCGGTTTATCCTTTCACTTTTGATAACCCTAATAGAGCTGATATCCGCGAATACATGATCCTTGATGGTTAAACCGAGTGGCGATGTTTCAATGACCGGATTCCGGTCATTAACAACTTCGTAGTAAAGAAGTCCGTTTTCTGAGGTCAGTTTGAAAACAACTTGGCCGTCCGGACCAGGCAAAAGGATCTGTTTATCCTGGGCAAACAAACTGGTACAACCGGCTAGTATAAACAGGCCCGTTATCAATATTTTGAATTTTTTCATTTGTAGATTGGATTTTTTGTTTATTAAAATGCTATTTACTTAAGATAGCCTGTGCACACCACAGGACAGGGGCCTGCCCGTGCATATCTCCGGTTAAAGCTTCCCTGTCAAGGTAATATTGCCTGTCGTTTTTCTTATTGGTTCCCTCGCAAACCCCTTCTACTTCCGCATTTGCGTTTATCTTTTCCGTCAGTGCAAGCCAGGCTTTACGGGCGAGGGGGCCATACTCATTTTCATTAAGCCAGCCTTTTTTCACACCGGTAATCAGGGCGTAGGTAAACATCGCGGTACCCGAGCTTTCCTCCCAGGCGTCTTTATCGTCTATTAACTGGCGCCACATTCCGTCCAGTGCCTGGTAATCCCTGAGACTTGCCATCATCTTTTTATATCCGGCCAAAATAGCCGGCCTGTTAGGGTTGTTAGAGGGTAGTGCATTAAGTATTTCAGTCATGCCTGCTGCCATCCAGCCATTTCCTCTTGCCCAAAAAAAGGGGACATCCGGCGCGTGGAAGAACAGTCCATTTGGCCTTTGTAAGTTTTCAAGATAGTAAACCATCTCGCTGGCGGCACGGTTAATATATTTTTCGTCTCTCGTAGCCCGATAAGCCTGTACCTGTATGGTGGTGATCATAAACATATCATCAATCCAAAGCCTGGTCTGCCACGAAAGCCCTTTATTGGCGAGCTCCTCCTGGCCTGGTTTTGGATTCGCCGGCAACGTCCATTGTTTATCGGCAAAGGCGATCCCCGTTTCGAGATACTGCCGGTCTTTGGTCTGGATATATAGTTGTAGTGGAACGGCCCCGAATACGGTATTATCAACCATGTCCGGAAGAGGAATCAGCTTGCTTTCAGTACCGTAAAAAGGTGTGAACCTGTCGGCCAATTTTTTTGTCAGTGCATCATTGCCGGAAGCGTCGGCAAAGAGTAATGCGCCGAACCAGGCACATGTTTCGGGATAGGTGATGCTTCCCGGGGGCTTTGGAGACCCAAAGTTGGGATGGGGCGTTTCAATGAAATGGTCGGCCACCCGGTTGCCGATCTCCAATGGGCTTTTACCACTGGGCCATTTCCGGAAATATTTGTTTTGTGCGGTTGCAAGTCCGGGTAATACCAAGATAGATATCAATATTACCATGAGTACATGTTTGTGTATTTTCATAGGAATTATTAAAATAAATTTGCGGATAAGGCAAGGGTAATCGAGGTTACCCTTGCCTTAGTATTAACGCCAACCCGGGTTTTGCGGGTAAGCAGGCCCCGATATCACTGAATTGATCTGCGATAAAGGAATGGGACGTAGTATGTCAAAATCCTGAATATTCAGTTTTGCCTGATAGTCATCATACGTACGTACACGGTTGATCAGCGTGCCGGTACGGACAAGGTCAAACCACCTCACGTTTTCCGACATCATTTCACGCGTACGTTCAGCAAGCAGAAAATCAAGATTAATGTCTGCCGCCGTGACCTGCATCTGATCGGAATGACCGGCGTAAGCAGCCCTGCTGCGTATAGCGTTGATCATCGTTGCAGCATTTCCAGCTTGCCCCAGTTTAAACGCGGCTTCCGCCGCGACCAGGTAAGTTTCAGCCAGGCGAAATACGATAACCGGCCGGTGGGAATTCTCATTTGGCGTGGTACGGTTCAACGGGTCCAGGTATTTGGTCATCGTCGGAAATATCCTGTTATCGTTATAATTTTCAGGAGTATAGATCACATATTTATGCTTTTTGATCTCGTCGATAGACATATTCATACCAGGATATCTTAAAGCAGTGTCGCCAACATTTGCACTGTATGGCAGTGTATAGGCTGTTCCGCCGACGGTAATCGTATAGGTTCCGCTGATCGCCTTAGAGGCTTTCCACACTGACTGGAAGGTCTTGTAATAGCGGCTGTCGTTTGTTTTATCAGCGAAGGCGGTATTGTAAACCCAGTTGGTAGCCCTGAACCAGGCATACGAGCGGCCATTAAGTAAGTCGCGCTGACCTAAAATAGCATCGTAGGTGTTAACATATAGATGGTTCCAGGCATTATTCGCACCGCCATAGGTTAAATCGGTCGAATATTGTACGTTAAACAAGACTTCTTTATTGTTTTCATTATTGTCCCTGAACACATCCGCAAAATCAGGTAATAAGCCCGCATTGTAAGTGCCGGCGTTATTGATCAAATCTGTAGCTGTATCGTATGCACTTTGGAAATCTGTTGTTTGAGCTGCAGCCGACCAGCCTCGTGTTAAATAAACCAATGCCAGCAGATGCTTTGCAGCACCGATTGACGCGCGTCCAGGTTGAGGAATTGTTGGATTAAGATCAGCAACCGCCGCTTTCAGATCTGAAATAACCAAGTTATAACAATCTGCTAACGATGCCCGGGTGGCCGAGTTGGTCGGCGTGGTCGTATACTCGGTAATGGTTACACCGCCGAACAGACGTACCAAGACAAAATAATTAAACGCTCTTAAAAACTTAGCTTCTGCTATTTTCTCCTTACGGGCATCATCGGTGAGGCCGGTAACTGTTTGTCCAAAAATAATTAATCCGTTGCAGGTATTGATTGACCGGTAACAGGCCGCCCATATCCCACTTGAAAATTCATTATTGGAATCAAACTGAGTATCATATATGGATACGTGGGTAGTCCGGTTACCATTTGCCAGGCGCATTTCATCAGCGCCAATATTGGTAAAAGCCTCCAGTCCTTCTTCCGGGCCGTATAAACTTCTTAAGAACTGGTAGGATGCATTTAAACCATTGTCTATTCCCGCGGCGGTAGAGAAGAAATCGGAAGTTAGCTTAGACCGATTTTCTTCGGCCAGATCACTTTTTTTACAGCTGGTAGCAAAACATACTGCCATTGCTGTAAAAACTGTCATTAATAATATTTTTTTCATGATTCTTTTCCGTTTTAAAATGAAACATTAACACCGAATAACAATTGCCAGGTAGGCGGCGTAAGCGTGTTTACATTGACATCATTCAAACCTATTTCAGGATCAAGCCCGTGTGAGTTTTTCAGATACGGAGAGAAAAACGTAAAGGGATTTGATACAGTTGAATAAATCCTGGCTGATTTTGCGCCAATTGCTTTAAGTGGGTTGCTGGCAAAGGTGTAGCCCAGGGACATCGATCTGATCTTCAGATACGAATCGCTGAAAATATTTAGCGTTGAAGCATAATTCGCAGAAGAAAGCGCTACGTTAGGTTTAGGCCAGTAATTTACCGGGTTGGTTGGTGTCCAGTAATTAATGTCCAGATTGTTATAGCCGCCGCCCTGAAGTTGGTTGGCAAAACTACCGTCAACGCCTGATCTTACCAGGCCGCCAATATTAAAATAAGCAAGAATACTGAAATCAAAGTTTTTATAGGCAAACCTGTTTGTGATACCACCTTGCAGCTTAGGCTGTGATGAGCCTAACACTACCTTATCATCTGTAGTAATTTTGCCGTCACCATTGGTGTCTGCTACTTTCACTGTACCAACAATAGAGTTTGGCCCTGGGTTATTATAAGCCGTGGCGCTGGTTACCAGGCCATATTTGGTAGCTAAAGCAATATCCTCGGGCGTGTTCTGCCAAATACCTACTCTTTTATAATCGTAAATAATGTGATTAGGCTGGCCAACAAAAAAGCCGCTGTTTAAATCGCGCTGTACGCCTGATGCCAGCTTGTTAATGCGCTGACGGTTAAAGGCAACGTTAACATCGGTTGTCCATTTAAACTTGCTTTTACCATCGCCGGCTAAATTAATGGAGCTGACATTGAACTCCATGCCCGTATCCTGCGTTTCGCCCAGGTTAATCAGGATTTTGCTGTAACCTGTTGTTGGAGGCAATACCTGGTAAAGGAAGATATTGGTGGTTTTGGCCCTGTACCACTCTACCGAACCGGTGATACGATTATTAAATAAACCAAAATCCACACCCAGGTTTAAAGTGGTTGTATTTTCCCAAGTTAACTGCGGATTGCCTGAGTTAGAAGGATCCGGATAAGTACCACTTACATTAGTTCCGCCGTATTGATAGTAAGTATTTGTCAACAAACCAATAGTTTGGTAAGGATTAAGATTAGTGCTTGCGGTAGTACCATAGCTGGCCCTTAACTTCAAACCCGAAATAGTTTTGTTATTAGCCAGGAAATCCTCCCGGTCAATATTCCAGCCCAGCGCCGCTGCCGGATAGGTATTCCATTTTTTCCCTTCCGCCAGCCGGGATGAGCCATCACGGCGTATCGTAAATGTGGCCAGATATTTACCTTTATATGTATAATTCAACCGGCCCATTACCGATACAATACTGTATTTGGCAAAATCGCCGCTGCTGGTTACGTTGGAAGCATAGGCGGGGTTGTAATATTGTATATAATCGCCCAGCACATTGCGGTAGCTTACACTGTTACTTTGTGTTTGATTTTTTTCAAAGCTGTATAAACCAGTAAAGTTAATATTATGATCTTTTGCTATTGTTTTATCATAGGTAAGGAGGTGTTCAAGTGTATAGTCATATCCGGTTCCGTTATAATTGTATCCGGCATTTGGTTGTCCTAACTGCTCCAAGGTATTGCTGGCATAAAACCGTCCTTTTGTTTGCGGATTAATTTGCAGACCCGCATTCAACCGGTATTTAAAACCATGGGTCAAATTAACCTCGGCATATGCCGTATTGAAGGTATTTAACCTTTTATCCATATCAACCCTGGCACCCGGTGCAAAATCCGTAAGCGGGTTCCAAACGTTTTGGTTACTGCCCGGCAGGTAGGTATACAAGCTGCCATCAGGCTTATACGGGGTAGAAAAAGGACTGGCTTGTAAAAATTGGCTAACCGGGTTATTGGTAAAGTTGGCCGCGTTGTTTTGGCCCTGGTTAATCGTATAGCTATCTAATGTACTGATGCCGAATTTTATATGGTCGTTTACTTTATGATCGATGCTCATTTTTAAACTGTACCTGTCTATCCCCTGGCCTGGGAAAATACCGCCGGCGTGGTAATAACCCAATGAAGCATCATATTGGGTATTTTCATTACCACCCGATACATTAATCTGATGATTAGTGATTAAAGGCGTTTTATAAAGCAGATTCTGCCAGTTTGTTCGTACCCCCGACTGGTAAAGCCCAAGTTCTACCGGATCAGTAAATACACTTAAACTACCCGTAATTAATTTAGGATCATCAAGCCCGGAATAAACCGGTGTACCGTTCGTTGCCAAAGGCGTGCCATTGATTTTACCCCATTTTCTAAAAGTTAAAAACTGATCGGCATCCATTACGTCATATTGTCCTAGTATATGATTAAAGCCTGCATAAGCATTGTAATTAATAATAGTTTTGCCGTTTTTCCCGCGGCGTGTCTGAATCAACAATACCCCGTTTGATCCGCGCGCACCATAAATAGCGGTTGCACTGGCGTCTTTCAATACCTGAACACCAACGATGTCATCAGGATTGATGTCATTTAAATTGCCAGCAAAAGGTACACCATCCAGTATGATTAAAGGATCATTACCGCCATTCAATGAGCGTTCGCCGCGGATACGGATAACCGGCGTTGTACCGGGCTGGCTATTGCCGTTGCCTTTGCCAACTTGCAAACCTGGAGCCGCGCCTTGCAGGGCAGTACCGATATCGCCTGCGGGAATTTGCCGCAGCTGGGCCTCGCTTATAGAAGATACAGCGCCAGTTACGTCCGATTTTTTGCGCGTACCATAGCCTACAACAACCACTTCATCCAATGATGACCGCTGCTCAGCGAGAACGACACTCAATACCGTTCTGCCATTTAGAGCGATTTCCTGGGTAACATACCCGATGAAGGTAAAAACCAGGGTACCGTTCGCATCCGCAATCCGCATGGAAAATTTACCTGCAGGGTCGGTTTGCATTCCTTGAGAAGTTCCCTTAAGCTTTATGGTTACGCCGGGGATGGGCAGCCCTTTCGTATCCACAACCGTTCCTGAAACTACGACATCGGGATTTTGCATACCTGCATCGGCAAGCGGCTGCGTTGCAGCTGGAGTTGCGGTTTCAGTTGAATCGGCGGTCTTGGCCCTGATCACAATATTATTTTCGTGAATAACATAAGTGAAAGGCTGGTCTTCGAAGCATCTTTTCAATACCGTTTTGAAGTCTTCATTTTGTACACTTATACTCACGGGTTTGCCTTTGGCGAGTACCTTGGTACTATATAAAAAATTATAACCGCTTTGTTGTCGCAGCTGATCAAAAACGCTTTCTAATGAAGCATCTTTTACACTCAGGCTAACCTTTTGGGCGAAGGAAGCTGCGCTTACCTGCAAAAGTCCAACAACTAAAAGTATAAAAGTGAGCTTCATAACTAACAGGAATTTTTGCAATGGAAAAGGCATACTCCTCCACCTAAATGAATAAGAAATTTTATACATTTGAAAAATAGGTTTTTAAGAAATTGGTTATGAGAATTAGTTATCTGATTACCTATTATGCCTGAGGCATCAAACCGGGCGCGCGCCAACGCTCCCGGTTTTTTAGATAATAGTTAGGGATGTAAACGTTAATCCATTACTATCACCCTCCTTCCTTCAATTTTAAAATGAATGGTACCGGTAAGTTCCAGCGTTTTTAATAGCTCGGAAATGTCTGCAAAACGGGAAACTGAGCCCCCGAAGGTTTTATCTTCAACATTTCCCTGATAGACAACCTCAACGTTGTACCACCTCGCCACTTTGCGCATAATTGATTGAATACTCTCCTGTTTAAAAGTAAAATAGCCGTTCTTCCAGGCCACTGCTTTTTGGATATCCGCAGACTGTATTTCAAAATCAGACCTTTTGTCCGACAGTATGCCGCGCTGCCCGGGTAACAAATACGCTTGCCTTTTGTCATTGGTAAGTTTTACTTTGCCCTCAAGCAGCGTAGTTTCAACATCCTTTTCATTATTATAGGCCATAACATTAAAATGGGTTCCTAATACTTCAATGGCCATTCCCTTAACAGTGACCTTGAAAGGCATTTTCCTGTTTTTGGCCACTTCGAAATACGCTTCTCCTGATAGTTCCACGCGCCTGTCGTGGCCGCTGAAAACCGCCGGATATTTAAGGGAGCTCGCTGAATTCAGCCAAACCTTTGTACCGTCAGAAAGGATAAGTTTATATTCTCCGCCTTGTGGTGTTGCAATACTGTTATAAACTTTCCTGGATACTTCATTTTGTTCAGATCCAACAAGATAAGTCAGCTGCCCTGTGGATAGTTGTGAGACGGTAGCGCTTCCCTGACGTGACAATAAGCCTTTCACTTCTTTATTGAGGCTGATGATCTTACCGTCTGCAAGCGTAAGGGTTGCTCTTTCCCCACCGGGTTTAATTAGAGCTTGATGATTAAGAGTATTACCGAAGTTACCGGAGACTAAATTCCTTGTTCCGTTCTTATACCGCCACAGCAGACCAGCAGCGATGGCAAAAATGAGAATGGCAGCAGCGGCCAGCCAACGATAGTTTCTGCGCATTTTTTTGACGGGGGGATCAACGGCGGCTTGCAACCTGGTTAATAAAATTCGCCTGGCCTCTTGTTTATCCATCATTTCCGCTTTCCAGCGCTTGTCAGATAAAATGAAATCATCATGGTATTGCTCCAAGAGCATTAATTCTTCAGGCGTACAATTGCCTTCAAGATATTTATCGTATAGAACAATAAAGTCTTCCTTCGTCATGAGAATATTCGTTAGTATCTAGGGTTATAATTCTAAAGAGACTTTTTTTGATTTGCACACACTTGTTTTTTTATATTTTTTTTAATTTTTTTAGCAAACAAGGCGTACGCAGATTTTTTATTTACTTTAGCACACCAGTTATATGCTCAAAAATACGCCCACTGATTCCGAACTATGGGAGGCGATCCAGCTTAATGACAATAAAGCTTTTAACCTGCTTTTTGAAAGATATTGGACTGCGATCTACAGAACGGCGTATGATTACCTCCCGGATGACGTTGTTTGCCTTGAAATCGTGAACGACATTTTTTTAAGAATCTGGCAAAAGCGCCACGAACTGCAAATTGCTTTATTCAAAAGTTATCTTACATCGGCCGCCCGATACCATGTATACAAGGAACTCAAGGCAAGAAACAAAGAGCTGATTTCATACATGGAAGACTATACGTATATTACAGAAAAAGTTTTGGACATGAATGACGGCGAAAAACGCATTCAGAGCTCCGAATTTCAAAGTAAGATAAATGATTTGCTTGAACAGTTGCCCCAACGGTGCAGGGAAATATTCATGTTAAGCCGGGAACAACATCTGTCCAACAATGAGATCTCCGAACGCTTGGGAATCTCGAAACGTTCAGTAGAAAACCAACTTACTTCGGCTCTGAAGCACCTGCGAAATTCAATAAAACATCTGTCAGTATTTATACTATTGTATCTATTAAAGTAAATGAGGCTCTTAAGCCCAGGGACACATTTGGCATGCTGTTGAATGCCGGTGTTTATGCAGATAGAATAGTTTATCCAAATGGAATCGGAAAAAATGCAAGGATCCACAGCCTTTCATCATCTCATGCTATGAATTTTACCCATCATGATCGGCCAGCAGTCATGATGTCCGGACCTTTATTTGTCGTTAGAACAAACATTCGATGAAGCGATCTTGCAAAACAGTTATCTAACCAAGCTAATCCTATTTCAATAACCTTCAATTGTTCCACCAGGTGGCTCGAATTATGCACAGTCTGGGGAAAGAAAAAGCCCCCGCATGTCGTGGCCGTTGCGCAACTGAGCGGAGATTTCCAAACAACCCAATCGAACACTGTTTGATTGGGTTGTTTTTTTTCATAAGTATTTGATATCTAGTTGTTTGTTTTGTATATTAAGGAGATGCAAGGCAAAAAGGATTATCAAGAAAAGCTCTTTATCCGGTTTCAGCTTTCAGACGATGTCCCGGCTGATAACTTCTACAGGCGGTTGAAAAGTATACTTGATCTCAAGTTTGTTTATGATACGACCGCCAAATATTATGGAACAGAGGGTCAAAAGAGTATTGATCCGGTTGTGTTTTTCAAACTGATGCTGGTTGGTTATTTAGAGAACCTGAATAGCGACAGGCGAATCGTCGCCACCTCTCGTATGCGTATGGATATCCTTTATTTTATCGGCTATGATCTGGATGATGAACTTCCCTGGCATTCAACATTAAGCCGTACGCGCCAGCTTTACGGAGAGGAAGAGTTTACAGCCATCTTTAAACAAGTTCTGAAAAAATGCATTGACAAAGGTTTGGTAGCTGGTAAAAGACAGGCTATCGATAGTGTATTTGTCAAAGACAACGCCGCCATGTCAACTTTGGTCGAACGGGAGATCATGGATGAGGCGGCAACTTACGGCAATCAACTGGACGATCATAACGATGAAGTCCCAGTTCTGGATACAACAGATGAAAACACCACGCCTAAGCCAAGAAAGAACGCTAAGGTTGATAAAAAAGCAAACTGCAAGCGTTACAGCCCATCAGATCCCGATGCACGCCTGTCAGTAAAGCCCGGAAAAACAACGAGGCTGAACTACTCCGCCCATGCCAGCGTAGATACACAAAACCATGTCATTACGCATATTCAGGCCTTTCTTGCAGATAAAGGGGACGCACCATCCATCCCTGAGATCCTCACCCATGTCGCTGGCAACCTTAAAGAGAATGGTATAGAGATAGAAGATGTGCTTGCCGACACTCCTTATAGCGGTGAAGCGGCGCTCCTGTTTTTAGCGGATAATAACAGCAGAGGGTACATCCCCAATAAATCAGGGTGCAGAAGCCGGGAAAGCCGTCACGGCTTTAGTTATGAAAAGCAGCAAGACCGGTATACTTGTCCTGAAGCCAAATTTCTTACTTTTCATCATTTTAAAAAAGCAGAGAACGCAAACACACATAAAATCTACCGTACCACGGTTAAAGATTGCAGGGACTGCCCTTTTTAAAGCACCTGCGCCAATCTGCAAGGCTTTAAAGTATTCAAAGATTCGGTAGCCAAAGACCATTATATAGAAATGCAGGAACGCATGCAAACCGGGCAGGGTAAAAGGGCCAGAAAATTAAGACAATGTACCGTAGAACCTGTATGAGGTACGTTGGGCAATTTTACAGGGATGAGCCAGGTAAATACGAAGGGTATCAAGATGGCAAACAAAGGTAGGATCATGGCTGCCGTTGCCTATTATCTGAAAAAACTGCTTAACGGCATACCAACAAAAGTCAGAAAGAGAACAAGAAAACTCCAGGGTAACGGTTCTGACGACCCTAAGAATAGATTATTCCCTTGGATTAAAAACATAGAGATCCTAATAAGCTCTTTCAAAATCAGCCGTAAAAGCAAATGGCGGAATAACCATGTGCTTTGCAAATTAAATTATTCAGCCATTTAAAGCCCTGTTGCGCAACGGCCACGAATACCTGGAGGCTTTTGTTGCTAAATACCTGATACATCAGCTATCTGTTCAGTTTTTACCAGTTGCCGCACGTCAAAACCTTTATTGGCTGCCCGAACTACCAATTGATTATACAACTGATCGTCTATTGCAGGGCGGCGGCTCAGTATCCAAAGATTCTTGCGGTTGGGATGTCCAACTACGGCGTAGCTGTAATCCTTCGCCAGATCAATGATCCAGTACTTACCTTTAAAGGGCCAGTAAAATTGCACCTCCAGTTTCGCATTGGTATTATCGGTAACAAAGGCCCTACCCTCGGTTACTTTTAATTTATTATTCCTGATACAACGATTTTTCACAATTAATGTGCCATCAGTGTTTAAACCATAGGTTGCCGATGTACAACTGCACCCTTTTTCAAAAGTTTGCGGAAAGGCAGCTATTTCAAACCAGGTGCCCAGGTATTTTTTTAATTCTACGTATTTAACAGTTTCCAGCGGTTTACTCCTGGCTTGCCAAGCCAAAGCGGTTAAACCTAAAACTACAGATGTTGCTAAAATCTCTTTCTTCATACAACCACAACGATTATCCTATGTAAAAAGTTTAAACAATAAGTACAAAAACACCAGGTGTAATTCGCCCTGATATTTAATTACCTTTGCGCCAATCCATTAAAATTTAGCTACAAATAAGCATGAACGGGAGAATGAATATCAGTATTTTAGGTTGTGGTTGGTACGGCCTAGCATTGGCAAAAGCGTTAATAAATGACGGTATACTGATCAAAGGTTCCACTACATCATCCGAAAAAATGGAAGGTTTGGCAGCTGCCGGTATTGAACCTTACCTGGTTAATTTTTTAGCTGGTGAGGAAAATTATGATACTGATTTTTTCAATGGTGATGTGCTGTTTATCAGCATTCCACCCAAAAGCAGATCAGGCGAAGGTGTAAATTACATTTCCAAGTTACAGGGTATCATCAATGCACTAAAGCAGCATGGGGTTAAAAATGTGGTATACATTAGCTCGACAAGTGTTTATGCTGATTTAAATGACGAGGTTAATGAAAATACTGCCCCCCAACCTAATACAGATTCCGGTAAACTATTATTAGAAGCAGAAGACCTTTTCAGGGTTGAGAAAACCTTTAAAACAACCATTATCCGCTTCGGTGGATTGATAGGTCCCAATCGTGATCCGGGCCGTTTTTTTGTAGGAAGGAAAGATATTCCAAATGGCAATGCCCCTGTTAATCTGATCCATCTGGATGATTGTATCGGATTAAGTATGGCCATTATTGATAAAAAGGCATTTGGCTATTTATTTAATGCATGTTCGCCTGATCATCCCACACGATCTGCCTTTTATACACAGGCAGCTATCAGATCAAATTTAGAAGTACCCCAATTTATTCCCGAATTAAAAGAATGGAAAATTGTAAGGAGTGTTAACGTAGAACCTGTTTTAGGCTATCAGTTTAAGGTTGAGAAGCAATTAAGCGTCTCTACAATCCCTCTCCGCTTACCGGTTTGTCCCCCATCACAAAAACTAAAGTTCCGCCTCTCATAATATCCTGGTGAGTAATGTATTCCTTTTGATAAGGTTTACCATTCAAGCTAATGTTTTGTACATATTTATTGGCTTTTGATAGATTTTTAGCCTGAATAATAAAACTTTTATCACCAGGTAATGCTAACGTAACGTTACTGAGTTGCGGCGCGCCAAACACATAATGACCATCAGCCGGATTAACGGGATAAAACCCCATCGCCGTAAAAATATACCATGCCGACATTTGCCCGCAATCATCATTGCCCGACAGACCATCTGGTTTATTCTGATAAAACTGATCGGCTATTTGCCTTACCAGTCGCTGCGTTTTGGCAGGCTGATCGGCAAGTGTATATAAATAGGCTATATGATGGTTAGGCTCATTGCCATGCACATACTGGCCAATTAACCCGGTAACATCCAGCGTTGATCCTTTGCCAAACACTTTTGAATCCATAGTGAACAAGGAATCAAGTTTGGCTGCAAACGACTTTCGCCCTCCCATCAATTTTATTAACCCGGGAATATCTTGTTGTACCTGCCATGTATATTGCCAGGCGTTGCCTTCAGTATAATCGCCACCAATGGCCAGTTGCCCGCTATCCAAATGGGCAAAAGGCTGTACCCAATGGCCGTTTGATAATTTGCCCCGCATTAGGTTTGTCGATCTATCGAACAGGTTAACGTAAAATCTGGAACGTTTGATGAAATATTCGTAATCAGTTGTTTTATGTAAGGCCTTAGCTAGTTGTGCAGCGCACCAATCATCATAAGCAGCCTCCAATGTGCGTGATACAGCCTCACGCTTTACTGTATCTGATGGCAGGTAACCATAATGCATATACAGGTTCCAATCATATTTAGGATTTTTGTTGGTAGTGAGGGTGGCCTTTATGGCCGCAAATGCTTTTTCCTTATCAAAACCTTTAATGCCTTTCAGGCTGGCATCAACGATTACCGGAATAGAATGGTTACCTATCATGGCGTAACTTTCCTTGCCCCATAAAGTCCATACCGGCAATAGTTTGGCTACGTTAAAATGCTGTATCATACTCTCCACCATTTGTCCGTCTTTATCCGGACAAACTAGCGTATACAGCGAATGTGCCGCCCTGTAAGTATCCCATAAGGAGAATGTGGAATAAAACATCTTATCAGCAGATTGATGAACCAAACCATCTGCCCCGCGATACTGGCCATCCACATCGGCAATATTATTAGGTTGTATCAATGCATGGTAAATGCTAGTATAAAATGCCTCCTTCTGCTGATCTGTCCCTTCTGATCTTAGTTTAGTAAAATAGCTTTCCCAAAGTTTTGCGGCCTCTATTTTAAGCTGGTCAAAAGTTTTGTTCAATGTTTCTGTAGCCAGGTTTTTACGTGCACCATCAATGCTTACTCCTGATATGGCAACTTTGGCTTCCACTGTTTCGCCGGGTTTGGTGTCAAAATCAACCACCAGGCGGCGGTGATCTTCATCAATAAAATGATAGCTGGTAAATACTTTGCTGAACCGCGCAGTAAAGAAAACCTTTTTCTCCACCCACTGACTTGAATAAGCATAACCGCTGATACTGGTTTTAGAATCAATAGTGATACTTCCTTCAGATACATGCTCTTTCAACTGCTCAGCATCATCAACCAAACCACTTTGCATATCAATAAGTAGGTGCGATTGCCCTGGATTATTATAGGTATAGCGATGCAGCCCGGTATGTGCCGACGTGGTAAGCTGTACTTTGATATTGTTGTTACTTAAAAGCACTTCATAATATCCCGGCCACGCTTTTTCTGTTTTGTGCGAAAACCTACTGGTAAAATGTCCGGGGTCTTTACCCTGAAAGGGGAAAAACAACACATCGCCCAGGTCAACACCACCTGTACCACTCAAATGAGTATGCGCAAAACCTGTTATGATGGTATCCTCATAACGATAGCCCGAACAGTAGTTCCAGCCAAAATTCCCTGTTTCCGGACTTAGTTGTACCATGCCAAATGGCACCGTAGCACCCGGAAAAGTATGCCCTGTTGCCGATGTACCAATAAATGGATTTACATATTTGCTATAAGTTTGTGCATAAACGCCAAAACATCCACATAAGCACATCATCAATATCAACAGGTTTTTAGTTCGCATACTTTATTTTTTATATTCCAACGTTTTTTTAAGCACTACATCCTCCGCCGAACGGGCTATCATAACGTCAAAAGTCCCTGGTTCGGTTACTTGCTTCATATCAGCATTCCAAATGGCAATATCCTCAGGTTTTACCGTAAATTTTACGGTTTTGGTTTCGCCGGGTTTCAAGCTGATCTTGTCAAAACCTTTTAGGGCCATTACTGGTGTGGTTACCGAATTTACTTTGTTACCCAGATACATTTGCACCACTTCTTTACCGGCAAGGCTACCGCTGTTGGTTACGTCAACTGAAACCTGTATCTCTCCATTTTTATTAAATGTGGTATCTGAAACCTGCATGTTGCTATACTTAAACGTGGTATAACTCAATCCAAAACCAAAAGGAAACAATACATCGGGCGATGAAAAAACATAATCCTGCCCCGGCTTATCAGGCGAACCTGGATTATGATAAAAACCTTTATTAGAGGTTACATGATTATAAAACACCGGAATATGCCCTACCGATTGCGGAATAGACACATTTAACCTGCCCGATGGATTTACCTTGCCAAACAGGACATTGGCCACTGCCGCTCCTCCCTTTTCACCGGGATACCAGGCCTCCAATATAGCCGGGATATTTTCCTTTTCCCAACCGATGCTCCATGGCCTGCCGTGTACCAGTACCAGGATCACTGGTTTGCCTGTTTTATAAATTTCCTGTAACAACTCAAGTTGTACACCTTCGGGGTTTATATCCGTCACATCATAACCTTCGCCGCAGGTAAATGGATCTTTAGGTTCACTTTCAGGTGCATGGCCATTCCAACCTATCCCCGAGAACACTACGCTGGTAGTGCCTAACACTACCACCACGGCGTCACTGCTTTGAGCCACAGTTATCGCTTCGGCAAAACCACTTTTGTCTCGTCCCGACAGAGTGCTGCCTTTGGCATAATTGATCTTTACTTTATTACCCACCAATTGTTTAATTCCATCTAATATGGTAGTACCTGAACGGTTATCGCGGGTAGAGCTGTAATCTCCATACTGCACCTGGCTGGCATTAGGTCCGATCACTGCCAGTGACTTTAAGGTGTTGATATTTAAGGGCAATAACTGCTTATCGTTTTTTAACAGGATGATCGACTCCTCAGCTATCTGTTGTGACAAGGCCGCATGCGCCGGGGTATGTACCCGTTTTTTAAGTTGCTGCGTATCAACTAATGGCTTTTCAAAAAGACCCGCTTTAAATTTGGCTGTCAGGATGCGCGCTACGGCAATATCTATCTGTGCCTCCTTCACTTTGCCTGATTTTACCAATTCAATCAGTTTAGCATACACATCAGGGCTTGGTGCTTCCAGGTCAACACCAGCATTTAACGCTGTGGGAGCCGCATCTCCTGCATTTTTAGCAATATGTTGAAACGTGTACAACATCTTTAATCCTTCATAATCAGAGAACACGTAACCTTTAAAACCCCACTCTTTTCTCAATACCTGATCTAACAAAAAATGATTGGCATGAGCCGGTATACCGTCCATTTCATTGTAGGAGGGCATCACCGAATAAATATTGGCCTTTTGTACCACATCTTTGAAAGGCACTAAAAACATCGAACGTAGCTCACGCTCACCGATGGATGCAGGCGCCAGATTAATACCCGCTACTGGAATGCTATAGGCGGCAAAATGCTTGGCGGTACACATTACTTTATCCTTACCAATTTCTATCAGGCTTTGGCTGGCATCGCCCTGCATGCCGGTTACAAAGGCGCTGCCCAGCTGACTCACCAAGTATGGATCCTCGGCATAACATTCTTCAACGCGGCCAAAACGGGGATCGCGGATCAGGTCAAATAATGGCGATAGTGCCTGATCAACTCCTGATGATGATGCCTCATAAGCGATAACCGAACCCATTTGTTTAATGAGCGCCGGATTCCAGCTGCTTCCCTGGGCAATGGCCTGTGGAAATATAGTAGCCCCAGCTGCCAGCTGCCCATGCAAGCACTCGCCTATTTGTATGGGAGGAATGCCCAATCGCGTTTTTTCACGGGCGTGCTTTTTAGCCGCGATTGATTGAGCTGCGATTTCATTGATGCTAACGAACGGGCTTTCGCAAACGCCATAAGCAATGGGATTATCTAAAGAACCTTTTAGTGAGTTCATGCTCATTTGCCCTACTTTTTCTTCCAGCGTCATCCGGCCAAGCAAATCCTTAACACGCGCTTCAACCGAAGCTTTGGGGTCTTTATAAATCTGTGCCTTTGCAGCGATTACGATAAAGAGTGCGGCTATACATAAACTCCATTTCTTTTGCATCATCTTATCAAGATCTATAAATGAAACAAATAAGTTTGCGGATCAAGCAGTTTGCCATCTGCTGTTTTTAATTGAAATAAGGTCTGTTTACTGTTAGCATCATCGGCCGAGTAATATCCGCTAAACTCATAAATATCTTTTTTAAGATGCAGTATGGCTTTCTGCGGTTCAACATAAGTGTTTTTATCTTTAATCATCAACGGTTCATTATCTATAAATAAGGCCGGACTAAGCTCGAAGCCCGAGGTAAATTCATAATCGCCTTCCTGATCAATTTTTATAAAACCGTTCATTTTAACCCAGGTAATATCACCATCAGTTACAGGTAATACCATTGGGTTGGCAGTATTGATTACCGCTGTTATAGCGGGTGTAATGGTATCCAGTTTAGCGTAATTAATTTCCTTGGTTTTTATCAATTTATAGCTAAGTCCGGGCTTTAAATTTGTGATATTTTCTTTAGCAGCATTAATGTTAATGCGCCTGATGTTAGCGGTCTGCATAATGTGCTGACTGTTCAAAGTCCAGGTGGTATACGTTTTTAGTGTCAGACTTTCCCTAAGTGGCACATTGATAGTCACTGGAAACGGAACTGACTGAATTTTATCATCAGGCATTTTTCCATCAAGCGTATATCGTAAACGAGCTCCCAATAAAGGGTATTTCAGGGTTGTTTTAAACTGTTCTTTATTGGTTGCTATATGATCAACCCCTACAATATCAGGCAAACGGGCGTTCAGATCCCACAGTTTAAATAAACCATATTGTTGCTTCATTTTATAATCAAAGCGATCAATATCCTTGTTCTCCTTTGTGCTCCAGCTTAACTCAGCTATGGCCAGTGCACGAGGATAAACCATATATTCCAAATGCGGAGCATTAGGAATCTTTTCGGTCCAGATATTGCCTTGTGCCCCCAATATATAAGCAGCCTCTGCTGGTGTAAGCTGACTGGATTGCGGTTCATAATTGTATACCATTTGCCAGGTAACCGGTGGGTTCCAGCCTATAGGTTCCAGTTCTTCGTTGGCCTGGGGAGCATCAAAATACATATAAGGCAATGGGGTCATCACTACATGATGATGCATTTTTGCCGCGGCAATGCCACCGGCTTCGCCCTGCCAGCTCATTACGGTTGCTGATTCGGCCAGGCCTCCTTGTAATATCTCATCCCAGCCAACCAGTTTTTTATTTTTGGAGATCAGGAATTTTTCTATCCGTTTAATAAAATAACTCTGAACCCCCTTTTCGTCCTTTAACCCCTCCTTTTTCATCAGGGTAACGGCTGTAGGGCTTTTTAGCCAGTCGATCATTTCAGCTTCGTCGCCGCCAATATGAATATATTGGTTGGGGAATAACCCAATCACTTCGGTCAGCACATCCTCTAAAAAATTAAAAGTATGTTCGCTGGGATCAAGCATCCGTACGCGGTGTTTGGCCCCGGTCGAGTCCTGGCAGCCCAGTTCAGGATAGGCAAATATGGCGGCCTCGCTGTGGCCAGGCATTTCAATTTCGGGCAATATGGTTACAAATCTATCCTGCGCATATTTGATCACATCTCGGATCTCGGCTTTGGTATAAAAACCATCATTACCACCATCAATTAAATTGTCGAGTTTACGAAACTTACCTTCTTTTGCGTACAATGCAACCTTAGCGCCTACTTCCGTTAAGCGTGGATATTTATCAATCTGAATACGCCAGCCTTCATCATCTGTTAAATGCCAGTGGAGTACATTCAGCTTATAATGGGCCATTATATCTATGTATTTTTTAACTTCATCAACCGTAAAAAAATGACGGCATACGTCCAGGCTCAAACCCCTCCATTGAAAACGCGGCTCGTCAGCAATTTTACAGGCGGTTATTTTGAGTGGTTTAATAATTGAGGCAGGTAACAATTCTATAAGCGATTGTACCCCGTAGAATACCCCAGCTCCATTACCTGATATATTTACGCTACCGGGTGCCACACTCAGCGTATAAGCACCTTGTGCACCTTTACTATTATTGGATACTAATTTAATAGCTACGGTAGTAGGAACATGCGGATAAACCTTCAGTTTTAAATTCAGTTTATAATATTGAGTCAGGTAGTTTTGCAGGTACGTACCTACCGCTTCGCTTTGCTGATCAACACCAATAATCGCTTTACTGGTTAAAATAAAATTGCCCTTTTGCGCTGTTAAATGCAGTGGTTGCGGGATGATATGTATTTGTGCCCATACCGGTATTATTGAAAAACAAATGCAGCTTACTGCCAGGACAATGTATTTTAAAAATATATTCTTTTTACAACTACGATTCATTTGCAAAGAGGTTTAGATTTTAACAGTGATCTTTTTGACATATAGCCACCAAACCGGTAAAAATATAATGATAACCGTGAGTATAGCCGAAGCCAATGAGGCATTTATGGGCAACAGATACGGAACAAAAAGATGATTATATATAAATGACCATATGTTGCTTTTATGCCCGTTATCGGTAACCGGGATAATAGATAATACTGTGGGTATAATATCGGCTAGTACATAAGCGGCTATGGCGTTACGGCCAAAAGCCAGGAAAGGCGGTAGCAGTTTACGATAACCTTTTACATCAATAAGCCAGTAGGATATGGAAAGGATAATGATGGCCAAACCTGCGGTGAATAACACAAATGAGCTTGTCCACAACGCTTTGTTGATCGGAAAAAATATATTCCATACTAAGCCGGCGATTACCAGCAATATTCCTGTGCCGGTAAGCCGTAAAATCTGGTTGCCACTTTTTAATTGATCCCTTTTAAGCCAGGTAGCTGTTAGCACACCAATTAAGCAAGTGCCAATTGCAGGAATAGTACCCAGCAAGCCTTCAGGGTCCCAGGTTTTAGATGCGCCCCAAAGATGGTTTGGAGTAAACACCAGGCGGTCAAGCCAGGCACCTAAGTTGGTTTCGGGCTGCAGATTGGCAGGACCAAAGCCTGGAACAGGTACCAGCGTCATAAGCAGACAATAACCTATTAAACAAGTTGCTGCTACATATATTTGTGTACGGGTAGTGGTTTTAAGATATAGCACGGCTGTAATGCCAAACACAATGCCTATTCGTTGTAACACACCTGGAATACGCAGGTGTTCAAACTGAAAATCAGATATCAACGGTAAACAAACGCCTAATAAAAAGATGATAACGGTACGGCGTAAAATGGAAAGCAGTACTTTATGATGGCCGGCAACATCAGCTTTTTTGGCCTGCATAGCATAAACTATGGATACGCCAACCATGAATAAAAAGAAAGGGAATACCAGATCTGTTGGTGTGCAACCGTTCCACTTAGAGTGTTCGAGCGGCCAGTAAATATGCCCCCAATCGCCGGGATCATTTACCAGTATCATGGCAGCCACTGTAAACCCGCGAAAGAAATCGAGCGAGAGTAATCTTGGGCGGCTTGTACTTGTAGCCTTATCGCCAACTATGGTGTTTCCCATATTGCTGATTAATGTTGAAAAGGATCTCTAGCTAATATTTTGTTTAATTACTATGCTTAAACCCTTGCTGTAAAGTATACACAAAGTGATATGTACCTGAACCTACAGACATCTGTTCATCTGTCCCTACTTTTTGAATATTGGTAATTTCCTTTTCGGTATTAATATTCACACCACCTTCTGTGATTGAGTCTGATACCGACGGCAATATCACCTGGGCTGTAGTATTTGGAGGTACAATAACATCTAGTGTAAATATACCATTATCAATACTCCATGCTGATTTTATCTTGCCATATAAAGTTTCCAGCTCCGCCCGTGCGCTGGTCAGTTTTTTGCCGGGGTGCGGGGCTATAATTATTTTATGAAATCCAGGTCCGCTTTCGTCAGTATTGATACCTGCAATTACCCGGTACATCCAATCGCCAATGGCTCCATAGGCATAATGGTTAAAAGAATTCATTCCCGGATCTTCAAAACTGCCATCAGGCTTAATACCATCCCATCGCTCCCAAATAGTGGTAGCGCCGTTTTTAACAGGATACAGCCATGACGGATATGATTCCTTCATGAGCAGATCATAAGCAATATCGGTATGCCCAAAGCGACTTAATACATGACAGATATAAGGAGTGCCTAAAAATCCAGTAGTAATGTGTTCATCATAATCCTGAATATTACTCACCAGTCTTTTTGCAGCCGATTCTCTCAAATTCTCGGGCAGTAAATCAAAATTCAAGGCCAGTACGTAGGAAGTCTGCGTACCTGATATCATACGCCCATTAGGAGTAACGTATTCACCTTGAAAAGCTTTTTTTATATTGTTCAATAACTCCGTATACTTTTGCACATCGTCTGTCTTGCCCAGTATTTTTGCTGCATTGATCAATAACTGCGTCGAATAAGCATAAAAAGCTTGAGCTATCAGGTTTTTATCTGTAAGGGCGGCTCCATCTTCATAATTGGTACCAGCGTAAAACAGCCAATCGCCAAAGTGGTTACCGGTATCCCACAAATAATTGCGACTGTGAACTTGTATATACCCCACCCAGGCCTTCATACTTTCGTACTGCTGCTGTAGTACCTGTTTATCACCATAAGCCAGGTAAATATTCCAGGGGGCAATAGTGGCTACATCACTCCAACCTGATGCCGCTGCCGAAACACTATCAAGCACGTTGGGGATTACATAAGGTACTGCTCCATCCTTATGCTGATCGGCCGACAGGTCTTTTAACCATTTGGTAAAAAATCCGGCTACATCCATATTAAAGGTAGCGGTGCGGCAAAACGCCTGTGCATCACCCGTCCACCCCATGCGTTCATCGCGCTGTGGACAATCGGTAGGTACATCAATAAAGTTCCCTTTTTGTCCCCATTGTATATTATGCTGCAACTGGTTTATCAGCGGGTTTGAAGTTGAAAACTGGCCGGTTTGCGCCATATCTGAATAAAGGGCGTAAGCAGCCACATTGGTTGAATCAAGCGGCCCGCTATATCCCTCCACCTTCAAGAAACGAAAGCCCTGGAATGTAAAATGCGGCTCGTAGGTTTCAACACTATCATCTTTAAAAACGTAAGTGATCTCCTGCTTGGCAGTACGCAGGTTTTTGGTATAAAAATTACCTTTCTGATCAAGCACCTCGGCATGGAAAAGTCTTATGGTATCTCCTGCTTTTGCCTTTAATTTAAATTGTACCCAACCTACCAGGTTCTGGCCAAAATCAACTACTCTTTCGCCCGCAGGTGTGGTAAATACCTTGAGCGGCAGAAACTTTTCATGTTTTTTTACCGTTGGCCCGCTGGTTGCTATCAGGTTGTTTTTGATACTTTCATCGGTTTTTACGGTATCCCAGGTTAGGTCACGATAGGTGGGGGTTGTCCAGCCGGGTTTATTTTTACGGGCATCATAAACTTCGCCATCAAAAAAAGATGATGAACGGATAGGTCCATAAGCTACCTTCCAGCTTTGGTCTGATGTAATGATCTGGCGTTTGCCATTGGTATAAACCACTTCAAGCTGACAAAGTAAGGCCAGTTTTTTACCATACACATCTTTTCTACGGTTATAGGTATAACCACGGTACCAGCCATCACCAATAGTTACTCCTACAGCGTTATCTCCCTTTTTCAGGCTTGAAGTAACATCATATACCTGGTATTGTATTCTTTTATTGTAGCTTGTCCATCCGGGAGCGAAATAATCATTCCCAACCCGTTTACCATTTAGCTCTGCTTCAAACACACCGTGAGCGGTTATGTATAAATGAGCTGCACGTATCTTATGATCTAACTTAAAAGCCTTGCGAAACATAGGGCTCGGGCCACCAGTAGTATCAGATACATAATTATCCTGTATCCATTTAGCCGTCCAGTCTTCGGGTTTAAGCAAACCCATTTTCCAGAAGTTCACCATACTCCAGGGCGTTACCTGGTTCTTATTATTCCAAACCCTAACTTGCCAGTAACATTTTTCGCGCGATGACAACATAGGCCCGCCATAGTATACATGTACCGACTGATCAGACAATACCTTGCCCGATGTCCAGGTAACATCTTTACCTTTTGTTAATGATACCGCATTAGTACCAACCCGTATCTCATACGCGGTTTGCAGGATGTTTCTGTCCTGGGTTATCAATTTCCAGCTCAAACGCGGATTAGCTGCATCAACAGCTATAGGATTAATTTTATATTCACATATCAGGTTATCTACCCTGAAGTTAACAGGCATAGTTGGGGCTTGTGCAAAGCCCTGTTGGTGTAAAAAAAATAATATAACGATACTAAAGCATACCTTTTTAAGCATACCCTTTTTTGCTATGTAATTCATGCTATTAAAGTATAGCTTTTAGAACGATTTTGTTTGTGCATACAACACTTTTTTAAACTAATAAAGCTAAATACGATTCATTTGTTACAATATAAGCTATAAACGTATAGTGACCCTGTTAAAGTTTTACAGGGTCACTATATATCAATTAATGTTCCAAATTCTCCTGGCTTAACGGATATGGAAAAAGCAGTTTAATGTTAGTGTATGCAGCCGAATTAATAGTCCAAAGATCTTTTTTAATTGCCTTTTCCCTGGCTCCATGGGCGATCATTACCGTAGTAGCCTTTCCTGTACGCAACAGGTCAAACCAACGGTGATTTTCGAAGCTTAATTCAATTTGCCTTTCGTGTGCTACGGCTGCACGAAAATCCTCCTGTGAGGCCACATTCAAGGCAGGATCAGCATTACCTAACGTTTTATCCTTTAATCCCGCGCGTTCCCTAACCTGGTTTAAATATCTGAAAGCATCACCCCCACCTGAAAAGCCCTGTTCGTTCAAACATTCGGCCAGCATCAGGTAAACATCAGCATATCTGTAAACTGGGAAATTATTGCCGGTTATTCCTTTAACGGTGGCTTTGCTTTGGTATTTTTTTATAAAAGGCATGGTTACGCCATACTCGTCAGATTTAAAGGTTTCATTAACAGAGGCCGCTCTGCGTTTATCGTTAGGCTCGTAGGCATCCATCAGATCCTGGGTTGGTATGTTCCAGCCATTTTGGGCGCTGTTAGGGATATTCCATCCGGTTATCGAATCATCATATACATCCCAGGGAACAAAAGTGTCAATAAAATCGCTCCCTAAACCATTGGGCCCTTCAATGTACTGGATTTCAAATATTGATTCAGGTCCATTCTCTTTGTTAATATCAAAATTATCCGCGTAGTTAGCGTTCAGCTGGTAAACGTTTGATGATACTACACTGCGCAGTAACGGTATGGCCTGGTCAAATTTTTTCTGGGTCATATACACTTCGGCAAGCATCGTTTGAGCAGTACCTTTTGTTACCCGGCCTTTGTTACCAGTACCTGTATACTGAACGGGCAATTTAGCTATCGCGACCTGTGCATCAGCAATAATAGCTGCATATACTGCTTCCACATCAGCTTTGGTTGCTACTTTAAAGGCTTCACTTACTGAGCTCACTTCTTTAAGCACCAATGGAACCCGACCAAACATACGTACGGTGTTAAAATAATTAAAAGCCCTTAAAAAGCTAGCTTGTCCGGCAATAGTATCCGCGACGGCTGGATTCAGTTTAGCCGCCGGTAAACGATCTAAAATAACATTACACCTGCCTATATCTGTAAAACTGGACACCAAGAATGAATTAACCATGTCATTCGTATTGATATCCCTAAATTCATCTATTTCCTCTTTATTAGTGCCAGAACGGTCATTGGGGTTAAATTCATAAGAGGTATTGTCTGATCGCATTTCGCCTAACGCCCAAAACGTGCCATTATACAGGCCCTGCAAAGGTGCATAAGCCGCATTAACAGCTTGTGTAAATTGAGCAGGGGTTTTATAAAAGTTTTCTGTGTTTTGTGTACTGGTAGGCTGAAGACTGAGGTAATCCTTTTTACAAGCGGTTATAGCAACCACGGCAAAGATTAGCAAAAGATATATGTATTTTTTCATGATTTTTATTATTATAGTTTGATCACTTTAGTTGTCATTAATTAAAATGTAACATTACAGCCTACTGTATAAACAGCAGAAACCGGGTAACCCGTAAAATTGATATTAGGAGATAATGAACGATTACCCAATTGCCCCTCAATACCCACTTCAGGATTACCTCCTTTATAACCGGTGATCAGGATAGCGTTTTGCGCACTAAAATAAACCCTGAAATTTTTGCTGAACTTGGTTTTAAAGTTGTACCCCAGGTCGATATTTTTTATCATGAGGTAAGAATTGTTTTCAACCCAATACGAAGGGTAATAATCACGGGCCAGGTTAGTATTTGAAACAGTTGTGGGTAATAAACCCGCCCCGGGCTGACTTGGAGAGCGCCAGCGTTGCATTACAGATTGTTCAACATTAAAAACCCCGTCAAGATTGGTAGTAAACTGTTTATACATATCAAATACGTGGCCACCCACCGAACCTGCCGAAATGATATTCAGATCAAAGTTTTTATAAGAAAAATGGTTATTAAAGCCAAAGGTGAATTTAGGCCAGGGGTTACCTATAATGGTTTGATCTTTACCGTCAATTACCCCATCGCCATTTACATCTTTATAACGGATATTACCAATTTGCTCCCCATCAAAATGTGGATATTTATCCAGTTCGGCTTGGTTCTGGAATATACCTTCAAAAATATAGCCGTAAAACTGCCCCAGAGGCACCCCCACTTTAGTGATACTGGTTGGATTATCATTTGGGGGAGCATCATATATATATGGGGTGGCGCCCAGATCAAGTACTTTATTACGGTTAAATGATATATTAAGATCGGTTGACCAGTTAAACCCGCTTCCAATAATATTTTTTGTGGTTAGTGTAAACTCCCATCCGCGGTTACGCACATTACCAACGTTTGTTAACGCATTAGCGTAGCCGGATGCTATTGGAACCGGGATAAACTGCAGCATATTTTGCGTGTAGCGGTTATAGTATTCGGCAATTAAATAAATACGGCCTTTAAGCAATGACAGGTCCAAACCTATGTCCAGCTGTTTTGTGGTTTCCCATCCAAGCTCAGTATTACCTAACTGATCGGTTACGGAGGCACCGGGTGCAAGCCCGCCTCCAAACGTATAATTGTACTGACTAACCCTTGGTATATAATCATAATTGGCCACGTTGTTATTGCCCGCAAGCCCGTAACTGGCTGTGAATTTTAACTGATCAATAAATGATGTCTTAGGGAAAAATGATTCGTCGGATATGCGCCAGCCTCCCGATATAGATGGGAAAGTACCCCACCTGTGCCCGGGTGCAAACCGTGATGAACCATCTCGCCTGATCGATGCACTCAGCAAGTATTTATCTTTGTACGCATAATTTACCCTTGCTATCAATGATAATAAGCGCCATTCCTCGTCAAAATTATTATCCAGCGGTGCCGTGATGATCGTTCCGGCACCTACTGACTGGACAACATCATCAGGATATCCTGTTGCAAAAGTATACCTGTTATGAATGGTTTCCTGCTGTATAGAATAATCGGCCAGGGCAGTTAGGGTGTGGTTACCCCATGTTTTTTTATAGTTAACGGAGTTTTCGTTGAGCCAGTTAAGTGAGTTGGCCGATGTGGCAGAGCCTATAGCCTTTTGCTCATTCCCAGTTTTATTAGGGTTGTTAAATCCGCCGAGAAATGAGGGCCTGAAATAATCTTGTGATTTGGTTTGATAGTCGACCCCAAAAGTTGATCTAACAGTTAAACCTGGCAGCACTTGCCAATCTACATAAGTATTGGCAAGGGCCCGAAACTCGTTACGTTTATTGGTTGTATTCACCAATTCGCTTACCGGATTGGCATTTTGAAATGTACCGGGCGAGCCTACGACATTGGTATAGGAACCATCGGGTTGTTTTACCGGCACCAGAGGGCTTTCGAGATAGGCTTGGCTTAATACGGCCGAAAGAAAATGTCCATCGGTTTCCTGCAAATTTCTTAAGCTATATGTTGGTGCAACACTAAGGCCTACAGTTACATTTTTAAATACATCGGCATCCATATTTGCTTTTATGGAATATCTTTTAAAACCGGTATTGAGCACTGTACCCTGCTGATCAAAATATCCCATTGAAAACAGCGACCTTACCTTTTCGGTACCGTTTGAAACCGTAACATCATAGTTTTGCATGGGTGCAACACGGGTAACCGCGTCAAACCAATCGGTACCCTTACCAAGCGCCTGCGGATTTTTGTATGCATCGGGTATAGGGTCATTTGTGCCATTAATCGCGTTAGCATCTTGTATAGCTTCTGTACGCCACTGTGCAAATTCAGATGCCGTCATCATTTTAAGTTTGGTTTTGGGCAATACGGTTTGGATACCTGTAGAAGTATTTACAGTAACCGTCGATTCACCTTTTTTAGCTCTTTTAGTGGTTATTAATATAACCCCATTTGACCCACGCGAACCATATATAGCGGTGGAAGCCGCGTCTTTTAACACGCTGATATTTTCAATATCATCGGGATTAATGGTGCTTAAAGGATTTGAATACTGATCAAAGCCCGGCGAAATTGGAAATCCATCAACAACGTATAATGGATCATCACCCGCACCCACAGATCCAGCACCACGGATGTTGATGGACACGCCACCACCCGGGGTACCGGTTACCTGGTTTACGGTAACACCAGCAAGTTGCCCGGCAAGTTTCAGATCAACACTAGCTGCCTTGATCTCCTTTATATTTGACATTTTTACAGTGCCTATAGCACCCGTCACATTTTTTCTTTCCTGGTTACCGTAACCTACCACCACTACTTCGTTCAGCTGGGTATGATCGTCCTCTAATACAACATCAATAGTGGTTCTTTTATTTACTGGCTCCTCTTTGGTTTTAAAACCAACAAACGTAAACACCAATACGGCATTATCCTCTGCCTGCAACGTAAACTTACCATCGGTACCGGTAATTGCTCCAATACTTGTCCCTTTTATTTTCACGTTAACACCGGGTAGGGGTTGGTTTTGTGCATCCTTTACCTGTCCGGTTATGGTTATGGGCACAGGAATTTTTTTAGGAAAACCCTTAGCGCTAAGCTGCAAACAGCCGATAATTACAAATAGGATTGCTAATTTTAAGATTAAAAACGGTTTTGGGGTTGATGTTCGGGGCACGTATAATACCCTCCCCTTAAGGTTAAAGTTTAATTGCATAACTAGTTGTGTTTGGTTAATGTATCTGTTAGTTAAACTCAGCAGGCCCAATTCAGATCTTCTGCTCTAAAAGTGTGGTACACTTCCGGCTTTTTTAAGGGACAAGCGATAAGATGTTGTATTATTGGTTTTGTTGTTTTTTGCTCATAGTTTTTATTTCGGTTTGGTTTATGTTAAAAAAGAGCCTGCAACTATTACCGCAGCTGATACTGATTTGCACATACAGCAAATTAGCTGTACAACAAACAGTTATCAGATTCAACAAAATATATTGGGATTGGTTGTATTAAATTGAAATAAATTTAATTTTAACTTAAACAGCACTACAAATAAGCAAATTCGGTTAAGAAAGCAGCTGATAATTCAATGCCTTACATTTTCTAAAATGAGTTCCACAATGGTTCGCTTTATACAGCTTTAAATAATCGAACCTATTGGCTTGAGTGGTTTCTCATCTATCAATTCTCTGGTAAAGGCCATTACAATATAAAATTTATAAAATAATTTAAATTGTATGTTTATAATATGGATATTTAATAAAACCTCAATAACCTATTATCATGCAAAATGGAATAAAACGATTATTAATTATTTTGATATTAATAACCACGGTTATAAATACAGCTAATGCTCAGGCTCTATCTGATTCCATGATTAACAAAATAGATCAGCTTTTTAAAAAATGGGACAAGCCTAATACCCCAGGATGTGTTGTTGGTATAGTAAGAAATGATTCGCTGATCTATTCAAAAGGATATGGCCTAGCTAATTTGGAAAACAATATAGCTAATACTCCACAAAGTATTTATTATATGGCCTCCATATCAAAGCAGTTTACAGCTTATGCCATTACCTTATTGGCCAGACAGGGAAAACTTAAAATTGACGACGACATCCATCAATACCTTCCGTGGATGGCTGATTTTGGTAAAAAGATCACCATTAGAAATTTGCTTAATCATACCAGCGGTATCAGGGATGACATCAACCTGATGGCTATTTTAGGGATCGGGCCTGATGGTATGCTTACCCAAACCCAGGCGCTTAAAATATTAAAAGGTCAGCGCACGCTCAATTTCCCTCCCGGCGAAATGTTCTCCTATTCCAATTCGAACTATGTATTACTGGCCGAGATTGTAAAGGTGGCCAGCAGCCAAAACTTTCGATCATTTACTAATGATGCCATTTTTAAGCCGTTGGGTATGACCAATACCCGTTTTATCGATGATAACCGCGAGGTAGTAAAGAATAGGGTGCCATCATATAACAAGACTGGGCCAAATACTTTTAAAAATAATTATCAGAATATTTATACACTTGGTGATGGGGGGCTGTTTACGAACCTGACCGATATGGCGCATTGGATAATGAATTTTTATAATCCAAAAGCCGGGGACGCTAAGGACATAATACAATTAACGGAGAAAGGTAAGCTAAACAGTGGCAAAGAGATCAGCTATGCGCGTGGTATTAATGTAGATAGTGCCCGGGGATGGAAAATATTTGCTCACAATGGTGCTTTAGCGGCCTACAATACAATGGTTGCCATTTATCCGGATCTTAAAACCGGTTTTATTGTTTTTGGTAATGGTGGTGATAACGAGATCTATTCAAAACCAACTCAACTGGCTGAATTACTTATTCCAGATATACGAAAAAATACGGTTCCTGCCGCTGCGAAAAGAGATTCCGCTATTGCCCAATTAAAGGACCCGGATAGTTTTAAGCAATTTGAAGGTAATTATATAAGCGACAATGGCTATAGGACAAAATTTTCAATAGCTAAAGGTAAATTGTGGGTAAATAAGGATAACCTTTTGATCAATGAATCAGGAAATACATTTTCCCTGTTCGCTGACCCTACTGCTACAAAATACATTTTCAGTAATAATAAAACAGGCGCAACTGCCGAATTGCAAAGTCGTTATTTAGATAGACCTAGTCACCTTGTAAAATATTCAAATGATGCTACCTTATCTGATAAATTCCTGCAAACTTACATAGGCACCTATTATAGCCCTGAGTTGGATTGTACTTATTACATCAGGTTAAAAGATCATTATTTATATTTTGCAAACAACCTGCATGCCGATGCTACAATAACCATGCTCGGGCCAAATGACTTATCGGGCAACAACAGCCCCCTGGATCATGTATCAGTTATTAGAGAAAAAGGTAAGATCATTGGTTTTGAACTTAACAGTGGGTCGCTTATGCATTTACGATTCAATAAAATAGCTGAAGAGCCCGGATTATAAAAGATATCACCAATGTTTTTATCGACACAAATAAAAGAGCCATTTTTCAATGGCTCTTTTATTTAAATATTCACTCTCCAAAATTGAGGTACATTATAATATGTTGTTAGCAAGTTCAATCTCAACATCCGAAATGGTATGCTGCCGTCCCTTATAAACTTCCACTGTAACACTGGCGTTAAGGCTTTGTATTATAGCTACGCTTTCATTCACCCTGCTTACAGGTACATGCGGATCAGGATCACCAGTGGTAATGAGTACCGGGGTTTGGTTAAAATCGCCTTTATAATTATCCCTGATCAGTTTTTCGCCTATTAGTCCACCGGTAAAAGCGATCACACCACCATAACGGCCTGCGTTACGGGTCACGTACTCCAGTGTTAAACAAGCCCCTTGCGAAAAGCCTAGTAACAAGATATTTTCCAGTGATATACCTTTTTGTTTGATACCCTCAACCAGTTCACTTATTACCTGCAAAGCCGAATCAAGCGCAGGCTGGTTATTGCTGAGAGGGGCCATAAAGCTATAAGGGTACCAGCTATGCTCCGTTGCCTGCGGTGCGAAGATGGCATAACCGTCCAGCTTCAGATGATCTTCTAACAACAGGATACTTGTTGCCGATGCTCCGCGCCCGTGCAACATGATTATCGCTTTTTTGGCTTGTTCAATAGGTACGCCTACTGTGATTATTTGTTTACTGTGTGTATACATCTTTATACTAATGATGGTAATGATTTTTCCAATTCACCCCGCATTTTCTCGTACTGAGCAGGCAGTTTCAAACCGCTGCCTAATTCGGCTACGGACTCATCAACAGAAAAACCCGGGTTATCTGTAGCCAGTTCAAACAACACGCCGCCTGGTTCGCGGAAATATAAGGAGTAAAAATAATTCCTGTCTATCTTATCAGTGATATGCAAACCCAGGGCAGCTATTTTTTCACGGTATTGCATTAATACTTCCTCGTTTTTAACGCGGAATGCTACATGGTGAACGGATCCCCCGGCAACATGGCCTGCTACTTCTCCAGCCACTTCAACCAGATCGACTATAGCTGCGTTATCTACTGCATCAGTTATAAACCTAAACCTATTCACATGTTGTTCAAGCAAGCGGTAACCAAATACGTCGGTCAGTATTTTAGCAGTAGCATCAATTTTGTTAGTAGTGATGGTAATATTATGAAACCCGCGTGTGGCATTTTCAGCCTTAACCTCTGCTGTTTCCCAGGGTAACCTGGTATCGGCTGTTTTAGAGACTATCAGTTCCAGTTTCAAACCATCAGGATCCAAAACGGTAAGATATTGTTCGCCAAATTTTTCGGCGGGTTTGTTGTATAATACCTTGTTGTCCTCAAATCTTTTCAACCAAAAATCTAAACTACCTTTGGGTACGCTGTAACCAATTTCGGTAACCTGACGTGCACCTCTGCGCCCTGCTGTGATGCCCTCCCATGGAAAAAAGGTAAGGATAGTTCCGGGCGTACCCACTTCATCGCCATAGTATAAGTGGTAAGTTTGCGGATCATCAAAGTTCACCGTTTTTTTCACCATTCTTAAACCCAGTACGCGGGTATAAAAATCATAGTTCTTTTTGGCACCACCTGCAATAGCAGTAATGTGATGTAAGCCGTTTATTGTATTTTCCATTATGTTCCTTTCGAATCAAAAAATTAATAATTGTTTTAAATGATGATTCAAATTTACCGGGTAAAACAAGGTTTACACTTGATGTAGGATAAGAAAAAAGGGAGTATTTTGGTTGCAAATATCCGGAATAAGTGAAAAAACTGTTCCGTGTTCTGATGTTCCAGTGTCCCCAAAACCCGAACAAAAACGGAACAAGTCCCAAACAAAAGTGGAACACGGACACCATGGTCTCCGTGTTCCACATAACCCCCACGTCATTGCGAGGTACGAAGCAATCTCTATGCTATACAGAGCGAATAATTAAATGATAACCTGCATAAATGACCTGCCTATGTAGAGATTGCTTCGTACCTTACAGCAATGACGTGCGGGAGAAAGGAGATTGCCATCCCTTCGGCTGGCGGAGATGACCCGGGTGAGTCAATCGCCAACCTTCTCAGGCACTCCTTGGCATATAGATAATAATACAAGCTCCAATTAAAGCAATTGTGGCTCCAATAATATCATACCGGTCGGGCTTAAATCCGTCTACCTTCCAGGCCCATAATAATGCAAGCACAATGAATATCCCACCATAGGTTGCATATACCCTGCCGAAATTTGCAGTTTGCCAGGTAGCTATAACACCATAAAGTGCCAATATTACACCACCTAATAAACCATACCATAAAGGTTTACCTTCTTTTAGCCATTGCCATACCAGATAGCCACCGCCAATTTCAAAAAGTCCGGCCAGTATAAAAATGAGTAATGATCTGACAATGGCCATAAAATTACCCTTCGGCCTTAGTACTGAACAAAAACACCGCTGATTCGCCCAGTATCACCTGATCACCTTCATTCATTGGGTGACCTATCTGGGTAGAGTTCAATTTGATCATTTTACCATCGGCAGCAATGTGGATCTTGGTTTTATTGCGGGGGGGCACGCCGCCCTCATCAGCAAATATCATAAAGCATTCAGCATCTTTATTCCATTCAATGTGGGCATGTTGTCTGCTGATAAACTTGTTACTTTCATCGTTGCTGGCGGCCGGGAACACCAGCTTATTTAAGCGGTAGGAGCCATTATCGGTCACTGCTTTTTTATCACGGCCTATATTTAACTTATCATCGGTAGCCTTAATTATATATTCCTCTTGTTCAGCCTCGCCATTCAATATCCTGATGTAGGCTACTGCCGATGAGGCATTATGTGCAACCTGCCTGCGGGTATGCATCAGGAACGCAGCATCAAGATCGGGTATTTTGGTAGCATCGAATGGCAATTCATCCGTGAACTCTACCTCAATTGTCCAGTCGATGGGCAGATCAAGTGCATAGTCATCCGCTATTTTTTGGATCTCATTTCTGAATTTCTCTTTCTCGTACACATACACTGCTCCTTCATACAGGTGTTTATCTTCCGGTGTTGTGGCTATAAAAAGCAATAGTTCCTTGATGTGACTGCCTTCGCCGCCCTCTACTTTTTGCAACGCTTCTTTTATAAAACGTAATAAGGCATCGCGCAGGCTTTTTACATCCCACTCCCGTTTCCCGCCTTTGTTTTTGAATAAATTAAATGCCATACTTGATATTATTGTTCATTAGGTTCTTCTGCCGATGTGGTATCTCCCGGGAAGTTTATTTCTTCGGATGGTTGTACTTTTTCCATCTTTACTTTATCCGGTATGATGCTTTTAATATACCCCTTTTTCAACAAAAAAGGAATTACATGCTTCCCAGCTAACTTAACCGCATCTGACGATCCCCTGGTTGATTCAATGCGGATACAAACCACCATATTACCGGTGCCTTTGGCCTCGGGGGCAAAAAACACATACCAGCCATCATTCACACTCTTATTTTTCACAATGCGCTCGGGGGTACCGCTTTTACCTGCTACTGCTATATGCAATATAGGCACTTTTGGCGCACTTTGCGCTATCATGTATTGTTTCAGTAAAGCTGCATACTCCGGTTTTTCAGCCAGTTTTATACCTGGTTTTACCGCTATTGCCGTATCATTTATTTTCAATACAAAACGATTTGGCCTTAAAACACCATCATTGGCAACTCCTGATATAAGCCGCGCTACAGAAGCCGGAGTAGCAATCAGTTCACCCTGCCCCCAGGCCATACCTGATATTCCTTTGGCCCTTGTTTTATGAATATTATTAGGGTCGTACCGCGGTTTGGTATTAAACTCAGTTTTACGCCACAGGTTGCGCCATTTTTCTTCCTGTGCGGCATTCTCTGCCGGTTTATTGTAATAATAACCACCTACGCCATGTAAAAACATCCCGGTTTTTAAATACAGGTTACCCATATATTCTTCCAGGTGCTGTTGATTGGCTAGTTTAATAAAGTATACATTGTTTGATTTGGCAATGGCCCGTGCCATGGTGATCATCCCGGTTTCATCCGGCTCAATACCTTTAGTACGGATACGCTCTTCGGTGCTTACATGATATACTACCTTCTGGGCATCAATACCTAATTTATTGAATGCCGACATAGCCGTTAGCACCTTGGCCGTTGACCCTGGTTGCGAGGCATAGGTAAAACCCAGATCGGTTGTAGTCATCCAGGTGGATAGTTTATTCTGGTCGGCCTGCGACATCGTTAATTGATCCCAATTACGTACCGGAGGCAAAGGGTATAATGCCGAAGCAAGTACATCACCGGTATTAGCTTCCATCACCACCACCGAAACCCGATTATCCAACAAAGAAGTATCCGTAGCTATGGATTGTTGAATGCTGGTTTGCAGTTCGGCATCCATAGTGAGCTGCACGTCACGGTTCTTGTTTTTAAAGGCCGCTATTTCAGGGCCGTTAATATCAGCCAGCAGTAACGGAGCCAGTGCGCTGTAATCGCGTTTGTTAACCGTCATTTCCTTTACCCCACGCGGTAAAAATCGGTCTTCCTGAAAACGGGATGCTTTGACGTTATAATTGGTAATTGGCATTTTAAAACCACGTAACTCAGCCGCATGCTCATACTCGGCAAAGTAGCCGTTAGTACTGCCATTGAATACCCCTGTGTTTACATCGCCCGTCCAGAAAAACATTTGCTCTTCAAAGGGATAAAACCTTTCCAATCGCTTGTGCATAGCCGAATCCAGATCATAATGCATCAAGCCAGTGGAATCTAATTTTACCTTTTGTCTTTCTATCAATTCGGGCTTGCTGGTAGCCAGTATCAACCCATTACGATCAAGCAGTGAACCTGCCTGAAGCTTGTTCATCAAAATGGCTATACGCGGGTTATAGCTAAACATGCGCAACCCGCTTTTATCGGCTACTAAAGATGGTTTTACCACCCATTTTCTATTATCGGTACTATAGCGAGATACGTTTACGGTGAGCAAAGCCACCGCAGCCAACGCTGCAGCCAATGCCGGGACTAAATTTTTGTCCTGCTGTTTGGTAATAAAGCTCATCTGTACCGCCGTACCTTTCACAGAGGATACCGATAGCAAAAAGCCCGCAGCCATCATATTGATTACCAACGATGAACCACCATAACTTTCAAAAGGTAAGGATACTCCCGACAATGGCAATGCGCCTATCGATCCACCCGCTATCAGCAAAAATTGCACAAAAGTACAGGTACCTATACCCGCGCTGAGGTAAAACAGCAAAGGTGTACCCGTTTGCCGGCCTATAATGATTGACCTGTGCAGATACAGCAGGAACAATATAAATATAGCTGCCATGCCCGCCCAGCCAAACTCCTCGCCTATGGATGGCAGTATCATATCGGTGTGCGCCTCTGGTATGGTTTTGGCAAAGCCCTGTCCTACTCCTGTGCCACTTAAACCACCACTGGCCATGGCCCAAAGACCATTGGCTACCTGGTCGCCGCCATATACTTCATTATTCCAGGGATCCTGCCAAATGGCTTTACGTTCTACCAAACGTTCAACCGGACCGGGGATAATTTTATCCAGTCCTGGTATTTTATCAATGGTTAAAAAGGCGGTGATCACGATGAGCGCCATCAATGCCGATTCGCTAAGTAGCCGAGGTTTAAAGAAGGCAACTAAGCCCAGCGTTCCAAAGGTGATCAAAACACTGAACCAAACATTGTCAAAAAACCAGGTGGCCAGTACAAATAGTATTACAAAGCCAGCCATGTACAGGAAGTCGCCGCGAGAAAAGGAGAACAGGATGATGAATGTAAAACAGATCACCATGGCCGGGCCCAAATCGCCCAGAACTAAAAACAGCAACAGCGTAACCACCGTGGCTATCAGCGCGAAAGAAAAGAACGACCAGCGTTTGTTCCAGCTGGCATACTGACTTATAAACTTTTCGTTAGCAGCGAAAAAGCCGGCCAGGAATATCATGATCAAATATTTCACAATCTCGCTGGGCTGAACACCCAGCAGGTTCACCTTTACCCCGCTACCTTCGGGCCCGGTGCCAAATAAAATAGTACTAAACAATAAAGCCATGGCTACTATAGCCCAGGGCCAGCCATTGGCCGCGCTTCGGGCACGCTTAAAAAACAATAACCGGTATAAAGTAGAATCGGCATTAAGGCGACGGAGGTTAAAAAACTGCAATATGCAAATACCAGCCACACCAATACCTAAATAAACCAGTGTATCTTTAGCTAAAAACCTATCTCGCAAGGGGTCTTGTAAAGATAATAAGGTGAGGAATGAGATACCTGTCAACAGCATAACCAGGGGTAATATCAATTGATCAGCCTGTGGGTAACTACTACTGAGCAGCAAATGAATGATCAGGAATCCAACAAAAAAGCTCCCTACAATTATCCAGTACCATTTATTAAAATCATCCTGTGTACGAACAATGAAGGCACCTTCTTTTTTGAGAATATTAAAATCGCGGGTTGATAATAACTTGATGCTGTGCGGCGATTGGAAAAAATTGATCTTTTTATCACCATTCAGCTCTACCACACCCTGCGACCGACCAAACTCAAAACCTGGCTGTAAAGGCAATAATTCAAAAGCTTTGCCTGTAGGCAGGTTCTTAAACTCGTAATTACCACCGGCATCGGTACGCGCAAAAGCGGTCAGCGATTGCAGCTGGCGTTTTTTATCGGCATTAACAACATAGATCTTTTTATAGGTATTACTGGCTTGTGTGGTTGAGCCTTTTGCCCCGGTTTCTTCGTCGCTGTAAATACTATCCTGGGGTAGTATCATAGCCAAACGTATCAATACACCACCAACAGGTTGTTCTTTATGTTTAATGGTGCCTTTAATACTATACTCGCCAAGACCAAGATCAATTTGTGAAGGTATTTGTGGCTGATGATTTTTTTCCTGTGTAAATCTAACAGAATCATCGCCGGTATAACCCAAAAGTGAACGGGATACTATTACTCTTTTTTTGAATGATTCACCGCCATTTTCAAAGGCATCATCGGCATTTACATAATATTTGTGTTTATTGATCTCGCCTGCATTATCAAACTCCTGCCCGGCATTGGCTTTGCTGGCAATAGTTGTCCGGATATAATCAACATCTTTAGGATCATCAAAATAATAGCCTTTTTTTAATAGTTCGGCTACATTTCTAGCGGTATTTGGTGCATTCAGGTTTACAATGGTACCATCTTTAAGCCGTTTATCAACGTCGACAAATTTTTGTTGCAGTACAAAATAAAGCTTGCCAAACAGTATGGCCAGCACAATGCCGGTCAGCAATAAAAACAGCCGCTCCAATCTTCTGCCTGGTGCCTTCGGTATACCCTGATCCATTATTTATTTCGTAGTTTTTATCAAGGTATCTATCTTAAACATGCCACCAAACAATCTACCCGAAACATATTTGTTATAAGGAAATACATAGGAGGTTTGCACGGGTACGGCACAATTATTAAATATCACGTGTTTTAATACCAGCGCGTCATTATGGGTAGCAACAGCCACTTTAAAGCCTTCAAAGGCTATGCTATCCAGCACTATATATTTAGTGTTAGCAGCAAGGAATATTCCCGGGCCATTATAAGCGGAATCGCGTTTAAATATGATGCCTCCCTTAGCTTTAATGTACAGGCTATCCTGCTTAATATGCAGGGTATCGCTCAATACAATGGGTTGTTTAAAATCAGCATCAGAAAGTATCAGGGTATGGCCTTTTAATTTGTTGATGGTATCCTGCAGCTTTATTTCTTCTGCATTTTTCACCTTTATCCGTACAACAGCTGTCTTTACCGGGGTTTGCTTTAATTGATAATTTAGCCAAAACTGCCATAAAAAGCCACCGACAGCCAGTATCAGCAATATGAAGAGCATGGCCATGCTACCCCGGTTGTTTTTTTGTTTTACAGGCACTTTTGATGGGCCGGCAGGCAATTTAGGTTGCGCCAGCGGGTCAACAAATTCATCAACCACTTTGGCAGTGACAGCCACGGGCCGGGTAGCGCTATGCTGGCGCGGCGCTTTATCATTATGTACCAGCACAACGGTCACGTTATCTTTTCCACCTTTACTATTGGCGGCATCTATTAACTTCTGGCCTTTATCCTGTATGGAATCATTACCGGTTAGTATAGCTGTTATCAACTTTTTATCAACCAAATCGGTAAGTCCGTCGCTGCAAACCAGCAGGGTATCGCCGGGTAAAAATGGTGATTGTCCGGTTTCCACAAAATCAGGATCTTTTGATATCTGCGGATTAAAGCCCAGAGCCTTGTTAATTTCGTTACGCTTAGGATGATCCATAGCGGCTTCTTCCGTAAGCCTGCCTGAATCTTCCAGGAAACCAACGAAAGAATGGTCTTTTGATATTTTGATAAGAGAATTATCGCGCAACAAATATAGCCGGGTATCCCCGACGTGAGCATAATAAAACTGGTTATTCTGAATATCAATTACAGCCAGCGTTAATACGCAGGCCATGTTTTCCAGTTTTTTATCTTCCAGTTTTTTCTTGTAGATCTTTTCGTTGGCAATAGCTATAGTATTCACCAATAGCGGGACAATATCACCGGCAATATATGATAGCTCCTTCAATATGCATTCGCGTGCAATATCGGCAGCAACCTCGCCCCCTACATAACCACCTACGCCATCAATTACGCAAGCGATGATAAAATTGCCATCGAGGGCTTTCTGGGCAATAAAGGTATCCTCATTATTATCCCTTTGCTTACCAATATCTGTTATTCCGAAAAAATTATTTGCCATGGTTTTTACTGGAATTTTTTATGTCGATAAAATGCGCTATCAATAATAAAACACATATTGCTAACAGCCCAAATGATAATACTTGTGACATTATGCTTCGGGTTTAAATATGTTGATGCCTATGATACCATTCAGTAATATTTTAGAATTAAAAGGCAGCTCGACCCATTGCGGCGAGTTTACATCGCTCTGGCTTACTTCCTGTTCATTGATCAGGGTACGCTCGCCAAATGACGACAGGTAGAGCTTGCCATCGGCTTTATTAAGGCGGATACGCAGGTGCGGTGTATTCACCCAATCGCTCGGCACTTTAAACACAGCCTGTTCCTCGCGGATTTCATCATTGCCTGATACCACGATGTCATCGTCTTTCATCAGGTACTCCACCTTACGGCCCACAAATTGCTTATCGGGCATAATGGTGTCTAACCGGGCCAATACTTTTTCGCCGGGTTTTGCTATTTCCTTTTCGTTATAATGCAAATCATTAGCGTAAGGCAGTTCATAGTAGCCCTCGCTGTAGTAAGTAAAGCCTTTCAGAATATCATTGCTGATATCCAGCGTTTGCGCCACACCTGTATGCCGGGGAATAAACGTTACGCGCAGGTTCTCTTCCTTTTTATTACTGCCTGGCAACAGCTTGCCTATAAAACCTTTATCGCCTTTGGCATAATCGGGGTGAGAAACCAGTCTGAATACCCATTTTGAGCTGGATGGTTCTACCTTTTTACCAACTTCCTCATGTTCACGCAACAGTTCATAAAACTTTTTTACCGATTCATGTACGATGATGCCGAAAAGTCCCGACCTGTTATTGATAAAATCCAGATAATCTTCTTCATTAAAGCTGATAATATATTCGTGGTAAAACACCACCCGATCAGCAAATGACAGCTGACCGATTGATTCCTTAAATTTTTCGATAATGTACAGATAAACATCATCAGGAGTAAGTGCCTTAATAGTTGCAGCCGCGGCATTTGCAGGTTTTCCATTGGGCAGAAACCAGTCCTGCAACCCTATTCTTTGCCAAAACGTTGATTTTGATTCCATTCAGTTATATTTTTTCTATCAACTGGTTAACGTTATCCTAATTAAAACTTCACATTGGAGGTATCCTTTGTTTTAGCGCTATCGCGATAAAACTGTGGTTCCTGTGCTCCCGTTTTTTTGTATTTCATGCCCCTCAATATCGAATCGGCTTGTTCATCAACATCTGGCGGTATGCCTGATTCCTGATCAGTAGCCGGCGTTGTATCCTGGGTAACAGGGTCAGCTGTTTTGGGCGGATTGATGGTACGTTTAACGGTATCTGTTGGCTTTTTCGCTGTTTTAGAAAAACGACTGGATATACCATGTAATATCTTGTCGCCAAACTTACTCATGACCACTGCCGAAAAAACAGTAAAACCGCATAGCAAGATCATAAACAACACAAATATTGGTTTTGACATTTTTACCTGTTTGCCATTGTCAACAAGCTTATCAGCACCAGCAGTTGGTTCAGGCTGGCTTTTATTGTTTTCGGCCTCCTGGTAATACAAAAGCAAGCCCTGCAAGCGTTCGTTCTCTTTCAACAATACCGAAGCGTTCCAGGTATCATCTTCCTGGTTACCACTTACTGCGGCAATACTGCTGTGCATCAGAGTATCCTGAAGCTCAATACCGTTAGGGAACCTGTTTTCAGGAGCTTTCTCCAGGCATTTGGCCACTAATTGTAACAGCCATGCCGGTACCAGCATTTCATGTTCCTTCTTTTTATCGCTCCAGCTTTCGGGTAAATTGCTTTTACGCAATTCCATTACATCGGGCACCGGCGTTTCCATATGGGCCAGCATCACTGCGTTACGGGCGGTTTCGCCATTGTCTCGCAGTGTGAACGGCACCTGTCCGGCTATCAGTTCATATAGTATGATGCCATAACTGTATACATCCGTCTGGAAATACATCAAGCCTTCGTTTTGCTCTGGTGCCATAAACTCAATGGCCCCGGCATGCCTGATACTGGTGCGCCGCTGATCATCAGACATCGCCGACAAACCAAAATCCAACAGTACATAATTGCCCGTATGGATATTAAACTTTACATTATTGCTCTTGATATCGCCATGTTTTACCGATACTTTATGGCAATGCGATAAAGCGTTAGCCAACTGGTCGGCCAGTTTAATGATCTCTTTGATGGTAAAAATGGCCTCGTGCGGCGGCTTTAACAGGTCCTCCAGATCAGGGCCATCAATAAACTCCATTTCGATAAAAGGGAATGAACCGCTTTCTGTAATACCTGAATTTAAAATTTTAACTACATTGGGATTAGGTTCTTCATTTACCTTTTTTAGCTTTTCAACCTCGTTCTGAAAATTGCGGAAGTTCTTATCGTCGGTACTTTCGGTGTGTATTGGGGTAGGTAATAATTTTACCGCGGTAATGATGGGGCCATAACGCCTGCCTTTATAAACTGAGCCTTGCCCGCCCGTTCGCAAAGCCCCCATATTTTCCAAACCCTCGGTTATTGTAAATACTTTGCTCATTGAATACTTGTACTTGCGGTGCTGACTGCGTAAAATAACATCATATTAAACATCTTGTTATTTCAACATAACGCACGCATTTGTGTTTGGTATAAAAGTAGGAAAAAAAATGTGGAACAGATGATTGATGTGCAGGTGTGCAGATTTCAATTGACAATCAGCTCATCAACCATTAACCAGGCTTTAGCCCCGGCAATGTACTCACCAGGTGGAATAATACCTTTATTGATACCTTTTACCTTAATATATCTGGCTTGTACAGGAGTAATATTTGCTCTAACCTCATTGATTCCATTATCATTAAAGGCCGTTTGGCGATACACTTCAGTATAGGTTTTTCCATCTGCCGACGTTTCAAAGGTTAGCAGCTGCGGCTCCCACATTTTTTGCCAATGATATTTTAGTATGTTAATGCCCAGTTGTGATATTTTTTGTACCGATCCCAGGTCAACTACTGCTTCCAGATCATCACCATTGAAACCATACCATTGCCCATCGTTATATAATTTACTACCGAAAACCCCGTTCACCAATCCAAATGTATTACCTGGATTGTAGCCCCCCTGCGGCTGGTTGGTTAAGGTTACGTTTTTGCCGATTGCTTTATCTACATCAAAACTTTTTTCATATACACGCCCGTACTGCTTCGCTCCGTTAAACACAGCAGCTTTAATCTTACCAGATGCAGTAACGATAATGTACTTATTATACTTTTTGCTCTTTAAACCCGGAACAGTACTATTGGTAGTATAATAGATCTGTCCGCCGGGCAGGGTGCTCATCAAGTTCAATTGCACCTGACGATCAGCCGATTCGGTAACCTGATCTGTAATTTCATCAAAGGTATTAGCAGCATTGATGTTAAGGATTTTTAACAAAGGCTGTTCATAACGCAATCGCTTCAAAAAGTTAGGATAGCTTTTGTTTTCTTTAGCCGTCCATGCAATTTCGGCCAGGGCCAGCATCCGAGGAAACAACTGACGCTCGGCCTGGGTAGGGCTGGCCATGTATTCGCTCCAGGCATTGGCTTGTACACCTTTAATATATTTGGCTTCATCGCCGCTAAGCTCCTGGGTTATCGGCTCATAGTTGTACACTTTGCTTAAAGGTGTATATCCACCACCTGCTAACTGTTCACTGGGATAAAGCGACTGATAATAATCCAGATAAACATATTTTTCGGGCGTCATGATGGCATTATGGTGCTGCTTGGTGGCTGCTATGCCACCCTCTTCACCTGTCCAGCTCATTACGGTAGCGCCCGGGGCAAGGCCCCCCTCCAGTATCTCGTCCCAGCCAATGATCTGCCGGCCTTTATTGTTCAAGTATTTCTCCATGCGGCCTATGAAATAGCTTTGCAGCTCATGCTCGTCCTTCAAATGCTCATCTTTGATGCGTTGCTGGCATTTAGGACAGGCTTTCCACTTTGTTTTTGGGCATTCATCGCCACCTATATGTATATATTTTGATGGGAAAAGCGGCAGTACTTCATCCAATACATTTTGTAAAAAGGTAAAAGTTTCCTCGTTTCCGGCGCAATATACATCATCAAAAATGCCCCAGTAAGTAGCCGTTTTATACGGACCGCCGGTACAGCCCAATTGTGGATATGCAGCCAGTGCAGCCAAGGCATGGCCCGGCATTTCAATTTCAGGAATAATGTTGATATGCCTTTCCATGGCATATTTTACTACGGCTTTAACTTCCTCCTGTGTATAATAGCCTCCATAACGTTTGCCGTCAAAACGGTGTGGACTATCCTTTTTATGTCCGATAATGGTTTCATCGCGATATGCTGAGATACCTTGCAATAATGGGTATTTTTTTATTTCGATGCGCCAGCCCTGGTCGTCGGTCAGGTGCCAGTGAAACGTATTGATCTTGTATAGTGCCAGCAGATCTATCCATTTTTTGATGGCTTCTACCTTGAAAAAATGGCGACTTACATCCAGGTGCATGCCACGGTAAGCAAAACGGGGATGATCTTCAATAGCAGTACCCTGCACGGTTATTTTCCCGTTGGCTTTATGCAGCAATTGAACCAGTGATTGCAAACCGTAAAACACACCAGCCTGATCATGTCCGGTAATACTGATCTGCTTTGCGGTTACCCATAATATATAACCTTCTGGTTGTGTAACTTTTGTTGAATCAATGTTTAAGTTGATAGTAGCTTTCTTATTGACCTTTAATTGATATCCGGAAAGGGATTGAAAATACTGATTAAAGAATATCAGATTATTGATATCAATACCCTCACCTAAAGAAATACTGGTTGATGGCGTAAAGTTGAATACTGCCTTCGTTTTCTCTACTTTAAATGGCTGTGGTATAATTCCCTGTTCTTTAATTTGCGCGTTTGCATAGTTAATAAGCATCCAGCAGCATAGTGTGCTACACAAGGTTTTTAAAGCTGATTTACGGAAATAGAACAGGTTTATCATCGGCATTTTGTTATAAAGCCGAATATAGTTGTTTATGCCGAAAAGGTATAATAAAGTAATGTGTAGCTAAACCAAACAAAAAGGTATGTCATTTCGAACGATAGAGAGAAATCTTATTCAATCTTTCATACGACCTTTGCATAGCAATCACGTTTGAAGTATAAGATTTCTCCTTCGCGCCTCTCTCATTCCTTCCCTAGCTCTATCGAAATGACATTTCTTAGAAAGATGTTTGGCTACAATGCCCCTATAGCCTTACGGTAATTATTAATAGCCCTGATAATGGATTGTACAATTTCGTTTTGTCCATCATTGGAGTTCAGGTAGTCCTCTTCCTCCGGGTTGTTAATAAATCCGGTTTCTATCAATACAGCTGGCATAGCGCTGTGGGCCAAAACTAACACACCCTGTTCTTTTACCCCGGCGCTTTCGCGGCCATTAGTGTCTTCAAATTCCGTGTTTAGCAGATCGCCAAAGAGGATGCTTTGCTTGCGGTATTTTTGTATGTAAGCATTTAGTATGATAAGATTGGATGGATCGCTTTCATCGTAGCTTTCATAATTTTGCTTGTAATCCTTTTCAATAAATATGGATGAGTTTTCGCGCACGGCCTCTTCCTGCTCCTTTAGCCTATGGAAACCATAAACCAACAATAAAACACCCTTCCGTTTATGTGCCGACGGGGAATTGCCCTCGGGTGATGAATTACAGTGTATAGAGATAAACAGGTTTCCGTGATTCTGATTAGCAATAGCCGAACGTTGATTGAGCGGAATAAAGGTATCATCAGTACGGGTCATTATGGTACTAACATTCGTAATCTGCGAATCAATAGCCGCCTTGAGTTTTTTAGCTATGGACAATGTTACTGCCTTTTCGTTCGAGTAAGAGCCTTTGGCACCCGAATCCTTGCCCCCATGCCCGGCATCAATAATGATGGTTTTAAACTTAAAGGTAGAAGTTGCAGGTATAGTATCCCCGCCCTGGGCAAATGAACAAAGGCATAATAATATAAGTATGCAGTTAATGGCAGCTGTACGCCAAAACCATGAATTAAGGAGAATCATTTCTTAGCCGTCTTTTTACTGCATTTGGGGCACAGGCCGGTAGCATATAAGGTAAAACCTGTTGGTTCAAACCCGGCAGGCAGGTTTATAGCAGGCAGGTGCATATCATCTAAACAATAAACGTTTTTGCAATTGGTGCAGTTAAAATGCAGGTGCTCATCGTGATGATGTCCCTCATCGCAACTGGATGAACATAACGCATAATTGGCGGTGCCATTTAAATCAAATATTTTATGGATAATGCCTTTTTCTTCAAATGCGTTCAGGATACGGTAAAGCGTTACCCTATCAATATCGTTCATTACGCTTTCCAGATCAGGTTGCGAAGTTGCAGTATTTCTTGACGACATCATTGATAAAACCCTGAGTCGCGGGGCAGTTTTTTTTAAATGATGCTTGTTCAGCAAATCTTCAAAATGAAAATTATTGCGGGTTTGTGCCATTTAATTGATTAATAAAAGATACAAATTTAACAAGAATAACCGACGGTTTACAATAAGGTTTAAATTTTACCCTATCCAAACCTTTCTCAAAAACAAGGCTTCAACATAAATCATAAACAATTAAAGTAATCACCTATAGATCCTCCTAAGAATAAAGCTTTTTGTTTAAAGCCCTCCCCTTTGGGGAGGGTTGGGTGGGGTTATGCCTGCAAGTCCCTGTACACTTGTAATTCACAAAATGTGCGGTGGCAATAAGCAATCCGCCAACAGGAACTATTATCGCCTCGACCCAGCCATTTATAAAAGTATGCCCTAACATAATAATTCCAAAACCCGATATCAACAAAATTAAGGGTAGTGATCGACGGTGTATGCGCAGATAAGATAAACCTATCGAGTACCCGCCTATTGTTAAAGCTAAAACAATCATCCCCCACTCTACCCATGTATTGGCCAGGAAACCTAGTCCCAATAATGGCAAACTCGTGAACAGTATTGGCACTACCGCGCAATGCATAGCGCATAAGATTGATGCTGTAATACCGATATGATCAAGCCGGGAAGATGTTTTCTGAAAATCCATATGCAAATGTAAATCATAATGCAACACAATTGCATTATTTTTATTCCTATTTTTGTCAAATTCTATTTTAACTATTTCGTAACAACTGCTTAATATTGAAGTCAATAATTATTTTTGCAATCATTATCCTTTATAAACCGTGGCCATTACAGCACTATATAAATTAAAACAAAACTGGCTGGATGCATATAATACCAGTTTAAAACGCATCAAATTACTGATTGGCACTATACTGATAGTAGCCATTATCAATATTATGCCTTCCTTTTTCAGGAGTATTGAAACCAGGAACGGCCCGGTACTTAATGACTGGGTACTGGCACACTTACCTGCCTATGATGTATCGGTACCTATTTTTGCAATAATATGGGGCATGGGCCTATTAATGGCGGTCAGGGCCTTTTACAAACCGGCTATCTGTAATACCTATATCTGGACATTGGTACTGGTTTGCATAGCCCGCTTCATATCGCTTACGTTGGTAACACTTGATCCTCCGGCCGGTTTGATACCATTGGTTGATCCCCTTTCAAGCTATTTTTATGGTCATGCTGCCATTACTAAAGATCTTTTCTTCTCGGGCCACACTTCAACCATGGTACTTATATACCTTAATCTTGAAAAAAGAAATGATAAGATCATTGCCTTTATTGCAGCCATTGCGGTAATGTTCCTACTGTTGATACAACACATTCATTATACCCTGGATGTACTTGCCGCTCCCGTTATAGTTTATTGTTTATACCGCTTTGTTAAAGTATTAGACAGGTAATTAAGCTGCGCAATCAGCTTGGTAAGAAGAATTTATGTTGTATTAATTTAAATGCAACATAATTGCATTTAATATTTAAATCTGCTATGTTTGCATAAAATAATTGCAGATGGATAAGAAATTACCTGTAACCGTATTGAGCGGTTTTTTGGGCAGCGGTAAAACAACTTTACTAAATCATATACTGCACAATAAGCAGAACCTAAAAGTGGCCGTTATAGTTAATGACATGAGCGAAGTGAATATTGACGCTCAATTTGTAGCCAGCCAAAAAACGCTCTCCCGGACCGAGGAGAAACTGGTAGAAATGAGCAACGGTTGTATTTGCTGCACGCTGCGCGAGGATCTGATGATAGAAGTAGAGAAACTGGCTAAAGAAGGCCGGTTTGACTACCTGCTGATTGAAAGTACAGGTATATCAGAACCTATCCCCATTGCCCAAACATTTAATTTTGCTGATGAAGACGCTGGTATCGACCTGAGTCGTTTTTCGGTGCTGGATACCATGGTTACGGTGGTTGATTGCTTTAACTTTTATAAGGATTTTGGCAGTTCTGAACTGTTACTTAACCGCCACCTGGTTGATGATCTGAATGATCGCCGTACCATTGTTAATCTGCTTACCGATCAAATTGAGTTTGCCAATGTGATCCTACTCAACAAAACCGATCTGGCATCGGCCAAACAAGTGAAAGTGCTGGAGGCGGTGATCACCAAACTAAATCCGGAAGCTAAAATAATACATACCGAATTTGGCAAAATTGATCCTGCCGAGATATTGAACACAGGTTTGTTTGATTTTGATAAAGCGTCACAATCTGCAGGCTGGATAAAAGAACTAAATGGCGAACACACGCCCGAAACGGAGGAATATGGTATCAGCTCAACGGTATTCAGAGCTAAAAAGCCTTTCCATCCTGAAAGGTTTTATAATTACCTGCATCATGATTTTCCGCAGAATATCATCCGTTCCAAAGGTTTATTCTGGATAGCATCCGCACCTGATGATGCCCTCAATTTTTCGCAGGCAGGTGGTTCATCACGCCTGGAGAATGCCGGAGTTTGGTGGGCAAGTATGCCTTATCAACAACGCATCAAATTCCATGACTTTGTAGAAAACCGCGAACTGATTGAAAAGGATTGGTCGAAAGATTTTGGTGACCGTCATAACGAACTGGTATTTATTGGCGAACACCTAAATAAAGAAATGCTGGCAGAAGAGCTTAATCATTGTTTGATAACCGATGCCGAACTCCAGGATTTTTTAGGCGGCAAGCACTTTGCTGATCCTTTTAACAACCATTCCAGTTAAAGCCTCATCCCAACCCTTCTCCAAAAGAGAAGGGCTTAAAACAATTTAGCCTCACCTACGTCCTCTCCTTTGGAGAGGACGTAGGTGAGGCTAAACTTTCATTAGTATAATACCCCTATTATGTATTCTACCCACGTATTGTAAAACACAAGAGGCCGCCAAAATTAAGCGGCCTCTTTTAATTTAAATAAAAGCTTATTCTACAGGTTGTAAATATTGAGCATAAGAATAACCTTCTTCTCCGTCATTAGTGCGTACTAACCACCACTGATCGTTAGACTTGTTTACTAATGTAATGACTTCATCATGGGCGGCTTTGCCAACTATCGGCTGATCGGTTCCCGGACCTTTACGGATGTTGAGGTTCGATGAATCTGTAACAACTTTTACTTTTGATCCTTCTACCGCTGTAGCTACATTTACGTTGAGTACCAGATCTCCGGTCAGAAAGTTGGGATCAATTTTATTGTAAATGTCCCAAAGCTGGTCTTTTACAGCTCCCGAAGGCGCTTCGCCCTCAATATGAAGTACGTTATCAATTTCCTGCACTTGCAATTGTGCAACGCCTGATGATTGCGCAGAGTCTATTAACTCTTTATATTTTTCTTGTAACATAGGTTTTATATTTTATACTACTGAATAATAATTACTTCGCTATACTTATACCTGAGGCATCCACCTTTTTAGGACTTAATGCATCCAATGACATTTTAAGCCTTTTCCATTTGTCAACAGTCAATGTGCCTTTTAAAGAAATAACACCATCTTTTACAGCTGCCGTTACACCTGGGTAATCTTTGGTAGCATCAACCACTGCTTTAGTCAGTACTTCATCAGGAGAAATAGTAATAGGAGCTGCGGCAGCAGGCGTAGCAGGAGTTACTGTAATATTATTCACAACACTTTTTACGCCTTTCTCTGCTTTTACAGCAGTTTCAGCGGCTGTTTTAGCAGCATCATCCGGCACATTGCCGCTAAGCGTCAATACACCATCTTTTACCTCGGCGCTAACACCCGGAACTGCCTTTAGCGTTTCAGTAACTTTAGCCTGAATATCCGCGTCTTTAACACCGCAGGATACCAATAATGACATTGCCAAAATAGGTACAATAGCAAATACTTTTGTAAGTTTCATTTTAATTCGGTTTTTAGGTAAAGAAATTTAGGTTTTGAAGGATTTAGGTTATATACTAAATTACAGAAAAAATCATGTATTGTTTGTTACCTAAATATTATTATTAATCCAACTGCACTTATTTATGCTGAGTGCATTCCACAGATAGAGATAGGATCTATGGTTCTTTTTGTCCAACGGGTATAGATTTAATAACCATTCTGGTTAAAATAATATTCCTATTATATATCCAAACTATGCATCAGGTGCATAGTCTCCTTTAAATTACGGTACAGTTTTTTATACACTCCAAATAATTTGCTATACCGTTTATGATTTTGCTTGTTTGGTTCAATAATGGTTTCGCCACTGGTATGTGTTAACTGTTCGTAGCTTTTGGGATGCAGCACCTGCATCGCCAGATAAATAGCGCCCACTGCCGATGCATCTTCGGGCTGTAACACTATCAGTTTTTTCCCGGTAATATCTGCCAGAATCTGAGTCCACGTGTCCGAGCTTACAAAGCCACCGCTAATGTTAACCTGTGTAATGTTCACAGAAGCATCTTCTACCGTTTTAAGTACATCGTACAAGGCAAAACATACCCCTTCCAGGGCGGCTCTCAAAAAATGAGAGCGGGTATGGGCCGACTTGATATTAAAAAACGTTCCGCTGCTTTTGGTATCCCAGATCGGTGCGCGTTCGCCATATAAATAGGGTAAAAATATTAAACCATCGCTACCTGCGGGTACGGTTTCTATGGTGTTAAATAGCTCATCATAATCGGCTTCGGTTAGCTTTTCCTTTTGCAAAAAGTTTTTGAGTACCCAGTTAATAGCTATGCCGCCATTGTTTACTGCCCCACCGCTTACAAAGGTATGCTCATTAAGGAGGTAGTTAAAAGTCATACCCTCAAAGTTGTAAACAGGCTTTGGACTGGTAATACGCACCGCACCGCTGGTACCAATGGTTAGGGCTGCAATGCCCGGCCCAGTAGTATGGCTGCCCAAATTAGCGCAGCATCCATCGCTGGCTCCAATAATAAAGTTTGTTTTTTGAGGGATGCCCAACAACGTTGCTGTTGCCGCATCCAGATCATTACGATAATAGGTAGTATTTTCTGGTTTTGATAGTTTATCAGCACTTATGCCTGCCAGTGCACAAGCCGCAGTACTCCATTTAAGCTTTAAAACATCAAACAGACCCGTTGCCGAAGCAATGGAATAATCAACCTGGAAGCTATTAAACAATTTGAACCAGATAAACTCCTTTATCGATATAAACTTATGCGTTTGGACAAACAGTTCAGGCTTATTAGTTCGTAACCAGATAAGCTTGCATAGTGGCGACATGGCATGTATCGGTGTACCGGTAATGTGGTAGATCTCCTCTCCTTGTGCAGATTCTCTCAGATCTTGTGCAATATTTTCGCTCCGGGCATCAGCCCAGGTAATCATTGGAGATAATGGAATGCCCGTTTCATCAACGGGGATAATACTGTGCATGGCGCTGCTCAAACTTATGGCCTCCGGTGCATAACCTATTTTAGCTGTAATATCCTGCAGGCATTTAACAAAAGCATTCCAGATTAAATTAGGATCCTGTTCACTGTAACCTGGTTCGGGGTTGTTTATAGGATAGTGGTTTTGTACCACACCCAAAGCCTCGCCGGTTAATGTAAACGCCACCGCCTTGGTGCTGCCTGTGCCTATATCGATACCTAAAATATATGCTTGCATAATTGCCAATGATATGAACGCAAAATAAGATTTATCTTTTGGATGCAGGAAATAAAAACGAACCGCACCCAGCTCTCTCCTTTGGAGCTACTGTGTGTACATAAGTTTAAGAAAAAGTTGGACTTTTACGGGATGACGGAAGCAATCCATTCTAACCCTGATTTTGAAGGAGTCTTTGGAGACAAGCGAATAGGAAAGCGCGCAACACAGGTA